>NZ_JBEBKL010000005.1:0-100445 GCF_040079335.1 Sphingorhabdus sp.
TGACACCACCTAGTCCCGAGCAGGATTTTATCATGGGAGGGCGCGCTTATACGTCGTGCCGACGTGGCTTTGATGGCGTAGATGGATTGCCATCATGGCTATCTTCCATCTCTCGGTAAAAGTTATCAGCCGCGCCAGCGGGCGCAGTGCTGTTGCAGCTTCGGCCTACCGTGCAGCCGAACGGCTGCACGATGAACGGCTCGACCGCGACCATGACTTCACGAACAAGGACGGCGTCGTTCATTCCGAAGTAATGCTGCCCGAGGGCGCACCGCCCGAGTTCGCCGACCGGGAAAAGCTCTGGAACGCGGTCGAGGCCGCCGAGAAACGTAAAGACGCGCAGCTTTCCCGCGAGGTAGAGTTCGCGATTCCGCGCGAGCTGAACAAGAGCCAAGGCATTGCGCTGGCCCGCGACTTTGTCAAAGCCGAGTTCGTTGAAAAGGGCATGATTGCCGACCTCAATGTCCACTGGGATATCGGCAAGGACGGGCTGGCCAAGCCGCACGCGCATGTCATGCTGACCATGCGCGAAGTCGGGAAGGATGGGTTCGGCGCGAAGGTCCGGGAGTGGAACAAGTCAGAGCTGGTCGAGCAGTGGCGCGAGCGCTGGGCCGATCATGTTAATCAGCGGCTAGTCGAACTCGACATCGACGCCCGCGTCGATCACCGCAGTCTGGACGCGCAAGGCATCAAGCTGGAGCCGCAGGACAAGATTGGCCCGGCTGCCTCACGCATCGGTGGGCGCGGGCTTGAGGCCGAACGCATCGAGGAACATCGCGCTATTGCACAGCGCAACGGCGAACGGATCATCGCAAATCCCTGTGTCGCGCTTGATGCGATCACGCACAGCCAAGCCACCTTCACGAACCGCGACCTCGCCATTTTCGTGCATCGGCACAGCGACGGAAAGGAGCAGTTCGATGCGGCGCTAAGTGCAGTGCGAACATCGCCCGATTTCATCGCGTTGGGCAAGGACGGACGCGGTGATGACCGCTTCACATCGCGCCAGATGATTGAGACCGAACAGCGGTTGCAGCGCGCATCGGAATTGATGGCTGAGCGCGAACGGCATCGCGTTGGCGAGGACAAACAAACGAGCGCGCTGGCGCGCGCCGAAGAGCGCGGCTTACTGCTATCGGGAGAGCAGCGCGCGGCGTTTGAGCATGTTACAGACGGGCGCGGCCTGAGCGTCGTTGTCGGCTATGCAGGAACCGGCAAAAGCGCGATGCTTGGCGTCGCGCGCGAGGCTTGGGAAAGCGCTGGCTACACTGTTCGCGGCGCTGCGCTATCGGGTATTGCCGCCGAAGGACTGGAGAAGGGTTCGGACATTGCGTCGCGAACCATTGCCAGCCTTGAACATCAATGGGGCAAGGGCCGCGAGCATCTTACTTCGCGCGACGTGCTGGTGATCGATGAGGCGGGCATGGTCGGCACGCGCCAGATGGAGCGCGTGCTGTCCCGCGCTGCCGATGCAGGCGCGAAAATCGTGCTGGTTGGAGACCCGCAGCAGTTGCAGGCCATTGAAGCCGGAGCGGCGTTCCGTGCCATCCACGAACGGCATGGCGGCGTCGAAATCAGCGAAGTCCGCCGCCAGCATGACGGCTGGCAGCAGGATGCGACCCGGCACCTTGCCACCGGGCGCACCGGACTTGCCATTCAGGCCTATGGCGAGCGCGGCATGGTGCATCCAACCGAAACGCGGGAGGCAGCGCGCGAAGAGTTGATCGAGCGTTGGGATCGTGACAGGCAGGGCAGTTCCGGTGATACACGGATCATCGTCACCCACACCAATGACGAGGTGCGTCAACTCAATGAAGCGGCGCGCGGGAAGATGCGCGCGAGCGGAGAGTTGGGCGGCGATGTCTCGGTGAAAGCCGAGCGTGGTGAACGTGCATTTGCGTCCGGCGACCGCATCATGTTCCTTCGCAACGAGCGCGGGCTTGGCGTCAAGAACGGCACACTGGGCATCGTCGAGCAGGTAAAGCCGCAGCGCATGGCGGTGCGCACCGACGACGGCCGTGCAGTGACGTTCGACACCAAGGACTACGCGCATGTCGATCACGGCTACGCTGCCACGATCCATAAGGCGCAGGGCATGACGGTAGACCGGACGCATGTGCTCGCCACGCCGGGAATGGACAGCCACGGTGCCTATGTCGCGCTGTCCCGCCACCGTGACGGCGTTGACCTGCATTATGGACGCGATGACTTTGCCGATCAGTCGAAACTTGTTCGCACGCTCAGCCGTGAGCGCGGCAAAGACATGGCAAGCGACTATAACCCAGAACAGCAATTTGCCGAGCGGCGCGGGATCACCTTTCGCGAACGCATCATTGAAATCGCAAGGCAATTGCCAGAACGGGCAAAGTCGATCTTTGCGGGCTTCCGACCTCAAACGCAAAAGCTCGAAACTCTTCCCGCCGAACAGCACGGGCTTTCCAACCAGCGTCGTGCGGTCGAACGCTTTGCCCGTGCCGCCGACGATATGGCGAAGATGCGCGAGCAAGGATTGCCAGTGCTTCCCCACCAATGGGAGGCATTGGAAAAGTCTGGGAAGGCGCTCGACGCGATCAGGCCCAATGCTGCCGCCGACCTTGCGAGCGCGTTACAGCGCCAACCTGAGTTGACCCGCGAGGCAGCCGATGGTCGAAGCCAAGGCGCGATCCGCGCCATGCAGCTTGAATCTGAAATCCGTGTTGATCCTGTGCAGCGCGCCGACCGCTTTGTGAATGACTGGCAGCGGCTAGGGCAGGTACGCGCCGTCATGCAGCAAGGCGGCAACGACAATGGTGCAGGCCGTATCGCAGGGCGCATGGCTGACATGGCGAAAGGTCTGGAACGCGACCCACAGGTGGAATCGCTGCTCCGCAACCGGACGCGGGAACTTGGTCTCGGCAAGGACATCGGGCGCGATTTGTCGCGCGACCTTGCCGCGTCTGTGTCGTTCGAGCGAACCCGCTCGATTGGAATGAGCCTGTAGGAGAAGTGAAGTGGATAATGCCGATACCGAAGAAGTGACGCTGGACATTGAGGAGGAGGCCGAAGCGGAGCTACAGCCAAAAATGGCCGCGGTCGAGAGCGACCCCGCTGCCGAAGCATTCGCAAGGCTTGAAGGCGAATTGGCCCTCATGCGGCGGGCAGTCCAGCATCTAGCCGCCGAGCGAGCGGATATCATTATCCCGGATTATGGGGCGACCCTGACGGAGATGACAAAGCGGCTCGAAGAGATGGCAGAGAATCTTGATTGCATCGAGGAACACCCAGCCATGCAGGTGACTCCCGATAGCTTTGGCAGGCGGATCGAAGCCGCAGCGGAGGCAGCGCGGCGCGGCGATCAAACGCGAATCAACAACGCATATAATGAGCTTCGGCAGGCGACGCAGGATATGCGCAGTGTCACATCCCACGCCCGCAATAGTGCGGACCAACGCCGCAAGGTTTTTCAGGCGGTCGGAGGCGGAGTGCTGGGCGGCATCCTTCTCTGGTCGTTCCTTCCCGGAACTATCGCCCGTGCCCTTCCGGAAAATTGGCACTGGCCCGAGCGAATGGCAGCGAGGATGGTCGGCGAATCGTCGCGCTGGGATGCAGGCACGCGCCTCATGCGCAGCGAAAGCCCTCCGGCTTTGAACGCGCTTGAGCGGGCAGCCGATTTGCTGCGCGACAACCGAGAGGCTATCGAGGCTTGCCAGAAATATGCCGCGAATGCGAAGCAGCCGGTGCGTTGCACGGTCAAAATTCGGGCTGGGAGCGAGCATCGCAATTGACGGCCAAGCATCATATCATCCGATGTTCGGTTCCACCGAGGCCCAGCACCACCCAATATGTCCAATTCAAAATGTGGGAACGAGTGTGGGTTCAGATTTTTGAATGGGCCATTTATTCTTTTGAAAACAAAGTGATAAATGACTTGAATGGTAGACGCTGAGGGGTTCGAACCCACGACCCGCTGATTAAGAGTCAGCTGCTCTACCAACTGAGCTAAGCGTCCCCATTTCAGGTGCGGGGCAGATCCCTTCGCACCGGTTTGGAGGGGCGCCTTTGGCGGGATTCGGTTCGGATGTCAATCCCGGTTGCGACCAAATGTTGAGCTTAGCTAAAGGCGCGCCTTCCCGGGTGGCGTTCGATCGACATGATGATGCCGACGCAGATCATCATGGTCAGCATCGACGAACCTCCGTGGCTTACAAAAGGTAAGGGCAAGCCCGCGACAGGGGCGAAACCGACGACCATCAAAAGGTTGATCATGATGTAGAAGAATATTGTGCAGGTGAGCCCGCCCGCAACCAGTTGGCCATAGCGGTTAGTGCTTTCCATCGCGACTTTCAGGCCCCAGCGCATCAGCAGCACATAGAGTGATATGATGATCAGCCCGCCGAGCAAGCCCCATTCCTCAGCCATCGTTGCAAAGATGAAATCGGTATGGCCTTCGGGCAAATAATCGAGATGGCTTTGCGTGCCATTTCCAAAGCCCTTGCCGAATATCCCGCCCGATCCGATCGCGATTTTGGACTGGGTGATGTGATAGCCTGCGCCCAGCGGATCATTTTCGGGATTGAGGAATATAAGGACGCGGTCCTGCTGATAGGGGCGGAGGCCGAAGAAGAAGACCAGAGGGGCAAGTATCGCGACTGCCAGTCCGCCGCCGATAAAATAGATCAACGGCCAGCCAGCAAGGAATCCGACGACTGCTGCGCAGAAAATATAAGCCAAGGCCGCGTCGAAATCGGGCTGGATGATGACGAGGATGCTCGGCACCACGAGCATGATAGCGACTGGCCAGATCGCGTCCCAGCCGGTGATTTTGGATGGCGGCAGGCGGTCAAAAAACCATGCGGTTACCAGCACCACTGTCGGTTTCATCAATTCGGACGGCTGAAAGGTGATGATGCCCAGGTTGATCCAACGCTGGCTGCCCCCGCCGGCAAAGCCAATCAACTCCACCGCGATCAGCATGAGCAGCAATATGATGTAGAGCGGGAAAGTGATTTTCTTCCAGAAATCGAGGGGAAGGCGCGACATCACGACGGCCATCGTCATCAATACGCAAAAGCGCAGGAAGTGGTTTCCGGCCCAAGGGGCGAAGCTTCCCCCGGCAGCGGAATACAGCACAGCGGTCCCAAAGGTCGCGAGGCCGAACAGCACAAAGATGACGCGCCAGGGAAGCGCCGCTATCGGGGCCGGAACGATGCCGTTCACATCTCGCTCCGTTCGGTAGCGGGTACGCCTTGCCCTGCCTGGAAAGCAGCATATTGGCGCGCCATGCGTTCTTCGATGCCGCCGCCCCAGCCTGCCTCGAGTGCTTCGAGCGAGGCTATCGCCTTTTCGCGATCATAGAGGAATGTCAGCACATCCTTTGCCACCGGCGCCGCCGCACGCGCGCCGCCAAGTCCGTGTTCGATCACCACTGCGGCCGCATAACGTGGCTGCGCGACGGGCGCAAAGCAGACGAACAGGCCGTGGTCGCGATATTTGCGGGCGCCGCTCTGGCCCCGCTGTCCGCCTTTGATGGCTCGCACCTGCGCAGTTCCTGTTTTTCCGGCCATGGTGACATCGGGCAGATCGAGCCGGCTACGCACTGCGGTCCCCGCGCCATTGACAACCAGATCCATGCCGTCGCGAACGACCTGCAAATGCTCGTCGGGGAAAGGCAGATGCTGGGCGGCGCCGCGCTGTTTCAGCAGAATTTCGGGTTCGAGCATCCGCCCCGAAGCGATCCGCGCGGCCATGACGGCCAGTTGGAACGGGCTGACGCTGACATAGCCCTGTCCGATGACCGCATTCAGCGTGTCTGATCGGCTCCACGCTTGGCCATATTTCTTCTGCTTCCAGGCGCTGTCGGGAATTGTGCCATAGCGTTGCGACTGGAAAGGAAGGGGGAATTCCTGACCGAGGCCGAGTTGCTTTGCGGCCGGCGCTATCGCATCATAACCGACGCGGTTGGCCATTGAATAGAAATAGGTGTTGCAGCTCTTCATGATGGCCGAACGCATGTTCATCGATCCGTGTCTGCCAAGGCATTTGAAGACGCGATTGCCAAGCCGGTAGCCGCCACCGCAGCTGACTGTCTCCTCGGGATCGATGCCATGCTTCAGGAAAGCCAGCCCCGCCATCGGTTTTAGCGTCGATCCGGGTGGATAGAGCCCCTGCAGCGATTTGTTGAGCATCGGGATGCGCTCATCCGAATTGAGCATTTTCCATTCAAGGCGACCAATGCCTTCGGAAAAGCTGTTCGGATCGAAACAGGGCATCGAAACCAAAGCGAGGATATCGCCCGTCAGGCAGTCAATCACCACGACCGATCCTGATTCGACCCCCAAACGCCGCGCAGCATAATTGTGCAGATCGATATCGATAGTCAGCTGCACCGGCTTGCCCGGCGTATCGGAACGGGTGGAAAGCTCCCTCACGATCTTGCCGCGCGCAGTAACCTCGGTCCGCTTAGCACCAGGCTTACCGCGTAGGCGCATTTCCATCGTCTTTTCAAGACCCTGTTTGCCAACCTTGAAGCCAGGTGTGATCAGCAACGGGTTTTTGTCGAGCCGATATTCCTCGGCGGAAACCGTACCAACATAACCGAGCAGATGGCCCACCGCAGCACCGCTGGGGTAAAAACGCGAAAAGCCCTGCCTTGGGCTGATGCCGGGCAGGTCGGGCAAGCGCACACTGACCCGGGCGAAGCTTTCATAATCTAGGCCCGCTGCCACCTGCACCGGCTGGAAGCCCTGCGCTTCCTTCAGTTCCTTTTCGATCCGCTCAACATCTTCCTGTTTGAGGTCGAGCAACCGGGTCAGCGTGCCCAGCGTCTGTTCGCGGTTTTGCAAGCGGTCGGGAATGATGTCGACACGAAAATCGGCGCGATTGGTGGCGATGGGTTTGCCAATCCGGTCGATGAACCAGCCGCGGCGTGGCGGGATCAGCGTCAGGTTGATGCGGTTGCTTTCGGATGCGAGCTTGTATTTTTCGTTCTCGGCAACCGCGATATAGGCCATCCGCGTGGCAACCACGGCACCGACAGTCGCCTGCACCCCGCCGATGAAAAGTGCGCGGCGGGAAAAGGTGAATTCCAATTGTCCGGTTGTCGGCCCGCGCTTCTCGTTCATGTAGCGAGCCGCCAGCCGTCGAGATGCGCGCACAGCCTGACCGCAAGCGGGTAAAACAGGATCGAGACGAAAATCTGCGGCACGATGATGGAAGCCTCCGGCGCTTGGTAGGCCAGTTCGGTGATGCCAAGCCCGGCAAGCAAGGCGACCATAATCAGCACCGATGCGATTAGCCAGTCCCGCAAATGATCGCGCCACACGCCGCGCAGGTCGAGCAGTTCGATAGCGATCATGCACAGCGACCAGACAAAGGCCGAGCTGCCAAAGGGCTGACCGTTATACAGATCGTCGAACAACCCCAGCGGCAGTCCGATCCAAGCAGGCCACATGCCGGGCCGCATCAGCCGCCAGGCGAGGAGGATCAACAGGCCAAAGGGCGGGAGCAATGGCGTTCCCGCCACCAACGGCAAAGTCGATGTCGCCATCGAACCTGTCATCACCGAGAGAATCGGGACGAGCAGCATCCTTGCCGGCGACTGCTCGCGATCGATGCGGCTTTCATATTCGCGGCCAGTGCCCAGCAGTTTGCGCCCTGTTGCAAGCAACTGGTTCATTCGGCCGATTCGCTCTTCGGCAAAGCCTCCAACGCTGTGTCGAGCACTTGCTTTGCGGCTTGCTGATAGGGCCTCAACACCATCACATGTTCGCTCGAGGCAGGGCTGGCAATCGGGCGGGCGAGGGCACCGTCATTGGTTTTTCGGACGACGGTCGCAAAGGGGATGTTGGGCGGATAAAGCCCGCCGCTTCCCGAGGTGGTAACCACTTGGCCACGTTTGAAATTATTGACCCCTAGATCCACAGGCCGGATCATGATCGTGCCATCGCCAAGGCCGCTGGCCAGCGCGGGCAAGCCATCGGGCACCCGGATGACGGGGATGACATTTTCCGCATCAGACAGCAGCAATATCTTGGCCGTTGTCGGGCTGGTTTCGATGACGCGACCGATCAAGCCGCGTGCGGCCCGCACGGGATAGCCAACCGCGACGCCATCGCTGCTGCCCACCGACAATATGGCGATCCGGCGGCTGCTCGAAGCTGTGCTGCTGACCAGATTGCCGATTGCTACGACATTGTCTGCTTCCTCCTGCTGAAGGTTGAGCAGGATTTTCAGTTCGCGATTTTCCACGCGTAGCGCATCGGCCTGAATCAGCTTGGTCTGGTTTGCGGCAACCTGTCGCTTCAGCGCAGCATTTTGCGAAGCCGCATCAAGATAGGCTGAGGTGTTCTCGCCAATGCCAGCGATGCTGCGGCGGATGGCGTGAAAGCCGCGCGCGACAGGCGCGGTCACTTCGGCGGCACCCGCTCGCAGCGCGGCAAAACCCGTCGGATCGGCAATCGAGATCAGCAGCAATATGCCAGCCACAATCGCGCCGGCAATCGCCAGCACATAGGTTACAAACAGGCTATATTGCGCTCTTCGGGAAAAACCCGGGCGCCGATGCCGTGGCGGCGCCATCCCCTTGTCCCAGCTTTATGCGGTGAGGAGGACGCCGCGGAAGACTGGGTCTTCCATTGCGCGCCCGGTGCCGATGGCGACGCAGGTCAACGGATCTTCGGCAACGGTGACGGGCAGACCCGTTTCGTCGCGCAGATGCTCGTCCAGTCCCTGCATCAAAGCGCCACCGCCGGTGAGCACGATGCCCTGATCGACGATATCGGCGGCCAGTTCGGGTGCGGTGTTTTCCAGAGCGATGCGCACACCTTCGACGATGGTGCCGATGGGTTCGGACAGTGCTTCGGCAATCTGGCCCTGGTTGATCGAGATTTCCTTGGGAACCCCGTTCACAAGATCACGGCCCTTGATGTGGATCGTGTGACCAATGCCGTCGGCAGGCGCGCGAGCGGTGCCGAAGTCCTTTTTGATGCGCTCTGCGGTGGCTTCACCGATCAGCAGGTTATGGTGTCGGCGAACGTAAGAGACGATGGCTTCGTCCATCTTGTCACCGCCGGTACGCACCGAGGTGGTGTAAGCGAGGCCGCGCAACGAAAGCACTGCAACTTCGGTGGTGCCACCGCCAATGTCGACGACCATCGAGCCGATGGGTTCTGTCACTGGCATGTCGGCACCGATCGCAGCTGCCATCGGTTCTTCGATCAGATAGACCGCGCTCGCGCCAGCATTCGAGGCCGCATCGCGGATCGCGCGCCGCTCGACGGAAGTCGAACCTGACGGAACGCAAATCACAATTTCGGGATAGCTGAACATGCGGGGCTTGCCGTGCACCTTGTGAATGAAGTGCTTGATCATCTGTTCGGCGACATCAATGTCGGCGATCACACCATCGCGCAACGGACGGATCGCCTCGATGCTGTCAGGGGTCTTGCCCATCATCAGCTTGGCGTCGTCGCCCACAGCTTTGACGCGCTTGATGCCATTGATCGTTTCGATGGCGACCACCGAAGGCTCGTTCAAAACGATGCCCTGTCCGCGCACATAGACCACGGTATTCGCCGTGCCGAGATCGATTGCCATGTCTTGCGAGGCAAACCGGAAAAGCTTGAACATTCTCTAATCTTCCACCCAGAAAGAGGTTTGTGGGATTGCGGGCTGAAATGCCTTTGATGACGGCGCGTCGCAATCGCGTCGCACTACAGGAATTTGCCGTCTTTCAAAACAGCAAAATCGCGCTTCTTCACCATGAAAGGATTCGCTTGAGGGCGGCGCTTGGGCTAGGTGCGCGCAGATGTCAATAAGAAGGCTTCCCGACGCGCTTATCAACCGGATTGCAGCCGGTGAAGTGGTAGAAAGACCGGCCAGTGCGTTGAAGGAACTGGTTGAAAACGCCATTGATGCGGGCGCGCAGAATATTTCGATCAGGCTGGGTGCGGGCGGACTCGATCTGGTCGAGGTCACCGACGATGGCTGCGGGATGACGCCGGACGAGATTGCGCTGGCGCTGGAACGGCATGCGACTTCGAAACTGCCCGACGACAATATCGATCAGGTTTTGACGATGGGCTTTCGCGGAGAGGCCCTGCCGTCGATCGCCAGCGTTTCGAAATTCAGCGTCGAAAGCCGGGTGCGCGGCGGCGAAGGCTGGAATCGGGTCGTCGACCATGGGCAACTGGTCTCCGAAGGGCCAGCTGCGATTCCGCCGGGCACGCGGGTGCGGGTCGAAAACCTGTTCGCCAATATACCCGCGCGGCGCAAATTCCTACGCAGCCCGCGCGCCGAATATGCAGCCGCGCTTGATGCGGTTCGGCGGCTGGCGATGGCGCGACCCGATATCGGCTTTACGCTTGAACATGACGGGCGACGGACGTTGGCGGTGCAGCCGGGGATGGACCGGCCCGAACGCGTTGCCGCGCTGACCGCGCCCGAACTGGCGGACAACAGCGTTGGACTCGATTTCCAGCGCGAAGGGATCAGCCTTGGTGGCATCGCCTCGCTGCCGACTTACAATCGCGGCGTTGCCGATCATCAATATCTGTTCGTCAATGGGCGGCCAGTAAAGGACCGGCTGCTCGTCGGTGCGGTGCGCGGTGCCTATGCCGAGATGCTGGCACGTGATCGGCATGCGGTGGTAGCTCTTTTCCTCGATGTGCCGCCGAGCGAGGTTGACGTGAATGTCCACCCGGCCAAGACCGAAGTTCGCTTCCGCGATCCGGCATTCGTGCGTGGGATGATCGTTTCGGGATTGCGCCATGCCATCGATCAAGCAGGCTTTCGCAGCGTGCAGCGACCTGCCGAGGCGGCGCTGGCCAACTGGCAGCAGGAACCTGTGCGGACAGCGCAAGGCGAGATCTTCGCCGCACCGCCAACTGCCTATCAAGGCAATTATGCGCGCCGTCCGGCTTTTGCCGGACTGTCAGAAGCGCGGTCGAGCTTTGCCGATCTGGCGGCGATTGCCGGTGAAGATTTGGCTCCCTTGATGGGCCGCGCCGAGGCTTCGACAGAAGCTGTGCCCGAAGCCGTCCGTCATCCGTTGGGCGTGGCCCGCGGGCAGGTGGCGGCGACCTATATCGTCGCCGAAGCTGAGGATGGCCTTGTCATCGTCGATCAGCATGCGGCGCATGAAAGGTTGGTGCTCGAACGGATGCGCGCCGCGACCGCACAGGGCAGGGTGGCAACCCAAGGCCTGTTGGTGCCCGACGTCGTCGAGCTGGAAGAAACCGCCTGCGACCGGCTGGAGGCGCGGCTGGCCGAATTTGCCGATCTGGGCCTCGAAATCGAACGCTTCGGCCCGGCAGCGATGTTGGTCCGCTCTGTGCCCGCCTTGCTCGGCACCAAAGATGTCCAGTCGCTGATTCGCGATCTTGCCGACGATCTTGCCGCCTATGACGAAGCGATCAGCTTGAAAGAACGGCTCGATCTAGTCGCGGCAACCATGGCCTGCCACGGCTCCGTCCGCGCTGGCCGCGTGCTGAGCGTGGCTGAGATGAATGCTTTGCTCCGCGAAATGGAAGTTACGCCTCGTTCGGGCCAGTGCAACCATGGCAGGCCGACCTGGGTGAAACTGGCGTTGGGGGATGTTGAGAAGCTGTTTGGGAGGAAGTGATTACTCGCCCGAACCCTCCGGATTTCGTACCCTGATCAAGCCCGTCGAAACCATCGACATTACCGCAACATTGTCCTGATTGAACACCGTGGTGCGTCCGACAAAGCTGCCCATTTCCGGGCGCGATTTTGAGCGGCGTTTAGAAAGTATTTCGTTTTCGATGCGCAATGTGTCGCCGGGATAGACCGGTTTCAGCCAGCGCAGTTCGTCGATGCCGGGGGAGCCGAGGCCGGCCTGCTGGTTGACCTTCATATTGTCGACCATCATCCGCATCGCCATTGAGCCGGTGTGCCAGCCGCTGGCGGAAAGGCGCCCGAAATAGGTTTGGGCTGCGGCTTCGTCGCTCAAATGGAAGGGTTGTGGATCATATTTGCTGGCGAATTCGATCACTTCCTCGCGGGTGACTTCATAACGGCCATAGCTGGATTTGGTACCGACAACGATGTCTTCGAAGTGGAGCATAAAATATTGGTTCCTAATCGATAATTGGAATTTGCGGCGCAGCATCGCGTGGCAAATGGCCGGTCAGGCGCGGGTCGGGAAAGGTTTCGAGCTGACGCTGATAGGGGATAAAGCCACTTTTGACATAGAAGCCTAGCGCGCCGGGTGCATCGAGTGTGCAGGTATGTACCCAAAGCCGTTCAACCCCATTGCGCGCCCATGCGGCCTGCAGCGCCATCGCCATCAGCCAGCGCCCATGACCCTTGCCATTGAGCGCTGGGATGAGACCAAAGAAAGCCAGTTCGCACTGGCCGCCTTCACGGAAGTCGAGTTCGAGAATGCCGACCTCGATCCCGCGCCGGTCGGTCACAGCCCAGATCATCACGTCGGGATCATGGATGATCGCCGCCAGTTCTTCATCCGGCATCACCAGCCGTGAGAACCAGAGCCAGGGTTCACCAACGCGGCGGTAGAGCAGGCGGTATTTTTCGAGGGCAGGGGCCTCCCACCGCTCTAGCCGCAATTCACCTGCCGGCATTGGACGCAATGGCGGGCGCTCGGTCATTTCGAGCGAGGTGACTATTGCGGCGATATGGCCGTTGGGAATCGCGGAGTAAGCCAAGGGTCTATTCCCAGACCACCTCGGGCGGCAGGCTCATCAGGATTGCATCGACATTGCCGCCGGTTTTCAGGCCAAAGGTGGTGCCGCGATCATAGACAAGGTTGAACTCGGCATAGCGGCCGCGCCAGATGCGCTGTGCCTGCTTTTCCGTCTCGCTGAATTCCTGCCCCATCCGCTTGCGCACAATCTTGGGGAAGCTGTCGAGAAAGGCCTCACCCACTTCACGGGTGAAAGCCAGATTCCGTTCGAACATCGTGTCATTTTCGCATTCGAGATGGTCGTAGAATATCCCGCCCACGCCGCGATGCATTTGGCGGTGGGGTATCCAGAAATAATCGTCGGCCCATTTCTTATAGCGTTCATAGACGTCCGGACCATACGGCGCACAGGCCGCGCGCAACCGGGCGTGGAAATCTTCGGTGTCTTCGTCATAGGCAATGGGCGGGTTAAGGTCCGCCCCGCCACCAAACCAGCGCTTGGTGGTTGCGAGGAAGCGGGTATTCATATGCACGGCGGGCACATGCGGGTTGGCCATATGCGCGACCAGACTGATACCGGTTGCAAAAAAGCTGGGGTCTTCAGCGGCGCCATGGATGGTCTGAGCGAATTCGGGGTTGAACGCGCCGCCCACGGTAGAAACATTGACGCCGACCTTTTCGAAGACCTTGCCCTTCATCACGCCGCGCACCCCGCCGCCACCGGGCGAGCCGTCATGATCGGTGCGGTCCCAGCCGAGATAGTCGAAGGTTGCGTCCGATCCGGCTTCGCGTTCGATCGCTTCGAATTCGGCACATATCCGGTCGCGAAGGCTTTCGAACCATTCGCGGGCGGTTTGTTGCTGGACGTCGAGCGTCAGCGTCATGGCATAATCTCCAGTGGCAATTGCCCCGTTTGGCGCAGGGCTTCGGATAGCGCGATGCCAGCCGACACGGCAACATTCAAGGAGCGAAATCCGGGTTGCATCGGAATCCGGATGCGCAGGTCGCTGGCTGAATGGACATGATCAGGTACGCCGGCGCTTTCTGAGCCAAAGAGCAAGATGTCGCTGGCCATGAAATCGGTTTGGTAGAGGGAGTTTGAGCCCTTGCTGCTCATCAGCGCAATCCGACGACCTTCGTCTTTGGCATTTTGGTTGAAAGCCTGCCAGTCCGCAAAGCGTTGCACCTCGACGGCTTCCGCATAATCCATGCCCGCCCGTTTCAGCGCCTTGTCCGAAAAGGGAAAACCGCATGGCTCAATGATCGCGCAGGGCACGCCAAGGCACGCGCTCAGGCGCAAAATCGTACCGACATTTCCCGCGATGTCTGGCTGGTAAAGGGCAATTTTCAAATCTGGTTCCGTTTTTTGCAACTTATGCACAGGCGAATGACACATATTAGCCAATTTCCCGGTTGGCAAATCGGGCGCAACGCGTCTATGAGGCCGCGGAATCACAGTTGGCCTGCAGGCAAGACTGTGCAAGAATGACAAGAATATAGGGGTTAACCGCGCGACACTTTGTCGCATCTCAGCGGAGTTTGAGGGCAAAACATGGCTACGGTCGAACAGGCGGAAAGCATGACAGAAACAGTTGCCGAAGATGGCGTTCGCCGTCGGGATTTTATACACATCGCTGCAGTCAGCTGGGCAGGCGTTGGTGCCGCCGCAGTTGCCTTGCCGCTATTGAATCAGATGGGGGCCAGTGCCGATGTCCGCGCGCTCGCTTCGATCGAGGTCGATGTGTCGGCGATCGAGCCAGGTCAGGCGATCAAGACCAGCTGGCGCAAGCAACCGGTCTTCATCCGTAACCTGACTCCGGCCGAAGTTGTCGAAGCCAACAAGGTTGCCGTTAGCACTCTGCGCGATCCGCAGACGCTGGCCGAACGCACCAAGCCCGGCAAAGAAAACTGGCTGATCTCCATGGGTGTCTGCACCCATTTGGGTTGCGTGCCGCTGGGCGCTGCCGCTGGTGAAGTTAAGGGCGAGTTTGGGGGCTATTTCTGCCCCTGCCACGGTTCGCACTATGATACCGCCGGCCGCATCCGCAAGGGTCCGGCACCGCTGAACCTGCAGGTTCCCGAATTCGCATTCATGTCCGACACAGTCGTGAAAATCGGTTGAGGAGCGCACCGAAATGAGTTTCCCTTGGGCCAACGAGTATAAGCCTCAGCATCCGGTGATGCAGTGGGTCGATGAACGCCTGCCGCTCCCCCGTTTTGTTTATAACGCCATCGGGAGCGGCTACGCTGTTCCGCGTAACCTCAACTATTGGTGGAATTTCGGCGTGTTGTCGGGTGTCGCCTTGGTGATCCAGATCATCACCGGCATCATCCTTGCCATGCATTATTATGCGAGCATCGATGGCGCGTTCAACAGCGTCGAACATATCATGCGCGATGTGAATGGTGGCTGGTTCCTCCGATATGCGCATATGAACGGCGCCAGCTTCTTCTTCATCGTGGTCTATATCCACATTTTCCGCGGGCTGTTCTACGGCTCGTACAAGGCGCCGCGCGAAATGGTGTGGCTGCTCGGTGTGGTTATCTTCCTGCTGATGATGGCAACCGGCTTCATGGGTTATGTGCTTCCCTGGGGGCAGATGAGCTATTGGGGTGCGCAGGTGATCACCGGCTTCTTCTCCGCCATTCCGGTTGTGGGTGAGCCGCTGCGCCAGTGGCTGCTTGGTGGTTATGCGCCTGATCAGGCAACGCTGAACCGCTTCTTCTCGCTGCACTATCTGTTGCCCTTCGTCATTCTGGGCGCAATCATCCTGCACGTGTGGGCGTTGCATATTCCGGGTTCTTCGAACCCAACCGGTGTTTCGGTGAAGGCGGAAAGTGATACTGTGCCTTTCCATCCTTACTACACTGCGAAAGACGGGTTCGGGCTTGGCCTGTTCCTGCTCGCCTTTGTGGCCGTGACATTCTTCTCGCCGAACATGCTGGGTCACCCGGACAATTATATTCAGGCCAATCCGCTTTCGACGCCGGCGCACATCGTGCCTGAATGGTATTATCTGCCGTTTTATGCGATCCTCAAGGCGTTCACGGTCGATTTCGGTATTCCTTTCACGGGTATTGTTATCATCCCGGCGAAGCTGATGGGCGTGCTCGCAATGTTCGGTTCGATCTTGCTGCTGTTCTTCCTGCCTTGGCTGGATACCTCGCCAGTGCGCTCGGGCAATTATCGCCCGCTGTTCCGGAAGTTCTTCTGGTTCGGCTTGCTCCCAAGTGTCGTTGCTCTTGGCTATTGCGGCATGATGCCAGCAGAGCAGCCCTATGTGATGATCAGCCAGATAGCTGCTGCCTATTATTTCGCGCACTTCCTGATCATCCTGCCGATCGTGTCGCGGATTGAAAAAACCTTGCCGTTGCCCAACTCTATCACCGAAGCGGTCACCGGCAAGCCGCTCGAAACTGCTGCTGCCTAACAGGGAAAGAATAGCATCATGGTCCGTCTTATCGCTGGTCTGGTCGGCTTGTTCTTCAGCGGAATGCTGCTGATCTCGCTCGTCACGGGTGCATATACTGCAGTTACCGAACCTGTTCCGCCCACCGTGGAATCGCAATTCCTCAAGCATCCGAAAAAGGTGTCGTTCAAGCATGACGGCCCCTTCGGTTCCTATGACAAGGCGCAACTGCAACGTGGCCTGAAAGTTTACGCCGAAGTCTGCTCTGCCTGCCACAGCCTCAATCAGATCGCCTTCCGTAACTTTGAAGATCTTGGCTATAGCGAAGATGAAGTGAAGGCGATTGCCAAGGGCTGGAAGACCGAGATTCCCTCGATCAATCCGGAAACCGGCGAGCCGGCTACGCGCCCGGGCCTGCCAGCGGACAAGATACCTTCGCCCTATGCGAACGAAACAGCTGCGCGCGCAGCCAATAACAACGCACTTCCGCCAGATCTTTCGTTGATGACCAAAGCACGCCACAACGGCACCGCCTATGTCTATTCGCTGCTGACCGGTTATCAGGCTGTTCCGGCAACTTTGCCCAAGGAAAACCGTCCGGGCACCGGGCTGCACTACAACCCCTATTTCGCCAACCTCAACCTTGCGATGGCCCCGCCGCTGACTGGTGACGATCAGGTGACGTTTGACGATGGCACCAAGGCAACCAAGGACCAGATGGCCAAGGACGTAGCTGCTTTCCTGACATGGACTGCAGAGCCAAAGATGGAAGCGCGCAAGACCGCTGGCTGGGCGTCGCTGATCTTCCTGATCATCTTCACTGCCCTGTGCTATCTGTCATACCGCACCATCTGGGCCGACAAAAAGCATTGATCGAAAAGAAGTCATGGTCTCGTGGCGGGTGCCCCCGCTGCGAGACTACAATACCTTTGAAGATGATTTTTGGCGGCTTGGGAAAGCCGTTCCAGTGCCGCAAATGCGGGTCCAAGCTGATTTCCCCCAAACTGAAATCCCGTATCGGCATAGCCATCGGCGTATTCGCTGCTCTCACCGCGAGCACAAATTTTTTTGGAGTGCCACTTTTCATAGTGGTGCTTCTGGTGCTCGGTGCTGCAGTCGCCGAGTGGGGATTCCGGAAAGTATATCTGGTAGAAGAATGATTGACGACCTTTGAATGCAATGGCATTAGCGCCGCCATCGGAGCGGGCGGGTATAGCATAGTGGTAATGCACTAGCCTTCCAAGCTAGCTAGAGGGGTTCGATTCCCCTTACCCGCTCCAAACTTCCCACATTTTAAGAACACCTGCCGCTTTTACAGCCGTTACCATTTGCGACAATTTCATGCGCGCTTCGTATAGTTCTGCGACCTTTGCCTCCTAAACAGCAGGTAACCGGCCATAGCGGCTCTATGGACAGACACGAAGGTCAAGTGACATGAAAAAGAAACTCCTCATCGGCGGCGGCGCGGTTGCGACTGCTGCAATTGCCGCAGCAGTTGCCTTTGCAGCCCCCGGCCAGATGAGCAAAGCCGATGCCAACGGCGATGGCTCGCTCAGCAAGGCGGAAGTGACCGCGATGGCCAACACCCATTTCACCAAGATGGACGTCAACGCCGACGGCCAGATCAATGCTGTCGACCGTGAAGCCAAGCACAAAGCCAAGTTCGGCGAAATCGACACCGATAAAAATGGCAGCATCAGCGAAACCGAATTCACCGCAGCCCATGCAGCGCGTATGGCAGAACGTGGCGAACGTGGCGAAGGCAAGATGCGCGGCCATCACGAAGGTCGTGGCCATCATGGTGAAGGAAAAGGCCATCGCGGCGGTGGTGGCATGAAGATGCTCAAAATGGCCGACACCAACGGCGACATGGCGATCACCAAGGCGGAGATGACCGCCGCGATCGACGCCCATTTCACCAAAGCAGACACCAACAAGGACGGCCAGATTTCGAGCGCTGAGCATGATGCCATGCGCAGCGCGATGCGCGAACGCATGAAGGCTCCTGCCACAAACTAAGCCTCCTTCTCCCCTAGCGGGGCGGCTTCACCCCTATGACGCCGCCCCGCTTCCCCTTTACCGATTGGCGCGATAGTAACAGCCGATGCCCAAGACCCGCCCCCATATCCTGTTGGTCGACGATGAACTGTCGATCCGCGATCCTTTGGCGCGCTATCTGGAGAAACAGGGCTATCGCGTGACTGAGGCTGGCAATGCGGCGAATGCGCGCGATGCGCTCAAAGGTTATGACATTGATGTCGTCCTGCTCGATATCATGATGCCGGGTGAAGACGGGTTAAGCCTGACGCGCTTCATCGCCGAAAATGCCGGCCCGCCGGTCATATTGCTGACCGCACGTTCCGAAGAAGCCGACCGGATTGTAGGTCTCGAAATCGGTGCCGATGATTATGTCGTCAAACCTTTTTCTCCGCGCGAACTGGTCGCGCGGATCAAAGTGGCGCTACGCCGTACCAACGGTGCGCAGCCTGCCAATGGCAATGGCGGCACCATCTGGGCCTTTGATGGCTGGCAGTTGAAGACCGCAGAGCAGCAATTGTTCGATCCGCACGGCGCACTCGTGCCGCTGTCGTCCGGCGAGTATCGCTTGCTTGAGGCGCTGGTGGAGCGGGCAGGGCAGGTGCTCAATCGGGATCAACTGCTCGACCTCACCAAGGGCCGCATCGCAGGGCCGTTCGACCGCGCGATCGACAATCAGGTCAGCCGCCTGCGCCGCAAGCTGGAGCCTGACACCAAGGACCCGAAATATATAAAGACGATCTGGGGCGGCGGTTACCGCTTCTCGGTTGAAGTGCAAAAGTTTTGAGAATGGCGAGATGGCTCCGATTCTTCCCGAAGACGCTGACTGGCAGGATAATGCTGGTAACGGCGCTCGGCGTGCTGCTGGTGCAGGGCATCAATACCGTCATACGCTATCGCGCGTTTCAGGGGCGTTCGGTTGTTGAGGCTGCATCTCATCTGGCTGCGACGGTCGCCAACCAGATGGAACTTATAGATGCAGGCGCCAAAGATTCGCTGATCCGAAAGCGGAAAGTGGCCATCTGGATAACTGACCGGGCGCTACAGCCCCCCAGCTTTTCCAGCACCGACGAATTAGCTGAACGAGTGGCTGCGCCCCTTCAGTCGATCTATCCACAAATAGATTCGGTGCGATTGTCTAAGGGCCCAGAAAGTAACCTTCCGCAAAATATGCGCGAACCTAAATTCGACCATCAAGGCCGCCCCTGGATTTCGAGGGGCGGGAAGATGCCGAAAGAGGTGCTTCTGCTAACGCTGAAGTTTGACGATGGCCGATGGGTCCATGCCATTTTGGGTGTACGACCACACTATTCCCAGCCCTTGACCTTGATCGCAATCGAGACTTTGCTGATCTATCTCGCCGTGATGATCCCATTGTTGCTTGTCATTCGGCAGATCTCGAAGCCGTTGCGCCAGTTGAATGATCGTCTGGCGCATGAAGGTTTAGCCAGCGGTGCTCCTCCGCTCGAGCCGCGAGGGCCGGACGACATCCGCAGCCTGATCGACAGCTTCAACGCGGCGGAACAGCGCGTCAACGCGATGCTGACTGAAAAGGATGTTATGCTCGGTGCCATTGGCCATGACCTGAAAACGCCGTTGGCCTCGCTGCGCGTGCGCATCGAATCTGTCGAGGATGAAGATGAACGGATGAAGATGGCGGCGACCGTCGACGAGATGGTTCACATCCTCGACGATATATTGATCCTCGCCCGCCTCGGCAAATCGGCAGAGGCGCTGGTGCTCACCGATGTTAGTGCGCTGGTGGAAATGGTCGCCGATGAACTCGACGGCGAGGATCGCCTTAAGGTCGTCGAGAGCGCTGAAAAATGCCGCGCCGCTGTCCGCCCTGTCTTGCTGCGTCGGGCTTTGCGCAACCTGATGGGCAATGCGCTACAATATGGCGGCAAGGCGCAGATTTCGACCGCGTGCGACGGAAACCAGTTGTCGATCACGATTGACGATCAGGGGCCGGGATTGACGACGGAGCAGTTGACCAACCTGTTCGAACCGTTTGCGCGCGCAGAAAGCTCGCGCAACCGGGCATCGGGTGGTTCGGGGCTCGGGCTGACCATCGCCCGCGCGATTGCCCGGGCGCATGGCGGCGATGTGGTTCTGGAAAATCGCGCTGAGGGCGGTTTGCGGGCGATTTTGCGTATCAGCAAGAAACTGGGCTGACTTACGAAGGTCAGATCCCGCTGGGCTGTTTCTTCCAGCTGCCGCTCGCCTGATATTCGCTCTTCACATCGCCATTGGTCGGCAGCTTGCCGCCAGCATAAGCCGCGTCGCCACCCTTTGCTCGGGCGTCTGCAGAATAGTCGGGCACATTGTAGCTTTGTGCGCGGGCAGGGCGATAGGGTGAGATGTCGGCATAAGCTGCGGCGCCGGTTGACCCACCAGCCAGCCCGGCCTTGGCAGCAGCGATGGCTTCGGCTTCGGCTTTCAGGCGAACCGCCGCAAATTGGCGTTCATATTGCTTCTGCAATTCGATCGGATCGAGCAGAGGTGTCGCTTCGGCATTCCATGCGCGTGGCTTGGGACCCGGGAATGGCTCGCGGCCAGCATGGCTGCGGAAGAAGGCAGAAGGGCGGCCTGCGCTGCCTTTCCAGCTGTAGAAACGATGGGCACCGATGGTGCTGATGAAGTTCAGGCTGGGGGCCCAATAAGGATAAACATATGTCGCGTGATAATGCGTCGCCATGCCCACAGGTGCATAAACCGAACCTGACAGCGCCTGCATCGCAACACGCTGTGCGCGCAGCCAGGACGGGCGTGCAGGGGTGCGCGCCATCGATCCGTCGCAGCTATAGCTGAACTGGCAACCGGTGGAGCGTTCCGACCCTTGATAGATCACGCCGCAGACGCTGTTCGGATAGGTTGGGTGGCGCATACGGTTGATGATTACCTGCGCGACGGCACGCTGGCCTGCATCGGGTTCATTCGCCGCTTCATAATAAATCGCGTCGGTCAGGCATTTCAGCGCCCGACCATAATCGACTGTTCCTGCCTTCATGACAAAGGGGGCCGCGGCAGCATTGGTTTCGAATGCCGATAGATCGGCCTTGGCAACCAATGCCGATGTTTCCGGCGAAATGCTCGCCGACGACTTCGCCAGTTTGAGTTCGGGTGCCGCAGGGGCATTCATATCCGGATCAAGGAAGAAGAATGCCGAACCCGAGAAATTCTCGTCTGCCCGTTCGGCGGCATCCGCAAGCAGATCCTTGGTCGAAGGCTTGCTCGGTACACTCCACGCCCATTGGGCAGAACTCGGCAATAGGGCTAACAGCAGGAAGGCGACAACCACCAGCAGCACCTCGCGCCAGCCGAACAAGCGCCGTTGGCGCTTGGCAGGCGCTTGCCGTTTTGGCGGCGCGCTATCAGTCTGGAACGGTTGGTGCAGCATGGCTGTGACGAAAGTTATACCCCTGTAACGAGTCGCCTATAGGCGCAAAGCATTACAATCTGGAGTGCTATTTTGGCGCTGTTCCATCGCGGGACGCGCGGAAAGCCTTGGATTAACGCGACATATTTTAACGGCGCTTGTAAAAAATTGTGCAGCGCAGCAACAAACTTGCGTTTGCAGCGGAAATAGGCGCTTTTGCTTGCACCATCATCGGCATCGCGCCTAGAAGGCCGCCCGCAATAGACTTAGTGGAGTAATGAAGATGGCGGCGAATTGGACGCCCGAAAGCTGGCGCAACCATGACGGCAAGCAGATGCCGACCTATCGCGATCAGCAAGCGCTGGCCGCGACGGAGGCAACGCTGCGCAACTTTCCGCCGCTGGTATTCGCCGGTGAAGCGCGCAACCTGACCTCGGAACTCGCCGATGTGGCAGAAGGAAAGGCGTTTCTGCTACAGGGTGGCGATTGCGCCGAAAGCTTTGCCGAATTCCACCCGAACAATATCCGCGATACCTTTCGCGTGCTGTTGCAAATGGCCGTTGTCCTGACCTTTGCCAGCAAGCTGCCGGTCGTGAAAATCGGCCGGATGGCGGGCCAGTTTGCCAAGCCGCGCTCGACCGATACCGAAGTGATCGATGGTGTAGAGCTTCCCAGCTATCGCGGCGATATTATCAACGACATCGCCTTCGAAGCCGTTGCGCGCGAGCCCGATCCCGAACGTATGGTCAAGGCATATAGTCAGGCTGCGGCGACGCTGAACCTGCTGCGCGCCTTCAGCCAGGGCGGCTATGCAAACCTGCAACAGGTGCATGCCTGGACGCATGATTTCATGGGTCGTTCGCCCTGGGCGAAAAAGTTCAAGGATGTGGCTGACCGTATCGGTGAGGCTCTGGCCTTCATGGAAGCCTGCGGCATCACGCCGGAAACGGTTCCCCAGATCAAGGGTACCAGCTTCTACACCAGCCACGAAGCGCTGCTATTGCCCTACGAACAGGCGATGACGCGGCAGGATTCGCTGACCAATCAGTGGTATGACACCTCGGCGCATATGCTGTGGATCGGCGACCGCACCCGCTTTGAGGGTTCGTCGCATGTCGAATTCCTGCGCGGAATCGGCAACCCGATCGGCATGAAATGCGGGCCCAGCTTGGAACCGGATGCCTTGTTGAAAATGCTCGACACGCTGAACCCGGCACGCGTTCCGGGCCGGATGACGCTGATCACGCGCTACGGCCATGACAAGATCGAAACCGGTCTGCCAAAGCTGGTGCGCGCGGTGAAGCGCGAAGGCCATCCGGTTATCTGGTCGTGCGACCCAATGCATGGCAATGTAATCAAGTCGGCCAGCGGTTACAAAACCCGTCCATTTGAACGGATATTGGCAGAAGTGCGTGGTTTCTTCGCCGTACACCGGGCGGAAGGCAGCTTTGGCGGTGGCATCCATATCGAGATGACAGGCCAGAATGTCACCGAATGCACCGGCGGTGCGATTGCTGTGACCGATGAGGCGCTCGCAGATCGCTATCATACGCATTGCGATCCACGCCTGAATGCGGCGCAGTCGCTCGAACTGGCCTTCTTGCTGGCAGAAATGCTCAATCAGGAATTGGCTGAACGCGCCAAGCAGGCTGCGTGATGACAGGCGAACGTGTTCGCATAATCCAGCGCGATGTCGTCAAATCGGGCATCGGCTTCGGCAGCGCGCTGGCGATAGTGATCAGTTACACCGCGCATAAATCGGTATTGTGGGCGATCATCCATGGATTTTTCAGCTGGTTTTACGTCGTGTATTTCCTGCTGACGCGGTGAGCGCCCTCTGCTAAAGACCCTTCATGGGGTCGCGCCTGCTTTTGAGTTCGTTGATGCTGGGTCTGGCTGCTTGTGCCGGTCCTGTGGAAACGCGTGTGAATAGCGCAGGGCCCGGCATTGCATCATCGACGACCATCTTTCAGGAAGCTCTTCCAACCTCCTCAACTGCCGCACAAGCACGCGCTGCTGTGATCACGCTGTTAACGGAAAAGGGTTATCGCGAAACACAGGCCGGCGACGTCCAGCTTCACGTCGCCTTTGCGGAGCGCGATGCAGCGATATCGGTAAAAACCAAGTCCGGCGATACCGTGGCGGACATTGCCGCTGCCAAAGCGCACAAGCCGCTGCAGAGTTGCGCCGATCGAGAGATGCGGCTGGCGGTCACGTTGACGCGCATTACCGACGGTATAGAATTGTATCGCGGCACGGCGTCAGAATATCATTGCAAGGCGCAAATGGTGGAGGTTCTTCCTGCTCTGGTCACCGCTGCCCTCGCCGATCTTTCGCAGCCCAAAGGTGCCTATAAAATTACGCGTCAGGGTCTGGAATAGGATCTACCGCTTCGGGCAAGCGAAGGTGGAAACATGCGCCTTTCGTGCCATTTTCTACCCAGACCTTGCCACCATGCCGTTCCGCAACCGCACGGACATAAGTCAGGCCAAGGCCGCTGCTCTTGATGCGCGCATCGGGCGCCGACCGAGCCGCAAATCGGGTAAACAGTCTGGGCAGCAGCTCAGGGTCGATACCCGGCCCATTATCGCAAATCGTCAGCTCGAGCATATTCCCTGCAACATCGCTGATGCGCCGGGTGGTTACGAGTATCGAACCGCCAAGCGGGCTGAATTTGACTGCATTGTCGAGGATATTGGTAATCGCCCGGCTCAGGCTGTCCGGCTCTGCCAGCACAAATGCGCTGTCGCTTTGATCGGTGACTTCTATCGTCACTTCGCGTTCCCGCGCCAGCGGCCAAAGGTTGTCGGCAATATCGTGCGCAAGGTTGGCCAGCAAAACATCGCTGCCTTCGAACGGACTTTCGCCCATGCGCGCGACATCCACAAAGTCCTGCGCCAGCGCGATTGTCCGGCGGGCGTGACCCTCTATGCGGCGGCTGACATCCTTGTCCGGCACGGTAGGTAGCAAGGCGATAATGGCTGACTGGGGCGAACGCATATCGTGCGACAGCAGTTGCAGCGCTTCCTCGCGATCGTTTTCCGCCTGCGCCAATGCGCTGATATCCGCCAGATAATGGATTTGCCCGACATGCACATCGACGTCGTTGACAACCGGGGCGCTACGCATAACAAAATGGCTGCCGTCAGGCGAGACAAAGCGCACAAATGGCTGGTGATCGCCGTCTGGTTCGCGCTCTATCTCTCGCAAATACTCATCAACATTGCGCCGGTGCGCGGGCGCAACAATGCGATCGAGCAAAGATTTCAGCGTCGTGCCTTTCAGCTTTGGTCCCAGATACTCCTCGATCCGATGGTTCGCCATTGTCACTGTGCCGACGGTATCGGTCACGAACATCGGATCGGGCAAATGCTCCAGCGAATCTGAAACAAAGCGTCGCAGATCGCGCAAGTGGTCGATGGCGCTGCCTAGGGCTGCACTTTGCCGCCCGACCAAATCGCTCCCTCGGTCGGGGTTCAGTGCCAACGGAACGATCTCGCCCTCGCGCTCGAGTTCGCCCAGTTCGCTCTGCATGAAGGCGCTCATCGCCTGCAGACGACGCCAGCCCCACAACGGATAGACCAATATGATGCCGATCAGCGCGGCACCCGACGGAAACCAGATATTCGCAGACAAGGCGCTCGTGCTTGCCAACAACACGGTCGCAATCAGGCACAGCGAAACGATCAACGCCGTTCGGGGTTGCCAGCGCAGAAAGCCCAGCATCAATAACCACATAGGCAAAAGTGAGAGCAGGGCAATTTGCCAAGTCGGCGCCGGTGTGATGAAGCCATCACGGCGAAGTGCGGCAACCATATTTGCCATGATTTCAGATCCAGATACGATGCCACCATCGCTGAAGGGGGCAGGATAATTGTCCCCCATTCCGGCGGCAGTAGCACCGATGATGATGTCGCGCCCTTTGACCAATTGTTCGGGAATGCCGCCTTCCAGCGCATCGGCGAAGGAAATTTCCGAATAACTGTCGCGCGGCGCATAAGGCAGGAGCAACTCCTGCCCGCAACGCGGCATTCTAGCAAATGCACGAGAGGGCCGTGCGCCGTTGCGATACACCAGTTCGGCCAGATGCGGCCAGCGACGCTCATCGCTGGCAAAGCAGAGATTTACCCGTCGCACGATACCGTCATTGTCAAAGGTGATGTTGACGTGCCCCACTCCTTTTGCCGCCGCACCAAGTGTGGGCAGCGGATATTCGGTATCATAGGCTTTGCCATCGCTTCCGGGGCTGTGAAAATTCAGCGGCAGGAAAACCGCGCCGGACTTTCGCATCGCGTCGGCCAGTGCGCTATCATCAGCCTCATTGGCGGCTTCGCTCATCAGCACGTCGAGCAATATGGTGCGGGGGCCGGCGGCGGCGAGTTTGTCAATCAGTCGCGCATGGATATTCCGGTTCCACGGCCATTTGCCAATCCGGGCCAGACTGGCTTCGTCGATATTGATCAACAATATCTGATCGTCAGGCTGTGGACGGGAGAACGAGGAAAGCTGGTCGTAAACCAGATTGTCGAACGCAGAAGTGCCGCGCCAGTGCGTCGCCAGTATGACGGCGAGCGTGCCGAACAAGGCAATCAAAGCCCATTCGATCAGCAATCGGCGACGAAGGTTCATGTGTCGTCGCCAGTTATTGCCTGCTGCCTATCAATTCGATGCGACGATAATCTTTTCAAGGGGCGTCCAGTTGGTGTTGGTTTCGCCGTCTGCAAATTGAACAGAGCCGACCCGCCAGTAATAGTCGCCATCGGGAAGTTCGGACAGGATAATTTGCTGCTCCGTCAGGCCTGTTTCGTCAACAAAAGCAGGGCCATCGGTGTTGCCTTTGAAAAGCTGGAAATTGTAACGGATGGTTCCCCGTCCTTGGCCGCTCCACTTGAACACCCAGCCTTCGTCCGATGCGCCAGCCGTCCCGCTGACCGAGTTCAGCCGCCGTTTGAACGCATAGGTTGCAGGCAGGCCCTCAAGACCATTTGCCGAAATCGCGCGGGCGCGGAAAAAATAGTTGCCGTCGTCCAGATTTCCGAAATCGGCTGTCTCGCCCGAAACAATCTGTTCGGCAATTTGCTCTTCAAATCCGGCATCTTTGGCAATGTTTACGCGAATAGCCGGTTTCTGGTCAGACAGGGCAAAGCGGACAGAGATATCATTTTGCAGCTTGCCCGCCCCCTCTATGTTCAGCGGAGGCAGCAGGGCTTCGGTGATCGCGCTGCCATCTGCATTGACGGCCAGCCCATTGCCCGCCGGCACGGACAATGTTTCGCCACTCTTCACGCCAACCGCAAGCGCGCCTTCGTCCACTTCGGCAAAGTCGCGATTTGTATTTTCGTCAAATCGCGTCTGGAAATCGGTGCCGCGCACAGCTGAAACGGCGCGCGGGGTTCGCACCTGATACCGGTCATTCGCGGATTTGAGCGGCGCAACTTTCGAGCGGGCGCTGCCGCGATCGACCTGAAAGTCATAGTCCAAAGCGGATTCGAGGATGTAGCGGCGCAGACGAACAATCTTCAGATCGGTATTGGAGGGCACCGAAATGCGCGAGCCGTCTTCGAGCAGCAGCGAGGCAAAGGAGCCGCCTGATGTTTTTACAGCTTGGCCTTCGGCAAGAAGCAGGCCTGATGATGCAGCCTTGGCGGTGCTGCCGTCGATCATCGTGACTTGCCCCTTCACCGAAGAAAGGCGAGCGGTAGATGGCTGGAACTTCAGAAGTGCGCGGGGCAGTTTGAGGGTGGTGCCTACGGGGATCATTCGCGGATCGGCAATCCGGTTCCGCTTCTGGATGATGCGGTAATCTCCGGTGCGTAGCATATATTTTTCGGCAAGCCCGATCAGCGTATCGCCACGGACCACCTTATAGCTGATCGTATCTTCAGCCTTTGCGGGTGCGCACAGGCACATCGCAAGCGAGAATGTTGCGACGGATAAAGCCAGTTTCCCCATGGCGTTACCTTTTCTCGATAGTCTCCAGACGGTACCCGTAGCCGAATACCGTGAAGATGCGAAACCCGTTTTCCGGTTTGAGGTCCAGCTTGGCGCGAACGCGCGAGATATGCATGTCGAGCGTGCGGGTTGCGAGCGCCGCCGTCGTCCGCCAAATTGTTTCCATGATATAGTTACGCGACAAGGTTCGATCGCGGTTGCGGAAGAACATGTCGGCAAGCTCGAATTCCTTGGCTGTCAGGGTTACAACCTTACCTTCGATCGTTACCGTCTGGTCAATGCGATCAAATTCATAGGCACCGTAAACGGCCTTTGATTCAAAGGCGCCGCTACCGGCACTTCGGCGCAACAGAGCATTGATGCGCGCCGAAATTACCACCGGATCTTCCGGTTTGGTGATATAATCGTCCGCACCGGCATTCAGAGCATCGCTAATGTCTTTCTTTGCGGTGCGGTTGGTCATCATGATAACAGGAGGGCGCTCCTGCATCGAAGACTGCATCCAGTTGAGCGTGGCCAGACCATCTTTCTTTGGCATCGTCCAGTCCATGATCACAAGATCATAGGTCTCCCGGACCAATGATTGCGACAGGGCCGCACCGTCCGAAAAAGTTGTGGCAATATGCCCCAATTCTTCGACGAGATTCTTCAGGAAACTGACGACATCACTTTCATCGTCTGCAATAGCAATTCGCATATATCCACCCATCTACCCACGATGGACCGACTATTCTTGAGTTCCGCCGGTCACATCGCCCTTTGGCGGCCAATTAAAGCGGATTTACAAGTTACGCTATACAGGCGGTCGAATAGTTACGACCTTTTACAAAACTTAACCTAGGATATATATACCTAAAGTCAAAGAGTTATGTGATTTCAGGGAAAAATTGGCTGGGGTGGCAGGATTCGAACCTGCGAATGCCGGTACCAAAAACCGGTGCCTTACCACTTGGCGACACCCCAGCAGCCTAAGCCTGACCGGCTCGGGAGAGCGGCCTTATAGCGTTCAAAAACCGCTTGGCAACACGTGCTGTTGCTTAATTGATGCGATCAACCCATCCATAAGGATCGGGTGCGGCGCCGCGCTGAATTTCAACCAGTTTGGCGCGCAATTTTTGCGTGAGTTGGCCAGGGCCGCCGCTGCCGATCGTGAAACTGCCTTGCGATCCATGAACGCTGCCGACTGGTGTTACGACCGCTGCAGTGCCGCACGCAAAGGTCTCGATTAACCGCCCGCTTTCCGCATCGGCGCGCCACTGGTCGATGGCGTAATTCTCTTCGCGGACTTTCAGGCCCTCCTCGTGCGCCAGCTGTATCAGCGAAGCGCGGGTGATGCCTTCGAGGATCGTGCCGTCGGTGGGCGGCGTGATGATGCTGCCATCATCGAATACGAAGAACAGGTTCATGCCACCCAGTTCTTCAACCCAACGATGCTCTGCTGCGTCGAGGAAGACGACTTGGTCGCAGCCCTGAGCAATTGCCTCCTGCTGGGCAATCAGGCTTGCGGCATAATTGCCGCCACATTTGGCCGCACCGGTTCCGCCCGGCGCAGCACGTGTGTAATTCTCCGAAATCCAGATCTTGATCGCCGGCGCGCCGCTCTTGAAATAATTGCCAGCGGCCGAGCAGATGATCATGAACAAATATTCGGACGAGGGTTTGACGCCGAGAAACACTTCGCTCGCGAACATAAAGGGGCGAATGTAGATCGATCCGCCCTCAACCGGCGGGAACCAGGCTTTGTCTGCGTCGATCAGCGCCTTTATCGAATCGATGAACAAGCTTTCGGGTATTTCAGGCATGGCAAGGCGGCGCGCCGACTGGTTAAAGCGCCGCGCATTGGCATCAGGCCGGAACAGCGCTATCGATCCATCGGCAAGGCTATAGGCCTTCAAGCCTTCGAAAATTTCCTGCGCATAATGCAGCACGGCGGTTGCAGGATCGAGCGTCAGCGGGCCGCGCGGGCCTAGCGTCGCGCTGTGCCAGCCCTGACCTTCGCCATATTTGATCGTGACCATATGATCGGTGAAAACTTTACCGAACCCCGGATCGGCAATCAGCCCGTCACGCACATCGTCCGCAACCGGCGAAGGATGCGGCAGGCGTTCGAGTGTCGGAAGGGCAGATTGCGACATGATAAGTTCCATTTTGAAATATAATTACGAAAATCGGGGTATATAGGAAATGCTTGCACTTAGTTATGGGCTGCGTCAAGATACGTCAATATGGCTGTCCCATCTTCTCCCTCGATAGAGACATTCTCACCTGCTGCATCGCCGCTCTTCCTGCGCGAAGATGAAGTGAGGCGCGGTGTCGAGCTTCTTTATTTCGGCTACACCCGCCTGACGCGCTCGGTTGATGAGCTGTTGGTTGATCATGGATTTGGCCGCGCGCACCACCGCGCACTCTATTTCATCGCGCGCCAGCCCGATTTGCCGGTAAATGCATTGCTCAAAATTCTGTCGATTACCAAACAGTCTCTGGGGCGCGTGCTCAATGATCTGTCCGACAAGGCTCTGGTTGAAACCCGCGCGGGGGAACAGGACAGGCGGCAGAAGCTTTTGCGCCTTACCGACGAAGGTGCAGCTTTTGAGGCACAATTGTTCGAAACCTTGCGCGTCGGTTTGTCGGCGGCCTATGCGGCGGCGGGGCAGGAGTCGGTGACGGGCTTTTGGCGCGTGCTTGAAGGCCTGATCCCTGAGGATGAACGGCAGATGGTTATGAAATTGCAGGGCAGGGGGCGGTGATGGACCCGCGTATCGAGCGATTGGAAGCGGTGATCCGCGCGCGTAAGGGTGCCGACCCGGAGTCGAGCTATGTTGCTGCGCTCTTTTCCAAAGGCACGGCCAAGATCGCGCAAAAGGTGGGCGAGGAAGCCACCGAGACGGTGATCGCAGCCTTGCGCGAAGGACCGGAAAAGCTGACCAGTGAAGCGGCGGATCTGTTGTTCCACCTTGCGATACTGCTGGCGGACGCAGGGTTGAGCCTCGACGACATCTTGCAAGAATTGGAGTGCCGCGAAGGCACATCCGGCATTGACGAAAAAGCCAGCAGGAAAGGATGACGCGTGCCCGTTGACGCCACTTTGCCTTATGACGACCAGAATATTTTCGCGAAAATCCTGCGCGGAGAAATTCCCAATCGCACGGTTTATGAAGATGAATGGGCGCTCGCCTTTCATGATATCAATCCGCAGGCGCCAATCCACATTCTAGTGATCCCCAAGGGCACCTATGTCAGCTGGGATGATTTCAGCGGCAAGGCCAGCGAAGCGGAGATTGCCGGATTCATTCGTGCGGTGGGCCATGTCGCGCGGGAACAGGGGCTGGTGGCACCCGGTTACCGGTTGCTCGCCAATGCCGGGATCGACAGCCATCAGGAGGTTCCGCACCTCCATGTCCATCTTTTCGGTGGAAAAGCGCTCGGGCCGATGCTGATGCGCTAAACCAGCGCCGTGTAAAGACTGAGCAGCGCTAGCAGGATGGAGGGATAAAAAGTCAGGCCAAAGCCAAAGGCCCGCCCTGCAGCACCTTTGGAATATCCACGGGTAAAGAAAATCCGTCCGAATACGAAAAGAATTGCTGCTACCAATATCGCATCAGTCCATTTTGGCGGGAGAGTTAGCAATGCGACTATATAGACCAGAGCTGCGATCGTGACCTGTTCGTGGGTGTTCCGCAGGATGGCCTGTAGCAGAATCGATTTTTCGGTGGCAGTCGTCGCAACCGCTGCATTCCGATCAAGAGGCTCAAAAAAGCGCTGATTGGCAACGATCATGATCGCAACCGCCAGACAGCTGGCGAGCAAAGCGGCGATGACTGCCAAAATGCCTTTGCCGTGCAGGACATCACTTATTTCAAACATTGGCTGGTCGATGAGCAAACACGCGGAGAATGCTGCTATCGTAACCATCAGCGCCGCGAATGCGCCGTTACGGATTGCGCGTTGCTCTGAATCAAACACCATAGTCCATTTTACCCCCAAGCTTTTATCGGTTGCACGGGAAATTTTGTTGCGCACAGCCATTTAGGCTCTAATTTCCGCCCCAGAAATATATTTTTGGGGAGAATCTGATGATATTCGACCGGGTCAAACCGCTAGACGCCATTTTGGCGACGGCGGAAAAAAAGTCCCTCCACCGATCACTTGGTGCCTTCCAGCTGACGATGCTCGGCATCGGTGCGATTATCGGCACAGGTATTTTCGTCCTTACCGCTGAAGCTGCGCAAAAGGCTGGTCCCGGCATGATGCTGGCCTTCGTCATTGCCGGTTTTGTCTGTGCGGTCGCTGCGCTTTGCTATTCGGAACTGGCATCGATGGTGCCGGTATCCGGTTCAGCCTACACCTATACTTATGCCGTGATGGGCGAAATGCTCGCCTGGATGGTCGGTTGGGCACTGGTGCTTGAATATGCCGTGGCTGCCGGTGCCGTTTCGGTTGGCTGGTCGGGTTATTTTGTCGGGCTTCTCGACAGTGTTCTTGGCATAGAGCTGCCTTTGTCCCTGACGGCGGGCCCATCGGGCGGCGGTATTATCAATCTGCCTGCGATGTTGATTGCTTTGCTGGTGACAGCCCTTCTTGTCTTGGGAACGACGGAGAGTGCCCGCGTCAACGCAGTCCTTGTTCTGATCAAAGTTGCGGCGCTGACGCTATTTGTCGCGCTGGCAGTGCCGGTCATGCAAGCCGATAATTTTGAGCCCTTTGCTCCTCTCGGCTTTGGCGGTGTTTCGGCTGCGGCGGCGTCGATCTTCTTCGCATATGTCGGCTTCGACGCCGTTTCGACGGCTGCCGAGGAAACGCAGAATCCGCAACGCAATATGCCGATCGGCCTGATCGGCTCACTCGCAATCTGCACCGTTTTCTATATGCTGGTCGCCGCCGGGGTTATCGGAACCGTAGGCGCTCAGCCAATGCTTTCTCCGGAGGGCATTGGACTGGCGCCGGGAAGCGCTGAATTGACTGCAGCCTGTAATGCTATCGGCAACAATGCCGTTGTCTGTTCGAAAGAAGCACTTGCATGGACCATGCGCGAAATCGGATGGGAAAAGGTCGGTGATCTTATCGGTTTAGCAGCCGGTTTGGCGCTGCCTTCGGTTATCCTGATGATGATGTATGGCCAGACCCGCATCTTTTTCGTGATGAGCCGCGATGGCCTTCTCCCCGAGAAGCTGTCGACCGTCCACCCGAAGTTCAAGACGCCGCATATCATTACGATCATCACCGGCGTGTTCGTCGCCATGTTCGCCGCCTTCTTCCCGGTTGGCGCTCTGGCTGACATTTCGAACTCGGGGACGCTGTTTGCCTTTGCGATGGTTTCTATCGCGGTGATGGTATTGCGCCGCACCGATCCGAACCGGGTCCGTCCGTTCCGCACACCGGCCGTCAACATCGTGGCACCAATCTCGATCCTTGGCTGTCTCTACCTGTTCTTCAGCTTGTCGGGTTATACGCTGCTGCTGTTTGTGGCTTGGGCGGCATTGGGGCTGGTGGTCTATTATGCCTATAGCCGCAAGGCGAGCCATGTGGGCCGCGGCCTTGTTGAAGTGCATGAGGACGATCCTGACGCTCCGCCGACGTCGGTGCCGCCGATCAACTGATTGGCGCTAATCGGATAAAGAAAAGGGAGGCTTCGGCCTCCCTTTTTTGCGCTACAAAGGCACGTGCCGTGTCGTTCCCGGGCGGGTAAATAATTGGCCACGCTCTCCAATCAGGATCAGCGTTAGGGCAAACAACCCGCACCCAAGGAAACCAAGCGCAACGGGTGTGACCGCACCGTTGAACTGCTGGCCAATCATAGCCCCGATTAACGCGGCCCATATGGTGCGGACAAAATTCTGGAAGGACGAGGCAGACCCCGCTATCGCACCAAAAGGCTGCATCGCGATCGACGAGAAGTTCGAGCCAACAAACCCGATCATCGCCATGTTGAGCGTGATAAGGGCTAGGAACAGCGGCAAGGACGCAGGCGCAAAGGTCGCCGCCAATGCCTGCGCGATGGCCAACGTGATGAAGGCGAACAGCGCCGTCTGCGAGACACGCCGTGCGCCAAACCGCTCCACGATCCGCGCATTGGTGAAATTGGCACAAGCGATGCCGATTGCGATGATGGCAAAGCCAATCGGGAAGAAATCGGGTGCGGAAAAGGTCCGGTCAAAAATCTGCTGCGAGCTGTTAAGATAGCCGAACAACGCCCCCTGCGATGTGCCCCCCGCCAGCATGTAGCAATTGGCTGAACGGTTGGTGACGACCTGTTTCCATGCTCGGCCCAAGGCACGCGGTTCGATCGGTATCGCATTTTCCGGCGCCAACGTTTCGGGCAGGCGAACAGCGACCCAGCTGAACACAAGCACGGCCATGATCGCAAACAGGACAAAAATTGTACGCCAGCCTGCGAACAGCAGCACGGCAGAGCCCACCAATGGTGCGACGATGGGAACGGCCATGAAGACGAGGAATATGGTCGACATCCGCCGCGCCATTGCATCGCCTTCAAATTGGTCGCGGATGATCGAGGTGACGAGAACGCCCAATGCAGCCCCGCATAGCCCCTGCGCCACGCGCATAGCGATCAGCATTTCAAAACTGGTCGCAAAACTGCACGCCAGCGCACAGAGGATATAGCCGCCGATAGCTATTAGCAGGATCGGACGGCGCCCGAAACGATCGGACAAAGGCCCGTGCACCAACGAACCAGCGCCCATTCCAAGCAGATAGGATGTGATCACATGCTGGATGCTGTTCGCATCGGCAACGCCCAGGCCTGCTGCCATGCGCGGGAAGGCGGGCAGCATGGCATCGATGGCGAGCGCATTGAGCGCCATGATCGCGGCCATCATTACGATCAGTTCGCGGTCGCCGAAGTGCTTCTGTTTTTTGGGAGATTGCATCGGGCGCTTATGCGGAAGCAGACTTGCGAAAACCAGCGCGTTTTCGGGTCGCGGCAAAAGCATTCGAATGTTACTGCAACGTCATGGATCAAGTGACGCCCCTCATGCCGGTATTCAGAGGTTGCCAAGGCCCGGCATGACCGACGAAACGCCGCCGATCCGCAAAATCATCCATGTCGATATGGACGCCTTTTACGCGTCGGTGGAACAGCGTGATAATCCCGACCTTCGAGGCAAGCCCGTGGCGGTTGGCGGATCGTCGAAACGCGGTGTTGTGGCGGCCGCCAGCTATGAGGCGCGGGCATTTGGTGTCAAATCGGCCATGCCGTCAATCGCCGCGCAAAGGCGATGCCCCGATCTGGTCTTCGTCAAACCGCGCTTTGAGGCCTATCGCAGCGTGTCGCGCCAGATTCGCGAGATATTCGCCCGCCATACCGACCTTATCGAACCACTGGCGCTCGATGAGGCCTATCTCGACGTTAGCGAAGACAAGCAAGGCATCGGCTCCGCAGTCAAGATTGCCAAGGCCATTCGTGCCGCCATTCGCGAGGAGACCGGGCTGACAGCGAGTGCCGGGGTCAGCTACAATAAATTCATCGCCAAGCTGGCGAGCGACCAGAACAAGCCCGACGGATTGTGTGTCATCCTGCCCGAACAGGGGGAGGCCTTTGTCGCGACTTTGCCCGTACGCCGATTCCACGGGGTCGGTCCGCGCACGGCGGAAAAGATGCAGCGGCTTGGCATTCATACCGGTGCCGATCTGCGCGCGATGAGCGAGGAATGGTTGCAACGCAATTTTGGTAGCTCGAGCAGCTATTTGTTCAAGGCAGCGCGCGGTATCGATCACCGTCGCGTCAATCCGTCGCGCGAACGCAAGTCGGTCGGCGGCGAGCTGACCTATTTCAACGACAAGCAAAGCAATGAAGAATTGCGCGCAGCGCTTGATGAAATTGTCGATATAGTCTGGCGGCGTATCGAGAGCAGCGGCGTGCAGGGCAGAACCGTAGTGATGAAGGCCCGCTACTCCGATTTCCGGACGCTGACGCGCAGCAAGAGCCTGACCCGCAACGTGGCTGACCGCCCCGAGTTTTCGGCGATCGGCCACGCACTGCTTGATCAGATCTTGCCCGCTGAAATGGGCATCCGCTTGCTGGGGCTAACTTTGGGCGGAATTGACCAAAGCGGCCAAAATGATCGGACTGGCGCTGCTGCAGAACCTCTCGTCGGCGTGCAGCCCAGCTTGCCTTTCGACAATATTGAAAATTGAAGCTTTCATTCACATAATCACAAAAGCGTTATAGCCGGGCAATACAGGGCCGGTGTTTTAGGGCCGGTGTTTTAGGGCCGGTGTTTTAGGGAAGGTGTTATGGCTCGTCCGCAAACGGATATCGAAGCCGGTCGGCAGGAACTGCTCGACATTTGTGAGGAGCTTGTGCGCAAGCGCGGCGGCGTCGATCTCTCGATGACCGAGCTGGCCGCGACTGCCGGCATGTCTCCCGCAAATCTCTATCGCTTTTTTGAAAACAAGGAAGCGCTGCTCGAGGCGGCGGCTGGCCGATGGTTCGCACCCAAGATTGCGATCATGGAAGAAGTGGTGGCTGCCGATCTGCCGTCACGCGAAAAAATGCTCGATTTCTTCGCGCGCCGTTTTGTGTTGATGCGCGATCAGTTCCATGAAGATCCCGACATGTTCAAAAGCTATCTCGAACTGGGCGACCAGCATTTTGAGGTGGTTCGTGGCTATGTCGATCTTGGCGATCATTATCTCTCTGAAATCGTCGTGCAGGCAATGGACGAGGGCTATCTTGCTGACTTGTCGGTCGACGATGCCGTGTCGCTGATCAACCAGATCGTGCAGTGTTACTGCAATCCCGAAGCTTTGCTCTATCTTGACCATAAATTGTCGGAAGAGAAACTGGCTTGCATAATCGATACCATCTTCATTGGCCTGGGCCGCAAATTTGAAGCGAGATCGGGTTCTGGCCAGCCGCATTTCAAGATTGTGACCTGAACCGGGATAAGCGCTTGCGCCGTGCGAAAAGCTCTGGCAAAGGCGCGCTCCTGTTTGGCAGAGTGGGCGATTAGCTCAGCGGTAGAGCACACCCTTCACACGGGTGGGGCCACAAGTTCGATCCTTGTATCGCCCACCATTTCCTGCATTTTCCGATGATTTCAAAAGCCCCAAGGCGCGCGCCATTCGTGGCTTGCCAATCTTAATCGGACGGCTAGACCCTTTCCAAAGGATTTGGGAGGGAGAGAATATATGCAGGTCACCAACGCGGTATTCCCGCCAATGGAGCAAGCGGCTGCCTTTTTTGGCGGTGCAGAGGATGGCGCTTTCGTCATGGTCAACCTGCTCAAATTCAAACCCAAGGCTGAATATGAAGACGGCTCTGACGCCGATTTGACCGGCGCGCAGGCCTATGCCCGCTATGGCGCCGCCGTGCAGGCGTGCCTTGCTTCGGTCGGCGGGCGTCAGGTTTATGCCGGGCCGGTCACAGGCCTGTTGCTTGGCGAAGTCGAGGAGTTGTGGGACATGGTCGCACTCGCCGAATATCCTTCGCTCACCGCGATGCAGCAGATGGTGCAGTCTCCCGAATATCAGGCGATTGAAAAGCACCGCAAAGCCGGGCTCGCGGGCCAGCTCAATATTCGTACCAAGCCTGTCGGGCGTTAAGCGACCAGCGACCGGGCGATTATCACGCCACTGTCGGTGAGTGCATATTCGCTTGCTGGTGGATATCCATCGAGGATGCGACGGTCGACCAATCGGTGCGCGATCAGTGATTTCAGGCTCTGTGTCAAAGCGCGCGGGTTAGACCTTGTCAGCTTGCTAGCGATGGCTGAATAGCGGCGTTCGCCTTCTCCGATGACGTGAATGATCGGGCGACTCCACCGGTTCATGCTGAATGGCGGCAACCCGCTTTGTCGCTCGGCTTGCAGGATGTTCGATGCGCACACTGCAGCAAACTTGCCTGTTTCCGACAACAGATATTCGGGCCTTAGCGGATGGCCATGTCCTGGATTGCGGACGATCCAACCCAGCGAAATCCCGCCTTCCAGCGTTCGCGACAGGCTTTCACGCGATATCCCCATGCGGTGGAGCAGTTCGACGAAACGGGCGCCGTCTGTGCGGGCGATCTCGACCAGCAAATAGGGCAGCCATCGGTGCTGTCCCAGTGCGATCAGCGTTTCGACTGTGTTCGTTGACATGATATTCGTGTAACTATACAAACGAGACCATAGTTGCAAGAAGGAGGAAGCCAATGGCGCTGGATTTTGTGCAGGAGTTGACCGCTTCAATGGGCGCGACCGATCTGGACAGGTCGATTGGCTGGTATGAAAAAATACTCGGTTGCACGCTGATGTACCGCGTCGACGAGATTGGCTGGTGCGAAATGCAAACGCATATGGATGGCGTCCGGATAGGTTTGAGCCAGAACCAGTCTGTGGTGCAGGGCGGTGGTGCCACCAATGTCTGGAGCGTCGCCAATATCGAAGCGGCCAAGGCACATCTTGATGCGCATGATGTGCGTCAGGATGGCGATATCCAGCATATTCCGGGGCTGGTGAAATTGCTGACCTTCTTCGATCCAGACGGCAATGCGATGATGTTTGCGGAATCGCAACAATCATGATCCGCGCGCTCACTCTTGCAACGATGCTGGTCGCGCTTGCGATTCCAGCGACGGCCCATGCGCAAACGACGCCAGCCGAATCTGCTGCCCCTGCGACGCTCGATTGGATGGTCGGCGAATGGAGTGGCAAGGGAAAACTATTTGGCAGAAACAGCGAAGTCGAACTGACCGTAAGGCCTGTCGCTGCTGGCGCTGCCTACAGTCTCGACTACCGTATTTATGTGGCTGCAGATGGCGATGCCACCGAATTGCGTTTCGCCGCACATGGATTCTTTCAGCGCGGCAAGGGTCGCAAATGGCATGGGCGATGGGTCGACAATTTCGGTAATCTGCATGATATTTCCGGGACTCTTGACGCTCAGGCGATGACGACTGTGTGGGGCAGCCCTTCGACCGAGATCGGCAGATCGAGCTATTCCATAGTTGGCGGCCAATTGCAGATCGTCGACTGGGCGCTCGGCAAGGAAGGCAGTTTCAACGAATTCGCCAGATCGAAATTGAACCATAAATAGCCATCGACAGCGGCTTTTCCATTGCTTCTGCCTTCACTACAGTGGCGAGATGGAAAACCCGTTCCTCGACGACGGCCCTGATAGCGGCAACCGGCTGGCTGATGTGACAGGCATAGCCTTGATCTTGCGGCAAGCTGCGCGCGAAGGGCGTTCGGTCAGCTATTCGGAAATGCTGTTAAACCTGGGTTTCCGCTTCACGCGACCAAAGATGCGCGCCTTGTGCAAAACGCTGGATGCGGTCGATCGCGAGGCGATGGCGCGGGGTGAACCGCCGCTTGCGCCGCTCGTCGTTAGAGAGGGGGATCGCCTGCCGGGTCAGGGCTGGTGGGTCTCGAGGCATGATTATCAAGGGCCGTGGGAAGGTTCTGAAGCGCGCGTCTATCTTGCCGAACATCAGAGGAAAGCGTTTGATTACTGGCGCGAACGTTAAGCTTTCGCTTGCCTTGACGCTGCGCATGCGTATCGAAATTGCATGGTGGAGATTCAGGAAAAGCTAGCGTCCGTCATGGATCGCATCGCGGGCGACCATGCCGATATCGAAAATCTGGGTCGGCTTTCCGGTGGCGCCAACATGGAAAGCTGGTCGTTTGATCGTGCGGGGAAGGGCTATGTCCTGCGTCGTGCGCCCTCGGCTGCTTTCATGGAAGGGCGGTCCTTCGGGCATGATGTCGAAGCTGAGTTGGTCCGCACCGCGCATCGCGGCGGCGTACTCGCGCCAGAGGTGGTCGGCGAACTGACCGCGGCCGATGATATGGGCACGGGCTATATCATGTACCGTGTCGAGGCGGAGGTGAACCCGGCGAAGATACTCGCTGACCCACCCGCATCTTTGGTACATGACATTGCCCGCGAACTGGCGCGCATCCATGCGATCAAGCCCACGCCGGATATTCCCATTCCGTATATGGATACCGCAGCCGCGCTGGCGGAGCTTAAGAAGCGCTTCCTGACCAATGGCGGCGATCGACCGGTGGTCGCGCTCGCGCTGCGCTGGTGCGAGGATAATCTGCCGCCACCTGCCGAACCCGTGCTGGTGCATGGCGATTTCCGCATGGGTAATGTGATGGCCGATGCCAATGGCCTGGCCGCGGTGCTCGACTGGGAATTGGCGCATTGGGGCGATGCGCATGAGGATCTGGCCTATGGCTGCATGGCGGTGTGGCGCTTTGGCCATTTCGACAAGCCCGCCTTTGGCGCGAGCGATCTCGACACATATTTCACGGCTTATGAAGCCTCGGGAGGCGGTAAGGTCGATCGTGCCCGCTTCCGTTTCTGGCTGGTCTATCGCACGCTCTGGTGGGCGCTGGGCTGCATGCAGATGGCGGAAATCTGGCGGTTGGGGGCCGACCGTAACCTCGAACGCGCAGTCATTGGCCGCCGCACCAGCGAGAATGAGGTCGACCTGCTCCTCCTGCTAGAGGACGACGCGCCCGAGGCGGAGCGCCAGCCAATAGTCCTACCTGTCGTCGCTCCACCCCGCCGTGCAGGCGAACCATCGTCGGTCGAACTGCTCGAGGCGATCCGTGAATGGGTCGATGTGGGCGTGAAAGCCAAGACCGCTGGCCGTGAAAAATTCATGGCGGCGGTGGCGATGAACGCGCTCGGCATGCTCATTCGCGAAGCCGAAAACCCGGTCGATCCGCACGATGCTGCGCTTTCTGTCGAACTGATGGAGGGCAGGGCATCGCTGGCTACCCCCGGACTGCTGCCCAAACTCCGTGCGACCATGCTGGCCAAGCTTGCCAATGACAGCCCCAAATATGCCTCATTGGCCGCTGCCAAGGCGCGCTGGCTGAAAGGCTGAGATGCAGTCCAGCGCGGGTCAGGCCATCATCTGCGCCGTCCGCCCGCATGGCGAAGTTGGCGCGATTGTACGGTGCATGACCGAGGAACATGGCCTGCTCGCGGGCTATGTGCAGGGTGCGCGCGGTCGTGTGTTGCGACCGGTGCTGATCCCCGGAAATATTGTCAAAGGCGAATGGCGAGCGCGCGTTGCCGGGCAACTCGCGTCGCTGTCGGTCGAACCGGTGCAAAGCCGCGGGCATTTGCTGGGTGAGCCGCTGGCCGCTGCCGCCATCGAATGGGCCTGCACGCTGACGGCGAGCGCGGTTCCCGAAGCCTATCCCTATCCGCGTTTGTTTTCGGCGCTCGATGGTCTGCTTGCTGCGGTCGAGTTGGCGCCTGCAGCGCGTGGCTGGGCCCCCTCGATGGCACGCTATGAGGCGCTGCTGCTGTCTGAGCTTGGCTATGGTGGCGAAGACCTGGTTGCTGGCGAAGGAACGGCTGCAGCGTTGAAGGCAATGGCATCGCAACGCGAGGCGCTCATCGAGCATGTTCTCGGCGAAAAGCGCGCCGATGTGATGGCCGCGCGCGAAAGGCTGGTCGATCGGCTGAAAAGGGCGGTTGCTTAAAAGGGCAAGCGAAGGCTAGGGGCTTCGCAGCCTTTGTTCGGAGTCTTTCATGCTCATTGCCCTGTTCCCCGGAGACGGTATCGGTCCCGAAGTCATCGCCGAAGCGCGCCGTGTGCTTGAGGCTTTGGCGCTACCCGATATGCTTTTCGAAGAGGCACTGGTGGGTGGTGCAGCCTATAAGGCCAGCGGCCATCCGCTCCCGCAAGCCACGCTGGATTTGGCGAAGCGCGCCGATGCGATATTGTTCGGCGCCGTGGGAGATCCCGATTGCGATGCGCTAGAGCGGCATTTGCGGCCCGAGCAGGCCATCCTGGGATTGCGCAAGGAACTGGAGTTATTCGCCAATTTACGCCCTGCCACGCTGTTCCCTGAACTCGCCGATGCCTCTGCGCTGCGCCCCGAAGTGGCCAGCCAGATTGACATGGTGATCGTCCGCGAAACCAATGGCGATGTCTATTTCGGCGAGAAGGGCATGCGCACAACCGCCGATGGCAAGCGTGAAGGCTATGACATCATGTCTTATAACGAAGACGAGGTACGCCGCATCGCGCGCGTCGGCTTTGAAACCGCGATGGCGCGCGGCAAGAAACTCTGCTCGGTCGACAAGGCCAATGTCCTCGAAACCAGCCAGCTCTGGCGCGATGTGGTGATCGAAACGGCGACGGACTATCCCGAGGTCGCGCTGAGCCACATGTATGTCGACAATGCCGCAATGCAGCTCGTGCGTAATCCCGGCCAGTTTGATGTCATCGTTACGGGCAACCTGTTCGGCGATATCCTGTCTGACCAGGCATCGATGTGCGCCGGTTCGATCGGCATGCTGCCCAGCGCCACGCTCAATATCGACCAGAAGGGGCTCTACGAACCCATCCACGGGAGCGCACCTGATATAGCTGGTCAGGGCAAGGCCAACCCATTGGCGACGATCCTGTCGGCGGCGATGATGCTGCGCTATTCGTTGGGGCAACCGGAAGCCGCCGACCGGATTGAAGCAGCAGTCGCGGCAGCACTCGCCGCTGGAGCACGTTCACCCGATTTGGGCGGCAGCCATTCGACCCGCGAAATGGGAGATGCCGTTCTCGCGGCATTGACCTGAAGCCATCTCCAGCCGAAAAGCACCCTGATGAAAAAGACCACTGGCCTGAATCGCGAAATCACCTCCAAATGGCGGCCTGCTACGCAGGCGGTGCGCGGTGGCACATGGCGTAGTGAGCATGGCGAGACGTCGGAGGCGCTCTTCCTGACCTCCGGCTATACTTATGATGATGCTGAAACCGTTGCCGCCCGCTTTGCCGGTGAGCAGCAAGGCATGACCTATAGCCGCCTGCAAAATCCCACTGTCGCGATGGTCGAGGAACGTATCGCGCTTATGGAAGGCGCAGAGGCGTGCCGGATGCAGGCGACCGGCATGGCCGCCATGACCACCGCCTTGCTTTGCCAGTTGAGCCAGGGCGACCATGTGGTTGCCGCTCGCGCCGCCTTTGGATCGTGCCGCTGGCTGACCGATAGTCTGCTGCCGCGCTGGGGCATTACCACCACGACGATCGACGCGCGTGACAATGATGCGTGGAAGGCGGCGATCCAGCCGAACACAAAGGTCTTTTTCTTCGAAACCCCCGCCAACCCGACGATGGATATTGTCGACATGGCCTATGTCTGCGGGTTGGCGAAGGAGCATGGCATTACCTCGGTCGTCGACAATGCTTTTGCCACCAGCGTGTTGCAGCGACCGATGGATTTCGGCGCCGATGTCGTCGCTTATAGCGCTACCAAGCTGATGGACGGGCAGGGCAGGGTGCTGGCAGGCGCGGTCTGCGGCTCGGAAAAGTGGATCAACGACGTGCTTCTGCCTTTCCAGCGCAATACCGGCCCCAATTGTTCGCCCTTCAACGCCTGGGTGGTGCACAAGGGTCTCGAAACGCTCGAACTGCGCGCCATGCGGCAATCTGAAAACGCGCTGGTAGTCGGCCGGTTCCTTGAGGGCCGCGTGCCCAAAATGCTCCATCCGGGCCTCGCCAGCCATCCGCAGCACAATCTGGCGATGGCCCAGATGAAGGCTTGCGGGCCGATTTTCAGCTTTGTGCTCGACGGCGGCCGCAAACAGGCAATGGCACTGCTCAACGCGCTCGAACTGATCGATATCTCGAACAATATCGGCGACAGCCGCAGCCTGTGCTGCCACCCTGCCTCGACCACACATTATAGCGTCTCTGCCGAGCAGCGCGAAATCATGGGGGTTGAAGAAGGCATGCTGCGCATCAATATCGGATTGGAAGATCCTCAGGATTTGATCGACGATCTCGATCAAGCCCTGCTAAAGGTAGGCCTGTGATACTCGACGCGCTCTTTGACGAACATGCGACCACTGACGGGGTAACCGTGCGCGTGGTGACAAATTTTCTGGATGACCAGTCCAGTCCATCGCAAAATCGCTGGTTCTGGTCCTATCATATCCGCATCGAAAACCACCGTGACGATCCGGTGCAGTTGCTTACCCGGCACTGGAAAATCACCGATGGTCATGGCGGCGTGAACCATGTCGATGGCGATGGTGTGGTGGGGGAGCAGCCTTTGCTCAAACCCGGTGGCAGCCATGACTATGTCTCGGGCTGCCCGCTTGCGACACCTTCGGGCATCATGGGGGGGCATTATCGCTTCATCCGCGCCGATGGCTCGACCTTCCTCGTCGAAATTCCGCGCTTCAAACTGGTCGCACCTGCCACCGCACGATGAAGCGCACACACCTTCCCCTAAACGGCCTGCGCGTATTTGACGCGGCAGCAAGGCATCTAAGCTTCACTAAGGCAGCAGATGAACTGGCGGTGACGCCCGCGGCGGTCGGGCAGCAAATACGTGCGCTGGAGGATATGCTCGGCGTCGTCCTTTTCCGCCGCACGCCCAAGGGTCTGGAGTTGACTCCAGAGGCGGACAAAGGCCTAGATGCCCTGCGCGCGGGCTTTTTGCAGTTTGAGGAATCGGTTCGCGCGATGCAATCGGGGCAGACTTCGAATTCGCTGACCATCGCTGCCCCGCGCGATTTTACCGCCAAATGGCTGACCGCAAGGCTCGCCAAATATGGCACGTCGAACCCGGACCTGCAATTTACTCTGATTTCCTCGGACGGCGAAATCGACTTTACCGAAGCCAATCTGGATCTCGCGATACGCCTGACCGAGGGCCCCGGCGAGCATGAGGGGGTGCGGTTGGGGGCTGGTGCATTTGTTCGCGTCGGTGGTCCTGAAGGTGGCGCGACGACGCCGATCAGTTGGCCGGGTTGCCCTGTGGCAGACGGTTCTGCCGCACTTCGGCTGGGTGATGCTGGCCTTGCGATTGATGCGGCGGCGATCGGCCTGGGCGAAGCCGTGGTTCCTTTGCTTCTGGCGGCGTCAGACCTGGATGCCGGACGGATACGCGCGATCGACAATAGCCGCGAACATGCGCTTGCCTATTGGCTCGTCGCACCCCTGCCGCAATGGCGGCAGAAAAAGGTCAAGGCGCTAGTTGAGGCGCTAATCGGTTGAAATTTGGATACTAGCTCAAAGATGTACTTGCAGCTTTTATTTCATCATCGTTATAGCCGCATCGGAGGGGGAGTTCTATGCTGATATGGGGTTCGCAGGGAAAGTCACGACAACTGGGTGATGCGGGGACGCAGCATTGCAATGTCTGTGGCGCGACACGGACTTTTTCATATTTATTGCACTATAAAGTGCGCCATATCTGGTATCTGATACGCTGGTCTTCGGGACGCCAATACCTCAAACTATGTTCGACATGCGGCAATGGATTTCCGGTGGAGCAGGCGGATGTCGATGCGCATAATCTGACGGGAGAGAAGCAAGCCAATCATATCCCGTTTTTTGATCGACTGGGCTGGCTGGTGGCACTGGGCGTCATCGCTCTTTTCGTCATTTTTGCAGGCATCGCCGGAAATGCCGATAAAAAGGAAGAAGCGGAAATGATTTCTGCTCCGAAGGTCGGGGACATTTATACTGTCGATGTAGAGAAGCTGCTCCCGAATGAGGCGCTCGAAAAAGGATCCATTGGCGGTGATTATGGAGCCTTCCGTGTTGCCGAGATTGAAGGTGACAAGGTTGTTCTGGATGCTCCGAAATTGGTGTACAGCCGTGCCAGCGGTGTACGAAAGGATATCTCGGCCGGTGAAACTGAAACAAGCGATTATTATGAAGGGCAAATGGACATCACTGTTAAGCAGTTGACCGACCTTCAAAAGGCCGGCGGCATTTATGATATCGACCGGCGATAGCTGATCCAGACGACATTTTCTATCTGCACAGCCCTTTTCCGACTGGCCGCAACCATCAAAGAAGTTTCGATGCTCAGGCTTACCTTTTTTGTTGCTATGTCGGCATTAGTAGTAGTCCCGTCAGGGGCTGAAGCAAAAAAACCGGCGACTGCCACCTGTGCCCCGCTCGGCAAAAGCAAAGCGCATTTGCAGCAGCTGAAATCAGCGAGCTGGACGATTGCCGACGATGCCGAACGCAATCGCTTTGTGCTGGCGCTGGTCGACTGCAATGGCTCGCCCGATCCCGAATTGCGCGACGGCATCGCTTTTGAGGCGACCCAGCATTATCTGCGCAAAGGACTGGTGAACGAGACCGCATTGGCAGAACTTTCCGCCAAGCTGCAGGCGCAACTTGTCGAGCCAGACAAGTCTGGCTTTCGCCGCCCTTTTGCCGCGCTCAATCTTTCCGAAGTGGCGCGAACCGATCGTATCAAGGCGTGGATGACCGCCGAACAACGCGCGCAACTGGTGAAGGCCTCGGTCGATTATATGCGATCAATCACCGACCATCGCGGTTTTGATAAGGTGGCCGGATACCGCCATGCGGTGGCACATACGGCTGATCTGATTATGCAATTGGCGCTCAATCCGGCGATCGTAAAAAGCGATCTTGTTCGGATGCGGGGCGCCATCGCGTTGCAGGTTGCTCCTGCCGGAACGAGCTACGTCACCGGAGAGCCGGAACGCCTTGCTCGCCCCATCCTGTTCATGGCGCAGCGCGGTGCTTTTACCGAAGTGGAATGGGGCGAATGGCTCGCGCAATTTGCAGGTCCGGGGGCGCTAGGCAGTTGGGATAACGCTTTTCAGTCAGAGGCAGGCCTCGCGCGGCGGCACAATGTGACGGCCTTTCTCTCGGCCCTCTATGTCAATGCACAGGCCAGCGGTGCAGACGCCCTCAAGCCACTCGCTACCGGCGCGATGGAAGCACTGAAAAAGCTGCCCTAGCTGCCGGTAACGCTATCGAGCAGGCGGGTCATCAGGGAGACAAATTGGGCATTGTCGATGTCCTTCGCCGGATTGTTCCAGCTTCCCGAAATCGCATACCAATCGCCTGCCTTGGATTGGGTCAGGAAACTCATCGAGATTACTCCGGGTTCGGAGCCACCCTTATACCCAAGATAACGCCATTTTCCGGCTGCTGCAGGGCCAATGCCGCTGTTCACTGCCATGATATCACGGGTGGTCTGGCTGTTCGACCTGCGGAGATTGTTGAGGAGCAATGCTGTATCCGCTGGCGAGGCGAACCACTCGACGCTGTCAATCGCCACCGGGCCGGAGCCCAAATGGGACATATCAATGGCGGAATAAGACAAAGCCGCCCGTTCGCTGGCGAGAAGTTCGCGTTGGCCAGCCTCGCTCGCCTTTTCAAACCGCTGACGCAGTGCCGGATTGCTTTTGAGCGCAAAGGCCTCAACCGTCGTGAGCATCGGCAAGGCCTTGTCCGGCGCGCTGTGCCCGATTGTTGCCAGCTTGCCTTCCACCGCATCGCGCCCCAGTTCGCGCATTAGTGCATCGGTCGCCGCATTGTCGCTGACAGAGATCATCCATGTTGCCAGCGTTTGCAAGGTCACCGGCGTATCGAGCGGCCAGTTTTGCGTGCCCGCCGAGCTGTGGTTGCGCACGCCCAACGGCACAACATCCGACCAGCGGCGTTGCCCGCCAGCAACCTGGCTGGCCAGTTCGGCAAGAACATAAAGTTTGAAGGTGGAGCCAGTGGCGAATTGCTTGTTGTCGTTCAACGCGTGCAGCGTTGCAACGCCATCGTCCGACAGTTTTTGAACGACAAAACCACTCGTTCCCGAAAGCGCGCCAAAATCTGTTTTGATTTTATCGATGCTGTCGCCTTTGACCGCAAAGCCTTTGGCGAGCAAGCCAGCTACCTTGAAGGGAGGAGATACTTCTGTTGTTATTTCGATAGTTGCAATTGCTTTTTCATATTCAACCTGAAGAGTCGCATTGTTCGACCCACTACGTTGCACCGATTGGACGGACAGCGCCTTGCCATATTGTTGCGTGAAACTGTCGGAGATCGCCTTGATTTGAGCGGGCGGAATAGCGGCAAGGAAGCTGGGGGTGAAAAATGTGTCCAGTTCCATCTGCCCGTTCAATACAGCGATCAATTGCTCGATCCGCGAATCGAAAGGCGTTGCCGGGGTCGAGGTCGCCGCTTTTGTCGGCTGTGCCATAGCTGGCTGGAAGGCCGCTCCAATACCGATCATGACGGCCAGTGTCAGTTTGATTTTCATGGCGCTTCCTTTTCCTCCAGTGCTTCTGTGTTCAAAGCTCGCTCGACATCCACAGGCTGTAGATACAGCGCATCGATCCTGCGCTGCAACCTGCGTGCGGCATTTTTGTTTAGCAGCCAGATTCCGGCGAAAATTGCCGCTGGCAGACCGATGTTCAGCAACGCCGAACCTAGTGTAATGTGATCCCTTTCGATTAATTTTCCGGCAGAAAACAGCGCGAAGCCTGGAATGAATGGTGCAAGATACCATGATCCGACCGATGCAAGCATATCGCGTTCACGAACCAGATTTGCGCGATAATGCTCAACGATGGCTTCGGCGTCGGTTTCTGGCTGTGGTTTTGAAGATCGACGATGCAATTGCCACATCACAAACAAAGCGGCAGCCGCGGTCAGCGCGCTACCGATCTTCAAAATTGGAATCGGCAAGAACCAGATGTAAAAACAGAACACCAGCACGATCACATAGCCCGCAATATATTCGCGCAGATTCCGTTTTCGGACAACGTCGGAAAACTGCGCAGCACGCATATGAACTTCGCCGAGCGACATTGGCTGAAACTGGGAAGAAGAATCCTGCCACACAGTTTTTATCTGGCGGTCGTTCATTGCGCATCTCCGGAGAAAGCAAACTTCCGCGCCAAAAGTGCTTTGAAGCGGCTGATTTTGGTCGCGACGGCTCCGGCGGATACACCGGTGATTTGGGCAATTTCCGTGCCACTTAGGTCCTCAAGATATAGAAGCATGATTTGACGGTCGGGCGGGTGCAACGCATCTATAATCTGGTGAATGGCCGCCTTGGCATTCTGCAAATCGGTCAGACTTTCGGGACAAGGCTGGTTTGATGGCAATTCGTAATCTTCGATATTGCATAGGCGGCTTAGCGCCATACGCTTTTGCCTGAGAATATATGAGGTCCCCCGATTATGGGCGATGCGAAAGACCCAGGTTTTCAGCGAGCAACGGCGATCATAGCTCGCAAAACTCCGCCACAGGGCGATTTGCAGGTCCTGTAACAGGTCAAGCCGCCGTTCGGCATCGGCTTCATAGGCTGCTGCTATACGCCCAAGTGCTTGGCCAAATTGCGCCATCGCCTGTTCGAACAGTTTGTCCTGATCGCCTTGAGTACATGGCATGCCCGTTTTCCCTATCGCGCCGACTTAGCTATTAGTCGTCACGCCAAAGGATTTCTTACAGCCGCCATGAAAATTTGTTCAGGCGTCTATGGCTTCCTCGTCCACCGTTGTCGCATGTTCCTGAATGAAACGAAAGCGTGCCTCGGGGCTTTTGCCCATCAGCTGTTCGACCCGTTCCTTCACCGCCATCTGCTTCTGATATTCATGCGGCAGGGTGATGCGGATCAATGACCGGGTTTTGGGGTCCATCGTGGTTTCGCGCAACTGGCCGGGGTTCATCTCGCCAAGGCCTTTGAAGCGGCCGACATCGACTTTCTTGCCCTTGAACTGGGTAGCTTCCAACTCGGCCCGGTGCGCGTCGTCCTGCGCATAGGCGCTCTGGTTGCCGCTGGTCAGGCGATAGAGCGGCGGGCGGGCGAGGTAGAGATGGCCGCGCTCGACGATCGCCGGCATTTCCTGAAAGAAGAAGGTCATTAGCAGCGTGGCGATATGCGCACCGTCGACGTCGGCGTCGGTCATGATGATGATGCGGTCGTAGCGCAGATTATCGGGATCGCAATCCTTGCGCGTGCCACATCCAAGCGCGAGTCCAAGATCGGCGATTTCAGCATTGGCGCGGATCTTGTCATTGGTGGCTGAGGCGACGTTCAGGATTTTGCCGCGGATGGGCAGGATCGCCTGGGTCTTGCGGTCGCGCGCCTGTTTGGCGCTGCCGCCGGCGCTGTCACCTTCGACGATGAACAACTCGGTGCCATTGGGATCGTCTGATGCGCAATCGGTCAGCTTGCCCGGCAGGCGGACTTTTTTGCCGCTGGTCGCGGTCTTGCGCTTCACTTCGCGCTCGGCCTTGCGCTTCAGTCGGTCCTCGACTTTCTCGAGGATGAAACCGAGCATCGCCTTGCCGCGCTCCATATTGTCGGCGAGGAAGTGGTCGAAATGGTCGCGCACCGCATTTTCAACAAGCCGCGCGGCTTCGGGGCTGGTCAGCCGATCCTTGGTCTGACTCTGGAATTGCGGGTTGCGGACGAAGACCGACAGCATCAATTCGGCTTCGTTGAAAATATCCTCGGCGGTGATCTGCGCCGCTTTCTGGTTGCCGATCAACTCGCCAAAGGCGCGCCAGCCCTTCGTCAGCGCCGCACGGATACCCGCTTCAGGCGTGCCGCCATCGGGGGTCGGGATGGTGTTGCAATACCAGCTATAGCTGCCGTCCGAATAGAGCGGCCAGGCGACCGCCCATTCGACGCGGCCCTGACTTTCCCCTGATTCATTGGCGGGGAAGCTCTGATTGCCGTGGAAAAATTCGCTGGTGACGCAGTTGCGCGCACCCAATTGTTCTTTCAGGTGGTCGGCGAGCCCACCGGGGAACTGGAACACCGCTTCTTGCGGCACATCGTCGCTTGCCAGTTCGGGGTCGCATTTCCAGCGGATTTCGACACCGGCAAAGAGATAGGCCTTTGACCGCGCGAGCTTGAACAGTCGGGCAGGCTTGAACTTTGCGTCCGCACCGAAAATCTCGGGATCGGGGGTGAAGGCTATGGTCGTGCCGCGCCGATTGGGGGTCGGCCCCAATTCTTCGAGCCCGCCCAAGGCTGCGCCGCAGGAGAAACGCTGGCGATAGAGAAGCTTGTTGCGCGCCACTTCGACAACAGTGTCGGTCGACAAGGCATTGACCACCGAAACGCCCACACCGTGCAGGCCGCCCGAAGTGGCATAGGCCTTGCCCTCAAACTTGCCGCCCGAATGGAGCGTCGTCATGATGACTTCAAGCGCAGACTTTCCAGGAAATTTGGGGTGCGGATCGACCGGGATGCCACGGCCATTGTCGCTGATCGTCAGCCTGTTGTTGAGCCCAAGCACAATCTCGATGCGATTCGCATGGCCCGCAACCGCCTCGTCCATGCTGTTGTCGAGCACTTCGGCGGCAAGATGGTGCAGCGCGCGCTCGTCGGTGCCGCCAATATACATGCCGGGGCGACGGCGCACAGGCTCCAGCCCTTCGAGAACCTCGATGGCCGAAGCATCATAACCGCCAGATTCAGAACCGGCGGGGATAGCTCCGCCGAACAGATCATCACTCATGCGCGCTGCTATAGGCTCCGGCGATTCTTTGTGGCAAGTGTCGTATCGAGGACGCGTGACGCGGGTCACACAAGCCGTCACAAAAGTTGTGCATAAGTTGCCGGAGATTTCTCGCAGACAAGGGAAGTTGCAATGACAACCACCGCCTATATCGATGATGATATTGCCACCATTCGCCGAGACAATGGATCGACATGGGAGCTTTACTGGGGCGATCCGGTTGAGCGGATGCCAGCCGACGACAAGCCGGGCAAGCTGCGCGTTGCTACACGCGACCGCGAGGGCAATCTGGTGCTTGGCTGGTTGTCGGACAAGGTGAAGCTGGAAGCGACCTCGAAAGTGCTCACTTTCTCGATGATCGACGTCCAGCAGGGCGACGGGATGATCCTTGAAACGCCGAAGGGCAAGGTGGTGATGATCGATGGCGGCGACAACAAGCTTTTCGCTCGCCACGCCGCTGCCCGCTACCCAGCGACAACTGCTTCGCGCCCGCAAGTGGTCGAGGCGATTATCGTCACCCACGGTGACGCCGACCATTTCGAAGGGCTATCCGAACTGAAAAAAAGCGAAAGCGACCGCAGGCCGGGCAAGGCGATTTTCGTCAAGCCCAAGCGGATATACCATAATGGCATCGTCAAACGCCCGGGCAAAAAGCCTGATGACAGCGAGCGCAGCGAAACCGAGATGTTCGGCAGCACGGTGGATGACAATGGCACTACCTATGCCAACGATCTGGTCGACGATCCGCGCAGCGTGTCTGCAGCAGATCGCAATGCGCCATTTAATGAATGGTGCGATACGCTTGACCATTGGGAGGCGCGATCGGGTGGCCAAATGGCGGTCAGCCGCGTCGATCATCGTAGCGATCCCTCGCAGCTTTTTGATTTCCTCCACGCCGAAGGGATAAAGGTCGAGATATTCGGACCGATTGTTGAGACTGTGCATGGCGGGCCCGCATTGCCCTTTTTGCGCAAGCCGCCCGATGATGCGCGGCTGATGCTGGGGGTCAAACCGTCGGCCAAAAAGCCGGGCTATTCCGCCTCACACACCATCAACGGCCATTCGATCAACCTGCGTTTGACCTATGGCAATGTGCGCCTTTTGCTCACCGGCGACATGAACCAGGAATCGATGGCGCGGGTCAACAATGCGTTGAACAATCCCGATTTCGAATGCGAGATATTGAAAGCGCCACATCACGGTTCGGCCGATTTCGATATGCAGTTTCTGCGCGATGCCAGCCCGGTGGTTTCGCTGATCTCTTCCGGTGATGAAAGCGTCGCAAAGGAATATATCCACCCCCGCGCCACATTGATGTCGGCGCTGGGCAAGGCTTCGCGCGATCCCGGGCCCGGCATCATTTTCAACACCGAACTTGCTGCCTTTTTTGCTTATCGTGGCTGGAGTATCGATCAGGAAATTACGGTCAAGCAAGAGGCCGGCTATGAAGGATTTGAACGGCTGAATTTCGGCATCATCCACATCCGCACCGATGGAGAACGGGTGCTGGCATTCACCCACAGCGGAAAGGCGGGGATGAACGAAGCCTATCGCTTCACCGTCGATGCGCAGCACCAGATCGCCTTTGCCGCGAAGGTAACGAAGCAAAGCACACCAAAGCTTTAAGGCAAATCTCGATTGCGCCCGTCGAACGGCGTCGACAACTCGTCGAACAGACTTGGCAAGAATGCTTTACACCTCTACCGTGTTGCCAACGCAATACAGAGGGGTCAGCTATGCTCGAAATTACCGGTGTCAGCCATGTCTATGCAAACGGAACGCGCGCTCTCGACAATGTGAATCTGTCGATCCCGCGTGGCATGTATGGCCTGCTTGGCCCCAATGGCGCGGGCAAATCGACGCTGATGCGCACCATCGCGACATTGCAGACGCCCACCGACGGTGCGATCAAATTTGGCGACCTCGACATTCTTGCCCAACCAGAGGAGCTGCGCAAAAAGCTCGGTTATCTGCCGCAGGATTTCGGCGTCTATCCGCGCGTCACCGCGATGGACATGCTCGACCATATGGCGGTGCTCAAGGGCATCGCCGACAAGGGTGAACGAAAGGCGGTGGTCGAAACCCTCCTCAACCAGACCAATTTGTGGAACCATCGCAGCCACTTCATCGCCGGTTTCTCGGGCGGCATGCGCCAACGCTTTGGCATCGCGCAGGCGTTGATCGGCAATCCCGAATTGATCATCGTTGACGAACCCACCGCAGGCCTCGACCCTGAAGAACGCAACCGCTTCCTCAACCTGCTGGCGGGGATCAGCGACAATGTCGTCATCATTCTTTCAACGCACATCGTCGACGATGTCGCCGACCTGTGCCCGCGCATGGCGGTGCTGGCAGGCGGCAAGGTGCAGCTTGAAGGCGCGCCTTTGGACCTGATTCAGCAAACCAAGGGCCGCATCTGGAAAAAGACCATCGGCCGCGACGAGCTTGAGGCGCATCAGGAACAATATCAGGTGATTTCGACCCGGCTGTTCGCCGGACGCACGATCATCCACATCCTTGCCGACAGCAAGCCTGCGGGTTTTGACGATGTCGAAGCGGGGCTGGAAGATGTCTATTTCACCACGCTCGCCGATTTGCGCCGCGCAGCATAAGGGGGACCGACAATGCTCCTGAACGTCGCTCGGTTTGAGCTCAAATATCAGCTGCGCAATCCCGTTTTTTGGGTTTCGCTGTTTCTCTTTTTCCTTCTTGGCTTTGGCGTGACTGCCAGCGAGAATGTCAGCATGGGCACGCCGGGAACGGTGCATGAAAATGCGCCTTTCGCGATCGCCTCTATGATCGCGCTGTCGTCGTTATTCTATCTTTTCGTCATCACTTCTTTTGTCGCCAACGCCGTCGTGCGCGATGATACGACTGGCTATGGACCGATCATCAAGGCAACCTCAATCGGCAAACGCAACTATGTGCTTGGCCGGTTCATGGGCGGGCTTGGTGTCGCCTTGCTCGGTTTTTTTGCCGTACCAGTCGGGATGCTCGTCGGTGTTTCGATGCCGTGGGTCGACCCCGAAACGGTCGGGCCAAACAATCCGGCCTATTATCTCTGGCCCTATCTCATCCTCGCCGTACCCAATATCCTGCTGATGAGCAGCCTGTTGTTCGGCTTCGCCACGATCACCCGTTCGATGTTGTGGAGTTATATTGGCGTCGTCATCTTTTTCATGGGCTATCTGATCACTACCACGCTGCTCGCCAGCAAGATCGAATATCAGCAGATTATGGCGATGGTAGAACCGCTGGGATTTGGCGCGCTGTCCGAATCGACACGCTATTGGACAGCAGCGGATATGAACGCAAAGCTGCTGCCGCTCGACAGCAACATGTTGATCAACCGCGCTTTGGTAATCGGGCTGTCGGCAATTTTGCTGATTGCGACTTATTGGCGTTTTTCGATGGCCGAGCGCGCACCATCCAAGCGCATGCTGAAGAAGTTGGCCCGCGATCGCTCGACTGAAAGCGCGCCGGTCAGCACAAGCCGGATCGCGGTCGTGGCCGCTACGCAGCGGTTCGATGCAGGATCTGTGCGCGCGCAGTTCATGACCCGACTGAAGACCGAAATCATGCAGGTGTTGCGCAGCCCCGGCCTGATCGTGCTTTTGCTGCTCGCCGTGATCAACACCGGCGCGGGTCTGTTTTTGACACAGACATTGTTCGGGACGCCGTCGCACCCTCTCACCGCGAACATCATCACCAATGTTCAACAGGGCTTTGCGATTTTCCTCCTGATTATCGCCGTCTTTTATGGTGGCGAGCTCGTCTGGCGCGAACGTGATGTGAAGATTGGCGAGATCATCGATTCGACGCCGACTCCCAATTGGGCGATCACGCTGCCCAAGGTGCTGGCGATCCTGCTTGTCCTCATGCTGCTCAACGGCGTCGCGATGGCCACCGGATTGCTCTATCAGATGATCAAGGGGGCACCTGCATTCGGGCTTTCCAGCTATTTCGCATGGTTCCTCGTTCCGATGACGGTCGACATGCTGCTGATTGCCATATTGGCGGTATTTTTTCAGGCACTCAGTCCCAACAAATATGTGGGCTGGGGGCTGTTTCTGGTGTGGTTCATTGCCGGAATTTTTCTCGTCAATATGGGCTACACCAACGCGCTCTACCGCTATGGATCGAACCCCGCCGAGCCGCTGAGCGACATGAACGGCAGTGGCGGATTTGCATATGGCGCGTGGGTGCTGCGTGCTTATTGGATGGCCTTTGCGGTTATCCTGATGGTCGTTGCCCACATCGTCTGGCCGCGCGGCACCGATACGCGTTGGCGCAGCCGGTTGCAGCGCATCCGCCACGGCCTGCGCGGCGCACCGCTTGCACTGATCGCAGCGGCGTTGGTCGCGATGGTCGGAACGGGGGCCTATGCCTGGTACAATTTCAAAATACTCAACCGCTTTGAAACCAGCGACGAAATCGAAAAGCTGACCGCGGACTATGAGAAACGCTATCTGAAATATGAAAAGCTGCCGCGTCCAGTCGTCACCGCAGTCAAGTTCGACGCGCAGATCTTTCCAAAGCAAAAGCGGCTGGCCGTCACGGGCCAGTATAAGCTGCGCAACGATACCGGCGCGCCGATTTCCGAAGTGCATATCCGCCAGGGAAGCCGCGACACGAAATTTGGCGAGCTCGAAATCAAGGGCGCAAAGCTTGCGCGTTATGACGAGAAATATCGCTATCGGTTCTACCGGTTCGATACGCCGCTGGCACCGGGCGCGGAAACCGAGCTGAATTTCCAATCCGAAATCTGGCATCGCGGCTTCCGCAATGGCTTGCCCGAAACCAGCGTCAATCTGAACGGCACATTCGTCAACAATTTCGAATTCGCGCCGATAATCGGCATGAACCGGCAGAGCGCGCTGCAGGACAGAACCGTGCGGCGGCGGCAGGGCCTGCCTGCTGAGTTGCGCCCGGCAAAGCTGGAGGACATGTCGGCGACGCGCGAAAATTATGTGCGCACCGATTGGGTGATGTCGGATATCACCGTCACCACCGATGCCGATCAGGTGCCCATCGCTCCGGGCCGCAAGGTGACGGATGCGACCAAAGACGGACGCCGCACCGCGCATTTCGTTTCGAGCGCACCGATCCACAATTTCCTGTCGATCCAGTCGGCGCGGTACAAGCTGACGAGCAAGAACTATAAGGGCGTTGAACTGACGATCTTCCACGATCCGCGCCACGAATGGAATGTGCCCGCAATGCTCAAGGCGCTGGAGGAGGGGCTCGATTATTATCAGGCGAATTTCGGGCCCTATCAGTTCGATCACGCCCGCATCATCGAGTTTCCGGGCTATCAGGTGTTTGCGCAGGCCTTTGCCGGCACCATGCCCTATTCGGAGAATATCGGTTTTGCGGCAGATGTGACCGATCCGGAGTCGATCGACTATGTCACTTATGTCACTGCACACGAACTGGGCCACCAATATTGGGCGCACCAGGTTATCGGCGCTGATATGCAGGGCAATACGATCACCAGCGAAACGCTGGCGCAATATTCGGCGCTGATGGTGATGAAAAAAATCTACGGCCCAGACAAGATCCGCCGCTTCCTGAAATATGAGCTCGACCTGTATCTGGCCGGGCGCAAGGGCGATCCGATTGGCGAACAACCGCTCTACCGGGTCGAAAATCAGGATTATGTCCATTACCGCAAAGGCAGTCTGGTCATGTATCTGCTGCAGGAACGGCTGGGCGAGGATGCGGTCAACCGTGCGCTCGCCCGCTTCATCCAGACCTGGAAGTTCAAGGGCGCGCCTTATCATCGCTCGGTCGATCTGATCGCCGAATTCCGCAAGGAGGCGAAGACGCCCGAAGATCAAGCGCTGATTACCGACCTGTTCGAGCGGATCACCGTTTACGACTTCAAGGCAAAGGAAGCGAAGGCGAAGAAATTGGCCAATGGCCTGTGGCAGACGACAATCTCGGTTGAGGCGGCCAAATATTATGCCGATGCCAAGGGGAATGAGAAAGATGCTCCGCTTTCCGAACCGATCGAAGTCGGGCTATTCAACGCCCGCCCCGGCGTAGGCGCATTTGGCAAGAAAGATGTGGTGTCGATCGAGCGCAAGCCGGTGAAGGGCGGCAAGCAGAAGATTGTTATGACGTCGAAAACCAAGCCTAAATTTGCCGGTATCGATCCGTATAATTTCTACATCGACCGCAATTCGGACGACAATGTTATCGATGTGACCGGCTAGGCTGAGGCCGGGGGTGCCGCCAATATGGCGAAGCTCCCGGTCGCCAGCGCGACCAGCTTTCCACCCTGTTCGATACGCGAGGTGAGGTGCGCGATGCTGCGGCCCTTATTGTCGATCTGCGTCGCGCAAAGGATTTCACCGCTGGCTACGGGGCGAAAATAGCTGATCTTGATTTCGATCGTCGCGCAGGCCTGGCCGGTTTCCAGCGACGGGTAGAGCGCAGCACCCATGCCGGTATCGGCCATCGCATAGATCACCGCACCATGCACCACGCCGTGCGGGTTCATATGCTTATGTTCGACAACCAGCGTAGCCGTGCTGCCGCCCTTGCCATCAGGGGCGACGGCAAGATCGATCAGGTCGGCAAAGGGATGTGGGCGACTGGCCATGCGCCCCTGCGATCAGCGGACGCGCGGGCCGCCAAAGGGCATCGGCGGGGGCGGGCGGCGAACGCCGCGCGGCAATTGCGCCTGATAGGCACGGCCGCAATGTTCGACGCAATAGGGGAAACCGGGGTTCACCGCGACGCCGCAGAAATGGAAGTCCGGTTCGCCGGGATGGCCCATCGGCCAGCGACAAACGCGCTCGTTCAGATCGAGCAGACTGGTCTTGTCGGCAATTTCGGGGCTCGGCTTGGCCGGAACCAGACGGCGCGGCGGGGCAGGGGGAATGGGCGCCTGCTGGTCGCCGGGGCCCTGGCGCATGAAGCCGCCGGGGCCGATCGAGACGATCTTGGGCATATCCGTGCGCGGTTGCGCGACGCTGGGTGTCGAATAAGCAGGAATGACGCGTTCGGTCGAGCCTGAAGTCGGCGCGGATGCGCGCGGAGCAGCGGCTTTTTCGACCGGCTTTGCCTTAGGCTTGGGCGCGGGCTTGACTTCGCCATCATTGGCCTTCACCGGCGACGGGCGCGATTTGAGGCCAAGGCGGTGCGCCTTGCCGATCACGGCATTGCGGCTGACGCCACCCAGCTCGTCAGCAATCTGGCTGGCGGTCAGGCCCTTTTCCCACATGGTTTTCAGGCGGTCGATCCGTTCGTCGGTCCAGGACATCGAAAACTCCAAACATTCTGCCAAGCAGCGTGAAAGCGGCGCTTGTTGCAATTAGATATAAAAGCGCCTTGCCGCGCAAGGGGCAAGCCGATAGTCGATTGTGCGATGACTATCCAGAACAATTCAATCGACCCTGTCCCATCTAGTGCGACACCGGCCGAAATTCAACCCGAACCGTCGGTGCGCCTGATCCGCACAGTCAACTGGATCGGCCTGAAAACGCTGTATCTGAAAGAAGTGCGCCGCTTCATGAAGGTGCAGTTGCAGACGATCTGGGCACCTGCGATCACGACGCTGCTTTACCTGATCATATTCACTGTTGCGCTGGGCGGGGTGAAGCCTTCGGTGCTGGGCGTGCCCTTTGCCGATTTTATCGCGCCGGGGCTGATCATCATGGGGATGATGCAAAACAGTTTTGCAAACAGCAGCTTCTCGTTGCTGGTCGGCAAGATTCAGGGGACGATTGTCGACTATCTGATGCCGCCACTGTCGAACCTTGAATTGCTGATCGCGATGGTTGGCGCAGCAGTCACCCGCGCCATTCTCGTGGGCTTTGCAGTCTGGCTGGCGATGGCGCTTTGGCCGGGAGTGGGCGTTACGCCAGCGCATTATGGGGCGGTCATCTGGTTCGGCCTGATGGGGTCAACTTTGCTGGCGCTCATAGGCGTGATCACTTCGATCTGGGCCGAAAAATTCGACCATGCAGCCGCCATCGGCAATTTCGTGGTGGCACCGGCGGCCTTGCTTTCAGGCACTTTCTATTCGGTCGACAAGCTGTCTCCGGCATTTCAGGCGGTAAGCCACGCCAACCCGTTTTTCTATGCGATTTCTGGCTTCCGCTATGGCTTTATCGGCAATGCGGACAGCCCCGTGCTGTTCGGCGGATTGTTGCTGCTCGGCATCAATCTGACTTTGGGCATTATCGCTTATGCGCTGCTCCGCTCGGGCTGGAAGCTGCGGAGCTAGGCCATGTCCGACATCATCCTCTTCGATTATTGGCGCTCGTCCGCCAGCTATCGTGTTCGTATAGCGCTGAACCTGAAGGGCGTGGCCTACACATCAGTGCCCACCGACCTGCTCGACGCCTCGCACAAAAAGCCGGACTATGTCGCGCGCAACCCGCAGGGCTTTGTCCCGATGCTGTCGATCGACGGGCATGATCTGACACAGAGCCTGGCGATTATCGACTATCTGGATGCCAACTATCCCGATCCGCCGATGGTCTCCTCCGATCCGGCAGAGCGCGCAAAGACGCTGGCGCAGGCGCTGGTGATCGCAGCCGACATTCACCCGCTCAACAATCTGCGCGTGCTCGGCCGGTTGAAATCGCAATTCGGCGCCGATGATGTGGCGGTGACGGAATGGTATCGGCATTGGATCGTCGAAGGTTTTACCGCGCTGGAGGCAATGGCCCCCGAAACCGGCCTGTTCGGCGGCGTGCAACCCAACCTAGCCGATGTCTGCCTCGTGCCGCAGATGGCCAATGCCCGCCGGTTTGAAACGCCGTTGGAGGCTTTTCCGAAACTGGTGCGGATCGATGCCGCGCTGCGCGAGATGGAGGCTTTTGCCAAGGCGGCACCGGAGGCGGTGAAGCCGGAATGAAGCAATTGCTGTCGCTCCTGTCGCTGTCGGCCCTGACCATTGCGCCTGCTTACGCTCAAGAAGAAGCTGAAGAATATGAGGAACATCTTCCCTCACTTTTGCCGCCGCCGCCGCTGACTATCGTCGTTACCGGCCTGCGTCCGCCTCTCGGGGATAATGCGCTTGAAGTTGTCGCCATTAAATTGGACGAAAGACAGCCGGAGCGAGTAGAAAATCTACTGCGGGACATTCCCGGCCTACAACAATTCCGGCGTAGCGATGCGCGGTCGGCCAATCCCACAAGCCAGGGCGTAACGCTGCGCGGGCTTGGGGGGAATGCCTCGTCACGTTTGCTGATAACCTTGGACGATGTACCACAGGCGGATCCTTTTGGCGGCTGGGTTTCATGGCCCGGTTATGACGCATTGGCACTGCGTTCTGCCCGGCTTGTCAAGGGTGGCGGGAGTGTGACTGCAGGTGCTGGCGCGATTGCGGGGCAATTGGAATTGGTCAGCAATGATATCAATAGCGGCCTTTATGACCCCGAAGAAGAATTCGATGCGCGCCTGCAATATGGCAGTTTCAACAGCGTTGATGGAAAGGCGGTTTTGAAACGTTCGCTTGGTGTCGGGCATGTCACATTATCCGGCAGCTATGCGCAAAGCGATGGTTTCGTTCCGATCTTAGCGGCGCAGCGCGGTGCAATTGATCGCGGCGCATCCTATCGCCAATTTGGTGGTGCAGTTCGCGCCATATTGCCGCTGAACAACAGCCTTGAAATGCAGGCCAATCTGCGGGGGTTTTCTGACCGCAGGGACAGAGGCTTCGATTTCAGCGAGAGTCAGAATGATGGTGTTGACGCAAGTGTAAGGCTGGTTTCAGAAGCCAGCGATTGGCGTTGGTCTATGCTGGCCTATTTGCAGATGCGCGGATTTAACAACCGGTTCGGGGCAGTGGCAAATGACCGCAACTCTGTGAGCCTTACCCTTGATCAATTTAATGTTCCATCGACTGGCTGGGGCGCTAAATTTGAACTGCGACCTCCCAGCAATGACGGCATTGAACTTCGCTTGGGTGCCGATTTGCGGGCGGTTAGCGGCGAAACAAGGGAAAACAGCAATTTCATTGCTGGCACTCCGCAGCGAAGCAGGCGGGCAGGCGGGAGCAGCACCATATTGGGCCTGTTCGGCGATGCATCTTTGGAACTTAACCCTGTCGTCATCGTAACGCTTGGTGGACGGGTCGATAGCTGGAATATCAACAATGGTTTTCGTTTGGAGACGGAACTTGCCGCCCCCTTGGCAGGGGCGGTTCGTTCAAATGACATTTTTGCGGACCGATCAGGCCATGAAATTTCCGGACGGCTTGGCTTTAAGTGGGATGCTTTAACGGGATTGAATCTGCGCGGCGCGGTCTATTCTGGCTGGCGGTTGCCGACGTTGAACGAGCTCTACCGCCCTTTTCGCGTGGGTGCGAATGCAACCGCTGCGAATGAACTTTTGTCGCCTGAAAATGTTAAAGGTGTGGAGCTTGGCCTGAACGCGGATGTTTATGCGACTGACAAATTTGGTTTAGACCTGTCGCTGACTGCTTTTCACAACAGGCTGGATAATGCCGTCGCCAACGTGACACTGGGTCGTGGACCGGGGCTGTTTCCGGGTGTGGGTTTTGTGTCTGCTGCTGGTATCTATCAGCAGCGGCAAAATCTTCCTTCAATCCGGTCCCAAGGGGTGGAGGCTTCGGCGGATTTTAATCTGGATTTCCTCATTGATCGCCTGAATCTGACGACATCTTATAGCTATGTGGATGCCGCCGTCAGGGGGGCAGGCCCTTCTTTGTTTCTCGATGGGTTAAGACCCGCGCAAGTGCCGAAGCATTCCGCCTTTGCCTCTCTCGATTGGAGCAACATAACTGTGCAATGGGTAGCAGGTATAAAATTGCGCTATACAGGCCGTCAGTATGAGGATGATCTCAACACGCAGAAATTGCGAGCTGCACTGACTTTGGATGGATTTCTGCGCTGGGAACCAATCCAAAATAAACTTGGGTTTGAATTTCGGGCGGAAAACCTGTTCAACGCGCGAGTTGAGGCGGCCAACAGTAACGGCATTATCGAGAGGGCTTCCCCGCGGTCTATCTGGCTTGGCGTGCACTTTGCGATACCCTAGAGAATAAATCCATGACCCGCTCCAAACTGACCCTTGGCGAATTCCTGCCCTACCAGCTGTCGATAACCTCGAACGCAGTGAGCGACTTGATCGCGCGCAGCTATCGCGGGCGCTTCGGCCTCAAAATCCCCGAATGGCGGGTAATGGCGGTGCTGGGGGAGAAGGGGAGCGCGACCCAGCGCGAACTGGTCGCGGCGACGCAGATGGACAAGGTGACGGTCAATCGTGCTTCCAAGGCCTTGGACGAACGAGGGCTGATCGGGCGCGCGCCTAACGAAACCGACGGTCGCTCGCACCATCTGGCGCTGACTGCGGTGGGTAAAGAATTATACGACCAGATCGTCCCGCTGGCGCTCTCCGTCGAATCGGAGATTGAAGGCATATTGGGCAATGAAGAGGCGGCGCAACTCGCGGCGCTGCTTGCCAAGCTGCGCGCGCGGGTGAGCGAGATGGAGCGCAAGACGGATTGACCACGCCTTGGTATGCGCGCTTGCGCAAACTGGTTTCAATTGATACTATCTACGGGATTCGGGATCCCCGAACATAGGTCAGTTATCTCTGGATGATTTCTCATGCCCGATCTGTTTGAAAACCCCCTCGGCCTTGATGGCTTCGAATTTGTCGAATTCAGCGCCCCTGAAAAGGGCAACCTCGAACCCGTCTTCGAAAGCATGGGCTTCACCCGCGTCGCCCAGCATCGTTCAAAGGATGTGCACCTCTGGCGGCAGGGCGAGATCAATCTGATTGCCAATTACGAACCGCGCAGCCCCGCGGCTTACTTCGCCGCCGAACATGGCCCCTCGGCCTGCGGCATGGCCTTCCGCGTCAAGGATGCGGCCAAGGCCTATAAGGAAGCCCTCGAACGCGGTGCCGAACCGGTCGAAAGCAAGACCGGCGTCATGGAACTGCGCATCCCCGCGATCAAGGGCATTGGCGGCGCCTTCATCTATCTGGTCGATCGCTATGCTACGCTCGAATATCCCGATGCGCTGTCGATCTACGACATCGATTTTGTTTATATGCCTGGCGTCGAGCATTTCCCGGTCGGCGCCGGTTTCAAGTCGATCGATCACCTGACGCACAATGTCTATGGCGGCCGCATGGCGCATTGGGCGGCCTGGTATGAGCGGATCTTCAACTTCCGCGAAATACGCTATTTCGACATCAAAGGCGAATATACCGGCCTCACCTCAAAAGCGATGACCGCGCCCGATGGCAAGATCCGCATCCCGCTCAATGAAGAAGGTAAGGCCGGTGGCGGCCAGATCGAGGAATATCTGCGCGCCTATAATGGTGAAGGTATCCAGCACATCGCGCTGATCTGTGACGATCTGCTTGCTTGCTGGGATAATCTCAAAAAGCTTGGTGTCACCTTCATGACCCCGCCACCCGACACCTATTATGCGATGCTCGACCAGCGTTTGCCGGGACATGGCGAGCCCGTGGATGCCATCAAATCACGCGGTATCTTGCTTGATGGCACCACCGAAGGCGGCACGCCACGCCTGCTGTTGCAGATCTTTGCCCAGCCTGAAATCGGCCCGGTCTTCTTCGAATTCATCCAGCGCCGCGGCGACGAAGGCTTTGGCGAGGGCAATTTTAAAGCGCTGTTCGAAAGCATCGAACGCGACCAGATCGAACGCGGCGTGCTGGAGGTGGCCGAATGAGCGTCCCGTTCAAAACAGACCGCATCCATCACGTCGCCTATCGCTGCAAGGACGCGAAACAGACGGTCGAATGGTATGCCCGCGTGCTGGGCTTCACCTACACGACTGCCTTTGCCGAGGATCATGTACCGTCAACCGGCGAATATGATCCCTATATGCACATCTTCCTCGAATGCGGCGGTGGCAATGTGCTGGCGTTCTTTGAATTGCCCAACCAGCCCGAAATGGGCCGTGATGAAAAGACCCCGGCCTGGGTGCAGCATCTGGCATTCAAGGTCGCCGATTTCGACACGCTGAAGGCGGCGAAGGCGCATATCGAGGCGCTCGGCATCGATGTGATCGGGCCGACCTTTCACGGCATTTTCCGCTCGATCTATTTCTTTGACCCCAATGGCCATCGGCTTGAACTGGCCTGCGACATCGGCACCCAGGAGCAATATGCAGAGTTGAAACGCGTCGCTCCGATGATGCTCGATGACTGGAGCAAGACCAAGACAGCCCCCCGCCATGCGGAATGGCTGCACAAGGAACCGATCGAAGCGTCCGAATAACCGTGCGGTCAGGTCGTTTGGTTGGCGGCGCGCCCGACTTTGGGCGTTTCGGTCTTGGGCATGCGCGCTTCCAGCGCATCGAGCCAAGCGCGCGCTTTGTCGCCAATGAAAATCTGCGGTTCCGAAGGAACGAGGCCTTGGCCTGCTTCCCACAAGGTGATCAAAGACCGAGCCTCATCATTGGCCTTTTCAAGATTTTGCGGTTTGCGCAACGCCGTGTTGACGAAGGCATCGCCGAAGAATGTCCAGTCATTGCCGGGATTGCAGCCGAAGGATGTCCGTTGCGACGAGGCGGCGGTGACGATCACCGACTGGTCGCCGTTGAGTGCAGGCACGAAAACGCCCGAAAAGCAGGCGGACAGGATGATCAGGCGGCGCTCAATCCCAAGATCATCAAGCAATTTGGCAAGGCGCTTTGGCGCAATCATCCCGACCGCATTGTTGCCGTCACGATAGACCAGCCCGAGTTTGGGGTCGCCATGCGTTGTCGCAAAGAGGACGAGCACATCTTCCTTCACATTCATTTTCGCCGCGACCGCCGCCAGCGACGTCGCCAGATTGGATGGCGAACCCTGTGGCGTCCCGATCGTTTCATTGCCAGCACCCGCAGCAAGAAAGATAGACCGTCCAGTCGCACCATAGCGCCGGGTCAGCACTTTCTGTGTTTCGCCTGCTTCGCGCCCGAAAACCGGATCGGAATCGAGCCCGATCGAAACCACATAGGCATCAATGATGCCTTGCCTTTGGGGCTGCAACGTGCCGAGCGCAGAGGACAGCCGTCGATGCTGCGCAAAGTGCCATGCCGCACTGCGGTTCTGCTCCATCGACCAGCCATTTTCGGCCGCCTCACGGTTGTTGAAACCGACCTGACTGGTCGACGGACCGGCCATCGCGGTTGCAACGAAAAGCGTGGCGGCCAACGTCTTCCACCGCATAACCTCTGTCTCCCCAATTTCGACAATTTAGGCAGGATATAGCGATTGCTGCAAGTCCCTAATCCGGCCATGATGAAACACCAAAACAGGATGCCACTATGAAACTTGCTTCTTTGAAATCCGGACGCGATGGCCAGCTGGTGGTCGTTTCCAATGACCTCGCCTGGTATGCCGGTGCCTCACATATCTGCGCCACGCTTCAGGCGGCGATGGATGAATGGGACAGGATCGCGCCCAAGCTTGAAGCGTTGGCGACCGATCTGGAACATGGGGTCATCCCGCGCGAGCGATTCCACGAACATGATGCCGCATCGCCGCTGCCGCGTGCCTATCAATGGGCCGATGGATCGGCCTATGTGAACCATGTCGCACTCGTCCGGCAGGCGCGCGGTGCGGAAATGCCAGACAGCTTTTGGCACGACCCACTTATGTATCAAGGAGGGTCGGACGGTTTTCTTGGGCCACGCGAGGATATTCCTCTGGGCGATGTCGCATGGGGATGTGACATGGAAGCGGAAGTCGTGGTTGTCACAGGCGACGTTCCGATGGGTGTGCGTGCGCAAGAGGCGAGGGACTATATACGGCTCGTCGGCCTTACCAACGATGTGTCGTTGCGAGGCCTTATCCCTGACGAACTTGCCAAGGGCTTTGGTTTCTTTCAGTCAAAACCAGCAAGTGCTTTCTCGCCAGTGTTCGTCACACCCGAAACGCTTGGTGCTCGCTGGGATGGTGGAAAGCTGCATGGTGCATTGTGCGTCGATCTGAATGGCCAGGCTTTGGGTCGCGCAGATGCGGGTGTTGATATGACCTTCGATTTCGGTCAGCTCATCGCCCATGCGGCCAAAACGCGCAACCTGACGGCTGGAACCATCATCGGTTCAGGCACTGTATCGAACCGCGATGCCAATGGCGGCCCAGGTAAGCCTATTGGGGAGGGCGGACTTGGCTATAGCTGCCTCGCAGAAGTACGAACGATTGAGACCATCCAGCAGGGCAAGCCACAAACGCCCTTCATGCAACCCGGCGACACCGTTCGCATCTGGATGGAGGATGAAAAGCATCATCCGATGTTCGGGGTTATCGAGCAGCAGGTGGTTGCAGCCTGAAACAACGAAAAGGCGGGATGTTACTCCCGCCTTTTTCTTTGGTTAGATTGGTTGCTTATTTCCTGATGAAGGCATCGCTGATCGAGCAGGCCGCGGGGCCAAGGATCACGATGAACAGTGTCGGTAGAATGAACAGAATCAGCGGCACCGTCATAATCGCTGGCAGACGGGCAGCTTTTTCTTCGGCACGCATCATGCGCTCGTTACGGAACTCGGCCGAGAGCACACGCAGCGCTGACGCAAGCGGCGTACCATATTTTTCGGTCTGGATCATGGTCGTTACAACGCCCTTAACCGAATCGAGATCGACGCGGTAGGCGAGGTTTTCGAATGCCATGCGGCGTTCGGTGAGGAAGCCCAATTCGATCGCAGTAAGTGCAAACTCATCGCCAAGTTCAGGGAAGCCACGCCCCAATTCTTTGGCTACCCGGTTGAAAGCAGAGTCGACCGTCAGGCCGGCTTCGGCACAAATGACGAGCAAGTCGAGCGCATCGGGAAGACCCTTGCGGATCGCATCGGTGCGCTTCTGGATCAGGTTGCCGAGATAGATGTCAGCAGCCTTGTAGCCCAAAATGGTAAGGCTAGCGAACGCAGCAAAACGCTTGAACGTTGTCCAGTCGGCGAGCCCACCCATCCCGTAAATCCAGAGCGCAGCGCCGCCACCCAGCACGATTGGTCCCACCAGCCGGCTGAAAATGATTGCGACCGCTAGCTCCTTGCGACGGATGCCCGCCTGAGCAAGCTTTTGCTGCGCAACCTTGATCTGGTCATCCTGCAACACCTTTAGCGACGACAGCATTTGGCGCATTCTGTCGGTCGTTTCGGTGTTGCGAACCAACTTGGCACGCTTCTTCGCAGTCGACGCCGAAATACCGGCCTTTAACTGTTCACGGCGTTCGTTGAGTGCCTTAACGCGTTTGACCATCGGATCGCGAACTGTGACCGCAGCATAGATCGCGAGGATTACCGCAAAACTGGCGATCGCAGTCATCAACGTGGCTACCCACATGACATCAATGCCCATGATTTCAGGGCCAGGAGGTTGAGCGCTATTCATCTTTCTCTGTCCTGTCCCTTAGATTTCAAAGCTGACCATTTTGGCCATGATGCCAACGCCGATGCCCATCCAGACCAGACCAATCATGCCGGCTATCATCAGGCGTTGTTCGACAAAAAAGCCGGAGAGATATTCGGGGTTCACGGACCAGACGAGACCGAAAACAATAAAGGGCAACGAGCCTACGATGTAGGCAGACGCCTTTGATTCGGATGACATGGCCCGGATTTTGAGTTTCATCTGCGCGCGCTTGCGCAACACATCGGCCAGATTCGAAAGCGTTTCGGCCAGATTGCCGCCGGTTTCGCGCTGGATGGCAAGGGTGATTACGAAAAACTGGAATTCGGGTGTACCCAAACGGTCTGCGGTATCCTGCAAAGCATCTTCCATGGTCTTGCCGATCTTGATTTTCTCGGTAACGATCTTGAATTCTTCTCCGACTGGACCAGGAATTTCGCGGGCAACAACGCCCAGCGTTTCACCAACCGGAAGCCCAGATTTCAAACCGCGCACAAGCAATTCGATTGCTTCCGGAAACTTTGCGGTGAAATTGGTGATGCGTTTGCCGATCAAGTAGCTGACGGAAAAATGCGGTACTGCCAGCGCAAGAAATGTTGCCCCACCAATTGCCAGTAACACGGGCGCGCCTTTGATCGTCAATATTCCGAAGAGGGCGATGAAAATTCCGCCGCTGACGTAAAGATACTGGTTTAGTGCCCATTTCTTGCCGGTCTGCTGGAGGCGAAGCCGCAGCCTGTCGGCGGCGCTCATTTTCGTTCCCTCGGTGAACATGATTGGACGCCGTGCAGCAACAGCTTTGCGCATTTGCTGCTCGAGTTTTGCGTCCACCGAGTCCGAATGGCGGATTTTTACGGCGCTGAGACGTCGGCTTGCCGCTTTTCCAGTTGCGGGTCCGGCGAACGCAAATGCCAGAAGGCTTAGCGAAACCAAAAAACCGAGAATTAGAACCAGATTGTTCATTTCTTACCGCCTCTGCCCCAATCAATTTCCCGGCTGGAAAACCGATATGGCAATTGAGTGTTATTTTTTTGCCAACAACGATTTGAAGCCGGCCATCATAGATTTTTTTGACGATTCCGCTTTTGTCTCAATCGCTTCTTCTGCAGCGGCGCCTGTTGATTTTATCATATCGGCCAACGCTACAATACCAGACGCAACCTTGCTTGACCGAACTGAATCGACCAGTGGTTTACCTAGCTTGGCTGCTTGCGCGGTCGCTTTGGCATCGAGCGGAATGATGAGGTCTATCTTGCGTTCGATGGAGCTCTCGAAGTCTTTGCGCGAAATCTCGATACCACCGGCTTGAGCCTTGTTCGCAACAACGATGGTCTGGCAAGATGGCGCATTCGCACGCAGCCAAGCAAGCAGGCGAATGGCGTCGCGCGCAGAAGCCAGAGTCAGTTCGCAGACAATCACCGCAACGTTTACGTCGTGCAACAAGTGCGGGTAGGCGATCAGCATGCTCCGTGGCAAATCGATGACGGTATTCTCGAACGCTGCCCTGAATTCTTCCTGGAGCTGGAAGAAAGCAGAACCGTCAGTCATGATCGGGCTGCTGATCGCAGCTTCAGCTGAAAGGATCGATAGCTTGTCGTTGGCCTTAATCGTCGCGCGCTCAATAAAGAGCCCGTCAATGCGGCTCGGATTGTCGATCGCGTCGGTCAAGCCACGCCCCGGTTCCAGATCAAGCGCAAGCGCGCCCGTTCCGAAGTGGACATCAAGATCAAGAAAGCCGGTGAGGTGTCCCATGCGTTCAGACAGCAACCAGGCGATCGAGGTTGCTATCGTTGAAGCGCCGACGCCGCCACGCGTGCCGATTATAGCAGTCGACAGATGCGGATGTTCCTTTGCGCCGTCATCATGCTTGGGCGCGTTGAGGATCATCTGTGCATGGGTGACTGCGTCACGCAGCGCATCCGGGCTGACCGGCTTGAGCAAGTAATCCTGCAAGCCAGAGAGCATCAGATCGCGATAAAGGCGGACATCATTGACTTGGCCCATCGCGATGACAACCGTTCCCGGTTCGCAAACTTCTGCCAGTCCGTTGATGTCCGAAATCGGATCCCCCGATTCTGACAGGTCAACCAGCAGAATCTGCGGGCTTGCCGACACCGACAGCGATTGGACGGCGTTGCGCAAGCCACCCTTGAAGGCTTTTTCTTGCGGCCAACCCATGTCATCGCACACTGTGCGCACAACATCGAGGGTTAGGTCATCGCAGACATAGGCTGTGAACGGATCTCGGGCGCCAGCCGAAACACTTTTAAATGGTGCGTTCATTAGTTTGCGCCTCCAGCTTTCTTGCGTGATCCACCACGGCTGTTCTCAGGGGTGGATTCGCGACCACGGACAAGGTCTTCAGGATCAGCAACCATCGCAGCCATATTGCTGTTTACTGCACACCCATAATTGGGATGGTTACTGGAGTTGTAGTTTGCCTCGGTCGTTTTGGTCCAATTCGGGCAATTAGGAACGCTAGCAGCCGAGCGTGTTACAACGACCCTGGCAGTACCAGGTGCTACACTGCCAGTCGTGACTGGCGCTGTCTCACTCAAAAGCAATCCGTGCTTGGCCGCCAGGTCGCCCACCGCCTGCTTTGTAGCAGCGTCGGGATAGCTATCGCCAAAGTCCACAGCGATGCGGTCTCCAAATCGCACCTTCATCGCCTCAAACCATTCTGCGATGCGGTTTTGTTCGAACGGCGAAAGCCCGCTTGTCCCATCGACATTGACGTCGAGGGCATAGTTGCTGCGCTGTACCACTGGCTGGTTGGTCGAATACATTGAGGTATTCGAGCCGGTTGCGCCGCATCCGGCGAGCGTGAAGGCCAAAGTTGCCGTCAAAATCAGTTTTGCACGCATGTTCATGCTCCTCACGTCGCTCAATTGAAGCTGAAGCCGGGCGCTGACCCTGCTTCACCGGTTTGGTTTTTCTTGGCCTGCTTCGGGCTTATTGCCGGCGCGGCCTCGCTAACTGTGCCAAATTCAGGGCCCTTCACATCGTCAGGAGCCAGTGTCGGCATCGGTCGATCGGTCGAACCAGATAGATTGGATGCGGTCTTATTCAGTAGAATACGCTCCAGATCGCTCGGTGTGTTGTAGCCATCGGTTGGCAGCTTGATTTCTGATTCCGAAACCGGCTTCACCAGATAAGGCGTTACGACGATGACCAGTTCGGTCTCATTGCGCTTCCATCCGTTCGACTTGAACAGGGCGCCGAGCACTGGGACATCGCCCAACCCGGGATATTTGTCGACGGAGGTGTTTGCCGAGTTGGAGAGCAGACCGGCAATCATGAAGCTTTGGCCCGAGCCAAGTTCGACGGTGGTTTCTGCCATACGCGTAGTAATTGCGGGAATTTCGGTACCTGCAATACGAACAGCGCCCTGCGACGAGATATCGGAGACTTCCGGACGGACGCGTAAAAGGATGCGGCCGTCAGCTTGAACGGTTGGCGTGTAGCGTAAGCTGACGCCAAAATCGCGGAACTGTACGGAGACCGAACCGAAATTGTCGGCAACAGGGATCGGAAACTGTCCACCCGCGAGAAATTCGGCGGTTTCACCCGAAATGGTAGTCAGGTTCGGCTGAGCGAGCGTAGTAGAAAGTCCAGCACGCTCGGCGATATCGAACGCGGCTGCCACGTCGATACCAAACAGTTTGCCTGCAAGGTTTAACACATTGCTACCGACCGGGTTATTGAACGTATATTGCGTTCCACCCGTGATGAATTGGCCCGTTGCAGGGTTGAAGGGCAGCGAAATCGAGCCAGCTGGCAACCCATAAAGCGACGATGCGTCCAGACGCGGAAGCCCGGAAGTGTCGAGATCACCGATCGTACCCACGTTGCGGCCACGTCCGACACCAAAGACAAGGCCATTGCCATCATTGTCGCGTGTCTTGAAGTTGGATGCGATTTCCTTCGCCAGCGAGCGGCTGACTTCGGCGATGCGGACCTGCAGGTTGACCTGCAAAGGCACTGCCGTCTTCAGTCGGCTCACGACTTTGGTCTGGTCGCCGATAAAGGCCTGAACCAGCATTTCGGCTTCCTGGACGTCTTCGGGCTGGGCTACAGTGCCGGTTAGCAATACCACACCGTTCATGGTCGAAACCTTGATATCGGCCTCGGGCATGGCCAGCAGTAGCATCTGATCGATCGAGTCGAGATTGTTGCCGACGCGAACGGTTGCTGAATACACGGTCCGACCAGCAGCATCTGTTGCATAGACCGTAGTTTCGCCGGGGCCCTTCGCCAGAATGTAGATCTGGCGGGGGCTGCGAACGTCAACATCGGCGATCGTCGGGTTCGACACGACAACGTCAGATACCGAAGAACCGAGGTTGATCTGCTCGCCACGACCGACCGAAAGAACGATCAGGCGTCCACCGGTTTTCGATGCGGCAGGTTCGACCTTTACGGGCGCCGCGTTAGCTGCGGTGGAAATCGATGCGGCGAAAAAAATTGCTGCGGCACCGGCTTTCATGAGTGATTTGATGGTCATTATACTACCTCCGGTCCACATTGACTTCTTGGACAGCACCTGCGCGAGACACGCGAACGACACTGCCACGGCGAACCTGTTCGATTTGCCTTTCAACCTTCACAGCTTCGGTCGCGATCTGCACAGGTGTGATTGCGGGAACACTGCTGCGCTGGAAGCGTGAAACGTCGCCGCCTGTTGCATAGGTGCTGGGGCCAGCGGTCGGTTGCTTCTGAACCGATGCGAGGAACTTTTCTTCTTCCTCGGCCGTTGCCCCATTGGGCACTTTCACATCGCCCGATGCCAGCGCCATTTCGAGTTCGGCGGCGTTGTCGGCGAGCGAACGGAGAGAAAGAGAGATCGTGCCGATTGTCTGCGCGACAGCAATCTTCTCCGCGATACGTGGCGTCACCTCAATGGTAACCAGCTTATACTTTGAAGGTACGCTGTTGCCCTTTTCATCGACAGAGGGTGTCGAGCGCTGATCGGTAGCCAGCACGCGAAGGTTGCGGATGATGGTTTCCGACACTTTCAGTGGCTGGCCAGTGCCTGCGCCGTTGACATTCTGGGTCAGAACCAAGTCCACACGGTCGCCGGGGAAGACAAAGCCGGAAACACCAGTGAGCGTAGAGACAGGAACGGATACCGCGCGCATGCCGGGCCCAAGTGCCGCAGCAAGGAAGCCGCGATCGCCAGGCGCGACAAGCGAACCCTGGGTGATCGGCTGTCCGGCTGTAATCGGATTGCGCACGACGGTACCGACCAAATTGGTCGTCTGGTCAGGCTCGCCATCCTTCTTTATGAAGTAGGCTTCTTCGATCAGCTCTTCAGGCCAAGGCTGGTAGCGTAGGCTGTCTGCCGTCAGAATGGTTCCGACTGGCAATGCGCGCGTTGCTACGATGACCTTCGGGCCAGTGACCACGGGTATCTGTGCCACCGCTTTGGGCGCACCCCCGCCTGAAAACATGCTTCGCGCCATGAAGGCGGTGACTACGGCTATAAGCAGCGCGCAGACCAGCAAGATTACTTTTTTCCTATCCATGACGAACAAGCTCCTGAACGGTCCCCTGAATGAGACAGCTAATCACCTAAAATGGTTAAAAAACTGTTCACCGGCGCACCAAAGGCCGGCGAGCGAAATTGCGACGCCATATGGAACGCGGACCTGACCGCTTCCTTTTCGTATCTTGTGAATGATGTAGAAAATTATGGTTACCAACGCGCCGAGCAGGCTGGCGTTGAAAAGGAACTTCAATACGACCAGTGGTGGAAACCAAAGCGCCACCGCGCCGAACAATTTCACATCACCGCCACCCATCATTCCGAAGTGGAAAAACAGGGCAAAGAACAGAAAAGTGAGGATTCCTGCGCCAAGATAATAAGCGATCTCCGGCCAGCCAAACGTACCCGTAGCAAGCCAGTATAGGGGTGCTGACAGGGCGATCGACGCCGTCACTGAATTGTAAATAAGCCGGTGGCGTATGTCCGAATAGATCGACACCAGTAGGCCAATTGCCAAGCCGCCAAGCAGCGCGTAAGCGAAATAATTCTGGTCCATATTGCCACCCTGTTAACCATCAGAGCTTTCCAAAAGGTAACCATGCCCGAAGCCCAAACGGAAACGATAAGGCGATCCATCCCTTCATATGCGCGAGAAGGATTCTGGATCGCACCCGACAATTGGCGGATTCGGCGCGTCGATTGGCCCGCAGTAAACTGCATTGGCGGCGTCGAAACCGAAACGCGCGGATCGATGCTTTTTCTGCCGGGTCGGGGCGATCATTATGAGAAATATCTCGAAATGCTTGACCATTTTGCCCGTTTGGGCTGGCACGTAACCGCAATTGATTGGCGCGGGCAGGGTGGATCAGGGCGATTGCTGCCGGATTCGCATATCGGGCATATCGATGATTTCTCCACCTGGATTGCTGATTTGAAGGACTTTTGGGGCAAGTGGAAGCTGCATTCCCCCGGGCCTCATGTCGTGGTCGCGCACAGTATGGGCGGTCATTTGGCGATGCGTGCTTTGTGCGAAAAGGCGATAGATCCGGCAGCTGTCGCCTTGTCGGCGCCCATGCTCGGAATCCAAACAATGGGCCTGCCCTATGCGGTGCACCATGCCGTAGCTAAGCTGATGCGCGCACTGGGCGATCCCAACCGGGTGGCGTGGAAAGAGGGAGAAAAGCCGGGCTCGCCTCTTAATGTACGTTCGAAAATCCTGACTCATGATTCCCAACGCTATGCAGACGAGCTGTATTGGTGGGAGAAACGCCCCGACGTGCGATTAGGGCCGCCAAGCTGGCACTGGGTCGAAAGGGCGATTGCCTCGACCAGGCAGCTGACTGCGCCAGATGTTCTGGAGGGAGTGACATTACCGGTGCTGTTGATGGCAACCACTGCAGACCGGCTGGTTGATACCAAGCGCGTGATCCAGGATGCCAAAAGACTTCCAAACAGTGAGCTTGTGCTGTTTGGAAACGAAGCCGCGCACGAACTTTTGCGCGAAACAGATGCTGTGCGCGACAAATGCCTGTCGGCTATCAGCACTTTTTTTGATCGTCACGCGCCAAAATTATGAGCCAGTTTGACGTTGCCATCATTGGAGCCGGAATGGCCGGCGCCAGCCTTGCAGCCGAAATTGCGGCCGAAAAATCAGTCTTGCTTATCGAGGCGGAGGAGTTTCCCGGCTACCATTCGACCGGCCGTTCCGCCGCCTTCTGGAGCGAGACCTATGGCGGTCCTGCAATCCAGCCGCTGACGACGGCCTCCCAAGCATTTCTGGCCACTCCGCCAACGGATTTTTCTGACCGCGGCTTTTTAAGTCCGCGTGGTGCGCTGCATATCGGTACGGTTGAGAACCAGGCCGCCGCCGAAGAGCTGCAGACCAATTTTGCGGCAAGCTCTGTGGCACTGGAACGACTGCCAAAAAAGGCAATCGATGAGTATCTTTCGGGACGCAGAGACGGTTGGGACATCGCAATGTGGGAACCGGACTGCTGCGATATTGATGTTGCTGCTTTGCATCAGGCCTATCTCTCTTCGGCTCGTCGACTTGGCTGCGAGATTGTGTGCAGGGCTCCAGTCCGAGCGCTAAATTTCACCGGTGGCTATTGGAAGATCGAAACGGCTGCTGGGGGTTTTGTAGCGCAGATGGTGGTCAACGCGGCCGGTGCATGGGCCGATGAAATAGCTCAACTGGCCCAAATACGAAAACTCGATATTCAACCCTTTCGGCGCACGATGATACAAATTGAGGTTGCTCCGTCGGCTCCTGCGGAATTGCCGCTCGTGGTCGGGCTTGATGGCAGCTTTTATTTTAAACCCGATGCGGGTGGGCGGCTATGGCTTAGTCCGCATGACGAAATAGCGACTCCCCCCTGCGATGCTGCGCCCGAAGAGCTTGAGGTTGCGATAGCGCTCGATCGGTTCGAGCAAGTGGTTGACTGGAACGTCGTGCGTATCGAACGCAAATGGGCAGGCCTGCGCAGCTTCGCACCGGACAGAAAGCCGGTTATCGGACGCGACTCGCAAAATGAGCAGTTTTTCTGGCTTGCAGGCCAGGGCGGGTTTGGCATCCAGACCGCTCCCGCGGTTGCTCAACTTGCCGCAGCTTTGCTGTTACAGCGCGAACTGCCTTTCGAAATTGTTCCGGCTCTCTATTCTACTGACCGTTTCCGCTAAATTTACATGCATTTGCCTTGCGCCAGATTGCCAACTTGATAGTTTGACCACTTAAGGCTGAGCGATAAGGAGGAACCATGGCCCATTATTTTGAAATCAAGCAAAACAAGGCGGGCGAGTATGTCGCCTATTTCAAATATAACAGCGAAACGATTTTCTGGACCGAAGGCTATAAGAGCAAGGCTTCAGCCAAAAACGCCATCGAGTCGATCCAAAAGAACGGGCCCGGCGCAGAAACCCGCGAAGGCTGAATTTTGTCACCGCGTTCCGGCTGAGGCGGCGGCATCGCTGGCCAGCCGGTCCGCGCGTTCATTCTCGATATGGCCATTATGGCCTTTGACCCACACCCATTCGACCTGATGACGTGCGACGGCTTCGATCAGATCGTGCCATAGGTCGGCGTTGCGCACAGGCTGTTTCGAGGCGTTTTTCCAGCCATTGCGCTTCCAGCCCTCCACCCATTTGGTAATGCCGCCGAGCACATATTTACTGTCAGTATGCAGAATGACGGCGCACGGTTCTATCAGCAGATTGAGCGCGTTGATGGCTGCGGTCATTTCCATGCGGTTGTTGGTCGTATCGGGATCGCTGCCTGATATTTCCTTTTCATGCTTGCCGTAACGGATAACCGCCCCCCAGCCTCCGGGCCCGGGATTACCCTTACAAGAACCATCAGTGAAGATTTCGACTTTCTTCATTACACCGCCCCGAACAATGCACTGCTTTCGGCATTTCTGTAAAAATTCAGCCGATAATAAAAGGCCAGCGGGTCTTTGCGTGTCACCATGGCGTCGGCGGGCGTGTTGATCCAGTCGTACAGCCGTGTGAGCAGAAAGCGAAGCGAGGCTCCGCGGGCGAGGGCAGGGAACGCCTGCTTTTCATCGCCGGTGAGCTGGACGACCTCACAATAGCCATCGAGAAGCGCGCGGCCAATGTCGGCGAGGTAGTTCTGCCCGTCGGCGGTAAAGCTCCATGCAGCATGCGTCACCGCCAGATCATAGGCCCGGAAATCGGTACAAGCGAAATAGAAATCGATCAGCCCGCCGACCTGATCGCCCCGAATCAAGACATTATCGGGGAACAAATCGGTATGGACCGCACATTGAGGTAAATTCGGCGGCCAGTTTTCAGACAACCAGTCGCATTCCCGCGCGATTTCACCAGCAAATCCGGCCTGCAAAGCATTTGCGGCGGTTTGGTCACACTGGTCAAACAGTGCTTTCCAGCTGCTCTGCCCAAGCGGGTTGGGCTTCAATTCGCGAAAATCCGCCACTGCCATATGCATTTTGGCAAGTGCTTTACCGACGGCTGCTGCCTGTGTTGGCGTTGGCTCAGATACCGATATGCCGGGGAGGAATTCGATCAGGCAGGCCTCTTTGCCTCTCACATCTTGCAGCCATCGGCCGTCCCGATCGTCTATAAAACGCGGCACTGGACAGCCAGCCGCATGCAAATGCGCCAGCAGATTATGGAAGTAAGGCAAGTCCGCCGGGTCGACGCGGCTTTCGTAGAGCGTCAGAATGAAGCGCGCACGGTCGGTTTCCAGCAGGTAGTTGCTGTTTTCCACTCCCTCGGCGATGCCTTTCAGCGATACGAGCTTTCCCACATCATAGCGTGCCAGCAATTGCGCTGCTGCCTCGGCGCTGACTTGCGTATAGACCGCCATCAGGCCGCGTCAGCAGCCGTTGCAAGTTCGCGGGGAAGCTTGAAAGTGATGCTCTCCTCGGCTGTCACAACCTGATTTTCGCGGACATCATATTGTTCGGAAATGCGGGCGATGAATTGCCGGACCAGCACTTCGGGTGCCGAAGCACCTGCCGTGATGCCCAAGGTCGTTACGCCGTCCAACCAGGCGAAATCGATTTCTTCTGCCCGCTGGACGAGACGCGCCGGAGTGCCCGCTCTTTCCGCAACCTCAACCAGCCGGAGCGAGTTGGAGCTATTTGGAGCGCCAATGACCAGAACCAGATCGCACTGATTGGCAATTGCCTTGACCGCTGCCTGCCGGTTGGATGTTGCGTAACAAATATCCTCGCCTTTCGGCCCGACAATCGCCGGAAAACGCCGTTGCAGGATGGCTACAATCTCCGCCGTATCATCAACCGACAGCGTCGTTTGCGTCAGAAATGCGAGATTTGCGGGATCCGAAACTTGTAATTTTTCCGCATCTTCCTCGGTTTCAACCAAAGTCATCGCACCATCAGCCACCTGGCCAAATGTTCCGACCACTTCGGGATGGCCTTTATGGCCGATAAAGAGAATATGGCGGCCTGCCTCGACCTGACGCTCCGCCTGACGATGCACTTTCGAAACAAGCGGACAGGTGGCGTCGAAATAGGCGAGGCCACGGTTCTGGGCGTCTGCTGGCACCGATTTCGGAACGCCATGCGCTGAAAACACCACATGCGCATTGGCAGGCACTTCATCGAGTTCATCGACAAAGATCGCGCCCTTGGCCTTCAAGCTGTCGACGACGAATTTGTTGTGCACGATCTCATGCCGCACATAGATCGGCGCGCCGTGGCGTTCTAGCGCCTGTTCGACGATCTGGATGGCGCGGTCCACACCTGCGCAAAAGCCGCGCGGGGCAGCAAGCAGGATGTCGAGACGGGGGCGGAGTTCGGTTTGTTCAGTCATGCGCAATGTCATTTAGGTAATCCGGAGCCAATGGCCAAGGCCTTTCCCTTGTTGCACTGTATTGTGCTCGCCGATAAAGACGCATCAAACGGCTAGCAAGCCATAGCCCCAAGAGGATTTCACCCTGATGAGAATTACCGCAATTTCCGCTTCCCTTCTGGCGCTGGCTTTGGCTGGTTGTGCGGGCGACGGGGAGTTGGACGTCTCATCGGGCGTCGGTGTTACTGCAACACGCACAGGTTGCCCGACGGTTGCTGTGGCAGACGGCACCGGCGATATTACGCTGTTCGCGCAAGGTGCTCCCCAGACATCGGATTCGGTTGACGTCGTGGCGTCGATCACCAAGGTTCGCCCGTCGTGCAACAGCGGCGGAGACAAAATCTATTCGGTCGCCGATTTTGAAGTTCAGGCCCGGCGAAGTGATGCACGCGGCGCGCGTTCGGTGACGCTGCCTTATTTTTCCACAGTTGTGCAGGGTGGAACCGCCGTTGTTGCAAAGCGGATCGGGCAAGTGACGCTGAACTTTGCCGATGGCCAATATCGGGCATCGGGCACAGGTAAGGGTGCCGCCTATATCGATCCCGCTTCGGCAGCATTGCCGCCTGAAATTGTTCAAAAACTGACCAAGAAGCGCAAGCCCGGCGACGCTGATGCGGCATTGGATCCGATGGCCGATCCCGAAGTGCGTGCGGCTATCCAGCGCTCCAGTTTCGAACTTCTCCTCGGCTTTCAGCTGACCGAAGACCAGCTCCGATATAATGTGACCCGATAAGGGCGGACCCGAAAGGGGCCGCTTGGCCCCCTTTTTCTTTTCCGTGGCATGGACTAGGGGGCTGCAAGATTTGCGCAGCCGCATCCCTATAATCAGGAAAAGAACCCAGTGACCCTCTTCGTCCAATTTGCCGCCCATCTGAACAGCGCGCTTGATGCGCTGGAAACTGCTGGCGTCCTGCCGGGCGGTCTCGACCGCAAGGCTGTGACGGTCGAACCGCCACGTGACGCGTCGCATGGCGATTTGGCCACCAACGCCGCGATGGTTTTGGCAAAGCCCGCAGGCACCAATCCGCGCGCTTTGGCCGATGCGATTGCTACCGAGCTTGCAAAGGTGGCGGGCGTGACGGGCGTAGAGATTGCCGGTCCCGGCTTTCTCAACCTGAAACTCGATGCATCGATCTGGCTTGGCGAACTGCGGGCCATCGCAGCGCAAGGCGATGATTATGGCCGCTCCAGCCTTGGCAGCGGTAAGACCGTCAATGTTGAATATGTTTCGGCCAACCCCACCGGCCCAATGCATATGGGCCATTGCCGTGGGGCTGTGGTCGGCGATGCGCTGGCCAATTTGCTGCAATTTGCAGGCTATAAGGTGACGCGCGAATATTATGTCAACGATGCAGGCGGGCAGGTCGATGTGCTCGCTCGCTCGGCGCATTTGCGCTACCGCGAGGCGCTGGGTGAGAATATCGGTGACATCCCCGAAGGGCTGTATCCCGGCGATTATCTGGTTCCGGTCGGGCAGAAACTTGCTGCCGAACATGGCGACAAATTCGTCGATGCGCCAGAGTCTGAATGGCTGGTTCCTTTCAGGCAATTCACGGTTGCGATGATGATGGAGATGATCCGTTCGGACCTCGCTTTGCTTGGCATTCACCACGATATCTTCGCCTCCGAAGCCGAAGTGCAACGCGCGAAGAAGCCCGAGGCGGCTGAAGCCTTTCTGCGCGAACGTGGGCTGGTCTATGATGGCGAACTCGAACCGCCCAAGGGTGAGCCCGATCCCGATTGGGAGCCGGTGACGCTACCCTTGTTCAAATCGACCCAGTTTGGCGACGATCAGGATCGCCCGATCCGCAAATCGGATGGCAGCTGGACCTATTTCGGGGCCGACATGGCTTATCACTTCCAGAAGGCACAGGACGCCGACTGGCTGATCGACATCTGGGGTGCCGACCATGCCGGTACGGTGAAGCGCATTAAAGCAGCAGTCATCGCGCTGACCGAAGGCAAGGTCGAATTCGACGTGAAGCTGGTGCAGATGGTGCGCCTGCTACGCGGCGGGGAGCCGATCAAAATGTCAAAGCGGGCGGGCAATTTTGTAACGCTCGCCGATGTCGTGCGCGAAGTGGGCAAGGATGTTGTCCGCTTCACGATGCTGACGCGAAAGGCCGATGCGCAGATGGATTTTGACTTTGCCAAGGTGGTCGAGGCGTCGAAGGACAATCCAGTATTTTACGTGCAATATGCGCATGCCCGTATCTGCTCTACACTGCGTAAGGCAGAGGCGGAGGAGGGCTTTAAGCCCGGAGCCGAGCATCTCGATTTGCTCGGCTCCGAAGAACTGGCACTGATCCGTGAATGCGCCAATCTACCGCGTATCGTTGAGGCAGCCGCCAAAGCTGGCGAACCGCACCGTATCGCCTTCTTCCTTGGTGATCTGGCCGCAGCCTTCCACGCCTATTGGAACCTCGGTAACGACCAGCCGGACAAGCGCTTCATATTGGCACAATCCCCAGAATTGAGCAGTGCAAGGCTTTTCTTGGCAGATAAAGTCGGGCAGGTTATTCGAAACGGGCTGCGATTGATGGGTGTTAAAGCCGCAACGCAGATGTAACCCGGTATAGGTGACCAGAGGGAATATAAGCGATGACCGATAGCGATCGCGACGAAGATTTGGGCCTTGACGATCCCGATCGTCTGCCCTGGCTCGAAACCGCCGACGGCTATGAATATGAAGAAAGCGCATCGCCGCTGAAAGTCGCCGGGCTCGTTTTGGCCGGGTTGGCGCTTCTTGCGGCAATTGTTGGCGGCATCTACTGGCTTCAGCGCAACCAGTCGGGCGGCGCTTCGGGCAATGGTGAGCTGATTGCGGCGCAGGAAGGCGACTATAAAGTCGCCCCCGCTGACCGCGAAGGCAAGAAATTTGAGGGCGAAGGCGATTCTGCGTTCGCCGCGAGTGAGGGCAAGAAGGTCGAAGTCTCGATCGATCCTGCCAAGGCCAAGGCAGCCGCACAAGCGCCGCAACAAGCTCCGGGCGCAACACCGGTTAAGTCTGGTCCCGCTCCCGCAGGCTCCGGTTTCGTCCAGCTCGGCGCATTCAGCGACTCCGCCAAGGCCGATCAGGCCTGGGCTGCGATGGGCAAACGCTTTGGTTTCCTGTCAGGGCTGAACCGCCGCATCGCTGAAGGTGCTGCCGAAGGCGGACGCAAGGTTTATCGACTGCAGGCAGTCGCTGCCAATCCGGCGGCGGCCCAGCAATTATGCGCCAAGCTGAAAGCTGCGGGCGAGAATTGCATGGTGGTCAAATAATCGCCGAAAGGCGGATTTGCCTTCATTGGGGGATGAAGGCATATTCGGCCGTGGAGCGGGGCATCGCTCCACGGCCCATTTTTTGCCTGTTTTGCACAGGATTCACCTCTGAGGCTAGGCGACGCGCTTGTCAGTGAAGCCAAGCTGACCTAGCCTTTTCCGCGAGACCATTTCGGAGTTCGGTCCAGTCATGAAACCAGTCATATTCGGGCTGTCCGGCGAAGAACTGACCAGCGATGAGCGCGCGCTGTTCGCTGAAGTAAATCCGGTGGGATACACTTTTTTCCGGCGCAATATCCGTGATCGAGAACAGGTGCGTGCGCTTACGGATTCATTGCGTTCGCTGCACGGCCGTGACGACGTACTGATTTTTGTCGATCAGGAAGGTGGACGGGTGATGCGGATGCAGCCGCCGGTGTGGCCAGATTTCCCGCCCGGCTCCGCCTTTGATGCGCTGTACGACATATCGGCCATGACCGCGATCGAGGCCGCACGGGTCAATGCCGAAGCGCTGGGATTGGTGCTGAACGAGGTTGGCATCACGGTCAATTACTTGCCTGTCCTCGATGTGCGCGTGCCCAATACGACGCCCGCAATTGGTGACCGGGCGATGGGATCTGACCCGATGCGTGTTGCAGCCTTAGGTCGGGCCGTGCTCGATGGCTTGCACAAAGGCGGCGTGGCAGGCGTGATCAAGCATATGCCAGGGCATGGTCGCGCCGTGGTCGACAGCCATTTTGAGCTACCGCATGTCCATGCAACACGCGAAGAACTCGAACAGGATATCGCGCCGTTTCGCGCGCTCAATAGCGCGACGATGGGGATGACGGCGCATCTGGTTTATGACGCTTGGGATAGCGAGCGATGTGCCACCATGTCGCCAACGGTGATTGAGGAGATCATCCGAGGCGAGATCGGCTTTGACGGCCTGCTGATGAGCGATGATCTTGAAATGAAGGCGCTGAAAGGCGACGTGCCAACGCATGCGGTGGATTGTATCGCTGCGGGATGCGATGTTGCGCTCAATTGCTGGGGTCGGTTTGATGAGATGGTGGCCATCGCAAACAGGTTGCCGGATATTTCCGAAGAAGCTCTGCGCAGAGTGAAGGCAGCGAAGTCGGCACTTCCTTCGGTTTCGTTCGACCAACATCGGCTCGATCATGTGCTTGCGAAGCGCGACGAATTGCTCGGGCTGGCTGCGCATCTCGCGGACTCAAAGGCGACCCATGCAGAAACGGGTGCATCATGGGCCTAGACGACGACCTTGATTTCGATGCGGTCGAAACCGCACCGCTCGAGGTCGCCGACGACAGCGAACGTCTGACCATCGACATCGATGGCTGGGAAGGGCCGCTCGATCTATTGCTCACGCTCGCGCGGACGCAAAAAGTCGATTTGCGGCAGATTTCGATCCTCCAGCTGGTCGAGCAATATCTGGGCTTTATCGAGAATGCCCGTGCCTTGAAGCTGGAACTTGCGGCTGACTATCTGGTGATGGCGGCCTGGCTGGCGTATCTCAAATCGGCGTTGCTCCTTCCGAAGGACCCCGAGATAGACCCGTCGCCTGAAGAACTGGCGTTGCGGCTCCAATTGCGGCTTGAACGGCTCAATGCGATGCGCGAAAGCGGGGCGCGTCTGATGGCGCGCGACCGGATCGGGCGCGATATTTTCCTGCGTGGTGCACCCGAAGGCTTGCGCGTGGTGCGCACCACCGCGTGGGACTGTGATTTCTTCGAACTACTGTCGGCTTACGGCCAGGTGCAAGCGCGCAACGCGCCTGTGATGCATGTGGTCAAACGCCGTGCTGTGATGACATTGGAAGAAGCGCTGGAGCGGGTTTCGGCGATGCTTGGCCATGCGCTCGATTGGACGCAACTGGAGGTATTTCTTCCACCAGATGCTAGTCCGGCGCTGCGGCGCTCGGCTTTGGCGTCCAGCTTCCTTGCCATGCTCGAATTGGCGAAGCAGGGTAGGGTGGAATTGCAGCAGGAAACAAGTTTTGCACCGTTGATGGTGAAACGGAGCGCGGGGGCAGGGATATGATGATTGAGCATGATCCGGCGGTGCGAGCAGTCGAAGCCACGCTTTTTGCATCCGATGCCCCGATGTCGGTTGAACAGATCCGCGCCTATGTGGGCGAAGAAGTGGACGTGGCCGATGCGCTGACGAAACTGGAGGAGCATTATCAGGGGCGTGGCATAGAGCTCGTCAAGCGCGGTAAGACCTGGCACTTCCAGACTGCGGCTGATCTCGCACATCTGCTGCGCCGCGAGCGTGAGGAAAGCCGAAAGTTGAGCAGGGCTGCAGTCGAGACGCTGGCGATTATCGCCTATCACGAACCTGTAAGCCGCGCCGAGATTGAGGCGATCCGCGGCGTGCAGATTTCAAAGGGAACGCTCGACGTGTTAATGGAGGCAGGATGGGTGCGCCCTGCCGGTCGGCGCGAGGTACCGGGGCGGCCTTTGATTTACGCGACGACCGGAGAGTTTTTGACGCATTTCGGGCTTGCTACGCGTCGCGATTTGCCCGGGCTTGCCGATCTGAAAGCGGCAGGCTTGCTCGATCCAGTCGATCTTGCGCTGGAGGGATTGCAGGGGCTTTCGGCGATCGAAAGCGGCGATCTGCCCGAAGGAGGCGACGTCGAACTGGAAATTGGTGACGAAAGCGCCTAAATCCTTTCAGCAACATAGCTGCTATCGGCGCAGCGATTGGGGGAAACCCCGCACGAGGAGTTTGGAAAATGGGTAGTTTCAGCATCTGGCATTGGCTGGTCGTCGGCATCATCATCCTGCTGCTGTTCGGCAAGGGCCGCTTTTCGGACATGATGGGCGATGTCGCCAAGGGCATCAAAAGTTTCAAAAAAGGCATGGCCGAAGACGATGATGCCAAGCCTGCGCCGCGTATCGACGCTGCGCAGGGGGATACGGTCGACGCCGAGAAACAGGCCGACAAGACCATCTGACCCCCTGATTTCGGGCTGAACCCGCATGTTTGATATCGCATCTGGCGAATTGCTTTTGGTCGCTCTGGTCGCACTGCTGGTGATCGGACCAAAGGATTTGCCACGTGTGCTGCGCTATGTCGGGCAATGGGTCGGCAAGGCGCGGCGGATGGCATCGCATTTCCGCAGCGGCATCGACGAAATGGTGCGCCAGTCAGAACTCGATGATTTGGAAAAGAAATGGGCGGCCGAAAATGAGCGCATCATGCGCGAGCATCCGCCGGTCAGAGAATATGATTCGCTGCCTCCTCCCGACGTTGAAGCGAAACCTGCCGAGCCTGCGGCACCCAAGGCCGAGGCGCAGCAGTGAAGGATATCGACGAAAGCAAGATGCCGCTGCTCGATCATTTGATCGAACTACGCAACCGCTTGCTGTGGTGCGTGCTGGCCCTCGCGATTTCGTTCGGCGTCTGCTTTTACTTCGCTGAACCGATTTACGGTTGGCTGGTGCAGCCGCTCAAAAATGTCGGGCAGGACAAGCTGGTCTATATCGACATTTTTGAAGCCTTTTTCGTGCAGGTGAAGGTTGGCCTGTTCGCGGCGATGATGGTCAGCTTTCCGGTATTGGCGACGCAGATCTGGCGCTTTGTTGCACCCGGGCTCTACAAAAACGAGAAGAAGGCATTCCTGCCGTTTTTGATGATGACGCCGATCTTGTTCGGTCTCGGTGCGAGCTTGGCCTATTTTGGCGCGATGCCGGTTGCGCTCAAATTCCTCCTCGGATTTGAAGGCGAGGTCGGCGGCATTACACAGGAAGCGCTGCCTGGCGTGGGCAACTATCTCAGCTTTGCCACCACCTTTATTTTCGGCTTTGGCGTGGCTTTTCAGTTGCCGGTTTTGCTGATGCTGCTTGAGCGCGCAGGGATCGTAACGCGCGACCAGCTAAAAGCTGGTCGGCGCTATGCCATTGTTGGCGCGTTTGCCGTTGCAGCTGTGTTGACACCGCCTGACGTTGTTTCACAGTTGCTCTTGGCAGTGCCGCTCTGCCTGCTCTACGAACTGGCGCTTGTCGCAATTTGGTTCACCCAGCGCCGCCGAGAAAAATCGGAAGCTGAGGTAGAACAGGGAGTTGAGGCGGCTTAGAGCCGCTTAGATTGCGCGATCGCCCGCTTCGCCGACCGACTCGATATCCTCGCCGAGGCCTTTTACCGTGTTGCAGGCTGACAAAAGCAATGTTGCTGCAATCAACGATGTTGCGATCAGTTTGCGCATAAATATTTCCTCAAAAGTGGCGTTCAGCCGACATTGGAAAGTCTAAGCTGAACGTCCGATGAGTCAAACCGCAATCAGAAGCTGAATCGTGCCGTTAGACGGAAGTCCCGCCCACCCAAAGGCACATAATCCTTTGTGAAGGACGCGGCACGTCGAGCCGTGACGTCGAACAGATTGTTAGCCGACGCAATCAGCGCGATGTTGCGGTCGCGTCCGAAAGGCCGCCAGCTTGCGGAGGCATTGGCCAGCGTGAAGCCGGACGTTACAGTTTCGAACGCAGCATTGCGTCGCTGGTCGGCGGACCATTCAATTTCGCCGCGCAAATCCAGATTCCCGCTTTGCAGTTCCAACCCGCCCAGCAGGCGGAGCGGCGGGATGCGGGGCACAGGGCCGCCACCGTTAGAGATCGACGCATGGGTGTAATCGGCAACGCCATCGACTACGATATCGAAACCGCCGATTTGGCCCAGCCGCGCGGACATATCGGCTTCAAAGCCCCAGAAGCGGGCATCGCTCTGGAAATATTGGAAGACGGGTAGGTCATCCTGCTCCGCTCCGGTCGCATCTTCATAGATGAAGCCATCGAACCAGTTCGAATAGACTGTCAGCGTGGCATCGACATTGGTGCTGTCATAGCGCGCATAGATTTCGGCATTCCACGCCTTTTCGCTGCGAAGCGTCGGATCGCCAATTTCATAGGCTTGCGTCGCAACATGGGGGCCGTCCGAGAACAGTTCCTCAACTGAAGGCGCGCGACCGGTGCGAGAAGCGTTGATCCCGACTTTCAGGTCGCCAAACAGATAGGCGGCCCCGAATGCGGCGGACATGGTGTTAAAGTTGCGCTTTATGCCAAGTGTCTGTGCTTCCTGACTGACCCGGTCATAACGCAGCGCGGCTTCGAGATGCACGCCGCCCAGATCGAATTCCTGCAGCGTGAACAGGCCCAATTGGCGCGTACGATTAGGCGGAACAAAGGCCTCTGCGCCGATCGCCTCGAAATCGCGTGACATATATTGAATGCCGCTCGCACCGCGCCAGCCATTGCGGTTCGCTTGCGCCGCTTCGGCGCGCCCTTCAAAGCCCTGGCTTTTGAAAATGGTGCCGACGTCTGCGCCTTCGAATTCGGTGTGCTGGTAATCGGCATAGCCCGCGCGGAAGGTCAGTTTTTCTAGGAAGCCATCGCCGGTTTCAACTTCACCGCGCAGATCGGCGCGGTACTGGCGCAGGCCGATAGTCACGGCTGCCTCATCGCCTTCGGCCATCGAAACTTGCTCGCCGGTGCTGACGACTTCCTTATGGTGGTGACCAACGCCGGGGCGACCCGGGATGCCATATTTGGTGTCGTAGATGCTGAACGAAACGCCAAGATTTCCGCCCTCATCGATAAACGCGGTGCCAAGGCCTGCCGTCCAGGTTTCGACAGCGCTGTTGGGGACGCGCCCGCGATTGGCAGCTGCAGCGCGCAGCTCTTCGGCTATATCGAGGTGGCCGTCGCTTTCCTCTTCGTCAGCCAGATCGAGGACTTCAGCGCGCAAGTCGGGTGATAGCTGGAAGCCGCCTATGCGCAGGTCATCGCTCTTGCGATAGCTGCCGTCGGCGTGGATCACGAAACGATCAGCAAGCGGAACATCGATTGACGCGCCGCCCGACCATTCGTTTGCTGCGCTGCCATAACCGGCAAGCGCATCGACATGCACAGCCTCTTCCGGCACTGCACGGGGTATGCGTTTGTCGATGGCATTGACCGCACCGCCAACGGCTTGCCCTCCGAACAGAAGGACAGCGGGGCCGCGCAGCACCTCGATCCGCTCGGTCGTCAGCGATTCGATTGTGACGGCATGGTCGGCAGATGTGTTCGAAGCGTCGATATTGCCAATACCATCGGTAAGCACTGCTACACGATTGCCCTGAAAGCCGCGCAAGACCGGGCGCGATGATCCGGGTGTGAAGCTTGTCGCCGACACACCGGGGAGCGACAGGAGCGTATCACCAATCTGCCCGCGGGATTGCTGCGCCAAATCTTCGCCCGAGATCGCAGACGTGCCGGCGAGCAAATCGAGTCGCTCGAAGTAGGGAGCAGTGACGACAATTTCACCAGTGCGGTGAAAATCGTCGTCGTTAGCATCTGTATCCGATTTTTCCTGCGCAAAAGACGGAGAGGAGATCAGCATGCATGCAAGTATCGAAGCAGCCGCGTTTTGACGGAGAAGCGATTTCATATCATTCCCTATGGCCTTGTTTGCGGCCTGCTAGATCAAATGATATAGTATAACAATACTCATTCGGGCGGTTTCGACAAATAGCGTTTGAACTGCGACGAACTGCTTCCTTTCTGCAAAGCCCAGCTTTCAAAGGCGCAAGCCGCCATCGCTTGCGTCTTGTTGCATCCGAAACTACCTGTGGTTCCATGAAAACTATGCCATCGACATTGGACCTTATCGGCAACACCCCGCTCGTCCTGCTCAAGGGGCCAAGCGCGGAAACCGGCTGCGAGATTTACGGCAAATGCGAATTTGCCAATCCGGGTGCCTCGGTAAAAGATCGCGCCGCGCTATTCATCGTGCGCGATGCAGAAGAGCAGGGGATATTGAAACCGGGCGGAACGATCGTCGAAGGCACCGCTGGTAATACCGGCATCGGCTTGGCACTGGTCGGCAATGCGCTCGGATACAAAACGATCATCGTCATGCCCGAAACGCAGAGCCAGGAAAAAAAGGATACGCTCCGCGCGCTCGGAGCCCAGCTGGTGCTAGTGCCTGCAGCACCTTTTTCCAATCCCGGCCATTTCGTGCACACTTCACGCCGCATTGCAGAGGAAACCGATAATGCGATCTGGGCCAACCAGTTCGACAATATCGCCAACCGCCGCGCGCATATCGAAACGACGGCTGAGGAGATCTGGGAACAGATGGACAGTCGGGTCGATGGCTTTACCTGTGCGGCCGGCACTGGCGGCACGATTGCGGGGGTTGGGCTCGGCCTCAAAGCCAAGAACGAAAATGTCACGATCGCGCTCAGCGATCCGCATGGCGCGGCACTCTATAATTATTATGCCCACGGCGAATTGCGGGCCGAGGGTAATTCGGTGGCTGAAGGCATCGGGCAGGGGCGCATCACCGCCAATCTTGATGGTGCACCCATCGACACCCAGTTCCGCATTTCGGACGAAGAAGGCCTCGTCTGGGTTCGCCGCCTTTTGGCTGAAGAAGGGCTGTGCCTGGGCCTCTCTTCCGGCATCAATGTCGCCGGGGCAATAGAATTGGCCAAGCAGCTCGGACCGGGGCACCGGATCGCCACGATCCTGTGCGACACCGGCTTCCGCTACCTTTCGACACTCTACAATCCCGAATGGATGCGGGCCAAGGGATTGCCGCCGATGCCGTGGCAACTGGACAAAGCCGATTGATTGGGCTTTAATCGCCAGATGGCACGTCCGGCACAATCCGCTGTTCAGCGCATTCAGGTAGGCCTTTTGGGTTTGCTGACCGTTTTGCTGTTCGTTTCGATTGCAAATATGATCCTCGATCGCGCCGATGATGGCCTGAATACAGCGCCTGCGTCGACTGCTACTGGTCAACAAGCAGAGCCGCAGCCCAAGGATGAGCCGCTGGCTGAACTGGGAGTGACGCCGTCGGTCGGTACGGAAACAGAGCCCAAGACCAATCAGACTGTCACGAATTAAATCGATGATTGCGCGCAACCGTCGCCTTTGGGCGTTGCTGCTGTTTGCCCTGCTTTCGGGGGTGGTGGGCTTATGGGTATGGCAAGGGCGCCAAACAACAGACAGTAAGAACGAACCGCTGGTGCTTATGTCCAGTATCGATCTGCGATGGGGCGAGGCGGAGTTCGGTGCGCTTGCAAAAGGGGAAGCCGAGCCCGATGCGCTTTATCAGCGCCTATCGGAAACACATAAAATCAGCGCTGTGGACAATGTGGCCCAGTTGCAGGCTTCACGCGCCAAGGTTGCCTTGCTGGTGCAGCCGCGGCCTTTCTCGCCCGAGGAACTTGTCCGGCTCGATCAATGGGTGCGTGCGGGCGGCCGCCTGCTTTTTTTCGCCGACCCCGCCCTGCAATGGCCAAGCGACTTGCCGATCGGCGATCCGGCCCGGCCGCTCTTCACCTCGATGCATTCGCCGCTATTCGCCCATTGGGGGATCGAGCTGGTGCTCCCGATGGAGGCGGAAACCGAGTCCGCCGAGTCCGATGTCCAAATCGGGACGCATGGCGTGCAGGTTATATCTGCGGGACAATGGCAGTCGCTGGCAACCAGCGATCGGGTCTGCCGGATTGGCAAAACGCCGTTGATTGCCGAGTGCCGACCGGGAAAGGGGCAGGTGATCCTCGTTGCTGACGCGGATCTGCTGCATGTCAGCCTTTGGCAATCCGCGCTTCCCGGCACCGACAATTCGGAAAATATCGCATGGGTGGAACGGCTTTTGACGCGACTCGAACAGGGTCAACGGGCTGTGGGACAGCGTGGGGAAATCCTAGATTAAATCTGGAGCTGAAGATGCGGGATGTAAAAAATACGTTCAAAAACAATGGCATGATGTTCTGTGCCAATGGTGAGAGGATAGGCTTTGTTTTGGCATGCGCGAGCTGCGGAAAAGAAAAATAAACAATAAATACAATTAGATAACGTAGTTTTGCGATTCTTTCCCATAGAATCCCTCTTTTCACCCACGAATTCCCTTGATATGGACTGTCTGTATCGGGGTGAAATCCAATTTGTTGCGTTCAAGAGAACGTCGACGCGAGGGCGTTGCGCTTTAGCGGATGAGGGATTGCGCCCGAAGGGAAGGGGTAATTCTGGGCTGTGTCCGCATTTGTTGTCTATGCCGGTTCCGGACTATCGACGATCGATGCCAAAGGGCGCGTCACCATACCTGCTGAACTGCGCGACACGGTTGCGGAATCTTCTGGCGAGAATATTGTCTGCATCTCGCGCCACCCCAATCTTCCCTGCCTGATCGGTTACGGCCGTGCCGAACGGCAGAAGCTGCGCGCCGATATCGAGGCGCAATGGCAGGCTGCTGTCCAGCGCGGTGGCGAATTTGACCGCGAGAGCGCGGGCGTAGTTGCTTCCTCCATCTTTGAAACCGCGTTCGAAAATAGCGGCCGCTTCGTTCTGCAACCCATGCTTCGTCATTTCGGCAAGCTGGGCGAGAAAGCCTTCTTCTTCGGCGCGACCACGCATTTCATGTTGTGGAACCCGGATGTGTTCCTCGATTCCGCCCCGCCCGCCTTTGCACATGTTCGCGAAGAGCTGGAATATTGGCTGGGCGAACATGGAAGGCGCGGCAAGTGACGCAGTCTTCCTCCCATATTCCAGTCCTTCTGGATGAAGTAATTCACGCTCTGGCCATCACCCCTGGTTCAGATGTCGTGGATGGCACCTTTGGTGCTGGCGGTTACAGCCGGGCTATCCTGGCTGCGGGTGCGCGCGTTCATGCATTTGATCGCGATCCCGATGCCGCCGCAGCGGGTGCTGACCTTGCAGAGCGGAGTGGCGGTGCCTTGCACTTCCACTCCGCCTGCTTTTCAGAAATGGACAAAAGGCTCGCCGAATGCGGCGTGCAACAGGTTGATGCCGTCGTGCTCGATATCGGCGTCTCTTCAATGCAGATCGACCAGGCTGATCGTGGCTTCTCCTTCCAGAAGGCGGGGCCGCTCGACATGCGCATGAGCCAGTCGGGGGAGAGTGCCGCCGATTTCGTCAACACAGCCGAAGAAGCCGACATCGCCGATGTCATCTATCTTTACGGTGAAGAACCGAAATCGCGCCGCATCGCGCGCGCCATCGTGGCTGCGCGCCCTATTGATACCACCACCAAGCTGGCCGATGTCGTGCGCAAAGCACTCGGTCACCGCGCTGGCGCACCCAAGGACCCCGCCACGCGGACCTTTCAGGCGCTGCGCATCCATATCAACCGTGAACTCGATGAACTCACCGCGGGCCTTGAAGCCGCTGAACGCATTTTGAAACCCGGCGGCCGGCTCGCCGTGGTCAGTTTCCACAGCCTTGAAGATCGTATCGTCAAGCAATTCTTGCGCGAACGCAGCGGATCGATGGCTGCCGGCTCGCGGCACATGCCGATCGTCAAGGCGAGCCGCATCGCCACCTTTGAAAAGCCCGCTAAGGCGGTTCGTCCGGGTGCACGCGAGATTGAGAATAACCCGCGTGCCCGTTCGTCAACCTTGCGTTCGGCCATCCGCACCGATGCTCCTGCATGGTCACAGCAGGAGTTGGCGGCATGACTCTAGCGATGAAGCGCCTCAAAAATATCGGCTGGCTAGCGCTGGTGTTCATGGTTGCAGTACTGCTCTATCCGTTGTCGCTCAACGTAGCCGCGCTGCACAGCGACTTGTCACGCATCGACCGGGACATTCTGGAAACGAAGCAGGAAATCAATTTCCTGCAGGCAGAAATCCGCACCCGTGCCAGCGTCGCACAACTCGAAGAGTGGAACCAGCTGCTCTATGGCTATGAGCCGCCGCGCGCCGACCAGTTTATCGATGGTGAACGCGGTCTTGCCAGCCTGAGCGGATCGGAGCCGCTGGTAAAGCCGGTTCTGGTTGCGGTTGATATGCCCGCAGGCGACATTGGCGGTGGCGGAGCGGCTGCCTCTTCGATCCTTGCAGATGCCAGTGCGGCCATTCGCTCGGTGGCCTCCGATGAAAAGGTCGCGCCGGTTGCAGAGACGCGACAGGCGGTCGAAAGGCCTAAGGATAACAAGGTGAAGTCCGCCGAGCCTGCAACGCGTACCGAGCGGCTGGCACGGATGGACGATAAGCTGCTGTCCGATAGCCTGATGCACGAAATCCAGACCAAGTCGGAAAAGGAGCGTAAGCGGCAATGACCACTTTCGTCGTCCGGCCGCATAGCCGCCATGCCATCAATGCGACGAGGGTTCATGCTGCCATTGCTTTCTGGCGGTTGCTTGTATTGGTCGGGCTGTTTGCGATTTTCCTGTTGCTGATTGTCGGTCGTTTGGCGACGCTGGCGCTGTTTGAAGGCAGCCGCGCATTCGGGGCAACACCTGGTGAATTTGTGCCTGAGCGCGGCGATATCGTCGACCGTAACGGAGCGCCACTGGCGCGGACGATCCAGGGCTATGCGATCTGGGTCAAGCCAGCCGATTTGGTCAATGATCCCAAAGAACTGGCCGCTGGTCTGGCGCGTATATTTCCCGATACACCCGAAGCTGAGTTCTACGCCAAGCTAACGGCCAAGGCACCCGGATATCTGCGCAAGCGCGCTTTGCCCGAAGAGGTTCGAGCGGTGCACAATCTGGGCGAAATCGCCATCGAATTTCCGCGCGAAAGCACGCGTCTGTACCCGCAACATGAACTCGGCGCGCATATTCTCGGTTTCGTTAGCCGCGACGGTAAGGGTGCGCTCGGGATGGAGCGGGTGATGGACAAGCATCTGCGTGCGCCGGAAACTCGCGGTAAACCGGTCGAACTGTCGATCGATGTCCGGGTGCAGGCCGCTCTCGAACTCGAACTCGCGAGAGGCATGGAGACGACGAACGCCAAAGGTGCGGCTGGCGTGATTCTGGATTCGCATACCGGCGAAGTGCTGGCAATGGCCAGCCTGCCCTCGTTCAACCCCAACCGCCCCGTTTTCGCCAACATCCCCGATAATGGCGAGATCATCATCGATGGTCGTTATCCGATCAGCCGCCAAACAAATTTCGTCACCAATCGGGTGTTCGAACTGGGTTCCACGTTCAAGCCGCTCACGGTCGCTGCAGCGCTCGATGCGGGCACAGTCCGCGATCTGTCGCTTCGCTATGATGCCACTGCGCCGCTGGCGATTGGGGGCTTTAAAATCCGGGATAGCCATCCATCGGGCCGTTGGCTCAACGTTCCCGAAACGCTGATCCACAGCTCTAACATCGTGACAGCGCGGATTGCCGACAATCTGGGTCAACAAAAGATGGAGCAGATGGCGCGCAATCTGGAGTTTGACCGGCGACCGTCGATCGAGCTAGCCGAGCGCTCGCGCCCATTGTGGCCTGCCAACTGGGGCCGGCTGACCACGATGACCGTTGGCTATGGCCACGGCATGTCGGTGACGCCGCTCCACCTCGCTTCGGCCTATGGAGCGATGGTGAATGGCGGTATGTGGCACCCGGCCACCCTCAAGAAATTCAAGCCGGGGCAAAAGCCCGTTAGCCGCCGCGTATTCACCGCTGCCACCAGCGCGCGCATGCGCCAGTTGCTGCGCATGATAGTTGTCGACGGCACTGGTAAGAAGGCGGATGCCCCCGGATATCGAGTCGGCGGAAAAACAGGGTCCGCAGAAAAGCCAAATGCGGGAGGTTATGCACGGAATCTTGTCGTCTCGACCTTCGCGGCGGCTTTCCCGATGGATAATCCGCGTTATATCATCATCGCTATGGTAGACGAACCCAAAGGCTCGACCGAAACCTCTTTCCAGCGCACTGCTGGATTCACCGCTGCGCCGATTGTGAAGCGCACGGTAGAGCGGATCGGTCCGCAACTCGGGATCATTCCCGATACCCACCGCGATGTCGACGTATCCGAACTGATGCCGCTCCTTTGGTCTCCCAAAGGGAGCACCTGATGCGCCTCGACAGTTTGATTGGCGAGCTGGCTGGTGATGCCGGCTCGACGCGCGTAACCGGTTTGCCATCGATAACAGAAAGGTCGCGCCGGGCACAATATTCGGCGCATTTCAGGGTTCAGCCGCCAATGGCGAAGATTTCATTCCGGCGGCGATAGAGGCAGGTGCCATTGCTGTAGTCGCACGCCCAGAGGCACGCGTCGAAGGTGCAATCCACATCGCCGACGCCAATCCACGTCAGGCCTTTGCTATGATTGCAGCGCGCTTCTTCGCACCCTTTCCAGCACATGTCGCGGCAGTCACGGGAACCAATGGCAAGACCTCGACAGCCGAATTGACGCGCCAGTTGTGGCGGATGAACGGGCATAGTGCGGCGTCAATCGGAACTTTGGGTATCACAACCGCTAATGAGCAGGTGCGCACCGGCCTGACCACCCCTGATATTGTAACCTTCCTGTCGAACATGGCCGGGCTGGAACGCGAAGGCGTGACGCATGCCATTTTTGAGGCGTCGAGCCACGGCCTTGATCAATATCGTATCGCAGGTGTTCCAGTGTCAGTGGTCGCTTTCACCAATCTGAGCCGCGATCATCTTGATTATCACGGCACGATGGAGGCCTATTTCGAAGCTAAAATGCGACTGTTCGATGAGGTGGCAACCGATAATGCTACGGCGGTGATCTGGGCTGACGATGAATGGTCGGAAAAGGCCATAGCCCGGGCCAAGGAAAGGCCGTTGCGGCTGATAACTGTCGGCACGCAAGGGCAGGGCATCAAGCTGATTTCGCGCGAGCCAACCCAGTTAGGCCAGACGCTCGAAATTTCGGTGCAGGGTGAAGTCAGCAAGGTCAAATTGCCGCTGATCGGGGCCTATCAGGCGGCAAATACGCTGGTTTCGGCGGGTGTTGCCATTGCGAGCGGGTGCGATGCCGAAGATGTGATCGCCAATCTGGCGCGGCTGCAGCCGGTGCGGGGGCGGCTCGAACGGGCAGCGATCAGCCGCAGTGGCGCGCCGGTCTATGTCGATTATGCCCATACCCCAGACGGTCTGGAAGCGGCCATTGCTGCGCTGCGCCCGCACACCAAGGGCAAGTTGATCCTTGTCTTTGGTGCGGGCGGTGATCGCGATATCGGTAAACGTCCTTTGATGGGCGAAATCGCCGCGCGCGATGCAGACATCATAATCGTCACAGACGACAATCCGCGCACCGAAGAACCTGCCACCATTCGCCAACAAGTCCTAGCCGGAGCGCCCTCCGCGCTGAACATTGGTGACCGCCGCGAGGCGATTGCGAAAGCCATCAGTCTTGCCGCTGCCGAAGATATTGTGATGATCGCTGGTAAGGGGCACGAGCTGGGCCAGACCATTGGCGACAAGGTCTATCCGTTCGACGATGTCGAAGTGGCGCGAGAGTGTGCCGCATGAGCCCGCTTTGGACATCAGCCGAAATCGCCACCGCTACAGGTGCTTCGGCCAGCACAGATTTCGAGTGCAATGGCGTCGCTTTTGACTCGCGCGAAATCGGGTCCGGAGATCTGTTCTTTGCGATGAAGGGTGAGCAGGCCGATGGTCATCGTTTCGTCGCACAAGCCTTTGCCAGCGGCGCAAGCGGTGCGGTTGTAAGCGCGCCTGTCGATGGCCCGCACGTCCTAGTGCCCGATACCATGCGTGCGCTTGAACAGCTCGGCATGGCGTCACGCCAGCGTGTTGATGGCAAAATCATCGGCGTTACCGGCTCTGCTGGCAAGACTGGAACCAAAGAGGCGCTATTTGCGGCGCTCGATCGTTTTGCGCCAGAGAGGGTGCACCGTTCGGTCAAAAGCTATAACAACCATGTCGGCGTCCCGCTAAGCCTTTCGCGTATGCCGCGCGAGACCGAATTTGGCGTGTTTGAAATGGGCATGAATCATACAGGCGAATTGGCCGCACTGACGCAATTTGTTCGCCCACATGTTGCTATCGTTACAACCATCGCTCCGGCGCATATCGAGCATTTCGGCAGCGAAGATCGTATCGCTGACGCCAAGGCGGAGATTTTCGAAGGCCTTGAACCGGGTGGTGTGGCGATCATTCCTGCAGATAGCCCGCATTTCGCTCGGTTGCGCCGACATGCGGAAAAATTTGCCTCTCGGATTGTCAGCTTCGGCTTTTCGGAAAGCGCCGATGTGCGCTGTATCGACCATCTGGCCAGCGCCAATGGTGGCAGCCTGATCACGGCCAAACTGCCAGGTGCAATGCTGCAATATGAATTGTCGCAGCCCGGCGATCATTGGGTGGCGAATTCGCTCGCCGTGCTGGCTGCTGTGCAGGCGGTCGGTACCGATCTGGCGGTCGCAGGGCTGGCTCTTGCCGACATGCGGGGGCTGAAAGGGCGCGGCGCGCGGCACCGGATTGCTGTTCAAGGCGGCGATGCGCTGCTGATTGACGAAAGCTACAATGCTAATCCGGCTTCGATGGCGGCGACCCTTAAGGGACTAGGTGACGCTGATGTCGATCGGCGAGTTAGTGTGCTGGGCTCGATGAAAGAGTTGGGCGACCAGTCTGCCAAATTCCATGTCGGCCTTCGTGAGTCGATCGAAGCTGCCAAAGTCGACTATTTGCTGCTAGTCGGTGAAGAGATGGCTCCGCTAGCCGAAGCGTTGGCAGGCGATGTTGCCTGGACCGGAAAATTCGCCCATTGCGCGTCTGTTGCCGATGCGACGGAGAGGGTTTGCAACGAAGTGCGCGGCGGTGACGCGATACTGATCAAAGGGTCGAATTCCGTGGGCCTATCCGCGGTGGTCGAGGCTTTACTCGGCGGAGGGGATTGATGTTTTACTGGCTCGCGCAATATTTCGACTTTGCGGGTTTCCTGAACCTATTTCGGTACCTGACATTCAGGTCGGGTGCGGCTGTGGGAACGGCATTTGTGATAGGCCTCATCATCGGTCCGCGCTTCATCAACATGCTGCGCGTGCGCCAGGGCAAGGGACAGCCGATCCGTTCCGATGGGCCGCAAACGCACCTCGCCAAGGTCGGCACGCCGACCATGGGTGGCTTGATGATCCTGACGTCGATTGCGATTTCGATGCTGCTCTGGATGGACCTTTCGAACAGCTATGTCTGGGCGTGCATCGTTGTGATGCTCGGTTTTGGCTTGGTTGGCTTCATGGACGATTATGACAAGGTGAAAAAGCGCAGCACTGCCGGGGTTTCGGGAAAATTGCGCCTGTTGCTGGAGTTCCTGATTGCGGGCGCCGCAGTTGCCCTGATCGTTCACCAAACGGGCGGAAAACTCTACTTCCCCTTCATCAACGGACCGGTCGTCGACCTCGGTTATTGGTACATTATTTTTGGCGCTTTTGTGATCGTGGCATTTGGCAATGCTGTGAACCTGACCGACGGGTTGGACGGGCTGGCAACCATGCCAGTCATTATCGCGTCGCTCGCTTTCATGCTGATCGCCTATCTGGTGGGCAATGCGAAATATGCCGAGTATCTCGGCGTGCCCTTCATCCTAGGGGCAGGCGATCTGGCGATATTGTGCGGGGCGATCATAGGGGCGGGGCTTGCCTTTCTTTGGTTCAACGCGCCACCTGCGGCAGTATTTATGGGCGATACCGGAAGCCTTGCCCTTGGCGGCACGCTGGGTGCGATCGCCGTGGTCGCGCATCATGAATTCGTTCTCGCGATTATCGGCGGTCTTTTTGTTGTCGAGGCGCTTTCGGTGATTATTCAGGTCTTCTGGTTCAAACGCACCGGGCGGCGGGTGTTCCGCATGGCACCGATCCACCACCATTTTGAACAATTGGGCTGGCCGGAATCGACCGTTGTGATCCGTTTCTGGATCATCTCCTTTGTGCTGGCTCTGGCAGGATTGGCGACACTCAAGCTCAGATGATCACTTCTGACGCCTTTCGCGGCAAACGCTATGCAGTGCTCGGCCTTGCAAGGTCGGGCCTTGCCACTGTGCGCAGTCTGGTCGCGAGCGGTGCCGACGTAACCGCATGGGATACGCGCGAAGAGGCAAGAGCGCAGGTCACGGGCGACGTCACCTTTGCCGATCCGATGGAATTCGATCTGGCCGGTTTAGACGGGTTGGTGCTTTCGCCGGGCGTCCCGCTCAACACCCACCCGATCGCGAACAAGGCGCGCGATGCCAATGTGCCGATCATCGGTGATATCGAACTATTCGCGCTCGCTCGGGCCAAGCTGCCAATGCATAAGGTGATTGGCATCACGGGCACCAATGGCAAGTCGACGACAACCGCATTGCTGCATCACATGATGCAGACGGCAGGATTGCCGTCGCTGATGGGCGGAAACATCGGCCTGCCAATATTGTCGCAAGAACCTTTGCCGGAGGGCGGAGTCTATGTGCTCGAACTTTCGAGTTATCAGATAGACCTGACCTATAGTTTGGATTGCGATGTTGCTGTGTTGACCAACATCACGCCGGATCATCTCGATCGTTACGATGGTTTCCTGGACTATGCGGCGTCGAAGGAGCGATTGTTCCATATGCAGCACGCCGACAAGGTGTCGGTGATCGCGGTCGATGACGATCCCTGTCGCATGATCGCCAGCCGTATCCACCACCGGCTGCGTCGCGTTTCGGCCAAGGATATCCAAGACCAGAGCCGCTGGCCCTCGCTGCAGGGGCCGCACAATGCGCAGAATGTAGCTTGCGCGATCGCAGCTTGCGAGGCGCTGGGGATTGACGCCGAAACCATCGAACGCGGTCTGGCCACCTATCCGGGGCTTGCGCACCGTATGGAACGCATCGGCGAAGTGAATGGCGTGCTGTATGTCAATGATAGCAAGGCGACCAACCCGACATCGACCGCTCCAGCACTGGAGGCATACCCGGCCATCCGTTGGTTGCTGGGTGGCCAAGCTAAAGGCGACGATCTGGATGCCTGCCTGCCACATCTGGGCAATGTGCTGGCGGCTTATGCATTTGGCGAAGATGGTGCGATGCTGGCTGCCCTATTGCGCGGCAAGGTAGAAGTGAGCGTGTATCCCAAACTCCGCGACGCCACGCTGGCGGCTGCAGGCGAAGCGAAAGCAGGCGAAGCGGTGCTTCTTTCTCCTGCAAGCGCCTCGTTTGACGAATTTCGTGATTTCGAACACCGGGGCGACAGTTTCCGGGAAATAGTGACTGCATTGCGCTACGGGGGGTCGTGATGTTGGACATTTTGAAGGGCAATGGAAACAGCCTGCCGCCCGGATTTGGCGGCAAGCGCGATCTTTCGAACCGTTTGGGGCGGGGTGACCGATCACCGCTTAGCATCTGGTTCTGGGAACTTGATCGCATGTTGCTGTCGCTTTTTCTGGTTCTCATTGCCATCGGTCTTATCGCAGTAGCAGCAGGTTCCCCTGCAACCGCACGCCGCCTTTCGACCGACACAGCATCGCTCAGCCCGCTCTATTTCTTCTACAAGCAACTGGCATGGGTTGCACTCGGCATACCGGTGATGTTTGTCATTTCACTCTACCCGCGTGAACAGGCCAAGCGGATTGCAATTGGCGGTTTTTGTCTCTTCCTTTTGCTTCTGCTGCTGGTTCCCTTGCTTGGCAAGGAAGTGAATGGTTCGCAGCGCTGGTTCGGCCTTGGCCCGGCCAGCTTCCAACCGTCCGAATTTCTGAAGCCTTGCTATGCCGTGACAATGGCATGGATCATCAGCTGGCGACAACGCGATCCGACGTTGCCGGTGCGGACGATTTCGATGGGCTTTACGGCATTGATCTGCGGCGCACTGATGCTGCAGCCCGACCTTGGCCAGACGATATTGTTCTGCGGTATCTGGTTTGCATTGATGATGGTGTCAGGTGTGCAAGCAAAGTTGCTCTGGTCGAGCGCCATCGGCGGACTGATAGGCATCATCGCCGCCTATAATTTCTACCCCGTCGCGCAGCAGCGTATCGACGCATGGATATTTGGCACCGATGGCATCACGCATGACAAGCTGGCGATGGCAACGCTGACCGCTGGCGGTCTGGTCGGCACAGGGCCGGGCCTCGGCACGCGTAAATTCGCACTGCCCGAGGCGCATACCGATTATATCTTCTCGGTCGTCGGCGAAGAATTCGGTCTGCTCGCTTGCATGGTGATCGCCGTGCTGTTTTTCGCCATATTGGTCCGCGTCGTAATCCGTATGCTTGACGAACAGGACCAGTTCATCCTGCTCGCAGTCACCGGGCTTGCCGCGCAATTCTGCGGTCAGGCGATGATCAACATCGCGGTCAATCTGGGAATTTTCCCGTCGAAAGGCATGACGCTGCCCTTTATCAGCTATGGCGGATCGTCGACGCTGGCGCTCTGTCTGTGTTGCGGACTGATGCTTGCGCTGACGCGCCGAAACCCTTTCCTTGACCAGTCACCCTATATCGGGAATGGGCGATAGGGTCTTTCCAGACTATATAGAGGCAGCATGATCGTTCGTAGGAAGCCAGTGGATAGGAGCAGCGCGAAGCGCGGACTGGTAGTCCGTGCGAGCGTTGCGACGCAGCCAATGGCTTCCTACGAACGACCCCTCCGGGGCGGGCCGATTTTGGCTCATGGCA
>NZ_JBEBKL010000006.1:0-74026 GCF_040079335.1 Sphingorhabdus sp.
GTCTCGCTGCCCCTCCCCTGAAGAGGAGGGGAGAAGGTGATCGTTACATACGAATAAACGCTTTCCGCCCCTCCTAGCCATTTGACATCGCTGCTATATGGTTGTCGAAGGCGCGCGACCATGCGGCTGGGAGAAGGACTGAAATGAGCCAGCATAGCGAGACCCTTTTGCTGTTCGGCGCGACCGGCGATCTGTCGCGGCGGATGCTGCTGCCTTCGCTTTATGCGCTGCATTCGGACGAGTTGATCGCATCCAATCTGCGCATCTTCGGAACCGCCCGCAGCGAGCATGACGATGAAAGCTTCCGCAGCTTTGCCAAGGAAGCCTTGTGCGAATTCCTGCCCGATGACCGCAAGGACGAAGGCAAGATCGACACCTTTCTGACGCGGCTGCACTATCAGGCGCTCGATGCGTCAAAGCCCGAAGGGTTTGCGGCACTCGCCGACAAGATTGGCGACATTTCGGGAGGCCTTTCGATCTTCCTGTCGACCGCGCCCTTTCTGTTCGAACCGACAATCAAGGGGCTGCATGCGGCGGGCCTTGCCGGTGACAATGTCCGCATCGGTCTGGAAAAACCGCTGGGTAACGATCTGGCCTCCAGCCGGTCGATCAACGACGCCGTCAACGCGGTATTCCCCGAAAACCGCACCTTCCGCATCGACCATTATCTCGGCAAAGAGACGGTGCAGAACCTGATGGCGCTGCGCTTCGGCAACATGCTGTTCGAGCCGCTTTGGAACGCCAATGCGATCGAGCATGTGCAGATCACCGTCAGCGAAACGGTGGGTCTTGAAGGGCGCGCAGGTTTCTACGACGATACCGGCGCGCTGCGCGATATGGTGCAGAATCATATGCTGCAACTGGTCGCGCTGACCGCGATGGAACCTCCGGCAAATCTCGATTCCACCGCAATTCGTGATGAAAAGGTGAAGGTGCTCCGCGCCTTGCGTGCGGTTCAGGAAGGTGATGTTGTTACGGGCCAATATGGCGAAGGCGCGGTCAAGGGCGCACCGGTTACAAGCTATGACAGCGATCTCGGCAAGCCTTCGGACACCGAAACCTTTGTCGCGATCAAGGCCTTTGTCGACAATTGGCGCTGGCAGGGCGTGCCCTTTTATCTGCGCACCGGCAAACGCCTCGCCGAGCGGCGCAGCGAGATTGTGATCCAGTTCAAGCCGGTGCCGCACAATATCTTCAAGGATCGCGGCGGGCGGCTGGAGGCCAATGCTTTGATCATCCGCCTGCAGCCCGAGGAATATGTCCGCCTGCTGGTCATGGCGAAGGAACCGGGGCTTGATCGTGGCGGCGTTACTTTGCGCGAGGTGCCGCTCGACCTGTCGCTGACGACTGCCTTTGCCGGTTCGCGCCGCCGCATCGCTTATGAACGGTTGCTGCTCGATCTGATCGAAGGCGACCAGACTTTGTTCGTCCGCCGCGACGAGGTGGAGGCGCAATGGACCTGGGTCGATGCGATCCGCAAGCTTTGGGCAGACACCGGCCTGAAACCCAAAAATTACGGTGCGGGTGGATGGGGGCCCAATGCGGCCATCGCCTTGGTCGAGCGCGACGGGGTGAGCTGGCATGAATAAGCCCCATCCAGTTGTCGAGGCGGTTACCAACCGGATCATCGAACGGTCGAAACCGGGGCGCGCCGCCTATCTCGACCTCATCGCCCGCGCCCGTGATGCCGGGGTCAACCGGACTGCACTTTCCTGCGGAAATCTGGCGCATGGTTTTGCCGCGAGCGGGGACGACAAGACCGCGATCCGCGGCGGCAAGGCGATGAATATCGGGATCATCACCGCCTATAACGACATGCTGTCGGCGCATCAGCCCTATGGCCGCTACCCCGAACAGATCAAATTGTGGGCGCGCGAAAGAGGCGCGACGGCGCAGGTCGCAGGCGGCGTGCCTGCGATGTGCGACGGGGTGACTCAGGGCCAGCTGTCGATGGAATTGTCACTGTTTAGCCGCGACAATATCGCCATGGGCGCAGCCATAGGCCTCAGTCACGGCATGTTCGAAGGCGCGCTGCTGCTCGGCCTTTGCGACAAGATCGTACCCGGTCTGTTGATCGGAGCGCTGCGTTTCGGCCATGTGCCGATGATCCTGATCCCGGCGGGACCGATGCCTTCGGGCCTTGCCAACAAGGAAAAACAGCGCGTCCGGCAATTGTTCGCCGAGGGCAAGGTAGGACGCGAAGAACTGTTAAAGGCAGAGGCCGCATCCTACCACGGCGCAGGCACATGCACCTTTTATGGCACTGCCAATTCGAACCAGATGATGATGGAAATGATGGGCCTCCACATGCCCGGTTCCAGCTTCTGCAATCCCGGGACAAAGCTGCGGCAGGAACTGACCCGCGCGGCGACGCACCGGATTACCGAAATCGGTTGGGAAGGCGAGGATTACCGTCCCTTTGGCCAATGCGTCGATGAAAAGGCGATCGTCAACGCAATCGTCGGGCTGCTGGCGACCGGTGGATCGACCAACCATGTTCTGCACTTGCCTGCGATCGCGCGCGCAGCAGGCATCATCGTCGACTGGCAGGATATGGACGAGCTGTCGGCGGTCGTCCCATTGATCGCGCGCGTCTATCCCAATGGTGCGGGCGATGTGAACTATTTCGCTGCCGCTGGCGGCATGCCCTTTGTGATCCGCGAACTGGTAGAGGCGGGTCTTGCACATGATGACATCATGACCGTTTATGGCGGCGGGCTAAGCGCCGGTGCACAAGAACCGCGGATGGATGGCGAGGCTTTGGTCTGGGATCCGGCACCCAAGCAATCCGGTGAAGAAACCATCCTGCGCGGCGTTGCAAACCCCTTTTCGCCCGATGGCGGGATGCGGCTGGTGCAGGGCAATCTCGGGCGCGGCACGTTCAAGACCAGCGCGGTCGAGGAAGCCCGTTGGACCATCGAGGCGCCGTGCCGTGTCTTTAGCGATCAGAATGATGCGCTGGCCGCGTTCAAGGCAGGCGAGCTGGAACGCGATGTTGTCGTTGTCGTCCGCTTTCAGGGGCCTGCAGCCAATGGCATGCCGGAGCTGCACAAACTCACCCCTGCGCTCGGCGTGCTGCAGGATAAAGGCTTCAAGGTCGCGCTTGTCACCGATGGTCGCATGTCGGGCGCTTCGGGCAAGGTCCCTGCCGCCATCCACATCAGCCCGGAAGCTGTCAAAGGCGGCCCGCTCGCAAAGTTGCGCGATGGCGATGTCGTCCGCCTGTGTGCCAACCGAGGCAGTCTGGAAGCGTTGGTCGATGCTGCCGAATGGGATGTGCGCGAACATGCAAAGCAGCCACCTTTCGAACCAGGCGTAGGCCGCGAACTCTTTGCGATCATGCGCCATTTTGCCGATGAGGCCGAAAAGGGCGGCTCGGCAATGCTGGCGGAGGCGGGGCTGTGAGCGCTGTGCAATATTCTCCCCTCCCGCAAGCGGGAGGGGGACTTATGAGACTTGTCACCGTTGACATCGGCGGCACCCATGCGCGCTTTGCACTTGCACAAGTCGCGGACGGCAAAGTGGTCTCGCTTGGCGAACCCGTGACCATGAAAACCGCCGAACATGCGTCGTTCCAGACGGCGTGGGAGGCGTTTGACGAGATGATCGACGAACCGATCCCGCAGGCCGTTGCCATCGCAATCGCTGGTCCGATCAACGCCGAGGTGATCAAGTTCACCAACAATCCGTGGATCATCCGCCCCGCGCTGATCAAGGAGAAGCTGCGGGTCGACGCCTATACGCTGGTCAATGATTTCGAAGCGGTCGGCCATGCCGTGGCTCAAGCCGATGCCGAGCATTTCGTCCATCTGTGCGGGCCGGATCAGCCGCTGGCGGCGACAGGCACAATAAGCATCATCGGTCCCGGTACCGGTTTAGGCGTTGCGCATTTGTTGCGCACGGGTGGCCATTATCATGTGCAGGCAACCGAAGGCGGGCATATTGATTTCGCGCCGCTCGACAGCATCGAGGATGCGGTGCTGGCGAAGCTCCGCAAACGCTATCGCAGGGTCTCGGTCGAGCGCGTTGTTTCGGGGCCAGGCTTGCTCGAGATCTACGAAACGCTCGCCGGTATAGAGGGCAGGGCGATCCAGCAACTGGATGACAAGGAATTGTGGGCGCTTGGCACTTCGGGCGAGGATAGTCTGGCGGCCGCAGCTGTCGACCGTTTTTGCCTGTCGCTCGGTAGCATTGCAGGCGATATCGCGCTGGCACAGGGTGGCTTTGCAGGGGTTGTCGTTGCTGGCGGGCTCGGTCTGCGGATCAAAGACACGCTGCTGCGGTCGGGTTTTGCCGAACGGTTCCGCGCCAAAGGGCGTTTTGAAGGCTTGATGGCCGGGATTCCGGTCAAACTGATCACCCACCCGCAGCCCGGGCTGTTCGGGGCGGCGGCGGCCTTTGCCCGCCAGCATGGATAAGGACACCCAATGAAACCCATTGAAACCATCATGCGCACCGCGCCGGTGATCCCCGTTCTGGTGATCGAAGATGTGGCGCACGCCAAGCCGATTGCCGAGGCGCTGGTCGCGGGCGGGTTGCGCGTGCTTGAAGTGACGCTGCGCACGGAGGCCGGGCTTGATGCCATCCGCGAAATGAAGAAGGTGCCGGGCGCGATTGTTGGTGCAGGCACCGTCGTCGACGTTGTCGGTCTCGAAAGCGCGATTGCGGCGGGTAGCGAGTTCATCGTGTCTCCGGGGCTTACCGAACCGCTGGGTGCAGCAGCCGTCGCCAAGGGCATTCCATTCCTTCCCGGCGTCGCCAATGCAGGCGATATCATGCGCGGGCTCGATCTTGGCCTTACCCATTTCAAATTCTTCCCGGCAGAAGCCAATGGCGGCCTTCCGGCGCTCAAATCGTTGATCGGCCCCTTTGGTCAGTGCAAATTCTGCCCCACCGGCGGCATTCGGCAAGATACCGCAGCAGATTGGCTGGCGGTTCCCGAGATTTTATGTGTTGGCGGAAGCTGGCTTGTTGCTAAAGGAACCCCCGATGCTGCGGCGATAGAGGCCGCGGCGCGCGCCGCCGCTGCGCTGGCGCGCTAGACTAAGGGAAAAGATATATGGCCGAAGAAATCGAGTGGTGGGAATTTGATTCGGCCGAAGAGTTTATCGACGGTGTCGTCGGCGATGTAACTTTCATCATCGAAAGCGCTTTGGATGCGCGTGGACAGGCGCTGGTCGCCTTTCCCGGTGGCAATACCCCCAAGCCGATCCTCGAGAAACTGGCTCAGGCCCCGTTGCGTTGGAAGGGCGTGACCATCATTCCGACTGACGAACGGCTCGTTCCGGTCAGCGATCCGCTGTCCAATGTCGCGATGCTCGCCAAGATTTTCCTGCCCAAAGGTGCTCGCGTATTGCCGCTCAACAGCGAGGCTGCGGACTATAAGCTGGCAGGAAGTGCTGCCAACGCCCGGCTGTCGGATTTGCACTGGCCGCTCGATCTGGTCTGGCTGGGCATGGGCGCTGACGGGCATACCGCGTCAATTTTTCCGGGATCCGATTATGAAGAGGCGTTGAATCCCGCCAAGGGGGTTCGTGCGATCGGCGTTCGCCCGGATCCGTTCCCACCCGAAGCGCCAGTCGACCGGGTCACGCTTACAGTTCCAGCGATTGTCGAGGCGCGCACTACGATGTTGGTCATCAATGGTGCCGAAAAGCAGAAAGTGCTGGAACAGGCTATCGAAGAGGGCAAGAAATCGGCATTTCCGGTCGCGCGCGTGATCGATGCGCTGACCGTACCGGTCGATATCTACTGCCTCAGCGTGTGAACCGTCAAAGTCGGCGCAGAGGCGCTTTTGGTGCAAGCGCCTGATTGTTCAATTTGCGCAGATAGAGCGGAATATTCTCGTCGTTGCTGTTACCGCCAATTTGCTGTCGTGCCGCTTTAGGGTCGATCGGATAGTCAAAGGCAATGCCACAGCGCGATTCTGCGATCCAGGCGACCTTGCCGGTCACCCACCCCAAATTTTTGAGATTGACTTCAACGGGCTCGCCGCGAACCGCTTGCACGGGCGCTTCAGCCATCAGGCCGCCCGATGATACATTCCGCACCCGCACTTCACCCTGAGTTCCGCTCGAGGGGAAGCGCAAAACTGCCATCATAAACAAGCTGTTGCGATCTTGCGCTCGCGGCTTGTCTTTGGCGTTTTCAGTTTCCATTGGATCAACCGGTTTGTTCATGGCGCCTTTTCGGGTGCTATATTTTGTGACTGTAAGCCTATCGCTACCAACAATTGGTCGCCAATTGGTTAATGCATCATTCGGAATTTCATAGAAAAAGGGCGGAAACCAATTGGTTCCCGCCCCGTTTTCTCAGACGTCCGATCCGTTTGGATCGAGCGAACCTGACGGATTAGCCGTCGAGTTCGTTGTTCACGTCGTTGAAGGTGTTCGACAGATTGTCACCGAGGCTCGACATTGCAGTAATTGCAGCGACGGCGATCAGAGCGGCGATCAGGCCGTATTCGATTGCGGTTGCACCTTTTTCATTCTTGAAAAGCTTTTTGATCATTTTCATCTCAGGTCTCCTGTTCAACTATTCACCCTGGCAGTCAGATAAAATTCCAACTGTCATCGAACTGATAAAACAGACTCTCCTACCAAATCGTTAACCCGGCGATTACTCGCTGGCGTCGGTAATGTCGTTCGTAACGCCATTCCACATATTGGTAGTGGAGTCTGCGACATTGCCGAGCGAAGCCATGATGGCAATCACGATCAATGACACAATCAGCCCATATTCCACTGCCGTCGCACCCATTTGGCAACTTGCGATGCCTCGAAAAAATTTCAACATGAGTTGGTCCTCTTCATGTCATGGTGACGACGCTCGCTTTTTTCCACAAAGGCGTTAACAAAAACTTTCCAGCGGGAACGAAGTTGAAAAAAAATCCGACAATGTTGATCGTGGCCGCCGCCGCTTTGCTTCGTTCCGATGGCCGAATTCTGCTGCAAAAACGGCCGGAAGGCAGGGAAATGGCGGGCCTTTGGGAATTTCCTGGTGGGAAGTTGGAGGCGGGCGAGCAGGCTGAGCAGGCGCTGGCGCGAGAGCTGGCTGAGGAGCTTGACATAAGTGTCGATCCCGAAAAATTGACACCAGCCTGCTTTGCAAGTGCCGCAATCGGCAGCAAAGATCTGCTTCTGCTGCTTTATACCTGCCGCGAATGGGACAGGCAGCCACGCGCTGTCGAAGGACAGGAGTTGGGATGGTTCGCCCTAACTGAAATGGAAAATCTGGCTATGCCGCCTGCGGATATCCCATTGCTTGCACTGCTGCAGCAGATTTTAAGGGCGTAAATTCTTACCGGTCTTTTCAAATACGGACGTTAGCGAGACTTTGCCGCTGCCGCGCGCAGCAGGCTTTGGCTGGTCGGGGGAGGGCGCCCATCCGCTGAGATGCAGAAACTCAAACCGTTCGCGTACCTTTCCGTTGGCATTGCGCAAAGTGGCCCATGCTGCATCCAGCCGGGCGGGATAGGAGCTCCCGAGATAAGGCTTGGGTCCGGCAAGGCTGTTGCCAATCCCTGCGTCGCGCAAGTCGGCAATCAGGGTCCGCCAGTCGCCATAATGGACATTGGTTTCGACTTTGTCCGCCACCTGCAACGCAAAGCCGGCGCGTGCGAGCAGGTCGGCAGCAGTGCGCAGCTCGATCTGCGGGTGAACATGGGCGCTTGTGCGGTCGCCATCAGCGATCATCATCGCTCTTTTCAGACTGGCAAGTGTGCCTGCCCCGAACATCGCGCCGAGAAATAGCCCGTCCGGTCGCAATGCCCTGCGTATTTGGACCAAGGCGCCGGGCAGATCGTTGACACTGTCGAGCGTGCCCGCCGCGATGACGAGATCGAAACTGCCTGAATCGATGCCAAGCCGATCTTCTTCGGCAAAAGGAAGCGAGACCAAATCGGCGGCCTTTCCACCCCAAGTTTCCTCTGCTTGCCCGGCAAGCGGGCCCAGTATCAGAGCCCTGTCGAACTGCCGCGTAGTGCAGTTGAGTCGGTCGATCAGATCGTCGGCCAGTAACTCCCAAAGAAAATGCCCTGCGCCTTTCCGATGTGCACCACGTTCACGCATGGCGCAGCGGCGGCGGCGGTCAAAGATTTCCTGGGGGCTGGCAACTTGCATGTCGCTGCTTGTGCCCTGCACGATAATGGCCGACAAGGGGGATATGCAGGCTTTGACCTTTCCCTTGCATGCAATACTGGATTTTGCCTTGCCGCCGCGCTGCCCGGCATGCGGTGTTATTGCTTCGGGGGCGAACCAGTTTTGCCTGCAATGCTGGCAACAGCTGAACTTCCTGTCCCAACCCGCCTGTTTCACATGCGATCTACCGCTTCCCTTTGCGGTCGATGACCGGGCACAATGCGCTGGATGTATGGCGCAGAAACCCCGCCATTCGGGCATCAAGGCAGCGGTTGCCTATGGCGACATTTCACGTGAGATTGCGCTAAAACTGAAACATGGCGGCAAAATTGGTCTTGCAAAGCTTATTGCCGGCCAGTTGCGCCGCTATCTCGCGGATGTGCCTGATAATGCCGTGTTAGTGCCGGTACCGCTGCATTGGACACGGCTCTGGCGGCGGCGCTACAACCAGTCTGCACTGATTGCCCAAGAACTTACCTGGATGTCAGGGCTCGAACATTGCCCCGATGCTCTCGTTCGAACGCGGCGCACACAGGCGCTGGGCGGATTATCGGCGCGCGAGCGGGCGGCGATGGTCAAGGGCGCCTTTGCAATCAACGAACGGCAGAGCGCGCGGATTTCCAGCAAGCCTGTCATATTGGTCGATGATGTTTACACCAGCGGCGCGACGACCGATGCATGTGTTGCAACCCTGCTAAAGGCTGGTGCCGCCAGCGTCACGATTTTCTGTTGGGCCAGGGTGCTGCCCGAGGCGCTTGAGGCCGGACTACCGGCCTAAGCCTGCACTTGACTAGCGGCCCAAGCCCTCCCACATAAAATCCATGAGCGCGCATGTTGAAATCTTCACCAAATTTGCCTGCCCCTTTTGCTATCGGGCCAAGGCGCTGTTCGACGCTAAAGGAGTCTCCTATACCGAACGCGATGCGAGCGGCGGGTCAGCGCGCGAAGATATGTTGGCTCGTTCGAACGGGCGGACAACGGTGCCGCAGATCTTTATCGACGGCCACCATGTTGGTGGATGCGATGAATTGATGGCACTCGACGCATCCGGGAAGCTCGATCCGATGCTGGCGGGGCATTGACCGCATGATTGCCTATGATCTCGTCTGCAAGGCAGGCGAACACAGATTTGAAGGCTGGTTTGGATCCTCATCCGATTTTGACAAGCAAAAGTCGGAGGGGCTGTTGGCCTGCCCGGTTTGTGGCGATCCGGAAGTTGGCAAAGCCGTTATGGCCGCCAATGTCGGGCGCAAGGGCAATCAAGTGCCTGCCATACGCAAGAATGACGATGGGGCCGAAGCGGTCGCACTGGCCAATATGCCCGAAATGCCTGCCGAAATGGTCGAAATGATCGGTAAAGTCGCGCAGTTGCAGGCAAAGATGCTGGAAAAGTCCGATTGGGTTGGCGATCGCTTTGCCGATGAAGCGCGCGCGATCCACTATGGCGATTCGCCCGACCGGATCATTCACGGAAGCGCCACGATCGACGATGCCCGCGAATTGCATGATGAGGGCATATCGGTCGCTCCATTGCCCCTGCCTTTCGTGCCCCCCGAAGCCAAAAATTGACGCTTCCAAGCGGCGCAGCTAAGGCGAAGTCGGCGCACCCGTAGCTCAGCAGGATAGAGCATCAGATTCCTAATCTGGGGGCCACAGGTTCGAATCCTGTCGGGTGCACCAGTCTTTAGACGCCAATTCGGCGTCGGAAGGCTGGTATATTCGGCCTTGCCACCCCTTACGGGCTCGATTGGGCAACAACACCATTTCCATGCGCAAAAAGAAAGCCCGCCACGGCATGCCGGGCGGGCCCTCTTGAAATTTGTGGAATGCTTATTTGGTAGCTTCCTTGGCGGCGTCTCCGGCTGCCTTGGCAGCATCGCCGGCCTTTGCAGCAGCGTCGCCAGCTGCAGCTGCGGCATCGCCGGCTGCATCCTTCATGGTGTCGCCAGCCTTGGCTGCGGCATCGCCATCGGCAGCGCCTTCAGCAGCGTCGACGGCTTCTTCAGCAGCCGCATCTACGGCTTCGCCGGTGGCTTCTACAGCTTCGCCGGTTTCTTCGGCAGCTTTGTCAGCTTCCTGACCACCGCACGCAGCGAGCGGGGCAAGCAAAATCGCAGCGACCGCTACTTTCGTGAATTTTTTCATGCAACTTTCCTCCCCGGATGAATTCCGGAAAGTTCAAGCTAATGCAGCATGCTTTAACGATGCAAGAAGAATTCGCTTCGCACCGCCAATTGAGCAGGCGTTACAGGCAGGATTCGAGATAAGGCTGGTCAAAGCCGAATTGGCGCGCTTTTTCCAGCGTATAGGGCCGCACGCTGCCAGAGACGAATTCGCCAATGATCTTGCCATCGGCATCTTCATCGCGATATTCGAACTTGAACAGATCCTGCGTCACGATGACATCGCCTTCCATCCCGATCACTTCGGTGATCTGGGTGGTGCGGCGCGAACCGTCGCGCAGACGCTTTACCTGCACGATCAAGTCGACCGAATCGGCGATCTGTTTCGAAATCGCTTCCTTCGGGATTTTGATGTCGCCCATCAAAATCATGTTTTCCATACGGCCAAGGCATTCGCGCGGGCTGTTGGAGTGGAGCGTACACATAGAGCCATCGTGACCGGTGTTCATGGCGGCGAGAAGGTCAAAACATTCCGCGCCACGAATTTCGCCGAGGATGATGCGGTCAGGGCGCATACGCAGGGCGTTCTTCACAAGGTCACCGATGGTGATCGCGCCATCGCCTTCAAGGTTTGGCGGGCGGGTTTCAAGCGGCAGCCAGTGCGGCTGCTGCAAGCGAAGTTCGGCCGCGTCTTCAATCGTCAGCACGCGTTCACCCGGGTCGATCATCTTCGACAAGGCATTGAGCATGGTCGTTTTACCCGAACCCGTACCGCCCGAGATGACGATGTTCATGCGGCAGGCACCGGCGATTTTCAGCACCGTCGCCATCGGTTCGCTCATCGAGCCAAAGCCCTTGAGCATATCGATCGTGATCGGCTTTTCGGAGAATTTACGAATCGAGATTGCGGTGCCGCGCAGCGACAGCGGCGGGACGATGACGTTCACACGGCTGCCGTCCTTCAAGCGGGCGTCGGCGAGCGGCGTGGTCTGGTCGACGCGGCGGCCGACCTGGTTGACGATGCGCTGGGCAATCTGGAACAGATGTTCCTCGTCGCGGAACTGGATTCCGGCGATCTGCAGCTTGCCCTTCTTTTCCACATAGGTCTGGAACGGGCCGTTGACCATGATGTCCGAAATATCGGGATCGTTCAGCAGTTCTTCGAGCGGACCGAAACCGAGCAGTTCGTCGACCAGCACCTTTTCCAGCGCAAACTGTTCGCGACGGTTGAGCGTCAGCTTGAGTTCGGCGAGCACCTCAAGAATGATTGGCCGGAACTCTTCAGTCAACTCTTCCTTGTTGAGTGTGGCAGCCGCTTCGGGGTCAACACGTTCGAGCAGGCGCGGAAGAACCTGTTCCTTGATCTTGTGCACCGAGGCTTCAAAGCCTTCGCCACCTGCTACCACTTCATTTGAACCGGCAGCACGTTCGGCGAGGCGCGACATGGCGTCGCTCATCGGCGCCGAGGCAGCATTTATGTCGAGTGCGTCGATCGGCGGGAATTGTTCCCCGCCTGCGGGTGGCATCGGGGCTCCGCCCTGCTCTGGACGATAGGCCGATGGCGCCGTCGTCGGATTATTTGATGCAGCGCCTGAACCGCCGGACATGGGGCGGGCGACGCCGAACGCAGGTCGACTGTTGTTCAATCCCGGTCGTTTGCCAAATGCGCTCACTGGAACCCCATATGCTGTTGCAAGTCACTGTTGACGGGGTTGGTATCGTGAAATGGTGAATAAATGGGTAATGACGGCGAAGACGGACTGGTGATTTGGTTCAAAGTTGTGCTTTAAGGCGGAGGCTACAAACGCTAAGACCAGCATAATTATGGCGGTTTTCGACGCCATTCTCTTCCCGGTTTCCAAGGTAATTCATGCGCCATTCTTCCGGTTTCACGCTTGCGCTGGCGGGCTTTACCTTGCTCACCTGCGGCGATGCGATCATCAAGTCGATGGCTGGATTATGGCCCGCACCCGCGATTGCCGCATTGCGATTTTCGATCGCTGTGCCGTTGCTCGTGGTCTTTGTTGTCGCATCGCAAGGGAAGCAAGCGCTGCGTGTTCGTAAACCTTGGATCCAGTTGGGCCGGGGACTCTCGATTGCAACATCGTCGTGCCTCTTCTTTTTCAGCCTCTTCCTTTTGCCGCTGGCAGAGGCAACGGCGATCGGGTTCGTCAGCCCGGTTATCACAGCCTTGCTGTCTGCCTTGTTCCTGCGTGAGCATATGCGACCGCTGGCTTGGGCAGCAACATTTCTGGCGTTGGCGGGCGTTGCAATGGTGTTGCGCCCCAATCTGGCTGAAGTCGGCATTGTCGCCTTTCTGCCGCTGGCCGCGGCATGTTTTTTTGCGACGATGCTGATCCTGAACAGGCTGGCCGCCGGCACCGGCTCTCCGATGGCGCTGCAATGGGTGGTGGCGACTGTGGCCGCGCCCGCATTGTTAGTTGTTGCTTCAGTCGGGCATTTTTCGGGATTTGAACCGCTACATGTCAATTGGCCGCACTGGTCGGTCGTGTTGCGATGCGCGATCGTCGCGATCACTGCAAGCACCGCGCATTGGCTCATCTATCTCGGGACGACCCGGGGGACAGCCGCCGACGCCGCGCAGGCGGTGTATATCCAGCTGCCGGTCGCCCTTTTGATCGATGCCTTATTGTTTCGGCACCTTCCCGATGCGCTGGCTCTCGGCGGTTCGCTTCTGATTGTTTGCGCGGGCCTGATAATGTGGCAAAACCAGCGGAGAATAGCAGGAGCCTCGTCACCATGAAGTCTGCACTGCTCGCGGCATTGGCGCTCTTTTCCGTTCCGGCGGCTGCCCAGCCGCCAACCCATGCGCTGCCTTCGTGGATGACCGGCGCGTGGGAAAAGACCGAAGGCGAAAAATGGGCCGATGAGTTTTGGACGCCACCGCGCGCGGGTATCATGATTGGTGCCAGCCGCTCGGGGAATGGCGACAAGCTAGGTTTCTGGGAACATATGCGCATCATGCGCGAAACGGACAGTACATTGGCCTTTTGGGCGATTGCCGGAAACCAGCCAGCGGTGCGTTTTGCCGCAACCAAATCGGGCCCGGAAGAAATTGTCTTTGAAAATGCGCAGCATGATTATCCGCAACGCATCCGCTATTGGCGGAACGGAAAGACCCTGATGGCGGAAATTTCGCTGCTCGATGGCAGCAAGTCCAGCCGTTTCAGCTTTGAGCCGATGGCTGGGCCCTGATTAGCCCAGCTTTTCAGCCAGTATCGTCAGGCCCTTTTCACTGACCTCGGCCACACCGCCATCAAGCGTGATGGTTTCGGGCGTTGCACCCTGGGTTTTATAGATAGCTACCTCGCCTGCGCGTAGCGTGGAGACCATCGGGCTGTGCCCTTCGAGCACGCCGAAATCGCCCTCGGTGCCGGGGACGGTGACCATATAGACCTCTTCCGAGCGGACGAGGCGTTCCGGGGTGACGAGTTCGAAATGGAGGGGCATCGTTATTCCTCTAGCCAATACTGCTGGACAATAAAAATGGGATTGGAAGCTGCAGGGGTTGTGCGCACAAACTGAACTCCGAGATACATCCCGTCCGTCGCGGTTGTTCTGAGCGTTTCAATTTCCAAGCCGGGAATTTTGGGTGCTACCGCCTCAGTATCGGTGACCAAACCATCAGCAAGTTGATTGATCGACCTCCGGATCGCGGTAAAAGTCTGCTCGGCACCGGGACCATCCAGCACGACTGAGCAGAGGGCGGCCTCATCGCTAACACCAATCGCAACTGAGCCGTTGTCAAGCGTTGCTTCCAAGGTACGCAGCTTTCCCACTCTAGGATGAGGACGCTCGCCCAGATCCTTCGTAAAGCCGTCGGCGATTAGTTTCCTGTCTTCGAGAATATCGGTCTCTGACTCGAACAGTCGCGGGCAATGTTCAAGGACTGCCCGCAACCCAACCTCATTTACCGGCTTGGCCTGCGCTGTTGCAGGCAACAAGAGCACTGCCAAAACACAAGCATGAGCAATCGCTTTCATTTCTGAATCAAGCCGCTTCTGCAGCCAGCTTCTTGCCCTTTTCGACGGCTTCGTCGATGCCGCCGACCATGTAGAATGCGCTTTCAGGCAGGTGGTCATATTCGCCATCGACGACAGCCTTGAACGACTTCACGGTGTCTTCGATCTGCACGAACTTGCCCGCGATGCCGGTGAAGACCTCAGCAACGTGGAACGGCTGCGACAGGAAGCGCTGGATCTTGCGCGCGCGGCTGACGGTCAGTTTGTCGTCTTCCGACAATTCGTCCATGCCGAGGATGGCGATGATGTCTTGCAGCGACTTGTACTTCTGCAGCGTTTCCTGAACGCGGCGGGCGGTGTCGTAATGCTCTTGTCCGACAACCGAAACCGAAAGGACGCGCGAAGTGGAGTCGAGCGGGTCAACCGCCGGATAGATGCCCAGTTCCGAAATCGCACGGTTGAGAACCGTGGTTGCGTCCAAGTGCGCGAATGATGCAGCAGGGGCAGGGTCGGTCAAGTCATCTGCGGGAACGTAAATCGCCTGAACCGAGGTAATCGAACCCTTGTTGGTCGAGGTGATGCGTTCCTGCAACTGGCCCATGTCGGTTGCCAGCGTCGGCTGATAGCCCACTGCCGAAGGAATACGGCCGAGAAGCGCCGAGACTTCCGAACCCGCCTGCGTGAAGCGGAAGATGTTGTCGACGAAGAACAGAACGTCCTGGCCTTCCTGGTCGCGGAAATATTCCGCGATGGTCAGGCCCGAAAGTGCCACACGAGCGCGCGCACCCGGAGGTTCGTTCATCTGGCCGAACACGAGAGCAACCTTCGAACCATCGGGGGTCGGGTTGCCATCCTTGTCCTTGGCGATAACGCCAGCGTCGAGGAATTCGTGGTAAAGGTCGTTACCTTCACGGGTACGCTCACCCACGCCTGCGAACACCGAGGTGCCGCCATGGCCCTTGGCGATGTTGTTGATCAGTTCCTGAATAAGAACGGTCTTGCCGACGCCTGCACCGCCGAACAGACCGATCTTGCCGCCCTTTGCATAGGGTGCGAGCAAGTCGATCACCTTGATACCGGTGACGAGAATTTCGGTTTCGGTTGACTGGTCGACAAAGAGCGGCGCTTCTGCGTGGATCGGTGCGCGCAGATCGGTGGCAACCGGGCCCTGCTCGTCAATCGGCTCACCGACAACGTTCAGAATACGACCGAGCGTTGCGGGGCCGACGGGAACCGAAATCTGTGCGCCGGTCGAGCGGACAGGCTGGCCACGGGTCAGACCGTCGGTCGAATCCATCGCGATGGTGCGCACGGTGTTTTCACCCAGATGCTGCGCCACTTCGAGGACGAGGCGGTTGCCATTATTGTCGGTTTCAAGCGCCGAGAGAATAGCGGGCAGGGTGCCGGTGAAGCTGACGTCGACGACAGCGCCGATAACCTGCGAAACGCGACCGGTTGCACCAGCGACGTTCAGCTTGGTTGCGCCGCTTGCCTTTGCAGCAGGGGCTTTCTTTGCCGGTGCCTTGGCAGCAGCCTTCGGCGCAGCCTTTGCAGCGGCGGGCTTTGCGGCGGCCTTGGGTGCGGCGGCCTTAGCAGCGGTTTTCTTCGGGGCGGTTGCCATGTCTGTCTTCCTTGCCTTTTGGATATCTTAGAGCGCTTCGGCGCCCGAAATGATTTCTACGAGTTCTGTGGTGATCGCAGCCTGACGGGTGCGGTTATACTGGATGGTCAGCTTGTTGATCATGTCACCCGCGTTGCGCGTGGCGTTGTCCATCGCGGTCATTTTCGAACCCTGCTCCGACGCCGCATTTTCGCGCTGGGCGCGCAGCAGCTGCACGGCCACATTGCGCGGCAACAGGTCGGCGAGGAGTTCTTCCTCATCGGGTTCATATTCGACTGAGGCTGACGCACCGGCAGGCGCGTTGTCGTTCGACAGCGCAACTGGCATCAGCTGCAATTCGGTCGGCTCCTGCGTCAGGACGCTGACAAATTTGTTGAAGAACAGGTGGGCGACATCAAATTCGCCGCCTTCAAAGCGTGCAATCAGATCATCGGACCAGCCTTTGACAGCATCATAGCCAAGCTTGCCTAGATCGCCGGGCTCAACGCTTTCGACAATGTCGTTGCGATAGAAACGGACAAGCCCATCCTTCGCCTTCTTGCCGATGGTGTAGAATTTGACGGTCTTGCCCTGACCCTTAAGCTCTTCGGCGCGCTTGCGGGCGAGGCGGACGATATTGGTGTTGAACGCACCCGCCAGCCCCTTGTCGCTGGTGGCGACTACGAACAGATGGACATCGTCCTTGCCCGTACCAGCGAGCAGCTTGGGCGATTGCGGACCAACGGTAACCTTGGAGGCGATGGACGACACCACCTTCTCCAACCGCTCGGCATAAGGGCGCGAGGCTTCAGCAGCCTCTTGCGCGCGCTTCAGCTTCGCTGCGGCGACCATCTTCATCGCCTTGGTGATCTTCTGGGTCGATTTGACCGAGTTGATCCGTATTTTGAGGGCCTTTAGGCTAGCCATCTAATTATCCGATCAGGCGAAAGTCTTCACGAACTTGTCGAGTGCGGCAACCAGCGCTTTCTTGCTGTCGTCGCTGAAGTCGCGGCTGTCGCGAATGCCCTTCAGCACGTCGGCATGGTTGGCGCGCAGGTCAGCGAGCATCGCCTCTTCAAAGCGGGTCACGTCGCTAGCGGCGATGCCATCGAGATAGCCGTTGGTGCCAGCGAAGATCGAGCAGGTCTGCTCTTCGAACGGCAGCGGGCTATACTGCTTCTGCTTGAGCAGTTCGGTCAGGCGCGCACCGCGGTTGAGCAGCTTCTGTGTCGAGGCGTCGAGGTCAGAACCGAACTGGGCGAAGGCCGCCATTTCGCGATACTGCGCGAGTTCGAGTTTGATCGAGCCCGACACCTTCTTCATCGCCTTGGTCTGTGCCGCCGAGCCAACGCGCGAAACCGAGAGGCCAACGTTAATCGCAGGGCGGATACCCTGATAGAAGAGGTCGGTTTCAAGGAAGATCTGGCCGTCGGTGATCGAAATCACGTTGGTAGGAATGTAGGCGGAAACGTCACCAGCCTGCGTTTCGATAATCGGCAGCGCGGTGAGCGAACCGCCGCCATTGGCGTCCGACATCTTCGCGGCGCGTTCGAGCAAACGGCTGTGGAGATAGAACACGTCGCCAGGATAAGCTTCGCGGCCCGGCGGGCGACGTAGCAGCAGCGACATCTGGCGGTAAGCCACAGCCTGCTTCGAAAGATCGTCATACACGATCACGGCGTGCATGCCATTGTCGCGGAAATATTCGCCCATCGTCACGCCGGTATAGGGTGCTAGATACTGGAGCGGAGCAGGTTCCGAAGCGGTTGCAGCGACGACGATCGAATATTCCATCGCGCCCTGTTCTTCGAGTGCGCGGACGATCTGTGCGACGGTCGAGCGCTTCTGGCCGACGGCGACATAGATGCAATACAGCTTCTTTGATTCGTCCTTGCCCTGATTGACGCCCTTCTGGTTGATGAAGGTGTCGATGGCGACGGCGGTCTTGCCGGTCTGGCGGTCACCGATGATCAGTTCGCGCTGGCCACGGCCAACGGGGACGAGCGCGTCGAGCGCCTTGAGGCCGGTCTGCACCGGTTCGTTCACCGACTGGCGCGGGATGATGCCGGGGGCTTTGACTTCAACGCGGCTGCGCTGTGTGGTCTTGAGCGGGCCCTTGCCGTCGATGGGGTTGCCGAGGCCGTCGACAACGCGACCGAGCAGTTCCTTGCCGACGGGGACGTCCACAATGGTGCCGGTCCGCTTGACGACATCGCCTTCGCGGATTTCCGCGTCCGAACCGAAGATAACGACACCGACATTGTCGGCTTCGAGGTTGAGCGCCATGCCCTTAATGCCATTGGCGAACTCGACCATTTCACCTGCCTGCACATTGTCGAGGCCGTGAATACGGGCGATACCGTCACCCACCGAAAGCACGGAGCCGACTTCGCTCACTTTGGCTTCGGTGCCGAAATTGGCGATCTGGTCCTTGATGACCTTTGAAATTTCTGCGGCGCGGATATCCATGGTTTAGCCTTTCACCGACGGCGGATGCCGTCAGCCTTTCATATTTTGCGCGAGGGAGTTCAAACGGGTTTTGATCGAATTGTCGATCAGGGTGCTTCCGATCTTGACGGTCAGGCCGCCAAGGATCGTGGGATCGATTTTGCTGGCGATCGCGACATCGCGACCGACACGGGCCTTAAGCTGTGCGCCAAGCGCCTTCGTCTGTGCAGCCGACAATGCGTGGGCGCTGGTGACCTCAGCGGTGATCTCGCCGCGATGGGCGGATGCCAGCGCAGCATAGGCGCGGGCGACGCCAGCGGTTTCAGCAAGGCGACGGTTCTGGGCCAGCACGCCGAGCGTCTTGGCGGTCAGCGCATCGAGCTTCATCGCCTTGGCGATGGCAGCAACGACTTGCTTGGCAGCATCGCGCGAGATCGAAGCATTGGTCGTGAGCGAGGCAAAATCGCTCGATTCGCTCAGAGCTTTCTGCACCTTTGCAAGGCTGGCTTCGACTGCGTCGATCGCCTTTGCCTCGCGCGCCAAATCGAACAAAGCGGTAGCATACCGCCCTGCAAGGCTGGCTTGCACATTAGCCTGATTGCCGCCGGAGTTATCCACGCGTTTTAGTGTCCCTGTACAGACTGGAATATATGTCGCGACTGAAGCGCGAGGGAATCAATCCTTCGCAAAGTCGACGGGCCGGTAGCAGGGGATTTGCTGCGATGCAAGATGGGCTGTCGCCGAATTATCGGCTTCGATGCACAGGCTCTGCAATGCGGGGTGATGTGGCGACCAAAAGGTCGGATGGGCATAACGCCAATCAATTGTGAATCCCGGCAATGGCGATTCTAACAGACCCTTTCGAGGCATCGAACCAAACAGTCGATATCATGCGATATTTCATCGGCTTTTTGCATCACGCCGCTTGACCGCGCTCAACTGGCCCACTTAGATGCTGACGATCAGAAAACCATCGTTCGGGGAGCAGGTAGTTGATTTTCAAATCGGCGGTCAAATTCATTACAGCGGTATCAATGATGGCCCTGTCGGCTCCGGCAATGGCCGAATGGAAATTTGCCACCAGCGAGCATTTCGAAATGTATTCGCAGGAGAAAGAATCGGAGGTTGTCGACTTCGTCGCCAAGCTTGAACGGTTCAACATGCTGCTCACTTATTTCAGTGGAGTAGCTCAAGAGCGTCCGGGGCGACGACTGAAGGTCTATTGGGTCCGCAACGCGAACCAGGTGCAAGAGATTATCCGCGCCATCAACAGCGGTGTTCAGGGCTATTATGTATCCGCAACGCCCTATGGTGCGATTGCCGTCGTCCCGGGCGAAACCAAAGCACGCGGCAGCCGGCACGCGGGGGCAGACAAGCAGGAAGGCATCGATCCGGAGGAAGTCATCTTCCACGAATATAGCCACCATTTCATGCTGCAGAATTTTCCCGTCGCGCTGCCGGGCTGGTTTATCGAAGGCTTTGCCGAATATTATGGTTATACCAAAATGGACCCCAATGGCGACATCCGGCTGGGCACCTATGCCGAATCGCGCACGGCGGAGATCAACTATTTCGGCGTTGCGAACTTGGAGAAACTGCTCGATCCTGATGAACGTTCCGGGATTGGTAGTTTCTACGGCACATCGTGGCTGCTGACCCACTATCTCAATTTTGATCCCGCCCGCAAAAAGCAATTCGACGGCTATCTTGCCGATGTGCAAAGCGGAATGCCGAGCGTCGATGCGGCCAACAAGAACTTCGCCGGCGGCATTTCGCAACTACGCAAGGAGCTCGACAAATATTGGCGTGGACGGAATTTCAAGTTTCAGACTCTGTCCAATGTTCGTGACTATGATCGCGCCAAAATCAAGGTAACGCAGCTGCCAGCCGACGAAGCCTCTGCCATCATTCAGTCTATCCGTTTCTATTCTGGCGGTGCCGAAGACAAGACCGAAAGGCAGCGGCTGCGTGGCTTCCTTCAGGACACTGTGAGGGCGCAACCGCATTCGGCTTTCATGAAGGCGTTCCTCGCTGACATCTACTACCAGAATGACGAAGATGATCTGGCGATTGCCTCGGCGGCAGAGGCGCTGACACTGAACCCGAGCCACCACCGCGCCCGTCTGGTCAAGGCGGTGGCGCTGATGGAAAAGGCACAGACACTAGAAGGGGGCAATACCAAGCGGAACGAATTGAGCGCGGCGGAAGCCAAAGTGACACCGCCCGATCCCGACGGCACCATTGTCGTGACCGCCAGCCGCAATGCCCAATCACAACCCTTATGGGCAGAGGCGCTCAAGCTGATTTCAGCAGCCAACCGCGCCGACCCAGACGATCCCTATCCGCTCTATCTCTATTTTGAATATCTGCGCCGCCGGGGCGAGCCTTTGAACGAGGTTGCAGTCGACGGCCTGACCAAGGCGCATGTGACATCACCCCAGTATACGCCCTTCCGCTTTGCACTGGCACAGGCTTTCTCAGCAGAAGGCGACAACAAATCGGCGGCAGCGCTCGCCAAGGCGATGGCCTATTCCCCGCATCCGAGCACTGATCGCCGGATCGCACGGGCTTTGCTCAAGCGCTATGAATGCCTGATTGCCGATCCGGCTGCGGCCTGCGATTTCAAGGTGCTGACAGCCGAGGAAGAGGAAAAGGAAGAGAAAGCGGCAAAGGATAAGCCCGCCTGACCACCGCCTGCTTGGAGAGAATGACATGGCCGAAATGACCAAAATGAAAATGTCTGACGGCGCCGAAATCGCCGTCTATCATGCAGAGGCCGAAGGTCAGCGTAAGGGCGGGCTGGTCCTGATTCAGGAAATTTTCGGCGTCACCGATCATATTCGCGAGCTATGCGATGAATATGCGGCGGATGGCTATGAGGTGCTCTCACCTGCGTTGTTCGACCGTGAGCATCCGGGGTTTGAATGCGACTATACCGGCCCGGAATTTGAACGCGCGGTTGAACTGGCGCGCAAGCTGCACCCTTTTGATCAATCGCTCGCCGACGCGCAGGCCTGCATAGATGCGCTGAAAGACAAAGGTCCGGTTTTCATTACCGGCTACTGCTATGGCGGCTCTGTGGCATGGCGGATGGCGCAGATCAGCCCCGATCTGGCGGCATCGTCATCCTATTATGGCAGCATGGTGCCGACGATCTTTGCCAATGAGGCACCCCGCTGCGCGACCATCGCCCATTTCGGCCGCTTCGACCAAGGCATCCCGATGGAGGGTGTCGAGGCATTGATTGAGAAGGCCCACCCGACCGCGCAGATATTCGTCTATGATGCCAATCACGGCTTCAACAGCGACCGGCGCAAGGATTATCACGAGCCCAGCTCGGAGTTAGCACGGGAGCGTACGCTGGCCCTGTTCACAGCGTGCGGAGGTTGAAATGATCGGTATCTACGCAGCCCACGCCCAAAGCTTTCTGCTTGTCCTCGGGATCATCACCACTTTGGCTTTCGCCTTACCGCTCTTTTTTGCGCCATTAAAATGGGCGCGGTTGATGCTTTTCAAGGTACCCGAAGATACCGATCTGAATGTCTATTTCGGGCGCTGTCTGGGCGCCTTCATCCTCGTTGTCGAAATGATGATCTTTCGTGGGGCCTTTGACCCGGCGATCACCCGAATAACGTTTGACATCCTGTTTGCCGTTTTCGGGATCATGCTGGTGGTGCATCTCTATGGTTGGTTGAAGGAGATTCAGCCCGTGACCGAAAATCTTGAAAATATCATGTGGGCGGTCCTGTTGGTGCTGGCCGCGCTGTTCTATCCGCTGACCTGATGGCGCGCCTACTGATCATCCTTCCGCAGACTGATTTCGATCCCACCGAAGTTGCCGTCCCGTGGAAAGCATGGACTGATGCAGGCCATGTTGTCGCTTTCGCGACGGAAACGGGCGAGGTTGCCGCATGCGATCCGGTGACTTTAACCGGGCAGGGGCTGCCGGTCTGGGCAAAATCGCTGCGCGCGCGGGACGAGAATGTGGTGCTTTATCGCGCGATGGCGCAGTCACCCGCGTATAATGCGCCGCTGCGCTGGAGCGATGCGCATGCTGCCGATTTTGCGCTGGTCCATTTCCCCGGGGGGCATGCGCCGGGGATGAAACCCTATCTGGAAAGCGCCGAAGTGCAGCGCATAGCTCGCGAGGCCTTCGCCGCCGATCAACCAGTATCGACCATTTGCCACGGTGTCATTCCATTGGCCCGCGCGGGTGTCCTCAAAGGACGAAAGACGACAGCGTTGACCGGAATGATGGAAGGGATAGCAGTTGCCCTGACCCGTTCTCGATTGGGCAATCACTATCGCACCTATCCTCAAAGCGTCGAGGACGAGGTGAAGGGCGTGCTGGCAAGTCGCCGCGATTTTGATGCCGGGCCGATTCTTCCGCACTTCGCGACCGAAGCGCAGCCTGAGCGGGGTTTTATCGTTCGGGACGGAAATTATCTGTCGGCGCGCTGGCCGGGTGATGCCTGGACCTTGGCGATGGCGGCGTTAAAACTGGTTTGAACGCAAGAATCGGGACGCGGCACTTAAATCCTGTGGCTAATGGCGGAATCCACATCAAAGATGAGGATAAAGCCATGACCTATAAAATTACCGGACTTACCCCCGCCGCCCATGCACCTCTTTTCGCAATGAGCGATGCTGAACTTGCCGCGATCAATGCCCGGCGCGTGACGGCGGCCAGCAACGGCTTTCCCTGCCGAGTGACGCTTGAGGATGCAAAAGAGGGCGAAAGACTGATCCTCTTCCACCATGTCAGCCATGATGTCGCGACGCCCTATCGCTCGGCTTATGCGGTTTATATCCGCGAAGCCGCGCAGCAGGCTGCCGTTTATGTCGACCAAACTCCTCCGGTGTTTGAAGGCCGCCCGATTGCATTGCGAGGTTTCGATGCGGCAGGCAATTTACGCAATGCAGCGCTGGCTTTGCCCGGTCAGGCTGATATGCGCATTCGCGAACTTTTCGAGGCCGACGAGATTGCCTATATCCATGCCCATAACGCTGCGCATGGATGTTTCTCTGCTGCGATAGAACGGACCTGAGATGATTGACGCCGATACCGCATGGGCCGCTGTATTGCGCCGCGACCGCGGCTTTGACGGGCGCTTTGTAACAGGCGTGCTGACCACCGGAATCTATTGCCGCCCCAGTTGTGCGGCCCGCCATCCGTCGCGCACCAATGTGCGTTTCTTCACCGATGGACCGGCGGCACGGGCAACCGGATTGCGCGCGTGTAAAAGATGCCTGCCCGATGATGCCGGACGCGACGAGGTGGCGATGGCGAAGGCGCTCGATCTGTTGCGTTCAGATGAGCCTCCGGCGCTCGACGAACTGGCGGCGGCGGTCGGCTATGCGCCGCACCATTTCCTTCGGCTTTTCAAGCGTGCGACCGGAGTGACACCTGCCGCCTTTGCCCGCGCCGAACGCGCCAAAAGGGCGACTGCCGCCTTGTCGAGCGAAGAGCGGGTGACCGATGCGATTTACGAGGCTGGCTATTCAGGCCCAAGCCGCTTTTACGAAGACACCAAAGGACGTTTGGGGATGACGCCGAGCGCATGGAAAAATGGCGGGGCAGGGGCGGTCATCCGCTGGGCCGTGGTGCCGACGTCGCTTGGACAAATGCTTGTTGCGGCGACAGAAAAAGGGATTTGCCGCTTATCGTTCGATGAATCCGAAGCGGCGCTGGCAGATCGTTTCCCAAAGGCACAGATTCTGCCCGCTGATGCGACAACACAGACGTTGATCGAGGGCGCGGTGCAGGCGGTCGAAAATCCGTCGCGCATGCCCGACCTGCCGCTTGATGTTGCTGGCACGGCGTTTCAGGAAGCTGTATGGCAGGAGCTGCGCCGGATCCCGATTGGCGAGACGCGGACCTATGCCGATATCGCGGCTGCGGTCGGCAAACCCAAGGCCGTACGTGCGGCAGGTTCGGCCAATGGCGCGAACAATGTCGCGGTGCTGATACCGTGCCACCGCGTTATTCGCACCGACGGAACGCTCGGCGGCTATGCCTATGGGTTGGAACGCAAACGGATTTTGTTAGAAAAGGAAGCGACATGACCAGCAAGATTGAAACATTCGCGCGTTATCACATCCCCGGAAATCCGCTGGTTCTGTTCAACATCTGGGATGCAGGCAGCGCAAAAGCGGTCGCCGAAGCTGGCGCGCAGGCAATCGCCACTGGCAGCTATGGCGTCGCCGAAGCGCAGGGCTTCAAGGATGGCGAGGCGTTCACGCTGGACCTCGCACTGACCAATCTTGCACGCATCGTTGGTGTGACCGACTTACCGGTTACGCTCGATATGGAATCCGGCTATGGCGCGACCGCCGAGGAGGTTGGGCGTTCGGTAGCTGCGGCGCATGCGGCAGGTGCGGTCGGTATCAACCTTGAAGATCGCATGCCGGGGCAGACCGAGCTGACCCCCGTTGCCGAACAAGCGCGCCGGATTGCGGCGGCTGCGGCAAGCGGGATATTTGTAAATGCGCGCTGCGATGTCTTTCGCGGCAAAGCGGCGGACAGTCATGGACCGGAGCTGGTTGAGCAGGTGCTTGAACGCGCACGCGCCTATGCCGGTGCCGGGGCGAATGGCCTGTTTGTTCCTTTCACGACCAACCGCGCCTGCATTGCTGCCATTTGTGAAAGATCGCCATTGCCGGTCAACATCATCTGGACACCCGCCTCTGCCGGGGGTTTCTCCAGTCGCGATGAACTGGCCGAACTCGGCGTTGCCCGGATCAGCCACGGGCATCGACCTTGGGCTGCGGCGATGGACTGGTTGTCAGCGGCGGCGAAGACGGTCCTGTCGGGCAATGCGCCTCCTTATGACGGCTGACTCGACGTCATTCGCTATGCTATAACTTCCGCTATAACGCAGATTTGCGTTAGCTGGCGGATATGGCGGGGTTTTTACATCCCTGGCACTTTAATACTAACGGTCTGTTCACCCTTTTCCGCCATAGGGAATGCGATGCTGTGCGTAGTGCAGCTTTGGATTTCCGCTGGAAACGTCTGGTTTCTGTGCGGGCTGAAAGGGATGTTTGATGAACAAGTCGCTGAAGTTAAAGGCTTTGCTTGCGGTTGGCGCGAGCAGTTTGGCTATCACCGGCTGCTCGTCCACTGGCGGTTCGAACCTGCCAGCGGCGCCCTCGATTCCCTTGCAGCAGCAGGCGAGCGATGAATATCTGATTGGCCCGCTCGACCAGATCACCATTTTCGTCTGGCGCAACCCCGAATTGGGCGCCAAGGTGCAAGTGCGCCCCGATGGCCGCATCACCACCCCGCTGATCACCGACATGCCCGCCGCCGGCAAGACCGCGACGATGTTGCAGCAGGATATCAAGCTGCAGCTTTCGCAATATATCAACGATCCAATCGTCTCGGTGATCGTCAACGAATTTGCCGCGACCAATAATCAGCAGGTGCGGATTGTCGGCGCGACTGAAAAGCCCGCCTCGATCCCGTTCCGCGCCGACATGACGCTGCTCGATGCGATGATCGCCGTGGGCGGACTTTCGGAATATGCCGCAGGCAACAAGGCGCGCCTCGTCCGCTTCAGCAAGGCGACGGGCAAGAGCCAGGAATATGCGTTGCGCATCGGCGATCTGATCAAGCGCGGCGACAGCAAGGCGAATGTCCTCCTTCAACCCGGCGATGTCATCATCATCCCCGAAAGCATGTTCTAAGAAGGTTGGCGGCGTAGCGATATGAACGGATTGTACGACGAACTGCGCATTGCCGTCCACAGCGTGTGGAACCGCCGCTGGCTGGCGCTTGCGATTGCGTGGGGTGTCTGCCTGCTCGGCTGGCTGGTCGTCTCGCTGATCCCCGCCAGCTATGAATCGAGCGCGCGCATCATGGTACGCCCGCAGACGGTGTTGTCCGAAAAGGTCGGCATTACAGCAGGCGAACGCCGCAAGGCGGTTGAACAACTGCAGCAATCGCTCGGGTCCTCCGCCAATCTCGAACGCGTCGTCAAGGGCACCGATCTGGGCCGCACCGTGGTGTCCGAGGCTGAACTGGGTAGCGCGATTTCCGCGCTGCGCCCGAATATCGCGGTGAAGGCCGATCCGACCAATGAAAGCGTTTTCTCGATCACCGCAATGCACAAATCGCCCCGCTTGGCGCGCGATATCGTGCAAAAACTGATCGACATTGCCGAGGAAGAAAATATCGCAGGCGACCGCGCCGAAACCTCAAAAACCCTCAAATTCCTCGATGCCCAGCTAGAGGCGCGGCAAAAGGAATTGGCGGAGGCAGAGGCCAAGCGCGTTGCCTTTGAAACACAGAATCTGGGCATGCTGCCCGGTGCCGGTTCGGCCTCGACCCGCATGGAAGCGGCGCGTGCCGAAATGTCGCAGATCGATTCGCAGCTGATTCAGGCACGCAGTGCCGTGGCCGCGCTAGGCAGCCAGCTTGCCGGAACCCCGCGCAGTCTGGCCGGGGCGGGCGGCGGAGCCAGTCCGCTTGGCTCGGCGCAGAACGACCTCGCCTCGATGAAGGCGCGCGGTTACACCGACGACCATCCCGACGTGATTGCGATCCGCAACCAGATTGCGATCCTGCGCTCGCAAGGTGCAGGTGCGGCGGCAGGTGCGGGCGGGATGCCCAATCCGGCCTATGCCTCGCTGCAGTCGATGCTCGCCGAGCGGCAGGCCTCCGTGACCGCGCTGTCGGCACGCAAAACCGCGCTTCAGGCCGAGATCAGCGACTATACCGCCAAACAGATTTCGCAGCCCGGCCTGTCTGCCGAATATTCGCGCATCAGCCAGGATTATCAGGTGCTGAAAACGCAATATGACAAGCTGCTCGCCGACCGCGAAGCTATCCGCCTGCGCGGGCAGGTCGAAACCGAAACCGGCACGGTGCAGTTCGAAGTTGTCGACCAGCCGGGCGTGCCCTCGTCGCCGTCAAAGCCCAACCGTCCGCTGTTGCTGGCGCTTGTGCTGTTTGCAGGCCTTGGCGCCGGGGCAGGCGCAGCCTTTGCCCTCGGCCCTTTGCAAACCAGCTTCCCGACCGCCGCAAAGCTCGAAAAAGCGAGCGGCCTGCCCGTGATTGGCGCGATTTCGCAGATGCTGACCGGCGCGCAACGCGAAGAACGCAAGCGCAAGATGAAGCTGTTCGTCGGTGGAGCCAGCGGGCTTGTCGGCGTCTTTGCGCTGCTGCTGGTGGTTGAATTCATCCAGCGTGGCATGGCGGCATGAAGGGGCCCGATAAAATGAACAAACATACCCCGATCAAGCCGCCTGCGTCGCTGCTCGAGCGCGCCAATGAGCTGTATGATTTTGGTGCGGCCCTGCGCGGTCCGGCAAAAGAAACCGCCCCGGTTGAACAGCCAATTGCACAACCCGTTGCCGAGCCCGAAACCGTGCAGCAGCCAGCGGCACCCGTTGCCGAGCCCGAAACCGTGCAGCAGCCAGCCGCGCCCGCTGCAGCGCCTGCCGTTTCACCGCCAGTAGCACGCCCTGCGTCAAGCTATGCCAAATCCCGCGTGCATATCGACCGCGTGGCTTTGCGCACTGCCAATTATATCGATCCCGAAGGTCCGGTTACCGGCCTTTCCGAAGAGTTCCGCATCGTCAAGCGCCAGCTGCTTCTCGCCGCGCGCGGTGGCAAGGGCTTTGATCCGATCGAACATGGCGAACGCATCCTGATCTGTTCGGCCAACCCCAATGAGGGCAAGACCTTCTGCGCGGTCAACCTCGCGCTGTCGATGGCGACCGAAAAGGATAATCGCGTGCTCCTCGTCGATGCCGATTTCGCCAAGCCGAGCGTGCTCGCACGGCTCGGAATGGAAAGCGGACGCGGCTTGATGGATGCGCTCGCCGATCCGTCGATCGATGTCGAAGATCTGGTGATCGAAACCGACGTCAACGGATTGTCGGTGCTGCCTGCAGGCGCGCAGACCAATCAGGATACCGAATATCTGGCCGCCGCCCGCACCGCGGCTGTGCTCGACCAGCTGACCCGCCACGATCCGACGCGGATCATCATTTTCGATTCACCGCCCGCACTCGCTGCATCACCCGCATCGGTGCTCGCGCTGCATGTCGGGCAGGCGGTGATGGTCGTGCATGCCGATGTGACCACCGAAAACGCCCTGCGTGATGCGCTGTCGCTGCTCAGCGGCTGCGAGAATATCCAGTTGCTTCTCAATCGTGCCAAATTTTCACCGACCGGACGCAAGTTCGGCAATTACTATGGATATGGAGCGTAATATGCCCAGCCAGACTCTCCCTGCTATCAAACTCTTGCTCGCCTCCGCTGCGCTGATCGCGCTGCCGACGGTTGCGCACGCACAACTGCTCGACACCGACTGGTCGGATGCGGACGAGGGTGCGCCTGCCGCTGACGAGGCACCTGCAAAGGCCAAGAAAGCATCATCACGCCGCGCAGAAATCCGCCCCTATATAGAGGCGCAGCAAGTGTTGCTCGCTGACCTCGACGATGGCGATGTGCTGACCTATTCGACCATCGCGGTCGGGGCGGACATGTCGGTTGCCGAACGTAATGCCGAGGCGCAGGTCAATGTCCGTTATGAACGGTTGATCGGCTGGGACAATGATGTACGTGATCAGGATATCATCAGCGGTTTGGCCCGCGGTTCTGCCCGCGTAACGCGCAATCTGACGATAGAGGCCGGCGCTTACGCCAGCCGTGCGACAATCGACAACCGCGCCGGATCAGCGGGCAGCTTTGTTGGCCGCGAGGATAATGTCAGTCAGGTCTATTCGGTCTATACCGGGCCCAGCTTTGCCGCCCGGGTCGGCGACCTTTCGGTCAACGCCGCCTATCGCGCGGGTTATACCAAGGTTGAAAGCGGCGATGTCGGTCCGTTACCCGCGGGCCAACGTGCCGTGCCGACCTTTGACGATAGCGTCAGCCATGCCGCCGCCGCATCGGTCGGGATGCAGCCGGGCACATTGCCATTTGGCTGGGCGGTAGGCGCAGGCTGGAACCGTGAGGACGCCAGCCAGCTCGACCAGCGCGTTGATGATAAATATGCGCGCGTCGACATCACCGTTCCGGTCAGCCCGACCCTCGCGGTTGTTGGCGGCGTCGGCTATGAAGATGTCCGCATCAGTGAGCGTGATGTGCTGCGCGACAGCCTTGGCGCACCCATTGTCACTCCGGGTGGACGTTATGTCACCGATCCCGCCTCTCCACGGCTGACCGTCTTTGAAAGCGACGGGTTGATCTGGGATGCAGGCGTGATGTGGCGGCCCAGCCGTCGCACCTCGCTTGAGGCGCGCTATGGCCACCGCTATGGCAGCGACACTTATATCGGCAGCTTCAACTACACACCGACCGAGCGCATGGCGGTCAATGTTTCGGTCTATGACACGATTTCGGGTTTCGGCGGCTCGCTTAACCGCACGCTGGCGGCCTTGCCGACGCAATTCACCACGATCCGCAACCCGCTGTCGGGCGATCTGGGCAGCTGCACCTTTGGCAATGGCGGCACCACCTGCTTCAACAATTCGCTCAATTCTCTACGCCCGGTGGCCTTCCGTTCGCGCGGAATTCAGGCGTCTGCGGTCACCAACAGCGCAGGCTGGGATACCGGTCTTGCCATCGGTTATAACCGTAACAAATATTTGACCTCGGCCATCGGCGCGCTGCCCGAAATGTCCGGAATTATCGATGAAAACTATTATGTCGCAGGCTATCTGGGGCGCGATCTCGATCGCCGGTCGCGCTTTGAGACAAATGTTTACGGCAATTATGTCGATCCGGGTTTCACGCTCGCACCCGATGTCTATAGTGTTGGTGCCAATGCGGCCTATTATCGTCAGATATGGCGCGGTCTGACCGCAGGCGCGGCGCTCGGTATCGACAGCGTGAAGCCCGAAGATACCGATGGTGACGTCACTGCATCGGCGTTGCTCGGTCTTCGCTATAGTTTTTAAGTCTATCTGACAGGGAAGATAAGACCATGTACGATCAATATTACGGCCTGTCGGGACGCCCTTTCCAGCTGACGCCTGACCCGCATTATTATTTCGAGAGCGGAACGCATCGCAAGGCGCTGTCCTATCTCGGCTATGGCCTGGCGCAGGGCGAAGGCTTCATCGTCATTACCGGTGAGGTGGGGTCGGGCAAGTCGACGCTGGTTAGCCATTTGATGCAGACGATCGACAAGGCGCGGCTGACCGCGGCGACAATCGTCACCAGCCAGCTCGACGCCGTCGATCTGGTGCAGATGACCGCCGAAAGCTTTGGCATCGACACGCGCGGGATGGACAAGGCCGCCGCACTAAAGGCGATCGAGAATTTCCTGCATGCCGAGGCACGCGCTGGTCGCCGTTGCCTGCTGGTGGTGGATGAGGCGCAGAATTTGACGGTCGATGCGCTCGAAGAATTGCGCATGCTGTCGAATTTCCAATTGGGTTCGACCGCGTTGCTGCAGATATTCCTGCTCGGCCAGCCCGAATTCCGCAACCTGTTGCAGACCGCGCCCGAACTGGAGCAGTTGCGCCAGCGGGTGATCGCAACGCACCATCTGGAAGCGATGGATGCCGACGAAGTGCAGCCCTATATCGAACATCGCCTGAAGTGCGCTGGCTGGACTGGCCGCCCGCAATTGACCGCCGATGCCTATGATGCGCTCTACAATGAAACCGGTGGCGTTCCGCGCAAGTTGAACGCGGTGATGAACCGTTGCCTGTTGATGGGTGCTGTCGAGCAGACCGATACCATCGACGGCGCACTGGTTGGTGCAGTTATCGTCGATATGAACGGCAAGCCGTTCGAATATGATGCGACGATGGCGTCGCAAGCGCCCTTTGCCGAACCGGTTGCCACTAAGACCGCGCCCGTCGCCGCCATGGCGCAGCCTGTCGTGGCTGCCGCTGATACGGCACATTATCAGGCGCTGGCATCGCGCATCGACCAGCTTGAGGCGCGCATGGCGTCGCAGGATGTTACCATGCGCAGGGTGCTTGCCATGCTGATCGATTGGATGGAAAAGGAAAACCAGTCGCTAGCCGCTCGGATGCGGGATATGCGCGCAGCCTGATCTTTAAAGGATGAAGGACTTTATCCTTTGTACAATGCTTTGTCGGTCGATGTTGAAGACTGGTTTCAAGTCGGGGCGTTCGAGAATGTAATCTCGCGCGACAGTTGGGACACGCGCGAATGCCGTGTCGAACGCAACACCGATGCGCTGCTGTCGATGTTTAGCGATGCGGGAATCAAGGCGACCTTCTTTACCTTGGGCTGGGTAGCCGAGCGCTACCCGGCACTTATCCGGCGGATTGCCGATGCCGGACATGAGTTGGGCAATCATGGCCAGAACCATGATCGGGTATTCACATTCACGCCGCAACAGTTTGCGGCCGATCTGGATCGTTCGCGCAAGTCCATCGAAGATGCGGGCGGCGTTGCGGTGCGCGGCTATCGCGCGCCGAGTTTCTCGATCAACCCGAACACGCCTTGGGCGCACGAAATCATGGCCGAGCAGGGCTATGCCTATTCGTCGAGCATCAATCCTATAGCGCACGATCATTATGGCTGGGCAGACGCCCCGCGTTTTGCCTTTAACCCAATATCCGGCAGCGATTTTGTCGAAATCCCCGTGACCACCGCGATGCTGGGTCCAAAACGTATCGCGGCGGGCGGTGGCGGCTTTTTCCGGCTGCTGCCCTATGCCTATTCGCGCTGGGCGGTGCGTCAGGTGAATGCAGAGGCACGCCCCGGTGTCATCTATTTCCATCCGTGGGAAATCGACCCGGACCAGCCACGCGTCGCCAATGCTCCGCTCAAATCGAAGCTGCGCCATTATACCAAGCTCGACGCGATGGCAGGCAAGTTGAAACGGCTGATCGGCGATTTCAAATGGGATCGGCTCGACCGCATCGTCGAACAGGAAAAGGCGAAGTTCGCATGAATGCACCGCTGGTCCATGAAAAGCTGGCGGTGCGACAAGTCGATCTGAATGCTGCCGATGAGGCGGCCCGGATCGATGCTTGGGTGCGCATCCAACCCGGCGCAACGCCGTTCCATTTGCCGCGCTGGCTGACAGCGATTGAACGCGGTACGGGTAACAAGGCCTATTGTCTTGTGGCCGAGAATGAGGTGGGCCAGTTGGCCGGGATGGTGCCGTTGCACGCCGTCGGCTCGCCGCTATTCGGGCGCGCAATGGTCTCGAGCGGTTTTGCGGTTGGCGGCGGGATATTGGCGCTGTCGCAGGGTGTGGCGGACCGGTTGGCCGATGCGGTTTGGGAATTGGCGATTGCGCTCAAATGCCCGACCGCCGAACTGCGCGGCGGGGCCATCCCGCATCAGGGCTGGACTATCCAGAGTGATGCATATGCGAATTTCGAGCGCGAACTGGCAGCGGATGACGAGGCGCAACTGCTCGCCATTCCGCGCAAACAACGCGCCGAGGTGCGCAAGGGGCTCGAGAAGGGGTTGGTTGTCGAAACCGGCAACGCACAGCGCGATCTCGACTGGCACTACCGCGTCTATGCCGAAAGCGTGCGTAATCTTGGTACACCGGTGTTCCCACGCGCGCTGATGGCGGAGACGCTGAAGGCCTTTGGCGACGAAGCCGATATCCTGACGGTGCTATCAGATGGGAAGCCAGTGGCGAGCGTGCTCAGCCTGTATTTCAACGGCGCAGTCATGCCATATTGGGGTGGCGGCGTGTGGCAGGCACGGGCGCTGCGCGCCAATGATGTGATGTATTATGCGCTGATGAACCATGCAAGACAGCGCGGTTGCACACGCTTTGACTTCGGGCGCTCGAAAGTAGATAGTGGAGCCTATTTCTTCAAGAAAAACTGGGGGTTCGAGCCTGAACCTCTGTCTTATTCTACGCGTACTGCCGATGGCTCACCGCCACGTGACGTCAATCCGAACAGTGCAAAATATAGGTCAGTTGTCTCTGCATGGCAGAAATTGCCAATGCCGATAGCAAATCTGATCGGCCCCTGGATTTCCAGAGGATTGGGTTGATGCGCGAGATATTGTTCCTCGCCCACCGCGTCCCCTGGCCCCCGGACCGCGGCGACAAGATTCGTTCCTTCCATATCCTCAAAAAGCTGCAGTCGATGGCCCCGGTACATGTCGGTGCCTTTGCTGATGACACCCGCGACGTCGAGTGTGCCGAAGCCGAAGCCGAACGGACCGGGCTCGCCTCGTTACATGTTGAACTGCGCGATAAGCCGCAGTGGTTTTCGGGCATCGAAGCATTGGCCAGCGGCAAACCGGTTTCGCTGACATCCTTCGGTTCGAAGGCGATGCGGGATTGGGTCAATGAGCGGCTGGCAAGTGGTGCGATCAGCCACATTTTGGTCTTTTCAGGCCAGATGGCGCAATATGTGCCCGCCGATTTCGACGGTCGTTTCATCATGGACTTTGTCGACGTCGATAGCGCTAAATTCGAAAGCTATGCCGGCGACGGCAATGCGATGATGCGATGGGTCTATGAACGCGAAGGCAAAAAACTAGCCGATTTTGAAGCTGAAATCGCCCAGCGCGCCGATGCCAGCCTGTTTGTCAGCGTGGCCGAAGTCAAGCTGTTTCAGGAGCGCAGCGGCGCCAAAAATGTCGCGGCATTGGGCAACGGCATCGACACGGTTTTTTACGATCCCAACGCGAAGTATAAGAAACTCCATCCGGTCTTCGCCGATCCGTTGATCGTTTTCACCGGCCAGATGGACTATCGCCCCAATATCGAAGCCGTCAGCGATTTTGCCCGCAATGCTTTACCCGCCATCCGAGAAGCACATCCCGAAACCACCTTTGCCATTGTCGGACGCAATCCGACACCGGCGGTGGTCGAACTGTCGGCTCTGCCCGGTGTGCAGGTGACCGGAGCAGTCGACGATGTGCGCACATGGCTTGCCGGGGCGGATGTCGTTGTTGCCCCTTTGCGGATTGCGCGTGGCATCCAGAACAAGGTGCTCGAGGCGATGGCGATGGCCAAGCCGGTCGTGGCGTCGACGGCGGCTGCGGAAGGCATCGACGCGGTTGATGGCGAACATCTGCTAGTTGCGCGCGATGTGTCAGATGAGGCAGCCAAGGTTTCGGCTCTGCTTTCCGATACCGATGAACGCTTGCGCCTTGGTGCGGCGGCGCGTGCGCATGTGATTGCCCACTATGGCTGGGATGCACAACTGGCTCCGCTTGATTCACTGATGGAAGTCGGAGCGGCGAAATGACCGCCCTATGGCGCGAAGCGCTGGTGCGGCTTGGCATTGTCTGGACTGCCATGCTTGCCCTGTTCTGGCGCGATGCGGCGGACATGGCGGCGATCTGGTGGAACAGCTCGACCTTCAATCATTGTTTGCTGATCATCCCCATCCTGTGGTGGCTGGTCGACCAGCGCAAGGCGGAACTGGCGAAGCTTGAACCAAGGCCTTGGGCGCTGCCCTTGCTCTGGATTGCTGCTGCCGCCTTTGGTTGGCTGCTGGGTGATGCTGCCGGAGTCGGGTTGGCGCGACATGCCGGGCTGGTGATGCTGCTGCAGGGCAGCGTCGCCTTGTTGCTCGGGCCTGCCGTGACACGCGGGCTGCTTTTCCCGCTCTTCTACATGTTCTTCCTTGTGCCTTTTGGGGAGGAATTCGTCCCTGCCTTGCAGACCATCACCGCCGAAATGTGCATGTGGCTGCTGGGATTGACGGGGATACCCGCGCATATTGACGGTATCTATATCGCAACCCCGACCGCGCTGTTCCGCGTGGCGGAGGCCTGTTCGGGCATGAAATTCCTTGTCGCGATGGTGGCATTGGGCGCGCTAGTCTCAAACCTGTGCTTCAAAAGCTGGTCGCGCCGGATTGCCTTCATGGCGGCATGTATCGTCATCCCAATTATTGCCAATGGCCTGCGCGCCTTCGCGACGATCTACATCGCGCATCACGGCAATCTCGATTTTGCTGCGAGCTTTGACCATGTGGTTTTTGGTTGGGTCTTTTTCGGCATCGTGATCGCCTTGGTGATGGCGGCAGGCTGGCCTTTTTTCGATCGGGCGGCGGATGCGCAGGCGATTGATGCTGATAAGCTCAAGCAGGTCACAGGTCTTCCGATGAAGCCCGTTGCTGCAATTGTCGCACTGGCCGCAACAGTGCTGCTGCCGGTGGGGTGGAGCACCTACATTGCCAACCGCGCCTCGCCGGTTCCAGCACAGATTGACCTACCAGAGTTGGCAGGTTGGACGCGCGTCGATTACCGGCCAGCACATCCGTGGAAGCCACATTTCGTCAAAGCCAACCACATGTTGCTCGGCCGCTATCGCGATGCGCAGGGCCACAAGGTCGATCTTTCAGTTGCCGTTTATGATCGCCAGTCCGAAGGACGCGAACTGGTCGGCTTCGGGCAGGGTGCTGCAGGTGACTCAAGCGACTGGTCATGGATCGAGGGTTGCGATGCACCCGCCAATGCCCGCTGCGAACGGATTGGCACCAAGGACCAGTACCACCGTGAAGTCGTCAGCTTCTATCGTGTGAATGGCACCACCAGCGGCTCGGGCGCGGCGATTAAGCTGGCGACCCTTAAGGCTAAATTGCTGGGTGGAAACCAGCAGGCGGTGGCAATTCTGGTCTCTGCAGAGCAAAAGGGTCGCGAAAATCCGCGCCCGGCCATCGACTCGTTCCTCAAATCGATTCGGGATATCGATAAACTGGCTGACCGCATGGCTGGACTAGACTAAGGCGCTGGCATCATGTGCGGCATCGCCGGTATCTTCCATGTCGAGAGCTCTAAGCCGGTCGACCCCGAACGCCTCAGGCGGATGACCGATGCGATTGCGCATCGCGGGCCTGACGGGTCGGGTGTGTGGACAGCGCCCGGAATAGGATTGGGGCATCGCCGCCTGTCGATCATCGATCTGGGCGGTGGCGCGCAGCCGATGCTGACCGAGGATGCGGGTTATGCGCTCTCCTTCAACGGCGAAATCTACAATTTCCAAGAATTGCGTAAGGAACTGGAGGCGCTCGGCCACCAATTCCGCACGCACAGCGATAGCGAAGTCATATTGGAGGCCTATCGCGCATGGGGCCCGCAGTGTGTCGAACGGCTGCACGGCATGTTCGTGTTCGCACTTTATGATCAGGCCACCCGGCAGTTGCTACTGGCGCGCGACCGGCTAGGGGTGAAACCGCTGTACCATGCGCGTTTGGCCGACGGCAGCATCATCTTCGGCTCAGAACTCAAGGCGCTGCTCGAACATCCCGCGCTACGGCGGGAGCCCGATCTGGCGATGGTCGATGACTTTCTGGCCTTCGGCTATGTCCCCGATCATGGCTGCATCGTGGCCGGTGTACAGAAGCTAGCAGCCGGCCATTATTGGCTGCTGACCCAAGGCAAGCCCGAGCCTGCGCCGACCCAATATTGGGACCTTGATTTTTCAAACCGTATTCGCGGCAGCGAAGCTGAATTGCAGGAAGAGTTGCTCCGGCTGATGCGGCAGGCGGTGCTCAGCCGCATGGTCGCCGATGTGCCTTTAGGGGCGTTCCTGTCGGGCGGCGTCGATAGCAGCAGCGTCGTGGCGTTGATGGCGGAGGCGTCGCGGATGCCGGTCAAAACATGCTCGATAGGCTTCGATGTCAGTGAGCTGGATGAGAGCGAATATGCCAGCCGCATCGCCAAGCGGTTCCTGACCGACCATCATAGCAAGACCGTCGCCGCCGACGATTTCGGCTTGATTGATACGCTCGCTTTCCATTTCGACGAGCCCTTTGCCGATGCCTCGGCGCTGCCCACTTACCGCGTCTGCGAAATGGCGCGCGAGCATGTGACGGTGGCGCTGTCGGGTGACGGCGCGGACGAGGCGCTGGCCGGATATCGCCGCCACGTCTTCCACCACGGCGAAGAACGGATGCGCAGCCTGTTGCCGCAATCGGTGCGCGGTTCCTTGTTCGGGACGCTTGGAGCACTTTATCCCAAGGCCGATTGGGCGCCACGTCCGTTGCGCGCCAAGACGACCCTGCTGTCGCTCGCGCGCACCGGGGCCGAGGGCTATGCCGAGGCGGTTGGTGTCACTCCGCCGCATCTCCGCGACCGGCTTTATTCGCATCGCACCCATCAGTTGCTGCGCGGCTATCGCGCCGAATATCATATGCATCGGTTGATGAAAAATGCCCCGGCGCGCAGCGGTCTCGATCAAGCGCAATATGCCGATATGAAGCTTTGGCTGCCGGGTGATATCCTGACCAAGGTAGATCGCACCAGCATGGCGGTGGGGCTGGAGGCGCGTGAGCCGCTGTTGGACCACCGCTTGCTCGAATTTGCGGCGAGCCTGCCCGAGAATATGCGCGTGCGGCGCGGGCAGGGCAAATGGCTTATGAAGCGGACGATGGAACGCTATCTACCTGAAGACATCCTCTACCGGCCCAAAATGGGTTTTGTGACGCCGATTGCGCAATGGTTTCGCGGGCCACTGGCCGAAACGGCGCGGGGGATTGCATCGAAAACTACGCTTGCGCGCACAGGCTGGTTTGACAGCGCGGAAATCGCCCGGATTGCCGAGGAGCATATTGGCGGTCGTTCGGATCACAGCCGATTGTTGTGGCAATTGTTGATGCTTGAGAAATCGATCAGCCGGATTTTCGGCTAGGGATAAACCGCCCTCACAAAATACAATCCATCGGGCGGCGCATTGAACGCGAGCGCAGCGCGATCTTTGGCTTCCAATGCCCTTTGCAGATCGTCCGCGCTCCACCGTCCCATGCCGACAAAGGCTAGGCAGCCGACCATCGAGCGCACCTGATGGTGCAAGAAGCTGCGCGCTGCAGCCTCGATCAGAACATGTTCGCCTTCGCGCCGCACATCGAGCCGGTCGAGAGTTTTGACCGGGCTTTCGGACTGGCAATGTGCCGAGCGGAAGGTGGTGAAATCATGCAGGCCGACCAGCCGCTGGGCTGCTGTGTGCATCGCCTCTGCATCCAGTGGCTGCGGTATCTTCCACGCCCTGTGCGATTCGAGGGCCAGCGGCGCGCGGCGGTTGGCGATGCGATAGACATATTCGCGGCCGATGCATGAAAAACGCGCGTGCCAGTCGTCGGCAACCACTTCGCAGTCAAGAATGGCTATCGGCTCGGGTCGCAATTGCGCGTTCACTGCTTCCATCAGGCGGAAGGGTTCGATGGCTTTTTCGATATCGCTATGCGCGCGCATGCCCAAGGCATGGACCCCGGCATCGGTGCGGCCTGCGGCGTGCACTGCGGCTTCCTCTCCGGTGACGCGCGCAATAGCCTTCTCGATCGACTGCTGCACCGATGGGCCATGCCCCTGCCGCTGCCAGCCCATGTAGGGCGTGCCATCAAATTCGGCGGTGAAGGCGAAGCGGGTCATGTGAGGATGGTGTCGACCGGAATAGCATTGCCGCGGAGGAAATCCGCAAGCGGCATGACGGGCTTACCCGCTCGCTGTATGAGATTCGGGCGAATGGCTCCGGTTGCGCAGGCGATGGTAAGCTGGTCGTCGACGACGGTTCCATTTACTCCACCTGCTTCCACAATATCCGCCGCCAAAATCCGATATCGCTTGCCCTCAAACTCAATGAACGCCCCCGGCACAGGGTTGAATGCACGGATCTGTCGTTCCAACGCATCCGCGCTCTGGCTGAAATCCAGTCTGGCTTCGCTCTTGTCGATCTTCCGGGCATAGGTCACGCCGCCTTCAGGCTGTGCAATCGCAGGATGGCTGTCGATGTCTGCAAGGACCTCGACCATCAGTCCGGCACCCAGTCGCGCCAGTTCTCGAGTCAGTTCGCCAGCCGTTTTGCGGTCGATCGGCGTCCGCGCCGTCGCGCGCACCGGCCCGGTATCGAGCCCGGCCTCCATCTGCATCACCATGACTCCCGTTTCGGCATCCCCCGCCAAGATTGCCCGCTGCACGGGTGCTGCACCGCGCCAGCAGGGGAGGAGTGAACCATGAACATTGAGGCAGCCATATTTGGGCGCGTCGAGGATAGGCTGGGGAAGAAGAAGGCCATAAGCGGCCACAATGGCGGCTTCAGCATTGAGTGCTGCAAAAGCGGCCTGTTCGTCGGCGCCTTTCAGCGAGACCGGCGTGCGCACCTCCAGCCCTATTTCCTCTGCGCGCGCATGCACTGCGGAGGGTGTCAGCTTCTTTCCGCGATTGGCGGGGCGCGGTGGCTGCGAATAGACCGCCACCACATCATGCCCCGCTTCGACCAGCGCGTTCAGCGTCGGTACGGCAAAATCCGGGGTTCCCATGAATATCAGGCGCATTTTGGTTCCAGCTCATACCGTAGCCCTGAGCCTGTCGAAGGGCGCCTTAAAGGATAGCGCAAACCGTGAACCGGCCTTCGACAGGCTCAGGCCTGCGGTTTATTCTTCAAACTTGTGGAGGATGCCGATAAGGCCCATCCTATGGCATCGCAAGAAATAGACGCATTGGCACAGGCATTGTCGCGGCTTCCCGGCCTCGGCCCGCGCTCGGCCCGCCGCGTCGTGCTGCATTTGATGAAAAAGCGCGAGACGGTGTTGCAACCATTGCTGCGTGCGCTCGAAATGGTCGAGGAACGGCTCAAGACCTGTGCAACCTGCGGCAATCTCGACACCAGCGATCCGTGCGGCGTCTGCGCCGATGCGCGCCGCGATACCCGCGCGCTGTGCGTGGTCGAAGATGTGTCGGACCTGTGGGCGCTCGATCGGTCGCGCCTATTTCCGGGAAAATATCATGTGCTTGGCGGGCGGCTATCGGCGCTCGATGGCGTGCGGCCCGAGGATCTCAATATCGACGGCCTGGTCGCTCGCGTTGCGGAAGGCGGCATTGACGAAGTGGTGCTCGCGATGAACGCGACGCTCGAAGGCCAGACCACGGCACATTATCTTGCCGAGCGGCTGGAAAGCTATCCCATCCGCTTGACGCAACTCGCACATGGCGTGCCCGTTGGTGGCGAACTCGACTATCTCGATGAAGGCACATTGGCGCAGGCGTTGCGCGCGCGGCGTCCGGTCGGTTGACGCTGGCCCGCCCAGTCCCTATTTTAGCGCCATGGCCATACTCCCTATCCTCGAAGTGCCCGATCCGCGGCTCAAAATCATCTCGACCCCCGTCACCGAATTTGACGATGGGTTGAAAAAGCTTGTCGAGGATATGTTCGACACGATGTACGACGCGCCAGGTATCGGGCTGGCCGCGATCCAGGTGGGCGTGCCCAAGCGCATTTTGGTTATCGACCTTCAGGAACCCGCCGAGCATGACCATGAGCATGGCGAGCATTGCAACCACGACCATGAAGTCGTGCGCAACCCGCGAATCTTCATCAATCCCGAAATCCTCGATCCGTCCGAAGACTATTCGGTTTACACAGAGGGCTGCCTTTCGGTTCCCGACCAATATGCCGAGGTCGAACGTCCTGCCTCCATCCGTGCCCGCTGGCAAGATCTGGATGGCAAGGTGCATGAAGAAGAGATGGAAGGGTTGATGGCCACCTGCCTGCAACACGAGATGGATCATCTCGAAGGCATTCTCTTCATCGATCACCTGTCGCGCTTGAAACGCCAGATGGTGCTCAAGAAGCTGGAAAAGCAGCGCAGAACCGCGGCTTGAACCTGTTGATTCAAGCGAAGGGCATCTTCGCGAACGAAACGCGCTGGTCGAAGCTCGATGCTAGGCTGACAAATTTCAACTCACAGCTTCCTGTTCACTGTAGAACACCACCAACTACCGAATTGCATGATGTTATTGCATCCGCAGGGTGTTTCGCTACGCAACGACCGAGCGAATGGGCCAATTAGGGCCTTCAACCGCCTGGAAGAGCCCGATATACGGGAGTGCATAATGAGTGCAGATGTCAGTTACGAAGTATCGGATGGCGTTGCGACGCTGACGTTGAATCGGCCCGAGCGCATGAACACCATCTCCGGCCCGATGCTTGATGAGCTGACCCGTCTTTTGGTGAAGGCTGGCGAAGACGGCGAAGTACGCGTGATCGTCTTGACTGGAACCGGTCGCGCCTTCTGCGCCGGGCTGGATTTGGGTCAGGCGCAAAAAGGAGAGGGTATTGGCTCGTCTTCGGCCACTTTCAACGCAACGATCGACCTTCGGAATACTCCGCCTACTGTCCTGCACGCGCTGGACAAACCGGTTATCGCGGCGCTCAATGGATCTGCCGCCGGCTATGGCATGGATCTCGCGCTGGGCTGTGACATCCGCGTGATGGCGTCGGATGCCAAACTGGCGGCTGCTTTTGTAAAAAGGGGTGTGCTGCCCGAATCGGGCGGCACCTGGTTCCTGCCGCGTATGCTCGGCTGGGCGAAGGCGGCAGAGATCATCTTCACCGGACGCACGCTTTCGGCCGATGATTGCCTGAAGGAAGGGCTGGCCAATGAAGTTGTGCCGGGCGAGCAGGTTGCGTCGCGTGCACGGGAGCTGGCGCTAGAAATTGCCAATAACGCGCCTTTGGCGGTGCAGGGTGCAAAGCGGCTGATGCGGATGGGAATGGACGAAACTTTCGACACCCATGTGCAACATGTCTATCTCCAGTTGCTGCCTTTGTTTCAGAGTTCCGATTTCAAGGAAGGTATTGCCAGCTTCATGGAAAAGCGTCCGGCAAAGTTCACTGGCAGTTGAGACCGGTTAGGCCGACGACCGAGAACATCTGATCAGCCCGATTTCGCTGCAGCAAGCTGGTCTGGACGGACGATATTTTGGAGATGGCGCACCTTGGAGGAGAAAGTTCGAAACTTCTCTTCAAGGTGTTAGCGGAGTGGAACCACGCTCTTAGCCATACGTCAATCGCTTCTGATACCCCACCGGCCAATGGCAATGCGCCTTCCGTCAAGGTCAAATCGCCTAAATCTCAATCTGTAGAATCCCTTTCTGACAACATCATCGATGTCGATCTATCGGTGCGGCGTCCGCCGCGTCCAACGGATCGCAGCCCAAAGGTCAGAGTGAGAGACGATGAAGCTTTGGAGGTCGGTCATGGTTGATCGCCGTCCACCTCCCTTCTCGTTGCGATTGACGTTCGAAGAACGCGCAAAGATTGAAAGCGATGCCGCCGGTATGTCACTCGGCGGCTATATCCGTTCACGCCTGCTTGATCCTGATTGGATTGCTCCGCGTCGTCGGGGCAAGTTTCCGGTGAAGGATCATCGCGCGCTTGCGCAGCTCTTGGCGATGCTCGGTCAATCGCGATTGGCGAACAATGTGAACCAACTCGCCAAGGCCGCAAACACGGGCAGCCTTCCTGTCACACCTGAGACAGAGGAAGCGCTGCTCACCGCAGTTCATGAAGTCACACGAATGCGGCAACTTTTGATCGAAGCTCTCGATCTGGATGCGCGGCTATGATCTTCAAAGCCTCCAAGCGCAGCGGTGGTCGTCAACTCGGAGCGCATTTGCTGAAAGCCGAAGAGAATGAGCATGTCGAGATTCATGAAGTGTCGGGGTTTATCTCCGACAAGGTGATGGGCGCGATGAATGAGGCCTATGCGGCGGCGCGCGGTACGAAGTGCCAACGCTATCTGTTTTCAATGTCGCTCAGTCCGCCCGCGCACGAGTCCGTGCGCGTCGAGACGTTCGAGAAGGCCATTTCGGATATCGAAGAGCGGCTCGGTCTCACCGGTCAGCCGCGTGTGATTGTCTTCCACGAAAAGGAAGGCCGTCGCCATTGTCACGCCGTCTGGTCGCGCATCAACGCAGAGACCATGACGGCGATTGATATGCCGTTCTTCAAGAACAAGCTGCAAGCCCTCGCGAAGGACATCTATCTCGAAAATGGCTGGGCGATGCCGAAGGGCTTCGCCAATCCGCGCCTGCGCGATGCGCGCAATTTCTCATTGGACGAATGGCAGCAAGCCAAACGCGCGGGCGTCGATCCGCGCGAATTGAAATCAGCAATTCTCGATTGCTGGCAGCAAGCGGACAATGCCAAAAGTTTCGCGGCGGCGCTCGAAGAGCGCGGCCTCTTTCTTGCGCGCGGTGATCAACGCAGCTTCGTCGCCGTCACCATTGACGGCGATGTCCATTCAATCACGCGCATTTTGCCTGACCGGAAACGCGATATCATCTCGCGCCTCGGTGATCCTGCTGCCCTTCCATCGGTCAGCGACACCAGACAAAAAATTGCTGAGCAAGTCGCCCCGCGCCTCTCTCGCTACATTGCGGAAGCCAAACGTATCGCCCACCACAATATGCTACCACTGATAGCGAAGCGCGAAGCGCTCAAGGTTCAGCATCAAGCTGAACGCCAAGCCTTCGATACCAAACTCGAAACCCGCTGGAACGAAGAGCAACGCATTCGCTCATCACGTCTGCGCAAGGGCATTGCCGGTGCGTGGGATTTCCTGACGGGGAAATATTTCAAAACGCGCAAGCAGAATGAGATGGAATCCAAATTTGCGCGCGAGCGCGACAGCCATGAGCGGCACGCTCTGATCCATGCGCAGCACAAGGATCGCCAAGCCCTTCAAGAATTGATCAAGGAGAACCGCCGCAAGGAAGCTGAACGCGTCCTCGGTCTCTATCGCGATGCTGCCACCTTCCGCCGTATGCGCGGAGGGGAGCGCGACACGGATCGAGCGCGCGGTGGGGCAACCCTCAAACCCAAGCGTGATCGTGGGTTGGAGCTGGGATAGTTTCACTATATAGTGCCATAGGCACGTAGGTTCATGTGATTCAGCAATATCCCTAGAAATACGTCATTTTATGGAATTTATAGCGTAATTGCTTGTTAGATAATTGTATGCTATTATCTAACGATAAGGAGTCGAAAAATGTCTGCGGTAGCCGGCAAAATCATCAAACGAGTGCGCGGGAAAGGGCGAGGCTGGGCCTTTACGCCCAAGGATTTTCTCGACCTCGGCACGCGCGCATCGGTAGATATGGCTCTCACCCGCCTTGTGCAATCGGGCGTCATTCGCCGTATCGGTCGCGGCCTCTATGACTATCCCAAGCTGCACACCAAGCTGGGTGCGCTCACGCCTGACACCGATACCATCGTGCAGGCGGTCGCAACGCAAAGCGGCGACAAAGTGTTTGCCTCGGGCGCGCAATCAGCCAACCGCCTTGGTATCTCGACACAGGTTCCCGCCAAAGCAAGCTATGTCACGGATGGAACGTCGCGCATCAAGACAGTCGCCGGTCGCACGATTGCGCTCAAGCGATCACGCGCGCCGATATTGGATGATGCATCGGCAGATGTGAATGCCGTTCTGCAAATGCTCGCGCATATCGGCAAGGCGAACATTGATGCTGATCTGCTTCATCGCCTCGCAATGCAGCTTGATGATCGTGATTTGAAAGCTCTCCGAAAAGCGCAGCCGCTCATGCCAGGTTGGATGAGCGATGCGGTGCTCAAGATCGGCATGGTCAAACATGGATAAGTTTGCACTACGAGCAAACGATGATCGCCTCGCTTTCATAAATGAAGCGGCGGCCCGGCGCGATGTGACGCCGATCATCATCGAAAAGGATCTCTGGGTCTGCTGGACGTTGCGCCGCTTGATGGAAACACCAATTCTCGGCGAGAATCTGACATTCAAAGGCGGAACCTCGCTTTCCAAAGCCTATGGCATCATCGAGCGATTTTCGGAGGATATTGATCTGACCATCGGACGCGATGCACCGATGATTGTCGAGACACTGCTGCCAATGGAAGATGGGATAAGCGGCAAGGAACGCGAGCGTCGCACAAAGGCGCTCAAAGCGGCGGCACAATCCTATGTCGAAACCATCGCGCTTCCCACTATACGAGCGGCAATCGCAAACGCGCTCGGCACGGAAAAAGGGTGGGATGTCATTCTCGATCCCGATGATCGCGATACCCAGACGATCCTGTTCCAATATCCAAGGCTTTTGAATTACGGCGGTGGCTTCGGGGCTGGGCGCTATGGCGTCGGCAATTTCGGCGAAGGCGAAGATGGTTACATCAAGCCTCGCATCAAACTTGAATTTGGCGCGCGCGGCGAATCTGAACCTGTCGAAATCAGAACGATCACGCCTTATCTCGCGCAAGCCTTCCCTGACGAATTGCCAGATGCGGATGTGCGCGTTTCGACATTATCCGTTGAGCGCACTTTCTGGGAGAAGGTCACAATCCTGCACGCGCTTCACCACGGCACGAAACTCTTGCCTGAAATGTCGCGGCACTATTACGACACGATGATGCTGGCCGCCAAAGGCATCGACGATGCGGCGATGAAATCGCCTGATCTGCTCGCTCGGGTTGTACTCAACAAGAGCCTGATGTTTGCGGATAACAAAGCATCCTACGGCACGGCGGTGATTGGCTCACTGCGCCTTGTCCCGAACAATGATCTGCGCGCGCGCCTTGCGGAAGATTATGCTGCGATGGCAGAAATGTTCATGGTCACGCCGCCGTCATTCGATGAACTGATGGCAGCGATTGCAGCACTCGAAGCGAAGCTGAACGGATAAGCTGCATATCGCGGTGTTGTATATCGTTCACATCTCTCCACACTTCCTCCGCTCACATGATCCGCTGATTGATCGAACCTATCCGTGATTGAATGATCTGGGTGCAAGGCGTTGCGACACATCGCAACTGGCCTTCTCCACGCTGTTCTGATCACAAGTGATGCACCTTCATTCATACACGGATTCCAGTCCTCCAACGCGGCCCATGGTGGGCGGCGCAAGACAATGGAGGAAACCATGAACTTCAATCTAAACCGCAACGATCTTGCGACCAAATCAGCATCGCAGCTTGCTGCCTTATTTCAACAGGCAAGCAAAGCCGTCACAGCGAGCAACGCGGCAATCGCATCGGCGCAATCGCTTCTCGCGATTATCGCTCAAGAACTTGGCCGCCGTGGTCCAGCGCCATAGCGACGCTGGCCACAAGCCCCGAAGGGGAGCGTTAGCTCCCCTTCTTTGCTGGCTTTTCCTCGTTGATCCGCATGACGATTCGGCCATTCACAGGGATCGCATTGAGTGCGAGCGTGAAACCTTTGCCGTCCTTGGTTGCCCATGCGACGCCGATGTCAGTCCAGCGGGCGTTGTCGCCGTCACCGGTTACATTGAACAAGCGGTGGCTCGGGCGGTTTGAGTTTGTGTCAGACATTTCAGTTCTCCTTGGTTTCCACCGAAGGACAATTCCCTCGGCTTCATGGGGAGACTCGTGACCTGACGATGTAGGTGAGGATCAAAGGCTGAGCGTAGCGAACACGCGCGCGGAGCTGCACAAACGAAGTGCGGAAGCGAGCGGCCTTGATCCGAGACGCGGCTGGTCAAAAACCCATGAATGAATGCCGTTGGGAATGTCCGCTGCTCGGTGGCAATTTTAGGAGAGCATGATCTGACGCATCAAACTGCGCGCGCCATGATCGGCATCAATCCGGTGACGCGCACTCACGCATCTGCGTTATGATCGTGCAAAGGCGGCATCAAAGCTTGGAGTAACAATAAAAATCATACTCAGGGCGAGAGCTACTCACCGAATCAGCCAGAGCCTCCTCGAAGGAGTAATTTCGAGACCAACCATCAATCGATCCTAAGATCGTTCGCCAAGTCTCGGTGGACAAGATCGTCGGATGATATCTGTATGGATTATCTGAGTTGATCGACAAAATCACAGAGTCGCGTGAAACTCGAAAAATCTGTTGCAAAGCATCAATGACGTCAAAAACGGGAATATGTTCCAGAACATCCAAACAGACAACAAGATCAAATTCCTGATCGCCAAAAGGAAGGTCGATCAGTTCAGCCTGAGTTAGCTCTACTCTGCTATCTGACTTAAGATGTTGTGCTCCAATTTCGATTGCGTCAGGCGATGCATCAATCCCTACGAGTCGTGAAGAAGACGCAATCTCCAAGGCTATCAACAAATCCCCAAGTCCACATCCCGCATCTAGCACTGCTGAAAAATCAGACAGTCCGCAAAGTGCGCTCGCGATTATACGAAAACGTTCGGAGTGATTGGGATCATCATAGGAAAGTCCGCGGTTTCCTAAGATCCCAAGGAAATCTTCCTTCCAATATTCTTCGAAAAAATAGGCACGATCATACTTAGCAAGCTCCGACCGGCGGAACTCACGTCGCAAATTCTCTGGAATATCAAATTTCATGCGATGCGCCCTAGAGGAGAAACCTCACAGACTCAATGTCAGCGTGACTTGGGCAGATTCGATTTTGTGACAACGTCCACCTTAACCAGAGTCTTCGTTTTTGGATCGCTCGAAGCTCGCCCCTCGATCAATGCAATTAACTTGCGCAAACCGTTTGCTCCCATTTCCTCTGCCTGCTGTCGAATCGAAGCAAACATATATCCATCACGAATGGCGGTTTGTGCATCGGCGGTAGCGTCAAAGCCAATGATGATTGGCCACCTGCCCTGCGGCACATTCAACTTCCGGAGTGCGGCGACTGCCCCCAATGCCATCTCGTCATTGCTCGCGAAAATCGCCGAGAGGGGTTCACGCGAAAACTGACTGGCGGTGATCTCATTTGCAGTCTGCTTGCTCCACTCTCCGCTGCGTTCAACAATTCTAAGAACGGGCTTCGCTGCACCGATAAAGCCTTCTGCGCGGTCAATCGCGCTTTGATGGACATAGCTACCCTTGAGCAAGAGAACGGATTTTGGTCCGCTGGCTGCGGCCAAAGAGTCGATAATCGTTTTGGCAGCCATTTGCCCGCCTAGCCTGTTGTCAGAGCCAATGAAGGCATCCCACTGTGCATTTACCTGCTTCTTGGCTTCGGCATTCAAATCAGTGTCTATCAGGACGACCGGCGTTTCGTTGCGATTGAGCTGAGCAACGAGTGGTGCTGGTGCGCGATCGTTCGTCGGAGCAAGAACGACACCATCGACTTGCCCTCTGGCAATCGCCGTGGACATTTGATCGATCTGATCGGAACCGTCGGTGCTGGCGGTCGTTACGATTCTAACGTCATACTCAGGGCCAAGCGTTTTGGCTTCCCGCTCAACACCTTCGCGAACATCAAGCCAAAACGGGTTTTCAACCGATGGAAGAAACACATAGATTTGCTTTTTGTCAGTGGTCGAACGCGAAATGAAAACATTCGCGAGTACGACCAGCGCCAGCACGACAATTGCTGCTGATATCCAAGGATGTTTCCGAATGAGGGCCATGCTGTTCCGTCCGTTTCTATCGCAGGTGTGGTGACTCAGCGAGCGTCCAATCGCCAAGCCGAGTGATTGAAATGCCGCCAAATTTACCAACCGATCTTATCGGCTCGCGCGCTTCGTGGCGAGACAAAAAGTCATGGACTGCCCGTCGGCAGCCCTCCCAATCGTAATAGTCGTCAATCAAAATGACCCCGCCAACTGCCATCTGCGGCCACAGGCGCTCTAGGCAGGTGTAGGTCGAATCATACCAATCGCAATCGAGGTGGGCAAATGCGACTGGCCCCGCATCCAAACGAGCGAGGCTTTCAGCAAACCAACCCTTGTTGATCTGAAATTGCAGATGCCCTGGCCGGAGCTTTTGCAGGACGCTTTGGAAATCCGAGAGGTTCGCGCGGCAATTGTCAAAATAGCGCGGGTGCCCAGGATGCGAGGCCCAATAACGCGCGTCGTTGCCGTCTCGTTGGGTTGGGGAAGGCATTCCATCAAACGAGTCAAAGAATGAATAGTTACGCGCGGCACCAAAGATGCGCATCATCGCCAATGCCATGCCTCCTTTCCAGACGCCGCACTCTACGATGCTGCCTTCTGGAAAAGAATGGTTGCCTTGGATATCGACGAGGTAGCGAATGTTCTCGGCAAAGCGCTCGGCTTGAATCATCGTGTAAGAAGAACATTCTCGGATGATCTGGTCGATCTCGTTAAGCACCGTCACTCCCCCTTGACGATCTGCCACCCATCTCGAATGCCACAATAACAAAGAGCAGAGCACCGAAAACGAGTGACGCGACTTCGGCCGGGATGCCAAGGTCATTGGTGATGATGTCGCGTGAGATATAGACTGCCAATGAGGCAGCCAGGATTCCAATCGGATTGAAGCGCCCGCCGCTAATTCGTGTCCCGCCAATCACCGCAATGGCGATTGCCAAAAGTTCATCGCCCCATCCGGTGTTGGCGGACCACCCGCCATCGTTCGGACCATGCAGTCGCAAAAACGTAGCGAGAAAGACCAACCCACCTGCGACTAGAAATGCGCGCGTGTAAATCGCCTTCACAGGAATGCGCGAAAATTCAGACGCCGCAACGTCCATTCCAACGGCTATGTGATCCAGCCCCCATCGGGTTCGGTGTCGCCACGCAAGGAAACCTGCAAGAGTCAAGCCGAACGCAAGAATCGAAAACCATGCATCGCCCACAAAATCGAGAACTGCCCAATCGGGCAAAATGGCACTGCCGCCACTCATGATCCTGCTTGATCGACAAATCTCGCCTACGCCTTGCAAGCAGGATTGCAGCAACGTCGATGAACCTTTGACAACCAGCAACAAGCTCAAAGTCACAATGAATGTCGATAGACCACGTTTCGCCGCATAGCCGTAGATCAAATATATCAAAATGATGATGCAAAAAGCGAGACCATGCGCTACAACTCCCCCCAACGCTGTGCCACCAAATGCATTGAAGCTTGCAACAATGACCATCCCCGCAAGGCTCACGATACCCCCTGTTGAGATGTCGATCTGACCGCAGGAAATGATGACGGCTGCCGCGAGCGAAAGCATGAAATATGGAAGTGCATTCGCCAGCCATACCTGAGCAAGTGACATCGAGAGCGAACCGCCGGCGAACGGCACGACCACACAAAGCAGAAGCCAGATGGTTAGTGCTATGGTACCAAGCGAGGGGCGACCAAAGTCTGTCATGCCTCAGTTCTACTCAGTATCGAGGAGTTCGCGGTGCGAGAGATATGAAAGCTGGCCGATGCTTTCTCGTTCAGCAAGATTTGGCGATCTCGTTGGCTGTGAGAGACAATGACCAAGCAATGTCCATCTCGCACTAGCCGGATGCAGGAATCGAGGAAAAACTTGGCTCTCGCATCATCAAGGAAACTCGAAATCTCATCCACGATGATGACTGGGCAATCGGCAACACAGGCTCGCGCCAGCTTTACCAATGCTCGGCCTCCACTAGAGAGCGATCCAAGGGGTCTAGCAAGAACTGCATCATCAAAAATGCCAGCCCTATCGAGTAGCGCCTTAGCCTTGTCCATGGACGATTGCAGTCCTGCGAACGGAATGCTTCGATTGGATATCGCTATGTTTTCTCGCACAGAAAGCTCAGGAAACATCTTGTCGTCTGCCGACAGAATAACAGACATCGCCGCGAGATCAGTTTGAGTCAGCGCAGCGCCCAAACTTCCGACAACTTGCCCACCGCAATCCTCTATCGACCGTAAGCCCGCCAGCACGCTTAGGAGGGTGCTCTTGCCAGACATGTTGTCGCCACTGATGACGGCGATTTCGCCATCACTGAGGGAAAAATCAGGAATGGACAGCATCCAACCTGATGCCGATCCAGCATCGTAGCTGAATGAAAAATCCCGCATGCTCAGCAAACGAGTCATGTATTACCTGCCTCAGTAGATTTTTGTTTATTTACTTCCTCTTCGTATTGATGCCCCCTTAGCACCAAGCACGCTAAAACGGATTGGAGAGTTGTTTTATAGTATACTAAGCCCTGTGTGGCTGCAAGATACCTAAACCCACGAGAAAAGCACCTAGATTGGAAAATCTCGCACGCCCTATACATCTGTCCATCATCGAGATATCCACTAGTGTATTTTTCAATCGCAAATTCTAAATTATCTATTTCGACAAATACGAACATTTTTTGCTCGAATGTAAACTGTTCAACATCTATTAAATACGTGCGGTCCTGAATTTGATTGATTTTAATTTCAGCCGCCTCCGGGTTTATCAAACTCCGCTCCCAAAGGGCCACGATGCGCCTATCAACCGCTTCTTTTAATAAGTCTCTAAGATCATTTTGCTCCATCAAAAGAAAATTGATCCCCCTTTTTCTATCAAAGAATTCATTCATGGAGGACTGCCGATTTTCCATTCTCCACTGAAAAACAGCATACATAAATGCCAACATCGTTCCGTATGCAGCGACAATCGCTACATTGAAAACGCCATCATCCGATATTTTATCTTGTTGACTTACAATACGAGATGGCTTCGTTGTATCTGGAATCTGGTCAATTTTTGGAGATTCTTGCTCTGCGGAATTTATTGTTGATCCAATTTGCGTCTTTGTTTCTAGATATATACTTTTGCAACCGCCGAACCAATAACCGCACCCTGAGAATATCCAAGCGAATAAGAATGTTGCTGCCAGTGCTGCCGTCAAATATATTATAAAATCGCGAGGTCCCATTGAAAGAAATCGATATAGGAAATGTTGAGGAGGAACTCCAATTTCGCGCAAGAGTACTCTATAATCTTTCGGGAGATCGGTTTTTGGTGGGGACAAATCAACGACAAAATTTCGTGCACAAACTCGTTTGACGATATCCTCGTGAATGGGAGATGGCTCTTCGACATCGCAAGCCATAGTGATAACCACAGGCGGCGGTGCCGGTGGTGGTGGTGGTGGTGGCTTTGGAATTCCGGCCTTCCATGACCGGAAAACATTTAGTCTCTTCGAAGTCGAATGCATCTCGATTGGCCGCCCCTCACTTGCACGTCACTTGTCTAATCTCGTGGTCGATTGCGCCGACCTCGGAAAACTTCCTAGCGCGCTCTGTGGGGAATGTCAGCGCCTATCAGCACAGAAAGGCCATACGAAGACTCGATGCGAAACTCGCGCTCAAAAGAGCGCGAGTTGGCGTGCTGCGACGGCCGTTTCGTGCCATGCGTGGGTGCGGGACATCTCATCGATCCATGCTTCGACGTAAGCCTCGGGGCCGCCCATGTGATCGACATTGCTGCGATTGATGAAGTGCGAGCGATATCCGGTTTCGGTGATCGGGAGCGGTGCGCGTGCTGGCTTCACGCTTTCGACCTCAAGATGCGCCATTGATTGCCCATCATCGAATGAGACGTAATCGGCGATCCAGCGAATTTCGATTTCGATGCCGTTCCAGTTTTTGTGAATGATTGCGTAGTCGGTTTTCATGTCTGCCTCCTTTAGCGTTTGGGTTCGTCCGGTGGACGGGGAGGCAAACGGCAGGGTTCGAAGGGGCAGCGTCACTGAAGGGAAACGGCCAACACGGGAGCGCAGCGAATGGATCGGGCAAGCCGTTGACGATGCACCGGCCCTGCCAACATTCCCGTCATCATCATCGGACGATCACAGACGCGGGGCAGACAAAGAAAAGGGCCGACAAGCGGCCCTTCCCATGACACGGTGCTCAATTCGAAAGTAGCTATGTGCTGCCGTCAGCAGCCAAGAGTGCCTCAATGTCTGTTCCTAAGGGCACCTCGATGCGCATCCCGTCAGGACCCTCCCACGGCAGCATTCCCAACTGCCACATGAGCCGTTCAACATGGACGTTCAGTGCCAGAAATTCATCGAAGGATTCCCATAGGCCCATACGCATACGCAGGCGCTCCAACCGATCCCGATAGATCGGAAACCAATTGTGCAAGCCAGCTTCGGAGAGGGCAGCCACCAGTTCGCCATCTCCATCAAAGGGATCAGCGCCGCTCGCCGCGCAATGACCGAGCAGATCGGCGGCAAATTGCAGCACGTAGGAAACACGCGGCATGACGACCCCAAGAAGGCGATCCATGTCACCGTGGTAACGGTAATCCAGTCTTGCTGCCAAACCTGCTGATCTCATTTCGCCCAAGGCGGTGACAAGTAGCTCGCGTTTGACGTCAGTGTGATGTGGAGGGTCGCCAAAGCCCGCGCTGATATGAGACCCCAGATATCCGAAAATGGCTGGATGCAGGCTGGGGTACAAAAAGCCATGCAGCGGGTCACTGATCGGTTTCATCCAAACATCCGGCAGATGGCGCTCGATCATTTCGGATATCGCGACTTCTGCGAGCTGCCTCACAAGGATATACAGCCCCCATTCGACGTCACCGCTTTCATCTGAGAGCAACGCAAATGCAGGTCCGGCATCGACGATAACCCGCTGCTTCCAAACGCCATCTCTTTTGACTGTCACGGTTCGGGCAATGCCTTGGCCAATTTCCTCGGGAGCGGTGTCCGCAGGCGACGCTCCCTCATATCCTCGGTCAAGTGTGGCAACGGCCTCTCGATAATCCGTCGCGACAGTAATGCCATCCAAACGGTGCAGCGGAAGGGCCTGCGCAAGGGAAGCAACAACCCCTTGGATTGCGTTTGATAGCTCCTGCACGTTGTCAGCGTCACCGCAGCCGATGAGGGACAACTCATACTGCCATGCCTGTTCGCTTTGCTTGATGATATCTGACGGAAAGAGTGGCTTATCCTCGTCTCGCGGTTTGGGAACCAGCGCCAGATAAGGTTCCATTGCGCCGCTAACGGCCTCGTCAACGAGCTGCATCGAACGTTCGCCAAGGTACTCTTGCAACTGCTCAAGATACTCATTCGTTGTAGGGGCAAGAAAGAAATCATGGCTGCATCTCGCCGCCGCCTCATTGAAGTCTGGCAACGACACGACATCAAAATCAGCAGCGGTCCCAACCAAGAATCTTTCGGGGGAAATCGGTAGAACAATGGCGACGACTTCATCCCAATCTGCAAACATTGCGGGGGTGGACTGGCCCGCTCGATCAATTGCCAGTGCTGCGCAGTCAGGCAAGATCGCGCCTTGCTGCGGGGCGGCCACAATGCTCCAACTCAACTCCTCAAACATTTTGAGGCGGGGTTTGGAGCTGGAAATCTGAGCGAGTGCGTTGTTGTGACTTTCTCGAACAAGGCCTCCCGAAGCCCGAAGCCAAGTTGCAAAAGTGCTGCGCATCATGGGGAGAAAATCGGCCACCAACGTGGTGAAGTTCTCTTTCGCCATGAAAAACGCAATGCGCCGGATCAGCTCGGTGGGCAGACCCAGATTTTCGAGACCTTCGATCTCGTTGAGCTTGTCGGCAAGGTTCTTTCGGAACACCTCATTTGGTTCATCTTCGTCCAGTCCCATCAACGATTGAAGTCGCTCGTCATCGTTGAGAATGGTTTGGACGCCATCCGCCATCATTCGCAAACCACGCTCCATGCTCACTCTGACATGGGCAGTACGCGGCACAAGGTGGTTTACGATCTCAGCAGCATTCGTTGAGTCTATTGATGAGCCAATAGTCTGAGCGCGCATGTCAGAGAGCATTCGGGAAACTGGTGTTTCGATTTCTGTGATTTCGTCATCGAGAGTACGCACCCCGTCAGCAACGGGATCGGCATAGAAATAGTCCGAAGCTCCCACCTCTTTGAGCCGCTTCTGCTCAGGGGCAGAACCACGCGCGAAGACCCAAATCTCCTTACGTTTCGGGCGAATGCCAAAAGGCTTCTGAAGGAAGCGGGGCAAATAGTGTTGATTGGGGCCTGTGGGCAAGATCGCTCTCGATGCTAGGGTTCAAGAGACGTAATATAGTCTACTTGCCACACCATGACGAGCGAATGTCGAGGATTATCCATGTCGTTTCTGGAACTTCGTGCCAGGGTGAAGGCGGCCGTCAGGCCGCCTCCCTGATGTCATTCGAGGTCAGGCTCAGGAGATATTCGGCAGCCTTGTTCGCAGCACTCGCCGCCGTGAAGATTGCTTTGCGGTCGCCTTTCAGAATGCGCAGCCAATGACCGATGTAATCGGCATGATCGGCGCGTGGTTCTGCGGTGATGCCAAGATCACCAAAGAGGAATGCAGCGCCAAGCTCGGCAACCATTTCTTCCATCGCGTATGCATCATCGCCAAAGCGTTCACCGAAGGTGCGCGCGCAACGTGACTCCGCGCCTGACCAATGCGTCAGCTCGTGCAGCAATGTGGAATACCAACCTTCGGTCGTGGTGCTGGTCTTCGTGCCAACGAAGCGATGACGATCCGGCATCGTGATGCTGTCGGTTGCCCGATTGTAAAATGCACGTTTACCGGCAACGGTGATGTTTGCACCTGTTGATGCGATGAACGCTTCGGCGGCAAAGCATGGATCGATGCGATCAGTGGAAGGTTCGATTGCAGGAAGCTCGAAACCATCGACTTGTGCGACGTTGAACACGCGCGATGCACGGGCAACGAAGAACCGATTGCCGCGATCATCATCATCGCCGGATGATTGCGTATCACGCTCATGCGGTTGAAGATCAGAAAAGAAAATGATGATGGAGGATTTCTCGCCCTTGCGGACTTGTGCGCCTTGTCCTTGCCACTGGCGATATGTGCCCCAAAGGCCATGATCGAATTGCTGGCAATATGCCGATGCCCAAAGGGCGACGGTGTTGACGCCGCGATAGGCGTTCTTGCTTTCGACATTGGTGGGACGTTCGATTGATCCGCCTGCGCGATGCCAAGGCATTTGCGGATGCTCGGCTCCGGCTTCGATTGCGGCAATGATTTGATCGGTGATAGCTCCGTAAACGTCGATGCGTTCTTTTGATGAAGTGGTCATGTCCTGATCTCCTTTCGCTGTATCCTGAGGACGCGAAGGGAACATGCTGGGGGAAAGTCGGACTGTCAGCCGTCAGGCGAAACGGGCAACACGGGAGCCTGAATGCAATGAAGGCGAATGGATCGGGCCGCTCGTTGACGGGACGACGACCTCAGCCACATTCGCGGATGAAACTCAGGGTGCAGTGGAAGGAAGGGTGTTAGGATAGCAACGTTACAAAAAGGCCGTTCAATTCCTCATCTTCGAATTTTTCTTTGGCTCTTCGGTCCCCGCCATCAAAGGACGGCTCGTCAACGGCCTCCCATTCAGACAATTGGTCGCGTCGTTCTTCAATTGCACTCATCGCGGAGGAAATGCTGAACCCATAGCGGGCCTGAAGATCATCGAGAGCGGTCTCACGATCATCAAGCTCAGACGTCGAATCTGCGCCTGCGATCTCACTGTAAACGTTGCGAATGGATTCTTCTGCCGCGTCGCGCGTTGCTGCAACGATCTCATTGGGCAAACGGTCTGAGCGCTCATTGACGAATTCTGAAACCCGATTTGACTCTTCAATCGAGAGGCCTTCGCGAAGACGCGACTGCAAATGTTCAATGATTGTCTGCTTTAGCCCGTCTAACTGGGGATCGTCGTCGTAGCCGAGTGAATGCAGTTCCTCAGCAAGTTCGTGAATGTCGTCCGATGATTCAATCAGGCTGTCTCTATTGCCGAGCGCTGCGATTGCAATGTCAAGAAATTCGTTACTGTTTTTGAACCATCGCGAAAATTTTTGGAGAAGCGATATGCGACGCGGCAAACCAATATCTCTCGTTGTCAGATATTGAGGATAGCTGTGCGAAGGCGCATAGACTGGCATCGTTGGAATGCGGCGTGCAAACGGCAAGAGATTGTTCATGAGCGGCCAACCGTCGCCGTTAGTCATGTCTTCGCACTTTTCGAGCTTGTATAACAGTGCTTCCGCGTTTCGCGCGGTCTGCACTGCTGGCCACATTTCGAGAAGCAACCGTTTGTCGCTCAGATAACCGTTCAAGAAGTCTTTCACGCTGGGATTGATGAAACTCACTTCGCCAGAGGAAATTTTGACAAAGCTGCCTTCCAGCGACCGCAGGGCTTCTTCAAAATCCTTCGGGCCGAACTCTGCACCGTATTGCTGGCAGAGATGTCGATGCAGCGGGTCATATGACGCTTGAAGGTCATTGATACCTACCCCAAACTCACTCGCGAAAAAGAGGGCAAAAAGCAGGTGCTGGCATCGTCGCTCGATATGGGTGCGGAAGGCTGTGTCCCAAATGCGATCTGGGTGCTCAAGCGTATCGAGAAACTGTTTCGGATAGGCTTTGGCCTCAATCCCTTCCATGTGAATGACGTCGGTCATCCACTCAATGATACGCGGATTGTAATTGGCGTGATCAACGATTTTCGGAATCTTCTCCGACCGGATTAAGGCTCGAATGAAGGATTTTTTCAGGCCTGAGACAGACAGGTGGTTATAGAGGATTCGCGCGCGGATACGCCGACCATATTGCCCGACATCCAGCACGTAGCGCGTGACATCGATCCGTTTATCCGCGAGTTGTTCGGATACCTGCCGCGCTTGTTCCAAGATGTAACTGCGGGTTGTGAGGATAAAACGTGCGTTCTTGGAATTTTGCACGCGGCGGATGAACTGCGCTATTTGAGATTCGCGCGCGGCCAAGCCGCGCACATCGAGAGCGGCACGACCGAGAAAATCATCGAACAGGAAAATCTGCTTTTTCGCGTCGTTGATGGATGAAAAACCATCATCGAGGCTACGGATCGCAACGAACTGCCACTCTTCGCCGATATAGGCGTAGCTCAGCATTTCCGCCAACGTCGTTTTGCCAACACCGGGTGGTCCAGCGACAATCAAGACATGCCGCTTCTCCAAGATGTCACGCGCCTCTTTGAAGCTCGGATTTTGCGCATACACCCGAACCTTCCGCTCGATGTCTTGCCTCGCACCCGACGTGAAATTGAAAATGCCCGAACGCAAAATTCGTTCAAAGACGGCGGACTGCGATAGCCACAACTTGATGTGGGATTGCTCAACCGATGGATGGGCACGCAAAAGAGCGTTAAAGTCTTCGCACCCGATTATGTCGGACGGCTGCGTGATCAAATCGCCAAGCGCATCTTGAAGCTTGGCCTTGTTTGCCGGTGTCAGCGATTTGGATGTGACGAACAGGTATCGTTCCGGTGCAAGCGCCTCAATCTTCGCCCGCTCCTTGCGTGCGGTTGCCAACAACCCTGTGATTGCGGTTTTGCGGTAGTGTTTTGCTTGAAGGATTATCGTCTTACCCGATTTGGCATGGCGACCATCGATGCCGCCATCTGGGCCTGCACCGAATGCCTCAAACCTTACGCCCAATGAGGCTCCGATCAGGTCACGTGCGAGGTCTTCAAAATCGGCATCTGATAAATTGTGAAAATCATAAGGCATTGGGAGATATTAGCATGACAAGTGGCTCGCGCTTCAAGAGGCGATTGAGTTTTCAATGTAGTTGCGCACTTTCTCGGCCACTTCGGGGAAGAGAAAGGACATAAGGGGCAAGAGGTCAGCATCGGGCGCAAAAGCAGGATCGCGTTCGCGCAACCGCGCGGCGATGCCAGGTTCATCGCCCTTGCCATTCAGCCGGTCATGCCATTTTCGTGATACGTCTTGATCGGCAATCAATTTGCGCATGTCATAAATGTTGAGGGCGTGACCGAACGCAACGAGCAATCGTGGATGGCTCTCAGCGATCTGATGCGCGATCTGAATCAGTTTGCCCAATTTGTATGTGACGGGCACGCCTTCTTGCACACTTAACAAGCTGCTGACCATCGCTTCAGTTTCAATGTCGTTGTCAGGAAAATCGGGAAGGTTGATGTCTCGCGCAGCGAGGCGTTCTTTGATTGCGAACCACCGCGCGCGGTTCGCCTCCGTGTGCTTGAAATTCCGGCCATGCTCAAGCCAAAATGCGATAAATTCATCGCGGTCGTTTTGCTCGTCCAACCGTATGGCAGAAATTGCTTCCGCTTCAATCTCATCCCTGAGCGCCTGCTCCGCTCCTGCAAAATCAAAATAGTAAGCGCGCTGTTGGAAGCGATCTTGCACCAGCTCTGCAAAGGCGACGATGGCGTGCGCCCATGTATCGGCAATTTCCGCCCCCTTTCGCACGGGCTGCCGATAGTGACACCGCACATGAAATTTGCGCGTAGCTTCCGAGATTGCAGTGGTCTCTTCGTCGATCACAACGATATTGGAATTGTTCGCAAAGAAGAGGTCGTCGGTCGTCATCAAGCGATATGCGGGATCAAAATTCCCGAAGACCCAGACGAGCAATGCACCTTCGTCGCGATAAAAATCACGCCTGCCGACGACAACGCTCAGAAATGTTGTCGATAGCTGCACTTCGAAGGCCAACTTGCCTGCGTCGCTGTCGGCCTGCACGTCGGGTCGCCGATATCTTTTTGGATCGTTGGCCGCCGCCCATTTCTTTTCAGGATTGATGTCCCGAAACATCGGGTCGGCGGAAAGACTGCGAACCACAAGCGCCTTGATGCGCTTGTGCGGCTCGCTTTCTCTCAATCCATGATATTTTCGTGCGCAGATTTCATCATAGGTGAGTGGTGATCGGGTCTGAGCGGGGCAAGATCCATCTTCTGTGCTGTGACGGAAAAAGAACGCGCGCCGCGCGGCAATTGAAACAAGATAGACGGGAACATGGCATGTGTCGCAAATATAGCGCGGTCGCTTGCCCTGCATCCGGCTCAAAACTTCGCCGCGCTCGATAACCAGATCGTCATATCTGAAGGATTCAATCAGCGCCTTTGCGTCCATGATTTCGCCAGTATCGAGGTCGATCACCTCATTGATCGCTGGATCGGCAACGGAGCGTGCATTCGATAGTGGATCAATGGAATGAGCGGCCCGAAATTGCATTTCGCCATCATACGGATGCGGCATCAATCGAACAAGTTGTGAACTTCAAGGGCTGGGTTGCAAGGGGCAGGCACGCCCCTGCTCACGGTCCATCGGCGATAACGATGGTGCGCATCCAATCCGCACAGGGTTGGTCGATGGGTTCCAAGGGAGAACGAAGTCTCCCTTTGGTCGTGTGGGTGTCGGGGGAGCTGGAACGCTCCGCCTGACTGGTGATGCAACGGCCATACGTTGCACCGGCTTCGTCGATCTCCTGAACGGGTTGCCCTTACCAGCAGTGCTGGCATCTGGGCAATCGGATGGAGATTCGTAAGAGGCCGGTTTGCCGGTGGGGATGCAACGGGGCACGCGCAGCGGGTGCCCCTTGCCAAGGTCGCGATGGTATTACCATCGACACCTTGCGGATCACGCTATCGCGTAATCTGGCTATTGCGGAGTCGGTAGAACCGACACGTTTGTATTTGGTTTTGCTCGCGGGTTCAATGCACCCGCTCGCTGCTCACGTCGTGGACGTGAGTGTCCTTCATCAATGCGAGATGCCGAAACAAGGTCGCGCGGCTGATTGAAAATCGGTGCGCGACTGCTTCGGCCTTTAGGCCGGTGCGCATCAATGATGCGGCCTCGGCAATCTCGCATGGTTTCATTTTTGGTTTCGCGCCAAGACGGACGCCGCGCATTCGCGCGGCCTGCAATCCGGCTTTGGTGCGCGCGACGATCATGCGCCGCTCGACATGTGCGATCATAGCAAGGATCGTCGAATAAAGTTCGCCAGCTTCGTTGCCGGTGTCGAACCCCTCGCCGATGCTCTGCAAGCTCGCGCCCTTATCGGCGAGTTCGGCAACGATGGTCATGACGTGTGGGATCGATCGTCCGAGACGATCCAATCGCCACACGACCAATTTGTCGCCCTTGCCAATATCAGCAAGGGCGCGATCCAACCCGTCGCGTATCAACGAGACGCCCGTGATCCGATCCTCATAGATCGGGTCGCATCCGGCTTTGGTCAGGGCATCATATTGAAGGTCGGTATTCTGTTCGCAGGTGCTCACGCGGACATAACCAACCATTTTCGTTACTTCGCCGCCCGCCTTTGGGCGCGCGGCGGGCATGGGCAGAATGCCCCTCTTCACAGCCTTCTTGGCCCGCAAAGGCAGGCGTTTCCTTGGTTTTTCGGGTGTCATCGAGGCCTCTCCGGCGGAGTCTCACAAACTGTCCTTTGTGAGACTCTTGCATTCGACCCCGAAGGGGAACCTCACCGAGACAGAAATCCGCCAAATTCAACGCCCAAAAGATACCATACGTAGCGAATAGAGCCAAGTAAAAAGAGTCTCACAAAGGACGGAATACGAGACGCCATGAAGTGAAACAGAGACGATAACAAGAGAGCTTGCGATGGCTACTTTATCAAATGCGATGAAATCATTCGGGACAGCGGCGACAATGGGCCTCGTGCTCGCGTGCGCGACTCCTGCTCATGCAGAATTGCAATCCGGGCAGTGTATGCCCATGGCCGATATGAACACGGCACTCCGTGCCGAAGGGCAGCGAACAATGATAATTGGTGATCGCGTAGCAGAGCGCGGAACCTTCGTTGATGGCCGTCCGGTGGTCACCACCCAACGATGGGTGAACACTGTTACCTCAAATTCTGATGGATCTGTTGGCTATCAAATCGAAGGGAACAATCCGCGCGCCGAGCAATCGACTGAGGTTTGTATAGCCGCCAGATTGACGAATGTTCGAATTCTCGATGCGCGTCGATCCGAAGTGCCGAGCGACGCATTGTTGGGTGGGCGTTTCGACAATTGGATCACAACCCAGGCATCCGACGGAACGCGCCCGATGGTCGTTGCGGATACCGTGTTCGGAAGTGGTGCAACGCTGCGTTACGGTCGCCCGATTGTCGTGGTGGGTAATTTGAGCCGAGGCTTCGGTGCAATTGCCACCCGTCAAGATAACACCGCGCCTGAAATGCTCGTCCAACTGGCAAGCATCGAATATACTCCGGCAGCGTTGGAGCGTTTGGGCGCGACCCGCGTTGCAGCCGCATCAGCACCGTCTGGCGGTGGTTCCTCATCCACCGTGACCACGCTCGCCGCCATCGCGCCGCGATAAACATCCTCGTATTGAAAGCTGAATATGGCGACCAACTCCCATTTGGATCGAAACGATCCGAATCTCATCGCCTATGAATTTCTGCGCGACGAGATCAAGCGCGAGGATGGAATCACATTTCAGCGACTCTCGTCAGCACTCGCGTTTCAGGCTATCTTGATCGCGGCGATGGCCTTGTTGGTGTCTAGCGGCTTGCCAGTAGCCTCGCCCACAACGCCCACGGATTCTGCATGGTTGGTCGGGCAATATAATTTGCTGCGTATATGGCTGCTTTTCCTCATCGGCGGCGCGGGTCTGGCGGTCGGTATCGGCAGTTTCATCGGCGTTCACGCATCGATGTGCTCATTGCGAGATATCAAAACGTCATGGGAGGATTTGATTGTGCGCCACGTCGTTGCGCTCGATCTCCGGTGGCCGCAAGCCTATGGCAAAGATGTAGCTCACCGTGCGGGCCATCGCTTTCCTTATGTGATGACCGTATCGTTTGTTGTGATCTGGCTGGCCTATATCGTAATCCTCGCCGTTCACTTTATGCGTATCGACACTTAGAAATAGATCAAACGTCAAAGCCTGCCGTCGCAACTTGCGGCGGCGCAGGCGGTGGCGCTGGTGCTGCGATTTGGATACGCGGCGGAGCCGAATCGAGAGGAGATGTAGCGGCCAGAGCGGATGCAAAATTTGCACGCAACGGTGGAGCAGCAGAGGCGAAACCTGTATCGAGCTGCGCTTGTCTGCCCGCAACGGAAATCGCCATGTCGCCGTTTCGCGCTCGGTTTGATGCGATAATGTCTGGGGCAAGTTCGCCACCGCGCGACAGGCTGCGAGCATCTTGGACGACTTCAAGAGTGGCCGGGTCGCGTTCAAGACGTTGAAATTCAGCGCGTTCAGCAGTGGTGGCATTGCCCATTTGCACCTTGCGGAACAATTCTGTGTAGCGAAGGCCATTATCAACATCGCGCGTCGCCTGATCCGTCGATATGCCATTGGCACGGGCGCGTTGCTCGATCAGCCGTTGGCGGTTTGCTGGACTACGCATGAATGAAATCAAGCTATCGATCTCGGCACCGGTCATTCGTTCACCGGCAAAATCGTGGGAGCCTTCATCCCATTCTCGCTCGGTCAATCGGCGCTGTGTTGCGTTTTGCGCATCATCAGCAAAATCCGCTATCTTGGCTTGCTCGGCGCGCTCCTTCTTGGCGTCTTCTTTGCGCTCTTCCCACACGCGATCACCGCGCATGAATGCGTCGGCTCCGTTCGCGGCTTTCTCTTCTTGCAGTTGAACGGCTGCGCGAAGGTCAGCCAAGACACCAGCTCCCAATTTGGCCGCGCCCGGTGCGTTCATGATCTGCATGGCTTCTTCGGCCAAATTTGAGCCGGGGTTATAACGAATCTCATCCGCCGTATCCTGAACATCGGCGGCGAAGGCATCGGCCACTGGATCAACAAACGGCTGTCCGATCACCGCAGGTGGATTCTCCATCGCGTTTGCCGCCATGCGGATCGCATCGATGTCGAAATTGCCGTTACCTGAGACTCGTTCCTGAACCATGTAAATGATTTTAAAGGTTCGATTTGAATAATATGTAAATATTGCAATGCATTTAAATAAAATGCGATATAGTTTATTGTAGCGGAGTATTTGTATCCTTTTACTGAAATATTAATCAATGGTTATAAAATTGAATGTAATTTTATTACATGACATTGACCGATTCTATATATCAAATAATCAAAACCGAATTTGAAAAGGAGCCTGTGTTCGAAGAAGAGTTTATTGCGAGCACTCTGAACGCTTTGATTTCTCTGAAGGACGACCTCCAAGGCAGGTTGCCTTTGCCCGAAAAGGCTCCCGTGACCTACCTCAAGCGCGACAAGTATCAATATGATTTCGGGTGCGATCCAATCGCGTTCATGAATCACTATTATGGCCCGTACATCAAGGCCAAGGTTATGTATCAGGATCAACTCCATGCCCTTGATCCGACCTTGGCCATGTCAATCCACTCCCATTGCTACCGTATGAAGCGGGATTACCCAGAGCGCGCCCATGAGTTCAACGCCTTGGATTATCTGCCCCCTTCGCGTGAACGGCGAACGGAATGGCTTGCGCAGATTTCGGATGCTTTGCTCGCGCTGAAAACCAAGGAGGTCATCGCCGCGCGAAACAGCATGAGAAGCCGCAAGAAGCCTCTTCAAGGCGATGATGCTCATGATTCCTGCATCTCTTGACGAAGCACCCGAACCGATAACGAAAGAGATGCGCACGGCGTTGCGCCATCACTGGAAACGGACAGGCTTTTCCACGCGCCGTGTTTTGGAAGCGCACCCGCCAATCCCCGATGGCCTTACCATCGCTTTGGTCAATGACTGGATCGCGAACCGCGTTCACGTCGCGCGTCCTTCACATTGGAATCATGTGGTCAAACTTTGGTCGGCTTTGCCGGATTGTGATGCATATTCGAAGCGCATGGTATCGCGCCAGAAGGGCGCGGGTCGTCCGCGTGATCCCGACACTGCAACGCGCATTTCCTTCACGCGCGAAATGTCAGAGGAATTCAAAGCGGAATTGGCGCGCACGAATGCCGATATGCAGCGCGACATTCTGAATGTGGCAGGTGCGCCCGATGGCGTGACGCAACGCTTGCTCTACATTTGGAAATATCAGCACGCGAAAACGACGCGCAGTGACCACTGGAATTTCGTGATGGGCATTTTGCGCGCGATGCCGGATTTTACGAGCAAATTTTCAAAGCTGTGACGCGCTTTGCGCGACTTTTCCCCACTTCGATTTTTGGTTGGTAACAAACATCGGCGGGAAAGGAAAACCGCTATGAATAAACAACCAAATATCTCCGCTTTGCTGATCGTGAACTTCGTTCTGCACTTTATCTCCGCCTGCATGGCAGGCGTGTGGATCAGCGAGCTAGTTTCGAGCGCAGGCGCGATGACGCCGCTCGCGTGGTTTGAAACGGTGCTCGCGGTGGTCGCGATTTCGATTGGGCTGAGCGCGCTCAGCTATATCGCGATCAAACATATTCCGACGCTGCCAATGTCGCAGCGACGTTTCGCCAAGACCGGATTCTTTGGAGGCTATTCCGTGATCGCAGCCCTGCTTTTGCTGGCGGCTGCGTCAGTGTTCGCCGCTCCTGCCGGCGAACGCGCACATGTGGAATTTGCGCATCAGGAATTCAAAACCGAAACGGAACTGCGCCGCAGGGCAGTTTCGACGATTGAAAATCGCGAACCATTTCTGATCGACTGCGAAAATGTCGGTGCTGCGATGAGCAATCAGGAAGGCGCAACCGGCGCTTTCAGCCGCGAAGGCGGCGATGTCGGGCGCGTTGCGATCACGCTTCGCAACATCGCTGACGGGTGCAAAAGTGCGCGCAATTCAATCTATGCAAATCGCGCATATCTTTCGCGTCAATTTGCGCGCGCAGATCGAATTTTGATCGATCTGCGGCGCGTGATCGATTCCGAAAATGATCGTCGCAAAAAAATGGTCGATGCGCGCAAGCTCGCTGACGAATGGCAGCGTGTGATGCGCGGCATCAATGATGCGCTTGCTGCCGAAGCGCTGATCGCTGCCTCGGAATCGCTGACCAAAGATTGGCACGCGGCGGGCCTGCCGGTCGCCGCTGCGAACGCGATCACGCAAAACTTCGACGGCATCGCAGATGCCCTCGTCGAAGGTCTCGACGATATCGCGGCGCTCAAAGAACGTCCGCTGCCGGGAATTCCGGTCGTCTCGAACATCGCCTATTTGGGAATGTATCCCGACGCCACGCTGAGTGCTCTGGCGATTGGCGCTATCATCGAATTGATACCGCTCGCAGTCATCGTGCTCGGTATGTCGATGATGGAGCGCGCCAATATGCCGCGCGCTCCATCACCGCCGTCGCTGGTCGCGCCATCGGCAATCGCAGTACAACCCAAGCGGCAATACAAGCGTCGCACACCGAAGCGCGACGCGTGATCAGCCATGATCGGAAAAATCTAGCGCGAGGCGATGTCACCATAGCCTCGCGTTTTGGCGTCACCACCATGCGTAATAGGCAATCGTGCGGCCCTTCACGAATTCATCACGGCATTTGCGGATGAATTCGAGATCGTCATCGCGTTCCTCACCATTCGTTTCACCGAAAAAGAAGCCGGATGTTTCTGGCAATGTGCCGTCAAGGATCGTGCGCTCAAGGGCGTCAATATCCTCCGGCAAAAGTTCAACGGTGTTGACGTTGAAATCATCGTCGCTTCCGCCTTTCCGGTAATAGACGCCAGCCATCCAGCCGTGAAGGCTCGGATGCTTGCGCCAACAGTGAATGCGCGGTGTGGTTTCGAGGTGTAAGCCTTCCATATCGAAATCGACAGGTGGACGGTCATCGTCCTTCGGCATTGAGTGGGCATACATATCAAGTCCCATGATGGTCTCCTTTTGTTATGCCGCACGACCATTCGCGCGGCTGATGGAGACCGGCGGCGCACGCCGATTTGCGCGCGCAACGCCCCTACTCGGTCATTGAAAATGAGTGGTGCGGGCCGGGGCTTGCGCGCCCGAGCAAAGCGGACGGGCGCAAGGGTCGGAAACATTCAGCTCGCGATTGTTGTGCGCGATGGGAGCACAAATGGCAGTTAATATTGCCGCTAGCCGATGGTATGTCGGCAATTTGGTGACAGCGGTTTACGCTAAGAGAAACCACGCCGAAGGGCATTCGAGCGATCAAACATCGATGTGTGGGGTAGCAAGGCTGGCCCTGTTACAACGCCCCCGCTGCCGGAGCGTTTGGCTTCTTTCATCCCGAGCATGGCGCGGATTGCGACATCAATGCCAGGTTCGTCTGAATTTTTTGAACGAAACGCCGTGCCGATGCTGAGCGATGCCCAAAGACCGGGAGCGATGCTTGACCATTCGATGATGGCAAGGCGCTCGATTGCTTTCGGCATCAATTCGGTGAATTCATCACCTTGTAATGCAAGGTAAAATTCATCATCGCCGCATTGGCCTGCATTGCCGCCATGCATGGTGGCGAAATCAACGAGCGTATCTTCAATGCGGCGGATAACAGCATCACCTACATGCTCGCCGAAAGTCCGATTGATATTGGTCATTCCGTCCACGTCCATAATGGCAAGGCCAAGGTCGCGGCATTGTGTGCGGTCGAGCGGTTGGTTCAGCTCGTTTTCGAGAAAGTTCATGCCGTCATGCTTATGACGGATCAATTTTCTGAGATTGGCAAAGGCCTCAAAGCCGCTGCTACGTTTCGCCACCGCGCGCGACAGTTCTTCGAATAACTTGTCAGGCCCGTAGCTAAGCTCAAGTGTCAAAAGCAGGTCGGTGTCGATATCCTTGGATGATAGCGTGGTAAGTGGCGTATCAGTGCCAAGCACGATCACCTCACCGTCACGTACAAGCGCGTTGCGCAATTCCAGTTGAAATTCTGTCTGCTGCCATGGCTTTCGCATAAGGGCGTTAGACAGGCAGATTACCGAGAGCGTCACATCGTCGATGCGTCTGGGCAACGTTCGAGCCACCGTTTCGGCATTTGCTCCATCGACGAGAATCGTCTCGACGATCATGCCGTACCGTGAAAGCCGTTCGGCAATTTCGTTCACATCGCGAGTTTCGATTTCCCCGCGCCCGCTCGCCGCGATGACGAGAATTCTACGCATTTCCCGCGCGGGCAAGACAGGCTCCGGCGATTGCTCACGATCAAGGAAGTCGGCGATGAATTCGTGCAGTTCGCGGCCTTCCTCCAGACGAGCCAGAAACTCGCGTCGCGTTTCTGTCCATTGATAGAACAGCATCATCGGAACAAAATTGACAGATGCGCCATCCCTTTTCGCATCGGTAACGTGGTTGCTAATTTGCCTTCGCGCCACCGCGTCGATGCTTGGAAGCGAATAACCAAAATCGAGCGCGTGAGGCCGAGAAAATTCGAGGAATTCCTGATACTTTTCACCACGCTTCCTGACCGGAAGCTTTTGAAAGGCATTCACCATGCGGGCAACCAGCGAGTCTGCCTTCGCGGCTCTATTGTCTCGGGAGTCAAAATCGAATTTCAAAATTCCGGCTAGTTTTTGAAAATCTCTGACATCCATCGGCTGGCATCACCCTTCTGCGAAAGGTGTAGCGTAGAAGCTATGTGCGCGGAAGCCGTTCGAGTTATCGTGACCTGTTCGGCGCGAGTCTCGCCATATAATGTAGAAACTCTCCTATAACCGGACCTGTGGGTGAGAGGTCATCTGTCTGAATGTGGTTTGCTCAGATACCTTTTCACCCGCCCGGTAGTGAGCAGCATATTCCTCTCTGGTAAACGAGTTGAAGTTTTTAACCGCAGGGCCGCCTATGCGATGGAGAAGGCCGTTCGAGTACCATTCTTCTTTTTCGCGGAATGGACCGGATATGCCGCAGTAAGATTGAATAGCCGCAGGTCCACGTTCCCGGTGGCGAACACCATTCTGATACCACTCTTGGACTGACATTCCTCGGGAGTGCGTAACGTTCGATGCATCAATGGCTGGTTGGCGGAGGCGATGGAGATCACCATTTTGATACCACGCATTCAAAAAGGCGTCAGGGTTCATCGATGAACGGCCAATAATCGCGGGTCCGTCATCACTATGGATGCGACCTTGATGATCAAAACAAACTTCGAACTGATCAATGTAAAATGTCCGAGCAAAACGTCCAATCTCCGAATGCGGATTATCGTAGATTCCTTCAATGATTGTTCCAATGTTCGATCTATCGAACTGCGCTTTAAGTGAAATTGTCATCTATAGGCATTCTCCCCGCTGGTTTGTGTAATAATATATCATAGTATTTTGCATAACATCAAGATTTATTTGAAGAAACTTTGCCAAAACGCGTCCGGAAAAGCTCCGGAATCATTCCGGAAACACTCCGGACGACCACAGACAGCCCGTCTGGCATTACTAAATCACTGATCAGGGCTTGGCAGACCCAAGCGCGGCCGCTCCCCATCTTGAGGAGCAAAAGCGATGGAAATTCGCAGTTTTACCCCAGCCAATGGCGTTGAAGCCGCTGGCCCGTCCCGTCCGCAAGGGCCATCAATCATCTATGTTCCAAGCGCAGAAATTCTGCGGGAGACATACACCATTTTCAATCTGGCGATTGCTTACGCAGGAATTGCGCCGCGCGTTTCGCGCCGCCGCCTAATTGATTGGGTTTATGATCGCATTATCGAGTGCGAAGCGGTCGTGATCGATCACGATGGCATCGAAATCGATTTGCATCGCGTCGATGTTGATGGAATTTTCGGCGACGATTGTTCAGCATCATGGGCTGGCGATTTTCTGGCTGGCCGCGTCCATCCGCGCAAGCTGGCTGCGTCACCGAAAATTGCGGCACGGATCAAACTGCTCTGGATCGCGCTCGCCGCGCATAATCCTGCGGCGGCAAAAGATGTGCTCCGCTGAATCCCGAGTTTGCCCCACTCAGCGTGGTGATCAATGATGTGAAGCCTCCACCGGAATTTTCCGGTTTGGAGGCTTCACTATGACTGCTCAATATCGATTGGATTATGACGAAAACGGAGCGCGCCAAGTCTGCGATGAAATCGCGCCGACTGCTGCGCCGCGCGGAAAAACGGATAAGGCAAAGCGTCGTCGCCGTCGTATTCCCAGCTCCGTTCAAACTGCAATCACAGTCGTGATCTGCGGCGGCGTGTTTTTTTGCTGCCGTCCGCTTCGCACCCGAAGGCTGGCGTCCGCAAGATTTCACTGGCGAGTATGTCGGTGATGTTGCGGGTGAAGTGAAAGAGAATGAAGGTGCCATTGATGGCGAAGTGCAAGCCTATGTGAATGGCGTGCGTGCGGCATACGAACAGCGCAACGCCCAGTATGGCCGTATTGTTGAGGGCTATCTCGAAGCCTACAAATCTTCGCTCGCCATCAACTTGCAACAAGCCGATGCGGCCAATCGGCTTCGCGGCGCATACGTTGAACGCCAGATGGGCCAAGCAATGCAATCCAGCGGGAGCAATGTTGGCATTGCAAACGCAGCAGAAGGATTGGGCCAGTTGCAAAACTGGCTCACCCCAGGTTCTGGCGATGCCACGCTTGCAGAAGCTGAACGTCAACGTCGCATCGCGGCTGATCGTTTGCAGAGCACCACGATTGAAAGTGCGAGCATCGATCTAGCAGGCCTCGTCAATCAACTGCCGAGTGAGGATGCACTTCGTCAACGGATTGATGCGTTGCCGCCGATAGCTCTACCGCCCGAACCCGCCTTCATGCGGGAGCGCAACTGATATGCGCGGCGGCAATTTTCTGAACTGGGCTGAGCGCGCAAGCGCGCTCGTGCGCCAAATGAACGAAGCCGATCACGCGCGCGCCGCGCGTGATCGTGCGCTCGAACTCGAAGAGGAAATGCAAAATGCGAAACCGTCCGGTGCACTTGGCGACGGGCGGCTTGGTAATTTGGAAGACTGTGAAAATGCTGGAATGCTGAATAGCCAAGGCCTGTTCCTCGGCGCGTTTGGAGACTTCGGACATTTCCTGTTTCACAATGGTGAGGAATCACTCCTCACCTACAATCGTGCGGGCGGCGGCAAAGGGACCGCGCTTATTCAACCGGCGCTCTGTCACACCCGTGATCGCACTTTGATCGTCGTCGATGTCAAAGATGGCGAACTGGCATTTTCATCTGCGAAGCATCGCGAAGAGCTGCTTGGCACGACGGCAATCTACCTCAATCCCTACGGGCTTCACGGTTTGCCGAATACCAACATCAACCCGTTCTATCGGTTGATCGAAGTGGTGCAGAGTGGCGGTTCACCGGATGGTGAAGCGGAAGCAATCTGTGAAATTGCTCTGCCTGCACCGTCGCGCGCCTCTGGTGCGGACTGGCCGCGCAAGGGCGCAATCGAGCTTACCGCAATGCGCGCCGAATATCTTGCGCGCTTTCATCCCGAACGCTGCACGCTCTCGGAGATTTGGCGATTTTGCAATGGCGATGACGAACATTTCACGATGGAATTCTCGCTCATGGTGACGTGCGAGATTGAATCCATCCAGCGGCGCGCCATGTCGTTCGACTCGATGCGTATGAATGCCGAAAAGCAATGGGAGGCCATCCGCAGTGAAGCCTCTACCGCGTTCAATGCATTTGAGCCGGGGAAGTCGCTGGGCGATGCCTGCGCATCACATGATTTCGATTTGACCCGCGCGAAGCGCGAGAAGCTGACGATCTATATCATCCTGCCTGCCAATCGCATCGATGTCGCGAAGGCGTGGGTAGCAATGTTGATCGGCATGATGACGGAAACGATTGCGGCTGCACGTGGGCCAGTGCGTACGACATTCATAGTCGATGAATTCGCCAACCTTCCGCGCGTGCCAAGCATCCTGCGCTCGCTCCGGCTGTATCGCGGTCTTGGCGTAAGCTACTGGTTTTTTGCTCAAGGCCGCAACTCGCTCACAAGCCAATGGTCGCGGGAGCAAGTGAAAGACATTGAGGATCAGGTCGGCATCCTCACCATGAAATCGGTGTGGGAGCCCGATCTCCTGAAAGATATCGAACTTTGGTCGGGGATGAAAACCATCCTGCAAGGTGGTGTCAGTCACTCTGGCGGAGTTGTGCAAACTGCCAACGCCAACCTTTCCGAAAACAAGCGTCCCGTGCTGCAAGCGGGCGATGTGATCGCACTTGGCCCGACGCGCCAAGTGATCCGCGTGGCATCGATGCCGCATCTGCTGATCAGCTATGCGGTTCCCTACTTCACCGTCGATCCGTGGAAAAATCAGGTGCGCGATGTGCGCGACCTGCACAAAGGGAACTCGGAATGAGCGATACGTCGATCATCACTCCGCGCTTTAACAGAGCGTCGGCAGAATCGGTGCGCTCCTCCGATGTTCAAGCGCGTCTCGACGAAGCAATGCGTCGTATGGATAAGCGTTTTCGCGAATGTGAGCCGAGCCTTACGCAATCCAAATATGGCGAGCTGCTTACCAAGCAGGGCAATACAATGGATTTGAAACCTAGCTTCGGGCAGGACAATCCAACCGACCGACTTTGGAAGGCGGCGAAGTATCAGGTGAAGCAAGAGCATCATTTGCGCTGTTCTAAGATCATGAAGGTTGCGCAACGGATGAGGGACAAAGATCGCGGCCTCGAACGCTAAGAACGGCAGAATTCTGCGGATAAACTTGCAACTTTGATATAAATGTGCGTATAATTGTAATATAATGTGGCGCAAACTGATGGCGATGATCCAGTTTTCCCCACGTTGGATTCGACCATAAACCAAAATCACTTTCACGCTGCTTGGGTATGCCAAGCACAGTCGTGATGGTGATTGTGATGAATGAGATTGTCGGAATTTCGTCTGCTGAATTTGATCAATATCGGGCGCTTGTAGCCGATATTGAAGGAATGACTGACCAGCAGAAAGAGGAAGCAATCCTCATCGTCGTCAACATGATGAAAGCCTTTGTCGATGCCGCGTGGGGCGTGCACCCAGAGCAACTTGTCATCGAAAATCGTAACATTCGCGCTTCACAAAATGGGGGTGAAAGTGGTATGATTTTGCTTCTTGGCAAGGCCATGACTGTTGACCTCGGCGCTCAGAATGAGCGCGATGGCGCGATCACCAAAAACCTAACCGAGGATTTTGCGCCATGACACATGTGCCACAAAAAACCGCCGTGATTTATTGCCGCGTATCGTCTGCTCAGCAAACGACGCGGACTGACGGCCTATCATCACAAGAGCAACGATGCCGCCTGTTTTGCGAGCATAAGGGCTATGAAGTCGTCCACGTCTTCAAAGACGATATGTCGGGCAGCGTCGCAAGACGCCCCGGCATGGATGCGATGATCAAATTTCTGCGCTCAACACGCAAACATTCCCATGTCGTTGTGATCGATGACATCTCGCGCCTCGCGCGCGGGATCGATGCGCATTTGCAGCTTCGAGCTGAGATCGGCGCAACCGGCGCGGCATTGGAATCACCGTCCATCGAGTTTGGCGAAGATTCCGACAGCAAGCTTGTGGAGAATTTGCTGGCGTGTGTCAGTCAGCACGCGCGCCAGAAAAACGCAGAACAGACGCTCAACCGCATGACTGCACGTATGCAGCAAGGCTTTTGGACATTCCAAGCGCCGTGGGGTTACAAATATGCCCGTTGGTCAGGCGGCGGAAAAATCCTCGCACACAACGAGCCTTTGGCCTCTATCATACAGGAAGCGCTCGAAGGCTTTGCGAGCGGACGGTTTGCCAGCCAAGCCGAAGTGATGCGCTATCTCGAACTGCAACCGGCTGTGCCGAAGATGCGCAATGGCAAAGTGTCGAACGAGCGCGTGAAGCAAATTCTGACGAACGCGCTCTATGCAGGTATCGTCTTTGTGCCGTCTTGGAATCTTTCACCTCGGATCGGCAAGCACGAGCCGCTCGTCAGCATCGAAACATTCAATGAGATTCAGGAACGCTTGAAAGGCAAGGCGCGCGGTGCAGCCCGCGCCGATGTTAGCAGCGACTTTCCGCTGCGCGGACATATCTGCTGCCCGTGCTGTGGTCATGCACTGACCGCAAACTGGAGCAAAGGCCGCATGGGTGCGGCTTATCCCTATTACCTTTGCAGACAGCGTGAGTGCGAGTTGCGCGGTAAATCCTATGCGCGCGCAAAGGTGGAAGCTGCGTTTGAGGAAATGCTCAAATCCATCACACCTGCAAAGCAGCTCATTGATCTTGCGACGGCTGCGCTCCGCAATGCGTGGAACGCGCAGACGTTGAACGCGGAGCAATCACGCAAGGTGATTGAAAAAGAGCTGGGAGAAATCGACCGCAAAATTGAGGGGCTTCTCGACCGGATCGTTGATGCAGGCAGCCAAACGGTGATCGCCGCTTATGAACGGCGCATCGGTGAATTCGAATCCAGTAAGCTGCTTTTGAAAGAAAAAATGGCCAGTGTTGGGCAGCCAAAAAAGGACTTCGACGAAACTTTTCGAAACGCTTTGGCGTTTCTCGCAAGCCCTTGGAATCTTTGGAATAATGGTCGCCTAGAGGATAAGAAATTAGCCCTCAGACTCACATTTCCTCAACAGCTCGTATATGACCCAAAAGGGGGCGTTCGAAACAGCATTTTGTCCATACCTTTCAAGACATTATATGACTTTTCAGGGCATGAAAACAATTTGGCGCACCCAAGAGGATTCGAACCTCTGGCCTCTGCCTTCGGAGCAAGTACCATGGATTCTGTGCCAGGGTGCGACGTTGCCTGTCTTTGCGCGGTTTTCTACGACTTTGCAAGGTCTTGATTGA
>NZ_JBEBKL010000007.1:0-69956 GCF_040079335.1 Sphingorhabdus sp.
GTTTCCGCCAGATCGATGGTTTCCGCCAGGCTTGGGGAGAGGCCATCGAAGCTGCGCGGGCATCCGGCCCCTTCACCTCGATCGAAGATCTGGCCCGCCGCGCCGCACTGCCCCCCGCCGCCTTGCGCAAGCTGGCCGATGCCGATGCCTTTGGTTCATTGGGCAAGGGGCGGCGCGATGCGTTGTGGGAGGCGCGGCGAACGCCTTCCGACCAGCTGCCGCTCTTTGCCTTTGCCGATGCGGCCGAACTGGGGGCGGAACCCGATGCGCAGCTTCCTTCCATGCCGCTGTCGGAGGAGGTGGTCGCCGATTACCAGATGCTGCGCCTGTCGCTAAAGGCGCATCCGATGCAGTTTCTGCGCGATCGCTTCACCCACGAAGGCGTGCTCAGTTGCGCCGATAGCAATGCCGCGCCCGACGGACGGCGGGTGGCCTGTGCTGGCATCGTCCTCATCCGCCAACGACCGGGCAAGGGCAATGCCGTGTTTATCACGATCGAAGACGAGACCGGCGTGGTCAACGCGCTGCTGTGGGCGCGTGATATGGAAAAACAGCGGCGTGCGGTGATGGCTTCGCGGTTGATGCGGATCGAGGGCGTAATCCAGCGCAGCAAGGAAGGCGTCGTCCATCTGATGGCAAGCCGCATCGTCGACTGCACCGACCGGCTCGATCATTTGTCGGAAAGCCATAGCGCCGACCCGCAACTGGCGCGCGCCGACGAAGTGGCCCGCCCGCAAACGCCTCGCGCATCATCCCCACGCGCCCCGGGGCGCAGCGCAGCGCATCCGCGCAATGTACGGATACTCCCCAAGTCGCGCGATTTTCACTAAGGCCACAGCAGAAACGCCCCACATAGCGAGCATGCTGGGCAGGTATATCAATGATTTGATGAAGAAACTGGAGCGGGCGAAGGGATTCGAGCGTTAGCATCATTGTTGTCGGCCAAAGTATGATGCCCACACTACGCCTGCTTAGGCAAAAGATGGGCGTCTACAACGGACCCACTGACTATTTCTTCGTGGCTCTTGGAAGACCTTTTTGCGCGGTTTTAATTTCTGAAATGACCTTGTCAGCCGCTTCATGACGCAACGCCTTAACTTTTGCCTTAAATTTATCATATTCACGTTCGGCATGTTTTTTAGCATCCTTCATGGATACACGACCGCCGGAACGCAGCACCGACCGACCTAAATCCTTCAACTGCTTGTCTAGTAAATTTCCAGCTTCAACCATCGTCTTCAAGCGCCCGATATCCAGCTGGTCTTCAAATATGTCGAGCAGGATTGTGGTAAGGCGGTTAAGTTCCTTGATTTCTCGTTCGGCCAGATAGTTTTTTGAGGTAGTGACGTCTGCTTTTCTGATGTTGTCATTCGGCCATGTTTGAAGCCCCATATTGGGCGCATTGGAATCAGCCCTACTGTTAAGGACTTCGGCAGGCGTATGTGACGCGACTGCATAAATTAACTTGGCTTGAGTGTTTTTATAGAATTCGTGCCACTCATCTGAAGTGCCATCATAATCCTGGCACATTGCACAGATCGAACGTAGTTCGCGATAGACATTGGCTTCGTCCGACCTGATATCCCTAATGATATCGCGTAGCTCGGCAACGCGGTCACGATAATCGGGACTCTTGAGCCGAGTGGTATCTACTACAAATCCCTTCGTAGCGAATTGGACCAGTTTGTCTGTTGCCCATCTGCGGAACAATGTGGCCTGCTTTGAAGAGACTCGGTATCCAACAGAGATCACCATATCTAAGCTGTAGAGCGTGATTGGTTTGGTTGATGATGCAATTTGCGTTTTATGCAAATTGCTCTCGTCGAGTTCACCCTCTTCAAGAATGCTACTAATATGACGAGATATTGTCGAAACGTCTCGACCGTACAGGTCTGCGATCTGCGCCTGTGTCATCCAAAGTTCTTCGCCTTGATAATAGATTTCTACCTTAGGCCTGGCATCCGTCCCATAAACAAGGAAGCGGTCACCCGTCGCTTGATCCTCTTGCAGGTGCACAGGTTCCAGATCTGACATTAATATAGCCCTTAATCGACGATTCGAACGTAAAGAGAACAGATAGCACTTGGCAAAGATATTGCCAATAGCACCGCTCTTCACGACCGATGGGCCGGAAGGCATCAAATGCGTGTTAACGTTGGAGCGGGCGAAGGGATTCGAACCCTCGACCCCAACCTTGGCAAGGTTGTGCTCTACCCCTGAGCTACGCCCGCTCTGGCGGCTGGAATCATCTGGTTCCAGCGGGTGAGGCGCGCCATTAGCAGGCGACATCGGGGGCTGCAACCCCTTTAATGACAGGACAAAAGCTTTGCATTTTTTCCGCTCCGCGCGCCAATCTCTTGGCATATCCGCACCACACCCCACATAAAGCATACAGATGATTCGCATAACGGGAGCAGTATTTTGGCCAGCATGGGTTTGACTACCGAAGAACAGAAAGCGGTGCAGGCGTTTCGCGACGAAATTGTCGAGCCGTCGATGACCAAGCTCGTCATTCTCGATTTCTGGGCCGAATGGTGCGGACCGTGCAAGCAGTTGACGCCAGTGCTCGAAAAGGTCGCCGCAGATTATGCCGACAAGGGCGTGGTGCTCGCCAAGGTCAATGTCGACGAGAACAAGTTCATCGCGGCACAATTTCAGGTCCGCTCTATCCCCACCGTCTATGCGATGTTTCAGGGGCAGCCGGTGGCCGACCTGACCGGCGCGCGCACCGAGCCGCAGCTGGTGGCGATGCTCGATCAGCTGCTCGCCAAACTGCCGGTGCAGCCGGGCGCTGCGGCGGATGCTGGGCCGAGCCTTGATGAAGTGGCCGCCGCCGGGGCAGAGGCGCTCGCCGAAGGTGCCAATGAAGAGGCCTATGCGATCTTCACCGAAATTCTCGGGCACGATCCCGAACATAAGGGGGCGCTGGCAGGCATGCTTGAGGCATTGATTGCGCTCGATCGGAAGGAAGAAGCGCAGGCGATTCACGCCAGCCTGACCGAAGAGCAGCGCGCCGAACCGGCGATGGAGCGCGTCGGCACTATGCTCGCCATTGCAGCGGAAGCGCGCGATCCTGAAGAGGTTATTGCGCTGAAAGCGGCGGTCGATGCCGACCCTGACAACCATCAGGCGCGGTTTGATCTGGCCAATGCGCTGATGGCGGCGGGTGATCGCGATGGGGCGGCGGACGCGCTGCTCGCCACCATTGCCGCCGACCGCGAATGGAATGAAGGGGCTGCGCGCAGCCGTTTGCTCGAGATTTTCAGCATGATCGGGCTGGAAGACCCGTGGGTATCGGCGACGCGGCGCAAGCTGTCGGCGATTTTGTTCGGCTGATGCCACGTCGATGACAGCCAAGCGGATCTCGATCTTTCCTTTGACGGGCGCGATCCTGCTGCCCGATATGCAATTGCCGCTGCATATTTTCGAGCCGCGTTACCGCGCGCTGGTCAGCGATGCATTGGCGCGGGACCGTATGATCGGGATGATCCAGCCCAAGGGCGGCGGCGATATACCGTCGTTGTTTGACGTCGGCTGCCTCGGGCGGATCGGCGATGTCGAGGCGCTGGAGGACGGGCGCTATAATATCGTGCTCGAAGGGCTGCAGCGCTTTACCGTGAAGCGCGAACTCGATGTCACCACGCCTTTCCGGCAGATCGAAGCCGAGCTGTGGGAAGAGGATGAAATCGGTGAGACGCTGTCGCTGGGCGAACGCGCGGCACTGGAAATGGAATCGCGCCGCTTTGCCGATGCGCAGGGCTATGCGGTGGACTGGAATGCGGTTGGCCAGCTCGACGATTTCTCGCTGGTCAATGTGATCGCCCAGATCGCGCCCTTCGATGGCGCGGCCAAGCAGGCCCTGCTCGAATCGCGGGGGTTATCGTCGCGTAGCGAGATGATTATCCAGCTGATGCAGTTTTTCGGCCGGCACGACGGCTCGGAAGACCGGGTGACCTTGCAGTAAAGCCTAGGCGCCGAAGCTGGCGCGCAACCCATCAATCACAAATTGCGCCGCCAATGCGCCGAGCAAGACACCGAGCAGGCGGGTAATGACGGCCTCGGCCTTTGATCCCAGCACACGCATGATCGAGCCTGCGGCAACCAATGCGATCAGCGTCAGCAACAGCACCGCGGCCAATGCGCCGAGCACGATCAGCGAACGGTCAAGCCCTTCATTCTGGCTCATCAGCAGCATGACCGAGGCGATCGAACCGGGGCCGGCAATCATCGGCATCGCCATCGGAAAGACCGAGACATCCTCAATTTCGGGCGTGTCGATGATCTTCTGCGCGCGTTCTTCGCGCCGTTCGGTGCGCTTTTCGAACACCATGTCGATCGCGATCAGGAACAGCATGACGCCGCCCGCGATGCGGAAACTGTTGAGTTCGATATGCAATGCGCCGAGCAAATCCTCACCAAAAAGCGCGAAGACGTACAATATGCCTGCTGCAATGATCGACGCACGGATCGCCATGCTGCGCCGCTGCTGTGCCGACGCGCCCTTGGTCAGGCTGGCATAGATCGGCGCGCAGCCGGGCGGGTCGATCACCACGAAAAAGGTGATGAAGGCCGAGATGAACAGGTCGATCACGGGGCGGGCGCCGCCACCTTGTCGGCGATCACCGTGTCAAAGTCCTGGCCATTCCATAAACGCACCACGACCGACCGCGCGCCATTGGGCATCACGACCCAGGTGAAGTTGAGGCTCTGATCGCGCGACAGGCCCATTTTCATCTTGGCGCCTTCGGGCGGGGCCGACAGCGGGGCGTTCGGCTGACCCTTGCAACTGGCTACACGCGTTTCGATCATCTCGGGCGCGGCGCGCGGTGCGGTCAGCGCGTCGCCATGATCGACGACCCACTTCCACTCGCCCTTGCCGATATAGGAAGGCGGCGCTTTTTTCGGGCGCTTGCCCTTCTCGATCCATTGCCAGACGGTGGTGAAATAGCCGACCGAGCCATCGGGGCGCTGCCACGCGCCGGTGGTCACGCCCGTCCTGCCATCGCACGACATGAAGGCCTTGTGCGGTTGCCATGTGACCGATTTGGGTGGATCGGCTCTGCCCTTCAGCCATTCTTGCGCGAGAACCACCTCGGGCACGAACATGACGGCGTCCTTTGCCGATGTTTCGCGAAAGGCGGTCCATTGCCCCTTTTCCTGCGCCAGCCGGTTGAAGGCGATTTCAGCAGCGATAATCGCGCTGGGATTGGCACTCGGCGCGATCGCACTGCGCGGCACGGACTGGCCCGCACAGCTGCTGGTAAGCATGGCTGTCGCGAGAATGGCGGGAAGCAGATATTTTCCGGTCATGCCCGGATCATAGCCCTTCGGGGTCGGCAAGGCCAGCCCGGCGGTGCGCGGCAACCAATGTGTTGCGCAGCAGACAGGCGATGGTCATCGGCCCGACGCCGCCCGGCACCGGCGTGATGGCAGAGGCCAGTTCGAGCGCGCTTTCATAATCGACATCGCCCACAAGGCGCCCCTTGGTTTCGCCAACGGCGGGTTCAAGACGGTTGATGCCGACATCGATCACCACCGCACCGGGTTTCAGCCAGTCGCCCTTGACCATTTCGGCGCGGCCGACAGCGGCTACGACGATATCGGCTTGCTGCACGCGTTCCTTGAGATCGCGCGTGCGGCTGTGCGCGATGGTGACGGTGCAATTTTCGGCGAGCAGCAATTGCGCCATCGGCTTGCCGACGAGGATCGAGCGGCCAATGACGATTGCATCCTTGCCCGACAGATCGCCGATATGGTCTTTCAAAAGCATCAGCGAGCCGAGCGGGGTGCAGGGAACCAGGCCGGGTAGTCCAAGCGCAAGGCGTCCGGTGCTGATAGGGGTCAGTCCATCGACATCCTTGTCAGGGTTGATCGCGTCGACCACCGCCTGTTCGTCGAGTTGTTTGGGAAGCGGAAGCTGCACCAATATGCCGTCGACGCGTTCGTCGGCGTTGAGTTGCCGCACCAGCGCAATCAGCTCTTCCTGTTTGGTATGGGCAGGCAGGCGGTGCTCGAAACTCGCCATTCCGGCGGCGACAGTCGCCTTGCCTTTCGACGCGACATAGACCGCGCTGGCCGCATCATCGCCGACCAGCACAACGGCCAAACCCGGAACACGCCCAGCGGCGGCGGTAAAAGCAGGAACCGCCTCGGCGATGCGCGCACGCAGCCCGGCTGCAAACGCCTTGCCGTCAATAACCGTCGCTCCGCTCAAAGCGCACCGCTCATATAGAGGTCGCTATACAGGCCGCCGAGCAGCATCTGAATGATGCGCAGCCCGATGATCAGCACGATCGGTGAAAAATCGATCATGCCGGTATCGGGCATGATACGCCGAATTGGCTTGAGCAACGGATCAAGGATCAGGTTGAGCGAATGCCAGATCGAAGCCACGAAATCGTTCGACAGGCTGACAACATTGAAAGCGATCAGCAGGCTGAGCACGAACTGCACAATCACCACGGTGGAAACGATGGTGACGAGATAGCCAATGATCTGGATAAGCGCGAGGAGCATCTTGGTCTTCCAAAAAGGGAGTGATGCGCCCGATTAGCCGAGGTGGTGCGCTGTATCAACTGGGTATGACAGCTTTCTCCCCTGCTCTTCAGGGGCGGAGCTTTGGTTCACTTATGCACCAGCGTCCCCGCGCCGCGTGCGGTAAAGATTTCCAGCAGGCTCACATGCGGAACCCGGCCGTCGAGGATGACTGCGGCTTCGGTGCCGCCTTCGACTGCAGCGATGCAGGTTTCCAGCTTGGGGATCATCCCGCCGGTGACCGTGCCGTCTGCACGCAGCGCGCCAATCTGCTTGGGATCAAGATCGGTGAGCAGATTACCCGATTTGTCGAGCACGCCGGCAACATCGGTGAGCAAAAACAGGCGCGCGGCACCCAGCGCCGCGGCAATCGCACCCGCCATGGTGTCGGCGTTGATATTATAGGTCTGTCCATTCTCGTCGACGCCGATCGGGGCGACGACAGGGATCATCCCGCTGCCCGAGATTGTATCGAGCAGGCTGCGGTCGATATGCTTGGGCGTGCCGACAAAGCCAAGGTCGACCACGCGCTCGATATTGCTGTCGGGGTCGCGGGTGGAGCCCTCAACCTTCTCTGCAATCACAAAGCCGCCATCCTTGCCCGAAATGCCGACGGCGCGGCCACCGGCTTGCGCGATCCAGCTGACCAGCTCCTTGTTGATCGCGCCCGAAAGCACCATTTCGGCTACTTTGGCGGTTTCGGCATCGGTGACACGAAGGCCATCGACAAAGCTCGATTCAACGCCCAGTTTTTTTAGCATCGCCCCGATCTGCGGCCCGCCACCATGGACAACCACGGGGTTGATACCGACAGCCTTCAACAGCACCACATCCTCGGCAAAATTGCGCGCGGCTTCCGGATCGCCCATCGCATGGCCGCCATATTTGATGACAAAGGTCTTGCCCGCATAACGCTGCATATAAGGCAGCGCCTCGGTCAGCGTTTCGGCTTTTGCCAGCATGGCAGGATCGGGAGCGTGGTTGGTCATATTGGCGCGGGCGTTATGCGGTGGCCGACCGACCGTCAAGCTTCCGACCCAGATTGACGACTATCGCGATCACAATCGGGATCAGCACAAATGACAGCACAACCTTGGTCAGCATCTGCCCGGCCATCAAATCGGCAATCGGGCGAACGCCGTAGAAAGAGATCGAGATGAACAGCAATGTATCGACAATCTGCGACAGCACGGCTGCGATCACCCCGCGCACCGCGGCATATTTCCCCGTGGCCGAACGCAGCCTGTCGAACAGCCAGACGTTCAGCGTTTGCGAGGTGCCATAGGAGATGATCCCGGCCAGCATCATCCGCCAGCTTTGCCCGAGAATGACAGGAAACGCCTCAATCGCGGGCGGATACATATCCTTATCATGCGGCAACTGGAGCACGATCAGCGACAGCAGGATCGCACCGATCAACGGCAGAAAGCCGAAGCGGACCAGCCTGTTGGCGGTGTCTTTGCCATGCAGTTCGGCGATGCCGCTGGAAATACCGACGAGCAGCAAAAAGGGGAAAATCCCTGCTTCAACCGCGAGCGGCCCCAAAGCCACCTGTTTGGCGCCCAGTACGCCTGCAATCGTCACCATCCCGCCATAGAAAATCGAGAACAGGAACAGCGATTGCGGAATCGACATTCCAGCCTGTTTGTTGTCGGTCATTTTGCTGCTTCCCCGTTTCTGCTTTGATGCCCAATGGTTAGCGGCTAATTTTATTGGCGCAAGGCGGAAGGGCGCGCTAACACCACCTCTATCAGTTCGTCATTCCCGCGAAGGCGGGAATCCATCACCCAAGGTTGAAGTTTAAACCGCCGGTGATGGACCCCCGCCTTCGTGGGGGTGGCGAGATTAAAAGGGATGGGGAAGACGAAAATGCAAATCCTGATGAGCCTGGCCGGAATGGCGTTGATCCTGTTGATCGCCTTTCTGCTGTCGTCCAACCGCAAGGCGATCCGCCCACGTGTGGTGCTGTCCGCTTTTGCCTTGCAGGCGGGACTCGCGGCGCTGGTGCTTTACGTGCCTTGGGGCAATCGGGTTTTGCAGGGTGCGGCCGCTGGCGTGTCCAACCTTCTGGGCTATGCCAATGAAGGCACCAAATTCCTCTTTGGCGGGTTGGCGACCGATCCGCTGGGGCAGAATTTCGCGATCCAGGCATTGCCCGTGATCATCTTCTTCGCCGCGTTCATCTCGATCCTCTATTATCTCGGCGTCATGCAATATGTGATCCGCTGGATCGGCGGGGGCTTGCAGAAAATCACCGGCATTTCGAAGGTCGAAAGCCTGTGCGCGGCCTCGAACATCTTTGTTGGCCAGTCCGAATCGCCGTTGGTGATCCGTCCCTATCTGGCGACGTTGAACTCAGCCCAGCTATTCTGCGTGATGACGGTCGGGATGGCTGGCGTCGCGGGGACGATCCTTGCGGCTTATGCCTCGATGGGCATCCGCATCGATTATCTGATCGCCGCCGCCTTCATGTCGGCCCCGGGCGGCATCTTGATGGCAAAGCTGATTATGCCCGACGACCCGAACGAACCCGCGGTCGACGATCCCAATATCGCGCTCGACATGCATGACGATGAAAAGCCAGCCAATCTGATCATGGCCGCCTCACAAGGCGCGCAGACCGGCGTGAAGCTGGCGGTAGCCGTTGGTGCGATGGTGCTGGCCTTTGTCGCGTTGGTCGCATTGGCCAACGGTGTCTTGGGTGGCCTCGGCAATCTGGTTGGCCTAAAGGGGCTCAGCTTTCAGGGCATATTGGGGCAGGTCTTCGCGCCGGTCATGTATCTGCTCGGGGTGCCGTGGAACGAAGCGGTGCAGGCGGGCGGGCTGTTCGGCACCAAAATCGTGCTCAACGAATTTGTCGCCTTCATCGATCTGGGCGCATTGAAGACTTTGTCGGCACCGACGGTCGCCATCGTCACTTTTGCGCTGTGCGGTTTCGCCAATTTCAGCTCGATTGCAATCCAGATGGCCGTCACCGGCGGCCTCGCCCCCAACCAGCGCCCGATGATCGCCAAGCTGGGATTGAAGGCATTGGCGGCGGGCTCGCTTTCAAACCTGATGAGTGCGGCGTTGGCGGGATTGTTTCTCAATATATGAGCGCCGAACACCCTTATGAGCTTATAGTAGCCGATGAACGAGCGGCTGATGCGCCATATACCTTCTTTGTGCCAACATGGTCCGAGCGAGAGCGGATCAGCGTCGGAGACTTGGTGAAACTGGGCTTTGAGTATCTCTGGGATACCGAAGAATTCAGCGGTGAGCGGATGTGGGTTGAGGTGCTCAAAAAGGACAGTTCAAGCTTAACCGGTGCCCTCAAAAACGAACCTTCAGAGCGAGGTCTGCAATTTGATCAAATTGTGGAGTTTGAACTGAAAAACGTGATCGCCATAGAATGGCAGGAGCCGGAAAAGCATCCCGCGTTCGAACAAAAAACGACTTACTGGGAGCGCTGCTTAGTCGATCAGCTAGTCGTCGATGGTGCTTTGCCGGTTGAATATGTCTATCGGGAAGAACCTGATCTTGCTCAACCGGATGATAAGTATCCGGACAGTGGATGGCGATTAAGAGGGCAACAAGGCGAAGCGACTGACGACGATATGGAAGCGCGTGAAGTTGCCTATACCGCGCTCGGTGCAGTGCTGAACAGGGATGACAGCTTCGTCCACTTATTGAAGCAACCGATCGGTTCGGCTTTCATGCGCAATTTCGAAACTGGGCAATATGATCGTGAGGAATAAATTCACTCCTCCCCCGCCAAACCCTTCAATTCATACAGCAAATCAAGCGCCTGCCTTGGGGTGAGCGCATCGATATCCATCCCCGACAATCTGTCGCGCACCGCATCGACCTTGGCCTCTGCTGCATCCAGCGCGGCTCCGAAGAGCGGCATTTCGCCCAACCCTGCCGCCAGCCCGCCGGTTTCGGCGCGGCCTTTTTCGAGCTTTTCCAATACCTGCGCTGCGCGCGCCAGCACGGGCGGAGGCAGGCCCGCCAATTTAGCAACGGCGATGCCATAGCTGCGGTCTGCCGGGCCGTCTGCGACTTCGTGGAGCAGGACGAGGTCGCCCTTATATTCCTTGGCGCGGACATGGTGCAGCGACAGCGCGTCGAGCGTATCCGCAAGCCGGGTCAGTTCGTGATAATGCGTCGCGAACAGGCAGCGGCAGCGATTGGCTTCATGGATGCCCTCGACCACCGCCCAGGCGATGGCGAGGCCGTCATAGGTTGATGTGCCACGTCCGACCTCGTCGAGGATGACGAAGCTGCGTTCGGTCGCCTGCGCTAGGATCGCCGCCGTTTCGACCATCTCGACCATGAAGGTCGATCGCCCGCGTGCCAGATTGTCCGACGCGCCGACGCGGCTGAACAGCCGGTCGACCAGCCCCAAACGCGCCGAAGTCGCAGGCACATAGCTGCCAGCCTGCGCCAATATGACGATCAGCGCATTCTGACGCAGAAAGGTCGATTTACCCCCCATATTGGGCCCGCTGACCAGCCAGAGGCGCTTGTCAGGCTGCAAATGACAGTCATTAGCGATGAAGCGCTCGCCCAGCCGTGCCAGCGCACTCTCGACCACCGGATGCCGCCCGCCTTCGACATATAGGTCAGGTGTCTCTGTAAATTCGGGCAGGCACCAGCGCCCCTCCGCCGCGCGTTCGGCCAGTGCCGCCGCAACATCAATCCGCGCCAAGGCGTCAGCACTCGCCGCAATCGCATCACGCCTCACCAAAACATGCCCGATCAGCTCTTCGAGATGCGCCGCCTCTGCTGCCAGCGCGTGGCCAGAGGCTTGCGTGATCCGCAACGCTTCCTCATGCAGTTCGGGCGAGTTAAACCGCACCGCACCCGCCATCGTCTGCCGATGCGTAAAGCCACTGCCGGCCGCCATCAGCGGGTCGGCATTTTTGGCAGGCACCTCGACAAAATAGCCCAGTACGCCGTTATGCCGGATCTTGAGAGCCGCAATTCCGGTAGAGGCGCGGTAGCGCGCCTCCATCGCCGCCACCGCTGCCCGCCCGTCACGCCCTGCCAGCCGCAGCGCATCAAGCGCGGCGTCATAACCCTCTGCAATATAGCCGCCCTGGCTGGTTTCGGTGGGAGGCGTGGTAACCAGCGCGCGGGTAAACAGGTCGACCATCGCGCCATGCCCGTCGAGTGCAGGGAGCAGGCTTTCGAGCAAGGCGGGCCGCTCCGCCATCGCTCCCAGCCGCTCGCGCAATATGCGTGCACCGTCCAGCCCGTCGCGGATTTGCCCAAGGTCGCGCGGGCTTCCGCGTCCGGCGACCACACGGCCCAGCGCGCGGGCGATATCGGGCAACTGGCGCAGAGCGGCGCGCACGCTGTCCCGCAGCAAGGGCGCGTCGTGCAACCATTGCACCAGCGCCAGTCGTGCCTCAATCGCGCCCTTGTCCATTAGCGGAGCAGATAGATCCGCCGCCAGTTGCCGCGCACCCGCGCCGGTTATGGTGCGATCAATCTCGGCGAGTAACGAGCCCGTCCGCCCACCGCCATTGGCCGAACGGGTGATTTCCAGGCTGTCGCGCGTGGCCTGATCGATCAACAGATATTGCTGCACCTCGCGCCGCACCGGCACTTTGAGGAAAGGCATCTTGCCCTGTCCGGCATGCTCCAGATAAGCGAGCAACCCGCCCGCGGCTGCCAGTTCGGCACGAGAGAGCGAAGCAAAGTCGGTGCCGCCGAAATGCGCGGCAAGCGCACCCTTGCCCGCCGCACTGTCGAAATCTTCCTTTGGCCTGTCAATCGCACCAAAGGGCTTTACCGAAAAGCCTTCGGGCGCGACCACTTCGCTCGGCCCCAATCGCGCCAATTCCGCTTCGAGTGACGCGGCGCTGACACAACTCACCTCGAAATAGCCGGTCGAAATGTCGGCAGCGGCAAGGCCAATCTCGCCACCCGCCTCGGCAAGCGTGACGAGGATGTTCGACGCCCAGCTTTCGAGCAGGCTGTCTTCGGTCAATGTGCCTGCGGTTACAAAGCGAATGATGTCACGCGCGACGAGTGCTTTATACCCGCCGCGAGCCTTGGCTTCCTCGGGAGTTTCGGTCTGCTCGGCAATCGCGACCCGATGCCCCGCCTTGATGAGGCGCGCCAGATAGCCTTCGGCCGCATGTACGGGCACGCCGCACATCGGTATGGGTTGGCCGCCATGTTCGCCGCGCGAGGTTAGCGCGATGTCGAGGGTTTGCGATGCGGCCTTGGCGTCGTCGAAGAACAGCTCGAAAAAATCGCCCATGCGGTAGAACAGCATGCAGTCGCCGGCCTTTGCCTTCAGCTTCAGATATTGCGCCATCATCGGCGTCGGCGTTTCAAGGCCGGGCAATGACGCATTCTTGGCTGGGCGCGAGTCCATCCTCGCCTGATACCGGCTTGGCGGGGCAAGGCAACAGCCGCCCACCGATGATTTGTGGAATAAGTTTGCCTGCACCCGAAGCATGCAGACTTGCGCCGCTACCGTGCTTGCCGCTAGGGCGGGCGCATATCAGAAGAAAAGCAAGGCAAGCGATTATATGAGCGAAAGCGACGTCCCCTTTACCGCCCGCGAAGCATTGCTGTTCCATTCGCAGGGGCGCCCCGGAAAGATCGAGATCGTCGCGACCAAACCGATGGCGACGCAGCGCGATTTGAGCCTCGCTTACTCGCCCGGTGTTGCCGTGCCGGTACAGGCGATCGCCGACGATCCGGCGACGGCCTATGATTATACCGCCAAGGGCAATCTGGTCGCGGTGATTTCGAACGGTACCGCGATTCTTGGCATGGGCAATCTGGGTGCCTTGGCATCGAAGCCGGTGATGGAGGGCAAGGCAGTGCTCTTCAAACGCTTTGCCGATGTCGACTCAATCGACATCGAGGTGAAGACCGAGGATGCGCAACGCTTTATCGATGCCGTCGAACTGCTCGAGCCGACCTTTGGCGGTATCAATCTGGAGGATATCGCCGCACCTGACTGCTTCGTGATCGAACAGACGCTGCGCGAGCGGATGAATATCCCCGTCTTCCACGATGACCAGCATGGCACCGCGATCATCTCCGCTGCTGGCTTGATCAATGCTTGTTTGCTTACCGGACGAAGTCTCAAGGATATCAAGGTCGTCTGCAACGGCGCCGGTGCGGCGGCGATTGCCTGCACAGAATTGATCAAGGCGATGGGCGTGCCGCATGGCAATGTCATCATGTGCGACCGCAAGGGCGTGATCTATCAGGGCCGTACCGAAGGCATGGACCAGTGGAAATCTGCCCATGCCGTGCCCACCGAAGCGCGCACCTTGGCCGAGGCGATCAAGGGTGCGGACGTCTTTCTGGGGCTTTCGGCGGCGAATGCGATGACCAAGGACATGGTCCGCGACATGGCCGACCAGCCGATCATTTTCGCAATGGCCAACCCCGATCCTGAAATCACCCCGCCCGATGCGATGGAGGCGCGGCCCGATGCGATTGTTGCGACCGGACGGTCGGATTATCCGAACCAGGTCAACAATGTTCTCGGCTTCCCCTTCATCTTCCGCGGCGCGCTTGACGTGCGGGCGACGACGATCAACGAAGAGATGAAGATCGCTGCGGCAAATGCGATTGCGGAGCTGGCACGCGAGACGGTGCATGAGGATGTGGCGGCTGCCTATGGTGGCAATGCGCAAAGCTTTGGTCGCGACTATATCATCCCGGCCCCCTTCGATCCGCGCCTGATCGAGGTAGTATCCTCGGCGGTGGCCAAGGCGGCGATGGACAGTGGTGTCGCACAAAAGCCGATTGCCGATATGGACGCCTATCGCGCCTCGCTGCGCGCCCGGCAGAACCCGACAACCTCGGTGATGGCGCAGGTTTATGAAGCGGCGCGTGCTAAGCCCAAGCGGGTGATCTTTGCCGAGGCTGAAGAAGATGTCGTGCTGCGTGCCGCCGTCCAGTTCCGCCAGGATGGCTATGGCACGCCGGTGCTGGTCGGGCGGGACGCAACTGTGCTCGCGAAGCTGCAGGCGATGGGCGTTGCCAATCCCGAAAGCTATGAGATCCATAACAGCGTTTCCAGTCCGCTGGTCCCGGCGATGGTTGACCGGCTTTATCTGCGCTTGCAACGCCGCGGCTATTTGCGCCGTGACATTCAGCGCATGGTCAATCGCGATCGCAACATCTTTGGCGCCCTGATGCTCGCGATGGATCAGGGTGATGCGATGATCACAGGCATCACACGCACCTTTGCCCAGACGATGCGCGAATTGCGGCGTGTGCTCGATTCGAAAAAGGGCGAGATTCCGTTCGGCATCCATGTGCTTGTCGGCAAGACGCATACCGTTTTCATGTCCGACACCACGGTCAACGAACGTCCGAGTTCGGAAGAGCTGGCCTATATCGCCGAGCAGACCGCGCAGGTGGCGCGCCGCATGGGGCATACGCCACGCGTTGCCTTCCTGTCCTATTCGACTTTCGGAAATCCGGCGGGCAACTGGTTGGGCAATATCCGCGAGGCGGTGGCGATACTCGACAGCCGCAAGGTCGCGTTCGAATATGAAGGCGAAATGGCGCCCGACGTTGCGCTCAACCCGGCGCTGATGGCGAACTATCCCTTCTGCCGTCTGTCAGGCCCTGCCAATGTTCTGGTCATGCCCGGTCTGCAATCAGCCAATCTTTCGGCCAAGCTGTTGCGCGAACTGGGCGGCGATCAGGTGATCGGGCCGATGCTTGTCGGCATGGAGAAGCCGGTGCAGATCGCGACCATGTCGTCGAGTGCGTCGGAAATTGTCGCCTTGGCGGTGCTCGCTTCAGCTGGGGTCGCGCAATAAACGCTCCGGCTTAAGGGCGCCCGCCCGAGCTGCCTTGTCCGGCGCCCGGTGCACCTACCGCACCGATATTGCCGAACAGTTCTTCAAAGAAGCTGGTGTTGCGGCCAAGCGTCGGTGTTTTGTCACCCTCGGGGCTCAATTGTGCGATATTCTCCATACCGCGCTGGTTTACCGCGATAACATTTCCGGCATTATCGAATTGCACGTGCAAAATGGTCTGTGCAGTCGGGCGCGGGTTGCGGAAGGCGAGCTGTTTCGTGTCGCGCGCATAATAATACCAGTCATTGGGGCTGAACTGACCGACAAAGGTCGGGCGGCCCAAAGTGCCCTGCACCGAATCCTTGTTATCCACCCCGGCCTGCACCGAAGAGATCAATGCCCCATCGCCGATATAACCCTGATGCCCGCGAAACTGGGTGCAGCCTTGCGCCAGCAGCGCGGTGCCGACGAGAGCGGCAAGTTTCAGGGCAGTCGAAATTCGGGTATTCGGCATGTTGGGGCCTTTTATGTCTATAAGCGGCATTGCCATTGCATCCTTGGGCGGCAATGGCAATATCCATCACGAAATGAACCGCGGATGAGCGCAGATGCGTCACCGCCAGAATCCGGAGCAATCGAAACACGTGACGCTGTTACGCCGCCTTTTTGGATCCGCCGAACCCGACCCGCGCGAGGCGCTGCGTCCGCTCTATAATCAGATCGTTGCGCAAGCTCGCCAGCCGCATTGGTATCTGGCGGGAGCGGTGCCCGATACGGTCAATGGCCGTTTTGAAATGGTTTCGGCGTTGCTGGCGCTTGTCCTGATCCGGCTGGAGGACGAGCCCACGCAAGCGCAGGCGATGGCGTATCTGACCGAGATTTTTGTCGATGACATGGATGCGCAGCTGCGCGAATTCGGCGTCGGCGATATGGTGGTGGGTAAGCGTATCGGCAAATTGCTGGGTGCCTTTGGCGGGCGGCTTGGGGCGTATCGTGAGGCGTTGGCAGATAGCGCGGCAGCGGACATGCTGGCCGACGCACTTCGGCGCAACCTATATGCTGATGCAACGCCATCTAACGCGCAGCTCGATCATGTCGCAACCGAGCTGCGCCGACTATGTGCAGTCCTCAAGCCAGTTCAGGCAGCTGACTTGGCCTCGGGAGCAGCCAAATGGTGATTGCGCCTGCCACACCCGAATTCAGCCGCACGGTGCCGCTGTCCGAGATTGGCACCGCGTCAAAATCGCGGCATCTGACGGCCAGCGAGGCCGAGCGAAATGCGCTCGCACGGCGTTTCGCGCTGTTGTCGCTGGATAGCCTTGAGGCAGATGTGTCAGTGCAGCCTGAAGGCACGGCCTATTTCGCAGAAGGCAGGCTGCACGGCGAAGCGCAACAGGCCTGCGTTGCCAGTGGTGAACCGGTTCCCGCGAAAATCGACGAGGGTTTCCGCATTCGCTTCGTCGCCGAAACGGGATTTGAAGCCGAATCCGAGGTCGAACTTGCCGAAGAGGATTGCGACACGTTGTTCCATGACGGGCGCGTGATCGATCTGGGGGAGGCGGTGGCGCAAAGTTTTGCGCTGGCACTCGATCCCTTTCCGCGAAGTCCCAATGCAGATGCGGCCCTGAAGGCGGCTGGCGTAAAGGATGAAAGCGAGGCCGGCCCTTTCAGCGCGCTTGCCGCGCTCAAGGAAAAGCTGGAAAAGAAATAGGCGCAGCGATTGTTCGACACCCGCCTGCGTCAGCTGATCGATCCCGCGCTCAACCGGATGGGAGCGTGGGTCGCGCATAGCGGCATCGGTGCGAATGCCATCACACTGGCTGGTGCGGTACTGGTTGTGCCGCTTTTCTATGCCTTGCTTGCGCAAAACTGGCTGGCGGCGCTGGCCCTGCTTGCTGCCAATCGCTTGCTTGATGGCCTTGACGGTGCGGTCGCCCGCATAAGGGGGGCCAGCGCATGGGGCGGCTATCTCGACAGCTTATGCGACTATGTCTTCTACACCGCCGTACCGCTGGGCTTTGCCTTTGCGTCGCCCGCGAATGAGCTTTCGGCGCTGATATTGGTGGCCAGCTTCACTCTGACTGCGGTCAGCTTCTTAGCGCTTGCAGCCATCATGGCCGGACGCGATTTAGGCCATGGTAACAAAGCCTTCACTTACTCGACTGGATTGATGGAGGGCGGCGAGACAATCGCCTTTTTTGTCGCCATGTGCCTGTTTCCCGCCCTGTTCCCGCAATTGGCGCTGCTGTTTGCCGCACTTTGTTTGGCGACCGTCGGACAACGTCTATGGCTCGCTTATCGCTTGCTCAGCCTGCCGTCAGCGCCGCCGCGCTGACCGCTTCGGCGGCATAGATTTCGAGCGCCGGAGGCTCCGTCGAGAGCGCGCTCACCACTTTTACAAATGCCCCTGATTCGGGCACCGCAAAATGCGCACGCAAAGCGGCCGCATCGACCCATTTCTCGACAAAGACCAGCCGCTCGGGATGCTCGATATCATAATGGCAATTATGCGCGATGCAGCCCGGCTCGGCGCGTGAACGGCGGCAATGCGCAACAGCCTCCGCCTCAATCGCCGCGCGGTTATCGGCGTTGGTGATGATGTGGCCGGTGACAATGATCATGGCTGCCCTTCCCAATTGGTTGTGCCTGCTCATAGGTGCCGCTATCAGCCATAGCTGACAATTTCAAATTCGATGCCATCAGGGTCAAAAAAGTAAAATCGCCGACCGGGTTCATAGTCACCATGGCTGAACGGTGTAAGGCCGCGCGCGATCACGCGGCGCTCGACCTCGTCAAGATCGTCCACAACGATGCCAATATGGTTCAACGGCACCCCCTTCTTGTGGCCAAGCTTCTCATTTCCGGGTTTCAGCGCATAGACCGCAAGGTAGAAACGGTCATTGCCGACATGAATCGTGTCCCCACCCAATTGCGCCTTGCCGTTCCAGCGGATGTGCCAATCGAACAGGTCGATCAGCATTTCGGCTGACCTTTCTGGATTGCTGACCGTGACATTGACATGCTCGATAAAATTCTGCGCCATTGGTGACTTTCCTTTCGTCCGAATCACTATTCGAGGTTGACGCAGAGCTTATGCAACCTCAACCTAAGTTGAGATCAAGCTATTTCTTGAGAGAGTGACATGAAGGCATCAGACATCATTTCCATCGGCGATTTGGCAGCGCGAACCGGGCTGTCAGTTTCCGCCATCCGTTTCTACGAAGCCAAGGGCCTGATCGAACCTTTTCGCAGCGCGGGCGGACAACGACGCTTTCTGCGATCGGATATCCGTCGGCTGTCCTTCATACGTATCGCACAAGCCTTGGGGCTATCCATCGAGGGGATCGGCACCGAACTTGCCAAATTGCCGCACGGGCGCACGCCGAATACTGCAGACTGGGCGAAGATCAGCCGCGCGATGCGAGCAATGCTGAACGCCAAAATTGCCATGCTGGAACGGACGCGCGATCGCCTCGATGGCTGTATCGGATGCGGCTGTCTTTCGTTGAAGAAATGTGCGCTGTATAATCCCGAAGACCGCGTTGCAGCGCGCGGCTCAGGCCCGATTCATGTGCTTGAGCGCTAAGCCATAAATGGCGCGGAAACTTCCGGTCGCACCCGCGACAGCCGCCCGCTTGCTTTGTCGATCATCGCCCAGGTCGTGTTCGCCCGCACGATGACTTTTCCAGAGGCATCGACGAAATCCACCCGCCGGTCAAACTGCGCGCCTTTGGGCTGGCTTTCGATCCACGTCCGCCCGGTCACGCTTTCGCCCAAGGCAACATTGCCGCGATAGTCGATCTCGTGTCGGGTCACGACCCAGATATAAGCGGCGATATGCTCGGGCGCGGCCACAGCATTCCAGTGCGCCGTCGCCATATCCTGTATCCACCGCACCCACACGGCATTGTTGACATGGCCGAGCTCGTCAATGTCGGCGGGGGTGGGGGTGAAAGGGAGGGTGAATGGTTCGGCTGTCATCGTTCATCCAATCGCCGAAATAATAGCTCAAACTTGTTTGGTGACGACACTGCCTCCCAAAACTTCAGCGATCGATTATCTATAACGGCCTTAACAGCTTCCCGAAGAGCGGCTCGGCAATTCACCCCAAACACTACGCCGGTAACCACCTTGGTATCAAACTCAAGAAAGCGGCCGGCTCCGTTTGGTACAATCTTCCGCCATTCGCGTTCATAGCTCCAAAACGCCGCCTTAGACGTTAGAGCGTCAGCAAACCTGACCGTGCCCTCGGATTCGAAGTAGCTTACCATTGGCCGATTTTCATCATAGCTTACTCTCAGCAGGGGCATCAAACCTCCACGTGGTTGCAGCAACGGTTCAAATTTCAAGGCAATCCCAGTGTGGTTGTTTGCATAATGGCTCCACATCAATACGCTATCAATGCATTCCGAAAGGCAATAAACCCCCATATTACTCGCAGTACGTTCCGACGCTATCGTCGATGTTACTCGAAGCTGTTCAGGCGAAAGTGAAAGTAATCCATTTCGTGCTTCGCGCTCAATTTCATCCGGTGGCAATTCCGGTAAAGCGCTGATGAAGTTTGCAACTAGCTTTTCGGAAAGCCCTTCAATCGCATCTCGTTCCGTGGGGGATGCAATATTCGGCAAACAATCAAAAGGATCATTGAAATCACGCGGACTTGAGCAGTAAATTTTGCCTTCAAGACAGATTTGAGCAAGCTTATCCTGCCAAGAAGGCTTTTGGCCGTCTGCAAGAGACATATACTTCCACAAAGGAAATGATGGTAATATTTCACAATTTATGGCGTCAGCAGCAAATGCGTTCTCTTCGGAATTTGACTTGCTCATAATATACAAAACTGCATGGACTTACTCCGCCAACCCCAGCTGCCACACCAGAAACGCTGCTTCCTCGGCATTTTCGCGCAATCTGTCAAACCGGCCCGACTTGCCGCCATGCCCTGCGCCCATATTGGTCTTGAGCAGCAGCACATTGTCGTCGGTCTTCATCGCGCGCAGCTTGGCGACCATCTTTGCCGGTTCCCAATAGGTCACGCGCGGGTCGTTGAGCCCAGCGGTCCACAGCATCGGCGGATAGGCCTTGGCCGTGACATTGTCGTAGGGGCTGTAGCTGCGGATAGTGTCAAACGCTGCCTTGTCGGTGATCGGGTTGCCCCATTCGGGCCATTCGCCCGGGGTCAGCGGCAGCGTTTCGTCGAGCATGGTGTTAAGCACATCGACAAAGGCGACATGGCTGACGACCGCGCCGAAGATTTCGGGCGCCTGATTGAGCACTGCCCCCATCAGCTCACCGCCCGCCGAACCGCCGCTCGCGGTCAGCTTGCCTTTGCTGGTGTAACCCATCGCGATCAGCGCCTTTCCGGCGTCGACAAAGTCATTGAAGCTGTTGGTCCGCTTGTTCAGCTTGCCGTCGAGATACCATTGATAGCCAAGGTCATCGCCGCCGCGGATATGGGCGATGGCATAGGCAAAGCCGCGGTCGACATAGCTGAGGCGATTGGCCGAAAAGCCCGGCGGCACTGCATAACCATAGGCGCCATAGGCATAGAGATGGAGCGGCTGGCTCCCGTCCTTTTTGAAGCCTTTTTTGTACAGGATCGACACCGGCACCTTGGTGCCATCGCGCGCGGTGATTATGACGCGTTCGGTTTCGTACAGACTGTCATTATATCCGCTGGGGATTTCCTGTACCTTCAGCGTTTCGAAATTGCCGGTTGCAACGGTGTAGTCAAAAACGGTGTCGGGGGTGACCATCGATTCATAATCAAGTCGCAGTTTCGCCACATCATATTCGGGGTTATCGCCAAGACCGGCGACATAGCTTGCCTCGGGAAAGTTGATCGGTGTCGTGCGCTCGAGGTCATCATAATAGCGGATCTCGACCTGATCGAGGCCTTCCTCACGACCCTCGACGACATAAAAATCTTTGAACAGGCTTAGGCCGGTGATGTAAAATTCATCTGCGCCGCCGATTAGCGTCTGCCATTCGCCGGGCTTTTTGATGTCGGCAGTGGCGACGCGGAAATTCACATGATCGTCGTTGGTCAGGATGTAGAGCGTGCCATCGCGCACATCGACGCTATATTCGCGGCCCACCTTGCGCGGTGCGACGAGAATTGGCTCGGCCAAGGGATTGTCGGCAGGCACCAGCCGCACTTCGCTGGTCACATTGTCGCCGGTGGCGATGATGATCCAGTCTTCTTGCGCAGTGATGCCGACGCCGACGCCAAAGCCGATATCGGCTTCCTTGTAGAGCAATTTGGCCTTCTTCGGATCGTCACCCAGCCGGTGATAATGGGCATTGTCGGTGCGCCAATTTTCATTGGCAAGGCCATAGACAAGGCCTTTGCTGTCCTTCGTCCAGACGATGCTGGATAGCGTGCCAGGGATGATATCCTTCAATTCTTCGCCGGTTTCGAGGTTGCGGATGTGCAGGTCGAACCGCTCCGACCCATTATCGTCATAGGCATAAGCAAGCAGCTTGCCATCGGGGCTGACTTCGGCGGCACCCAGTTTGAAATAGTCCTTGCCCTTGGCCAGTTCGTTTTCATCGAGAATAAGTTGATCGGGACCCGCTCCAACCCAATCGTATAGGCCCGAGTCCGGCTGCTCTTGCTCGTCGCGATAAGGCGCTGTTTTACGATAGTGCTTACGATATTGCGCGCCCTCATCGAATTTCGACCAATAGATCCACTCGCCATCCTGTTGCGGAACGGATGAGTCATCCTCCTTGATCCGCCCCTTCATCTCCTGAAAAATCGTCTCGGTGAGCGCCGCCTGCGGCCCCATCTGCGCTTCGAAATAAGCGTTTTCGGCTTTGAGATGCGCCAGAATCTCCTCATTCTCGATCTTCGGATAGCCCTGATCGCGCAGCCAGTGATACTCGTCGGTAATCGTCACGCCATGCACGGTGGTGCTGTGCGGGCGCTTTTCGGCGATTGGCGGCTGGACGGATGTGTCGGTCTTGGCGGTCATGCTGTCTTTCTTCATATCATCTGCCAGCACCGGTGCGGCGCTGATGCAAAGGGCAATCGAGGTTCCGAGCTTCAGGAGTAGTTTCATACGGGCGACGTCCTCACTATATGGGAAGCATAACTAGATTCAGGAATCAGCCATGTCCACCTATGAAGCCCGCCTCGCTGCCTTGCGCGAACAGTTGAAAACCGACCGGCTCGACGGTTTCGTCATCCCCATCTGCGATGAGCATATGAGCGAATATGTGGGCGAATATGCGCAGCGTCTGGCTTGGCTGACGGGCTTTGGCGGTTCGGCTGGGACGGCGGCGGTGCTATCCGAGGAAGCCGCGATTTTTGTCGACGGGCGCTACACCATTCAGGTGCGTGAGCAGGTCGACGGCAAATTGTGGCAATATCAACAGGTGCCGCAGACCAGCGTTGCCGACTGGTTGAAGAGCAATGCGAAGAAGGGTGCGCGGATCGGCTATGATCCCTGGGTGCACACCAAGGGCTGGGCCGATGCGGCGGCCAAAGCGCTCGCCTCGGTCGGGGCGGAACTGGTCGCAGTGGGCGAAAACCCGATCGACAAGGTCTGGGCAGGCCGCCCCGATCCTTCCGCCGCCAAGCTGATCGTGCTGGGTGACGAATATACCGGCCAAGGTAGCGCGGAGAAACGCGCGGCGATTGCCGACTGGTTGGCAGAGCGCAAACTGGACGCCGCGATTCTGTCGGCGCTCGATAGCGTGGCTTGGGCGTTCAACATTCGCGGGTCGGATGTTTCGCGCACGCCGGTGGCGCTCTCCTTTGCCGTGATCAATGGCGATGGCACCGCCGATTTCTACGTCGAGCCCGACAAGATTACCGACGAGGTGCGCCAGCATCTGGGCAATGCCGTACGGCTGCACCCGCGCACCGCTTTTGCGCCCGCACTTCAGGGCATGCAAGGCAAGCGCATTGCGGTCGATCCCGAACGCGCGGTTGCGGCAATCTTCGACAAACTGGCATCGGGCGGGGCAGAGGTCGTCCAGCTGCGCGACCCCACCGTCATCCCGCGCGCGCAGAAAAATCCGGTCGAACAGGCTGGCCACCGCGCCGCACAGGCGCGCGATGGCGCAGCACTAACCCGCTTCCTCCACTGGCTGAATATTGCAGCCCCCAAGGGCGGCGAGACCGAATTGAGCGCCGCCGCCAAGCTGCAAAGCTTCCGCGAGGCAACGGGCAAGCTGCGCGACCTGAGCTTTGATACTATCTCGGCCGCAGGCCCCAACGCCGCACTGCCGCATTACCGCGTTGACGAGCAATCGAACCGGCGGATCGAGCCTGGTAGCATCTATCTGGTCGATAGCGGCGGGCAGTATCTCGACGGCACCACCGACGTCACCCGCACCGTATGGATCGGCCCCGGGGAGCCGACCGCCGAGATGAAAGACCGCAACACCCGCGTGCTCAAAGGCCATATCGCGCTCGCCCGCGCAGTCTTCCCAGAGGGCACAGCAGGCAGCCAGCTCGATGCGCTGGCGCGGCAATATCTGTGGGCCGCCGGCGTCGATTATGCGCATGGCACCGGCCACGGCGTCGGCGCGTTCCTTTCGGTCCATGAAGGCCCGCAACGCATCGCCAAATCGGCGGGCGGGCAGGCGGGGACGGGCGAAACCCTCCTCCCCGGCATGTTCCTTTCGAACGAGCCCGGCTACTACAAAACCGGTGCTTATGGTATCCGCATCGAAAATCTGGTGCTTGTCGAGGAACGCCAGATCGAGGGCGCTGAGGGCACCTATTACGGCTTCGAAAACCTCACCTGGGCGCCGATCGACAAGACGCTTGTCGATACCGACCTGCTGACCCGCGACGAGCTGCGCTGGTGGGATGAATATCACGCCCGCGTGCTGGAGATCGTCGGGCCGCAGCTGGAGGGTGAAGCGAAGGCTTGGCTGGTGGAGGCTTGTGCGCCGCTGGGGCGGGGATGAGCTGCAACACCTCTCCCATAGGGAGAGGATATGCAGCCTTGCTGGCTTTGCCAGCTAGGCGAAGTTGGTGAGGGGGTCTGCCCAGCCGACAGTGAACAACCCCTCACCGCTGCGACTAAGCCCCGGACCGAGTCCGGGGCAAGTCTCGCTGCCTCTCCCTATGGGAGAGGGGATGTGGTAATGGCATCCCGTGAAGCCAGTAGTTCACAATGCTCGCCGACTTCGGCGCGATATGACCGAAGCCGAAAAACGGCTTTGGAAATATTTGCGCGGTCGCCAGCTGGAAGGCGCGAAGTTTCGGCGACAGAAGCCGGTGGAGAACCGGATTGCGGATTTTCTGTGTGTAGAAGCCAAGCTGATTGTTGAACTGGATGGCGGTCAGCATGGCGAGCAAATCGAAGCCGATGCGGAACGGACGAGGCAGTTGGAAGCGGCAGGCTATACGGTGCTGCGGTTATGGAACAATGACGTTCTGGCGAATACAGAGGGCGTGTTGCACCAAATTCGTTGCACGCTGTTGATCGCAAAGGGTGAATGATAGCCCCTCTCCCATGGGGAGAGGGATGTGAAGACTTGCGAGTTTGCTCGCTAGTCGTAGCTGGGTGCGGGGTTGTGCGCTATCGATAGCCCCGATCCCCTCACCAACTTCGCCTAAGCCTTACGGCTAAGGCTTCGTATCCTCTCCCTGTGGGAGAGGAGCAGCGTGAGATTGACAAAACAACCCCGGAAACTAGCTTTACTGCTATGCAGATAACCCCATCCGGCCAGGCATGCGGCGCGAGCGTCACCGGTGTTGACCTGCGCCAGCCTTTGTCGACCGATCTGGTCAGCGCGATCCGGGCGGCGTGGCTTGAGCATCATGTGCTCGCCTTTCCCGATCAGGACTTGACCGACGACGATCTGGAGCGCTTCACGCTGCATTTTGGCGGCTTTGGCGATGATCCGTTCATCGCGCCGATCAAGGGGCGCAAGCATGTGATCGCGGTCGAACGGCTCGCGGATGAAACCTCGCCCTTGTTCGCGGAAAACTGGCACAGCGACTGGAGCTTTCAGGCGCGTCCGCCCGCGGGCACTTGCCTTTATGGCATCAAAATCCCACCCATCGGTGGCGACACGTTGTTTGCCAACCAGCATGCGGCGCTCGATGCGATGCCCGATGCGCTGCGCGTGCGGGTAGAGGGGCGGATGGCGATCCATTCGGCCAAGCGCGCTTATGCGCCCGATGGGGCCTATGGTGAGGGCGACAAGGCGAAACGATCGATGGACATTCGCCCGTCCAAGGATGCGGAGGCGACACAACTCCACCCCTATATCCGCGCGCATCCCGAAACCGGGCGGCTGGGGCTGTTCAGCTGTTTCGGCTATATCATCGGCTTTGACGGCATGGACGATGCAGAGGCGCTGCCGCTGCTGATCGAGCTTTACCAATATCAGGGGCAAGAGGCGTTCGTATATCGCCACAAATGGCAGCCGGGAATGCTGCTGATGTGGGACAACCGCTCGGTCCTCCACGCTGCGACCGGCGGCTATGATGGCCATCACCGACTGTTGCACCGGACGACGATCGCGGCGGCGTGAGGCAAGTGGCTTTTGTTGCAGCTGGGCTAACATGAAAATCGACCTTAATTTGTCAGTTCACCCAACTGACTGAACAAATTCTCGAAACCACGCTTCCAACTCGCCCTCGTTTAGCTCCCCTGCGGCCAGATCGACAAAAGCCACCACCATTTCGGCATCATTCGCAATCAGCTCATAGCCATTGAGCATCAAAAATGTTTCGCTGACCACCGCTGCGGTGCGCTTGTTGCCGTCGACAAACGGATGGTTGCGCGCAATGCCATAGGCGTAAGACGCGGCGAGAGCGCAGACATCAGGCTCACCATAAGCAGCCAGATTTTGCGGGCGCGCCATTGCGCTTTCGAGCAATGTTGCGTCGCGCACACCTTCTCCACCGCCATGTTCGGCGACCTGTTCGGCATGCGCCGCCATTGCCACGTCGAGCGTGACCCAGATCCAATCCTGCGCCACGATATTACTTTGCGAGTTCGCGCAAGGCCCGCTTGCGGCGTGCCATCACTTCGCGTGCGGCGGCCATCTGGCTTTCGAAATCGTCGGAAGGTTCGGTCAGCGATATGGTCAGGCCGTCATCGGCCAGATTGAGTTGATCGCCGGGCTTCAAACCCCGACGACGCACAATATCGCTGGGCAAAGTGATGCCCACCGAATTGCCGACTTTGATAATTTTGACTTGTGCGTTCATACATGCGTTATAACACCATTGTTTGGGATTGCAATCCCCCTACCCAAACCCCTTTCACGCGTTATACCGGTTGCAAAGAACAACCCAATCGAGGAGCGCCACATGCCCGAAACGCCGAACCAGACCCTGTCCGAATACACGCCTGCTAAAGTGTGGGAGTGGAATACTGAAAGCGGCGGGCGTTTTGCCAATATCAACCGGCCGATTGCCGGGGCGACGCATGACAAGGAACTGCCCGTCGGCAAGCATCCGATGCAGCTTTATTCGCTCGGCACCCCCAATGGGGTGAAGGTGACTGTGCTGCTCGAGGAGCTACTCGCGCTGGGCCATGCGGGAGCGGAATATGATGCCTGGCTGATCAATATCGGCAATGGTGACCAGTTCGGGTCGGGCTTTGTCGATGCCAACCCCAATTCGAAAATCCCCGCGCTGGTCGACCACTCCGGACCGACACCGCAGCGCGTATTCGAATCGGGTGCGATCCTGCTTTACCTTGCCGAGAAATTCGGCGCCTTCCTGCCCACTGACCCTGCCAAGCGTGCCGAGGCGTTGAGCTGGCTGTTCTGGCAGATGGGCAGCGCACCCTATCTCGGCGGCGGCTTCGGCCATTTCTATGCCTATGCGCCGTTCAAGATCGAATATTGCGTTGATCGTTTCGCAATGGAGGTGAAGCGGCAGATGGATGTGCTCGACCGCAACCTTGCTGAGCGCGAATATATGGCGGGCGATGAATATTCGATCGCCGATATCGCGATTTGGCCCTGGTATGGCGCGCTCGCCATGGGGTTGATTTACGAGGCAGGCGAGTTTCTCGACGTCACCAGCTACAAACATGTGCAGCGCTGGACCAAGCAGATCGCGGCGCGCCCTGCGGCGCAACGTGGGCGGATGGTCAATCGGGTGATGGGCGACCCTGCCACCTGCCTGCCCGAACGCCATGATGCGGGCGATTTTGAAACGCGCACAATCGACAAGTTGGTGGCAGCCGGAGAATGGCCGCCCAAGACGGATTGACGAAGTGCCGATGTTCGCATAATGTTCCAAATACTTTGAAGGAGATGATTCGATGATCGGTTATGTGACTTTGGGCACCAATGATCTGGCCCGTGCCGCCAAATTTTATGATGCCATTGCGGCTGAAATGGGCACCGGGCGGATGATGGATTTTGATGGCTTCATCGCCTGGGGCACGCCGGGTGGCGGCGCGGGTATTGGCCTGACCAAGCCGTTTGACGGCAATAGCGCCACGGTCGGCAATGGCGTCATGGTGGCGCTGGAGGCGAAGGACAAGGATCAGGTTCACCGGCTGTATGATATCGCGCTCGCCCATGGCGGCACCTGCGAAGGCCCCCCGGGACCGCGCGGCGATGGCGGTTTCTATGCAGGCTATTTCCGCGATCCGGATGGCAATAAGCTGAACGCTTTCATCATGTAATAATCTTGCGTGACATAGTGTCAGCTTTGTCAACTTCGGGCGGGAGTTTTTCCATATGAGCGTTCAAAAACTGGAGAAACACCCGCTCCATCTCGGCCTTGGCGCGACCGCGATCCCCCAACCCGAGTTCAGCGGAGCGATGGACTGGTATATGGCCTATGGCGAGCGCCACGGTGGCGATGGCGCCGAAGGGCGGCTGGTCAGCATGCATCGCTTTACCCAAAGCTGGGATAGCTGGGAAATGCATCCGGCGGGAGACGAGGTTGTCGTGTGCACCTCGGGCCAGATGACGCTGATCCAGGAATACCTCGACGGTTCGACCGGTTCGGTGACGATTGGGGCAGGCGAATATGCGATCAATCCGCCCGGTGTCTGGCATACCGCCGATATAGAGGGCGAGGCGACCGCGCTGTTCATCACCGCCGGAATGGGCACCGAAGGGCGGCCCAGATAGGCCAAGGCTGGTAAAACCAGCCGCTCTCGCCTAAGGGCGGGCCATGCATTTCCTAGATCAGGCGAAAATCTACATCCGCTCCGGTGCCGGTGGCCCCGGGGCTGTCAGCTTTCGCCGCGAAAAATATGTCGAATATGGCGGCCCCGACGGCGGCAATGGCGGGCGTGGTGGCGACATCATCTTCGAAGCCGTAGCCGGTCTCAACACCTTGATCGACTTCCGCTACACCCAGCATTTCAAGGCCCCGCGCGGTGGTGGTGGTGCAGGACGAGACCGCTATGGTGCAGGTGGCGAAGATCTGGTGATCAAGGTGCCCGTGGGCACGCAGATTTTGGCCGACGACGATGATCGCACCTTGCTCGCTGATCTGACCAAGGTCGGGCAACGTATCACCTTCCTGAAGGGCGGTATGGGCGGTCGTGGTAACGCCAGCTACAAGACCAGCACCAATCGCGCCCCGCGCCAGCACCAGCCGGGTGAGGATGGTCAGGAATCGTGGGTTTGGCTGCGGCTGAAACTACTTGCCGATGCCGGACTTGTCGGCCTGCCCAATGCCGGTAAATCGACCTTCATCAATCAGGTGACCAATACCAAGGCAAAGGTCGGGGCCTATGCCTTCACGACGCTGCGTCCTCAATTGGGCGTGGTCAGCCACAAAGGTCGCGAATTTGTCCTCGCCGACATTCCGGGGCTGATTGCGGGTGCTGCCGAAGGGGCAGGCGTAGGCGACCGCTTCCTGGGCCATATAGAGCGCTGCCAGATATTGATCCACCTGATCGACGCCACCGGCGACGACCCGGTCGAGGCTTGGCACACGGTCTGCGAAGAGCTCGAAGCTTATGGTGCCGGCCTTGAAGACAAGCCACAGATCGTTGCCCTCAACAAGGGCGACCTTCTGGACGAAGAGCTGATGGCCGACATTTCGGCGCAACTTGAGGCCGCTGGCGCGCAAGAGGTGATCGCGATTTCAGGCGCGACCGGACAGGGCGTCGACAAGGTTCTCGACCGCGTGATCGCGGCACTACCCGACAAGAGCAGCGTCGAAACCTCGAGCGGCGATAATGAGGAAGGCGAATGGTCGCCCATCTGAGCCCTGCCACTTGCCCGCTACTGGTGGTAAAGGTCGGGTCGTCCTTGCTGGTCGAATCTGACGGATCGGTTCGGCGTGATTGGCTCGAAACGCTGGTTGCCGATATAGCCAAACGCCAAAAGGCGGGGCAGAAGATCGTCGTTGTCAGCTCTGGCGCGATTGCGCTGGGGGCAAGACGGCTTGGTTTTGAAAAGGGTGGCCGTGCCAGCCTTGCAGACGCACAGGCCTCTGCCTCGGTCGGGCAGATTCTCTTGTCGGGTATCTGGGCCGAATTGCTCGCCTCGCAAGGGCTGACCGCTGCACAGATGCTAGTGACGCTCGATGATCTGGAGGATCGCCGCCGCTATCTCAACATCACCGCTACACTGGACCGGTTGCTTGGGGCTGGAGCAGTCCCCGTCATCAATGAAAATGACAGCGTCGCGACCGAAGAAATCCGCTTTGGCGACAATGACCGGCTGGCCGCGCGCGTGGCACAGGCGGCGAGCGCAAATGGCGTGGTGTTACTGTCCGATGTCGACGGGCTTTATGACCGCGATCCAAAAGATCCTGAGGCGCAGCTCGTGCCCGAAGTGGCCAAAGTCGATGGCCATATCCGCATCATGGTGACGGGCGACTCCTCGTCCGGCATGGGTTCGGGCGGGATGGCATCGAAGATCGATGCCGCAGATATCGCCACGCGCGCAGGGATTGGCCTCGCCATTGCCTCGGGGCTGCGCGACCATCCGCTTGCTGCGTTAGACGATGGCGCACCTTTTACATGGTTCACACCGCGCGGAGCCGGTAGCGCGCGCAAAAGCTGGATCGGTGGGCGGTTGTCGGTCAAAGGCAGTATCGTCGTCGATGCAGGAGCTGCGAAGGCGTTGCGAAGTGGGGCAAGCCTGCTGCCTGCGGGTGCCAAGCTGGTGCAAGGTGAATTCCGGCGCGGCGATGTCATCGACATCGTCACGGCAGAAGGTGAAACGCTGGCGCGCGGGCTTTCCGAATATGATGCCGCCGATGCCGTGCAAATTTGCGGCAAACGCTCGATCGAACTCGAAGCCATATTGGGCGCGGTTCCACGCCAAGTGCTCGTTCACCGCGACCAGATGGTGTTGCTCTGATGGCAGGCAAGGGCGTGGTTGCCCTGACCGGCGCGACCGGTTTTGTCGGCGGCGCGACGCTGCACCAATTGGTCGAAGCAGGCTGGCAGGTGCGTGCACTCACCCGTCGAAGCCAGCCAGCGAAGCCGGGTGTGACATGGGTTGAGGGCGCTCTCGATCGGCCTGAAAGTCTTGCGCAATTGTGTGAAGGTGCAGATGCAATCTTGCACATTGCAGGTGTGGTCAACGCGCCTGATGCAGCAGGGTTCGAAGCGGGCAATGTCACCGGCACCGCCCAACTTTTGAGCGCCGCCAAGGAATCGGGCATAAGGCGTTTCGTCCATGTCTCGTCACTCTCCGCGCGCGAGCCTAAGCTTTCGGTTTACGGATCGAGCAAAGCCAAAGGCGAGAAGCTGGTCGCGACCAGTATGCTCGACTGGACGATCCTCCGCCCGCCCGGTGTTTACGGCCCCGGCGACACCGAGGTTTTCGAAATGTTCAAAATGGCAGCCAAAGGCTTTTGCCTGCTGCCACCCGCTGGCAAAGGGTCGTGGATCCATGTCGATGATCTTGCGCGCTTGCTGGTTGCGCTGCTTCCGGCGCATGAGGATGCAACGGCGCAAACTTTTGAGGCTGATGACGGTGAGCCCGGGGGTTGGGAGCACGGCCGCTTTGCCCGTGCGATCGGCTTGGCGCTGGGCCGCCGCATAGCCACGATTTCTGCGCCACGCCCGCTGCTCTTTGCAGCAGCCTGGGGTGACCGGCTAGTGCGGGGCGCCAAGGCCAAGCTCACCCCGGATCGCGCCAGCTATATGAGCCATTCTGATTGGGTCATCGACCGCGAGGCTGCACCTCCCGCCGCACTTTGGCAGCCTCAAGTCGCCACGCTCGATGGCCTGAAAGCCACCGCGCGCTGGTATAAGGCGCAGGGATGGTTATAGAAGCGGGTAACCGATAGGGGCCAGAAATCGCCCTTTTACCGCCTTATTCCAGTGGTAATGGCGCGACAGTTTATAGTTAGGGACAAAATATGACCAACCGCAGCGAAATGTTCGACAAGCTCAAGGAGCTGATCGCGCCGTTCAACAAAAAAGGCGTAGAGCTGAGCGATGCAACGACCTTTGCCGGTGATCTCGAATGGGACAGCCTAACCGTCATGGATTTCGTCGCCGAAGTGGAAGACAGTTTCGACATCGTCATCACCATGAACATGCAGGCTGAAATCGAAAATGTCGGCCAACTGGTCGATGCGGTGCTTAAACTTACGGATTGATATGACCGACCTTTTCTCCAAATTCGACCCGCTGATTGAACAGCGCCGCGCGCTGCTTGAAACTGGGCTGACCGACCCGTTCAATCTGGTGATGGAAAAGGTGCTGTCGCCGACCGTCGCGATCTGCAATGGGCGCGAGACGATCCTGCTCGGCACCTATAATTATATGGGTATGACCTTCGACGAAGATGTCATCGCCGCAGGTAAACAGGCGTTTGACGATTTTGGCGCTGGCACCACCGGTAGCCGCGTCTTGAACGGCACCTTCCATCCGCACCGCGATGTCGAGGCGGCGCTGCGCGAATTTTACGACATGGACCATGCGATGGTCTTTTCGACCGGCTATCAGGCCAATCTGGGGATCATCAGCACGATCGCGGGCAAGGGTGATTATATCATCCTAGATATTGACAGCCATGCGTCGATCTATGACGGCTGTAAGATGGGCGACGCCGAAATCGTCGCCTTCCGCCACAATGACATTGAGGCGCTCGAAAAGCGACTGAAGCGTTTGCCTGCCGAGGCTGGCAAGCTGGTCGTACTCGAAGGCGTCTATTCAATGCTCGGCGACGTCGCACCGCTGAAGGAGATGGTGCGCATCTCCAAGGAAAATGGCGCGATGGTGCTGGTCGATGAGGCGCATTCGATGGGCTTTATCGGCGCCAATGGTCGCGGTGTTGCCGAAGAGCAGGGCTGCATCGACGATGTCGATTTCATCATCGGCACTTTTTCGAAAAGTGTCGGAACGGTCGGCGGGTTTTGTGTGTCGAACCATCCCAAGTTCGAAATATTGCGCCTTGTGTGCCGCCCCTATGTGTTCACCGCCGCCCTTCCGCCTAGCGTGATGACGTCGAGCGCGACATCGGTGCGCAAGTTGATGCACGGCGGCAACAAGCGCGCGCATTTGTGGGAAAACAGCAAGGCCCTGCACAAAGGGCTGCGCGATCTCGGCTTTCAACTGGGCACTGACGAGCCGCAATCGGCGATCATCGCGGTCATCATGCCCGATCTGGAGCGCGGTGCGATGATGTGGGAGGCGTTGTTACACGAAGGGCTATACGTCAACTTGGCCCGTCCGCCGGCAACGCCTGCGGGCATGACGCTGCTGCGCTGCTCGCTCTGCGCCGAGCATACAAGCGAGCAAGTGCAGGATATTCTCGGCCGGTTTGAACGTGCAGGCAAGGCTGTCGGCATCATCTGACCTTTGACGATGGCAACCCGCTACACCCTCGCACTCTCCTGCCCGGATGCACCGGCGCTGGTCGCGGCTGTTTCGGGTTTCCTTGCAAATCATGGCTGCAACATTCTTGAATCGCAGCAGTTTAACGACCGTGAGGACGCGCAATTCTTCATGCGGGTGGTGTTTGAGGCTTTGCCCGGAGCGCCTGAGGCCGATGCGCTGAAGGACCAATTCGCGCCTTTGGCCGAGCGGCTTTCGATGCACTGGCAGATTCGCAACGCCGATGCGCCGCGCAAGGTGTTGCTGATGGTCTCCAAATTCGACCATTGTCTCGAAGACCTGCTGTACCGGGTACGGGTCGGCGAGTTGAAGATGGACGTTGTTGCCATCGCTTCCAACCATCCGCGCGACGCCGCAAAACCTTCGCTGGTCGGTGACATTGCGTGGCACCATTTCCCAATCACACCTGATAGCAAGCCGAATCAGGAAGCCGCGATAAAGGCGCTGGTCGAGGAAAGTGGAGCCGAACTTGTCGTCTTGGCACGCTATATGCAGATCTTGTCGGATGATTTTGCGGGCTTCCTGTCGGGTCGTTGCATCAACATCCACCACAGCTTCCTACCCGGCTTCAAGGGTGCAAAACCCTATCATCAGGCGCACGCGCGCGGGGTAAAGATGATCGGCGCGACCGCCCATTATGTCACTGCAGATCTCGATGAAGGCCCGATCATCGCGCAGGACGTCGAAGCGGTCAGCCACGCCGATACGGCAGAGGATCTGGTGGCCAAGGGGCGCGACATTGAGAGCCGCGTGCTCGCTGCCGCCGTGCGCGATCATTTGGAGGATCGCGTGTTGCTCAATGGCAGCAAGACTGTCGTTTTCCGCAGCTAGCGCACCGCGCCTTTGGCAAGCAATCTTGGAACTAGAACGAAAGCCGCGACCAACGGCCATTTGCGTTGCCAGGGCTTGATCTCGATTTGCGTTCCCGCGTGGCGGTTTATCTTCCAGGCCAGATAGTCGATCCCGCCCGAATAGGTGAACGCTGCCTTGGCGAGACGGGTGATGGAGAGCAATTTGCCTTCGAACCGGCGGCGCGCCCAGCCACCGCTTTCGGCTCCTGCCGGGATAGCGTCTATTGCCGGAATGCTGAACCGTACATAGCGCGCCGGGTCGGCATCGACCACCGAGTTCGAACGGCTTTTGCGTTCGGCGCGCAATTCGACCGAATAGGTCAGAGCAAAGGCCCGCCGCCACCAGTCGAGCGGGGCCTCGCCATCGATTGATCCGGCGGCAGCCAGCAGTGTTGGTGCGGCGCGTGAAACGGCAGCGATGGCTTTGGCCTGAGCCTGCGTATCCGCGCTCCACACCAGCCGTGCTGGTTGTGCAAAGCGGGCCCAAACCGAGACATTGCGCGTTTCCGGGCCGTTCAGCCGGTGAAAATCGGTTTCACTCAGCACGGCATATTTGGCCATCAAGCCTTTGTGCTCGAACGGGAAGACATTGGGTGGAATGAGTCGGTTTGCCCGCGCCAGCCAGCCTTTGTCGAACGCCGTGTCATAGTCCGATACGATCAGGTAGAAATCGAGCATCAGCCCTTCGAGCTGGCTTTCGCGCAGGCAGCTTCCGTAAAATAGCACGGCTTTCGAAGCGTCCGGATATTTCGCGGCCAGCGCCTCGGCTATATCGCGCACGCGCGGGTCGACCGGCTGTGCCAATTCTTCTGCGACAAGCTGTGTGAGCGAGGACATGCGATGGCCTTAGCGGCTTTTTACCGGTTAAGCGATTGCCTCAGGCGGCAAGCTTGAGGAACGGCACCGGCGGGGTTGAGCGCAACACTATCGGACGGTCGCTGCCTGCCTCGAACACTTCGCCGTCGAGGATCACATTGCTGCGCCCGCCGTCGATCTGGATGATATCGCCATTGCTGATGTGGATGCCATCCATGCGCCGCTTGCCCAAAAGGCCGAGCAACGATGCGCCTATCATCCGCAACAACACCCAGGGCCCTTGGTCGACCGCCATCAGCTTCAGATGCCCGCTGCCTTCAGTGCGCACGCGCCCGCCAAGCAATAGCTTTTCGAGCGTGGTGACGATTAGCACGGAGAAACGCCCTTTGAGCTCACCATCGCGGATCAGCGAAATCCGGATCGATTCGGTGCGACGCGGAAGGAAATCTGCTTTCAGGCCGAACAGCACCGTGAAAATGGCGGCAATTGCGGCAATAACATGGCTTAGCCCGTTGGGCAGGCCGAGCGGATATATCTTGTTGCGGCAATAGAGAATCGTTTCCGCCAGATAGGCCCCGCCCAGAAACATCCCGATTACAGGGCGGACATTATCGGTGCCTTCGGACAGCGCGATCAGCTCACGCGCTACGACATGGCCAGACAGGTCGCCCTTCGCCAGTTCCAAAATGTCCACCAACGCCTGCAACGCATCCCCGCTTGCGCCCAGATCGAGCGCAATCAGGTTGGTCTTGCCATTGGGCAGAACTGCCACGGGAGGAGGCGTGCCTTTGAAATGGCCGCCATGATAGAGCTCGGTCAACGCTGCCTGAACGGTGCCATCGCCGCCATTGACGACGAGCACCTTGGGCTTGACGCGCGCGATCATTTCGAGCGCGCGAGCAATCTGGCCGACCTCTTCGACTTCATAATGGAAGATGTCCGGGTTCTTCGCGCAAAAGCTCCGCACCTGCGGCAACAGGCTCTTGTTGCCGGTCGAGTGCGGATTGGAAAGAAGCGCGACTAGAGCCAAATTACCCCTTGAAACCTCACATATATTTCATGTTGATCGTTACCGTCGTTACACCGGAACCCGCATAAAAGCTGACTTTCCCGACCGAGGGCTTGCCCAGGTTGAGTATATTGATCGACGGGTTGTTGGAAAAGCCGCCGCCGTCCGACGAGATATCGGTCTTGCCGTTGCCATTTTTGTCGTGCCGTACGGCAATGGCATAATTGCCGGCGGACGCCAAAGGAATGCAAAAGCTCATCGCACCTGCGCGGGCTGACGACTCTATGCGGTGCAGCCATTGTGATTTGTTGAGCCATGCAGCTTTGGTCGCAGGATAGTTTTGAACCCTAATCCTGCCTGCTGACGCTTTTACGCCATTTACGACAACTTTCACCGCAGGGCCCTGACCGGCGCTGCAGCGGCTCATATCGTTTGAAATCACGCTTCCGGCCGAGGCCGTGCCCGTCATAGCGAGCGCGGCGGCGGCGAAAGCGGCAATGAAACGTGCCATTGCTGTAACTACTCCGTACCATTTGCGTTGATCATATTACGACCAACGATATTGCTCCTGATCTTGATCAGGTATATCGGAACGATTTGCGGCCAAATTAGGGTGACAGGGCGACCATAAGTTGAAATTTTTGACCGCCACCGACCGCTACATAGCAAGGCTTGTCACGCTACCGCTGGTCAGCACGCTTGTGATTGCCGCGATGTTGCTGTTGCTCGACAAGATGTTGCGGCTGTTCGATTTCGTTGCCGCCGAAGGCGGGCCGGTCAGCGTTGTCTGGCGCATGCTCGCAAATCTGATCCCCGAATATATGTCGCTTGGCATTCCGATCGGGCTGATGCTGGGGATATTGCTCGCCTTCCGCAGGCTCGCAACCACTTCGGAGATCGATATTTTCCGCGCGGTTGGGCAGAGCTATTGGCGGCTGCTGCGCGTGCCATATCTTTTTGCGATCGTGCTGGCGCTGGCCAATTTTGCCATTGTCGGATGGGTGCAGCCAACGTCGCGCTATTTGTATGAAGAGTTGCGTTTTGATCTGCGATCCGGCGCCTTGGGCGCCTCGATCAAGGTAGGCGAGTTCAACAATCTGGGCGACAATCTGACGGTCCGGATCGACGAAAGCCGCAATCAGGGCAATGACCTGTCAGGCCTGTTCGTTTTTGCAGAGAACAAGAAGGGCCAGTCGATTTCGGTGACTGCCGAAAAGGGCCAGTTTCTGCGAACTGACGATCCCGATACGATCATCCTACGATTGACCAACGGCACGCTTGTGCATGATGCCCCCAATTATCGCAGCGCGCGTGTTCTCAGTTTTTCGAACCATGACGTGCCGATCGATCTGCCCCAGATCGAGCAATTCCGCGGGCGCGGCGGCAAGGATCGCGAATATACGCTTACCGAACTGGTAAAGGTCAGCAACGACATCGAGCGCCCAAAAAGTGAGCGCAATGCGGCATGGTCCAATTTCCACTTCCGGTTGGTTGAAGTGGCGATGATGTTTCTGCTGCCGCTGCTGGCCTTGGCGCTGGCGATACCCCCCAAAAGATCGACATCGGCGCTCGGGGTATTCTTGTCGATCGTGATGGTGGTGACCTATCACAAGGTGAACGAATATGCGGAATCGCTAGGTGCGATGGGGCAGGTTCCGCCCGCTGTTGCACTTTGGGTGCCGTGCCTTGTCTTTGCCGCGCTGATTTTCTGGATGTACCATGTGATCGCGCATGTGCCGGGCGGCCAACCGATAGGCGCGCTTGAAGTGTTCGCTGCCAAAGCGGGCAAATCGATCAAGAAGCTGTTCCGCTTCGGTCGACGCAAGTCGCGCCTATTGGTGCAGGAGGCCTGATCGGTGCGGCTGCAATTCTTCCCATCGCGCCAGATCGGCTGGTATATGGCGCGGCTGTTCCTCGTCCGCACGCTTGCCGTGTTGCTTATGCTGGTGCTGGTGCTGCAGACGCTCGATCTGTTGGGCGAAAGCGGCAAGATCCTCTCGGTCGCAGGCAACAGCGAATCCGACCTTTGGCGCTATGTAGGGATGCGCGCGCCGCAGATCATAGCCCGCTTCCTGCCCTTTTCGGTGCTGCTGGCGACACTGATAACTTTTGCGACGCTCAGCCAGAACAGCGAAGTGGTGGCGATGAAGGCGGCGGGCCTTTCGGCGCACCAGATATTGGCGCCGATGCTGGCGGCAAGCCTGCTGGTTGCCGGTGTGTCGTTTGTTTTCAACGAAACGGTGGTCGCCCCTGCAACCGCCAAGCTGAAGGTCTGGCAGGACGTCGAATACGGTTCTGTGCCCAAGGATGATGGCATCCGCACAAATGTCTGGGTGCGCGAGGGGCGCGACCTGGTTCAGGTGCGCATGGTTTCGGGGAAGGGGAACGCCACAAAATTGCAGGGAATTCGCGTTTACCAGCGTAACGAAGGCAGCCTTAAGCGCGTAATTCAGGCGGAATCCGGCAGCCTTAGCGACGGCGCATGGAAGCTTGAGAATATCGAGATTTTCGATGTTGCCAAAGCCGAGCAAGAAAAGTTGCCCGAACTGATTGTTGGACGCGGGATTGAGCCCGAGCGGTTCAACCGAATAAAGGTTGATGGCGATGCGCTGGGTTTCGTGCCGCTGATGCACGCCATAGACGATCTGAAGGCAGCCGGGCGTCGAACTGATACGCTCGAAGGCATATTGTGGCACAAGATTTCGGGGCCCTTGTCGGCGCTGCTGATGCCTCTGTTGGGGGCTGTGGCGGCCTTTGGACTGGCGCGTTCCGGCGCGCTATTCCTGCGGGCCGTGGTCGGGATGGCGTTGGGCTTTGCCTATTTTGTGGCCGACAATTTTGCCTTGGCGATGGGTAATTTGGGCGCTTACCCGCCATTTATTGCGGCATGGGCGCCCTTTCTGCTGTTCTTGCTGATCGGCGAAACGGTGCTGGTCCGTACTGAGGAATGAGCGGGCCGCAAGAAGAGGCGCTGATCGGGGCGCAGGCGCAGACCATTGATCGCAAGGATGTCGCCAAAGGTGCAGGGCTGGCGGCGGTGGCGCGGCTCGGTGCGCTGATTGAGGTCATAGCTCAGCCTGCATATACGTGGATGTTTGGTCTCGCAGGCTACGGCGTCTATGTTGTTTTGTGGGCTGCGATCAATATCCTGACGGATCTGTTCGATCTTGGTTTGGCAAAGGCGTTGCAACGCATTGTGCCGGCAACCGGGGATCGGGAACGGCAGCACGCGGCTGTGCGCTTTGCTTTGCTGGCGGGCACCGGCGCCGGCCTTGTCGTCGCGGTGATCGTTGCGCTGGCAGCGCCTTGGATCGCCGAATCCATTTCCGCACCTGAGTCCGTCCGACCGATTTTACCACGGGCGATCGCCATATTTGCCTTCAGCCTGCCGTTGTGGATATTCATCGAAATTGCAACGGGCGCCGCCAGGGCAATGCGCGCATTCGGCCCGGAAATCCGTTTGCGCATTTTCTGGGAACAGGTTGCACGGCTGGTTTTTGCAGCGCTGTTCTATTTTGCAGGCTTTGGTGTCGAAGGTCTGCTGCTCGGGCACCTCGCATCATTGGTGCTGACGAGCATCCTGTCGTGGCAGTTGCTGGGTCGCTTTTTCGACTTGCATCTGTTGCTGCATGTTCCGGTTCCAATGGCGCTGCGGCGTGAGGCGATCAAGGCTGGAATAGCACTACAGCCGCCTTGGCTGGCGCGCCGCGTTTACAGCGATTTGCCGCCTATATTGCTCAACTTGATGTTGCCTGGCGTGTCGGGCGCCACTGCGGCAGGGCTGTTTGGAATCGCACGCAAAATTGCCTCGATCCCGCTGATTGTCCGCTTGTCGTTTCTTTATGTCCTCGCTCCACTTTCATCGGCGCAGGCGGCAACGAAAAGGAGGGAGATCGGACCTCTATTCAGCTTTTCAACCCATATATCCGTGTTGTTCGCGTTGCCGATAGCCGGGTTCATGATGCTGGTTGCGGCAGATGTTCTAACTGCTTTTGCACCTGGCGCAGAGGCGGCGTTGCCGGTTGTCCTTATCCTGCTGCTCGGCCGGTCGGTTGAAGCTGCGCTCGGGCCCGCGACGCCGATTGTCGAGATGACAGGGCATCGTGCATTGCCTTTGATCAACAGCATATTGGGTTTGGCGCTGTGGCTGGGCCTCGCGGCATGGCTCGTTCCCTTGGCGCAGGCGGTAGGTATGGCGGTATCGGTGACCGCTGCTATCATCGTCACGGCCTTGCTGGCGATTTTCGAACTTTGGTGGAGCGATCGCCTATCGCCGTTCGGATTTGGTTTCTGGCGCGCGCTGCTCGCCAGCCTTGCAGGTATCGCGCTCCTCTGGGTGGCGGGAGAAGTGGTTGCCGGATTTGGCCAGCGTATCCGGGCGCTGACTTTGCTTGCTCTGTTCTTCCCCACTTTGTGGTTGATTTTGAAACTGGGACTTGTTCGGGAGGACAAAGCCGGTCTTGGCAAACTGGCGGCTCGATTGCGCTTGTAAACCGTTGTCGAGCGTCACACAGGTCCGCATAAGATGCTGTAACAGTGACTAGGAGGTTGGAGAGCATGCAGGCAGGCGAAGTGCGCGTTACGCCGGTGAACGGGAAAAAGGCGCTGGCGGAGTTTGTTGACCTGCCTTTCCGCCTTTACGCGAGCGACCCGAACTGGGTGCCGCCGCTAAAGGATGAGGTATATGGCCTCCTCACGCCCACCAAGAACCCCTGGTTCGAACATGCCGAGGCACAACTTTTCCTAGCGCGCCGTGCCGGGCAGGTGGTCGGCCGGATTTCGGCGCATATCGACCATCTCGCACTCAAGCAGCCGGTCGAACAGGGCATGGGCCCCGGCACCGGCTTTTGGGGATTTTACGAGGCGGAGAGCGCAGAGATTGGCAACGCATTGCTCGCCGAAGCCGAAAAATGGCTGCGCGCCAAGGGCATGACCAAAATGCTCGGTCCGGTCAGTTTCGCGATGTGGGATGAGCCGGGTTTGCTGATCGAGGGGCATGACCATCCGCCGACAGTGATGATGGGGTTCAACAGTGCGGCTTATCAGGGCTGGATTGAGGCGGCGGGGTATCAGAAGGTCGAGGACCTCTACACTTATGCGTTGCCAATCGTCGAAGACTTCCCCGAATTGACCCGGCGCATCGTTGCGATGGGAGAAAAAAGCGGCAAGATCCACATCCGCCGCGTTAACAAGCGTAAATTTGACGAGGAAGCGGCGTTGATCCTGTCGATCCTCAATGATGCATGGAGCGACAATTGGGGCTTCGTTCCCTTCACGCCCGCAGAAGTAGCCTATGCAGGTAAGAAGCTGAAACCGATCGTCTTTGAAGACCTGATCCGCATTGCCGAAATCGACGGTGAACCGGTCGCTTTCATGATGACTGTACCCGATCTCAACGAGCAGCTGGTCAAATATGGCGGCTCATTATGGCCGTTCAATTGGGCCAAGCTGCTCTGGTGGCTGAATGTCGGCACGCCGCAGGTGACGACGATGCGCGTACCGTTGATGGGCGTGGTCAAAAAGCTTCAGGGCACGCGCATGGCGGGCCAACTGGCTTTCATGCTCATCGAATACATCCGCCGCGATGCGATCACCAAATTCGGCGCAACGCGCGGCGATTTCGGTTGGGTGCTGTCGTCGAACGGGCCGATGGTTTCGGTGGGTGAAGCCGTCGGCGGCAAGGTGAACAAGATCTACCGGATATACGAAAAAACGCTCTAAAGGCTGCGGCCTTCGCGTCCGGCCAGTTCCACCGCATAGTGCCACGCCACGCGGCCCGAGCGGCCACCGCGCTGGTGGGCAAAGGCGAGGGCGTCTGCCTCGTCCCAGTCGAGCCCGAAATGCGCGGCGTAAGCGGCGACCATTTCGAGGAAGGCGGGCTGGTCGGGATATTGAAAACCCAGCTTGAGCCCGAAACGGTCGGCTAGCGCGAGCCGGTCATCGGCAACATCGCGCGCATTGACGGCGGCATCTTCGTCATCCTGTCGCCGCTCGACGATGTTGCGTCGGTTCGAGGTCACATAAAGCCGGACATTGGCGGGACGCGCTTCCGATCCGCCCTCGAGCATCGATCGCAAGCGGCGTGGGCCGGCATCGTCGCCTTCGAACGCCATATCGTCGATGAACAAGACGAAACGGCGCTCGGATTTGCCAAGCAGCGCGAACAGATGCGGCAGGCTGGCCAGCTGGTCTGCGGTGGTTTCGACCAATGCGAGCGGTAAGCCCTGCGCCTGCAAAGCGCCGGTCACCGATTTGACCAGTGCCGACTTTCCCATCCCGCGCGCACCCCAGAGAAGCACATCATGCGCGGCATGGCCTTGGGCAAGGCGGCGGCTGTTTTCGGTTATGGCTTCTTTTTGCCGGTGGACGCCGACGATCAGGCTGGCGGGAAGTGGGGCGAAAGTAGTGACGGCGGCAAGCGTTCGGCCGTCCCAATGGTAGGCGGGGTGGGCAGAAAGGTCTGCCGGTTCGCCCCTCGGCGGCGCAAGCCGTTCCAGCGCATCGGCGATGCGGCGGAGCAGATCTTCGCTCAAGCCGCCAGCCCTTCGGCATCCAATGCATAGAGCAAGTCCGCTCCCGCCATTGCACTGCCTTTGAGCGACAGCGCCTCGGGCACCATCACGTCGAGATAATAGCGGCAGCTGGCGATCTTGGCTTTCAGGAATGGCGTATTACCGCCTTCTGCCTCAGCAACCTGCAACTGTTTCGCCATCAGGCTGCCGCAGGTCGCGACCGCCATCATCGTGGTGAATGGATAGCTGCCAGCGAGCTTGTCGTCAGTCGAGGCGCTACCAATCATCCATTCGGCTACCTCGGTACAGGCGCCCGCAAGCGCCTTGAGTGCGGCATGTTCGCCTGCCTCTTGCCCGATCTTTGCCAGATGCTCGCGCACCGCATCACCGCCGCGCATGCCGAGTTTGCGGCCGACCAGATCGGCTGCCTGAATGCCATTGGTGCCCTCGTAAATCGCAGCTATGCGGATGTCGCGATACAGCTGCGCCGCGCCGGTTTCTTCGATAAAGCCCATGCCGCCATGTACCTGGATGCCGAGCGAGGCAATCTCGCTGCCCATGTCGGTGCCATAGGTTTTGGCAAGCGGTGTCAGCAGATCGACCATTTCCTGGGCGCCTTCTATGCCCAGGGCTGCGCGGTCGACAAATCCAGAGGCGCAGTAAAGCAGTGCGCGGATCGCCTGTGTTCCCGCCTTCATCCGCATCAGCATGCGGCGGACGTCGGGATGCTCGACGATGGCAACCGAATCGCGACTGGTTCCGCCTGCTCGCGCCGACTGGACACGATCGCGGGCGAAGGCGACCGCCTTTTGCGTCGCGGCCTCAGCAATCTGCACCCCTTCGAGGCCGACATTGAGACGGGCATTGTTCATCATTGTGAACATCGCGCGCATCCCGCCAAATTCAGGCCCGATCAACTCACCGATGCAATCGCCTTCTTCGCCAAATGCCAATACGCAGGTCGGCGATGCGTTGATGCCCATTTTATGTTCGATCGACACGACCTTCACATCGTTGCGTTCGCCGAGCGAACCATCGCCATTGACCCGATATTTGGGGACGAGGAAAAGCGAAATGCCCTTGGTGCCCGCGGGTGCATCGGGGGTGCGGGCGAGGACGAGGTGGACGATATTGCCCGCCATGTCATGATCGCCAAAGCTGATGAAAATCTTGGTACCCTTGATCTGGTAAGTGCCGTCGCCGCGCGGGGTCGCGGTCGATTTGAGCGCGCCGACGTCGGATCCTGCCTGCGGCTCGGTCAGGTTCATCGTTCCGGTCCATGCGCCGGTGGACAGTCTGGGCAAATACATCGCCTTTTGCGCGTCCGAACCATGATGGTTGATCGCCTCGATCGAACCGACCGAAAGGATCGGGCAAAGCGCAAAGGCCATGTTCGCTGCGCCCAGCGAATCGAGCGCTACGGTGGCGAGGCTGAAGGGCAGGCCCTGCCCGCCAAAGTCCGCAGGCGCGTTGATCGACCCCCAGCCATTGGCGACATAGGCCTTATATGCGTCGACAAATCCTTCGGGCATGACGACCTGCCCGTCGACCAGCCGCGCCCCCACCGTGTCGCCAATCCGGCGCAACGGATAGAATTCCGCTGCGGCAAATTCACCGATTCCGGCGACAATCGCCTCGACCATATCGGGGCTGGCATCGCCAAAGCGCGCATGCGCGGCGAGTTCGTCAATTCCTGTGATATGCTTCAGGACGAAAAGCTGTTCGGTAACCGGTGCGGTGAATGTCATTTTGAGGCCTGTTGCTTGCGGGTTTCCCGGCCTATAGCGCGGTATGATGACAGGCTCAAATCCCCTAGGACATGGCCGCATAGCAATGGCCGACTCCGCGGCGATCGCGGACGCGGTGGAACGGCTGCTTGTGGGCGATGTTGTCGCGATTCCGACGGAGACGGTATATGGGCTGGCCGCAGATGCGTCGAATGCCGAAGCGGTGGCCCAAATCTATCGCACCAAGGGTCGGCCCGATTTCAATCCGCTTATTGTGCATGTGCCCGATCATGCTGCGGCCGAACGGCTGGCACAGTTTGACGATCGGGCATCGATGCTCGCCTTCCGCTTCTGGCCGGGTCCCTTGACCTTGGTGTTGCCGTTGCAACCTGATGCACCGGTGGCCAAAGCAGTCACCGCTGGCCTGCCGACTATCGCGCTCCGCTGCCCTGCGCATCCGGTAATGCAGGCGGTGCTCAGGCAGAGCGGATTGTTTCTCGCGGCACCCTCGGCCAATCGCAGCGGCGGCATCAGCCCGACCCGCGCCGAACATGTCGCGCGCAGCTTTGGCGATGCGATGCCGCTCGTGCTCGATGCAGGGCCCTGCGCGGCGGGGCTTGAATCGACCATCGTCGCGGTGCGGGAAAATGGCTGGCAATTGTTGCGCCCCGGCCCAGTTACTGCGGACGAGATTGCGCATCTGCTCGGCGAGCCTCCCTTGCCGGTGACCGAAGCCAAATTCGAGGCGCCCGGGCAACTGGCCAGTCATTATGCGCCATCCAAGCCGGTGCGGCTGAACGTGACTGAAGCGGTATCAGATGAGTGGCATATCGGTTATGGCGGCATAGCCGGGGATGACAATCTGTCGACCGAGGGCGACCTAGCCGAAGCCGCCGCGCACCTCTTCGATGCTCTGCATAAAGCTGATGCGAGTGCCAAAAAGGCCATCGCCATCACCTCCATCCCCGATGAAGGCATCGGCGTTGCCATCAACGACCGACTGCGACGGGCGGCTGCGTGAAGCTGTTCACTTTGTTCTTCGCCACTATCGCACTTTTCGGAGCGGTTGCCGCGACGCGGGACGAGGAACCCAAAGACCCGGTCGTTGTCGCCCATCAGGAGCTGATTGCAAAGGACGTGCGGCTCGCGACGATTGGCTATCATCTTGCAAAGGGCAGTGCGGATTTTTGCCGGAACAAGTGGCGCAACCCCGGTTGGGTATTGCACGATGAACGCCAATATCCCGATCTTGGGCTGGCCCGCCGTGTTTTCACTTTTCGCCAACCGATAAGCATCGCCGCAGTGGTAGAAGGCGGGCCTGCGCAACGCGCGGGACTCGCGCCCGGAGACGGGTTGTTTGGTGCCGATGGCAGCGTGGTCTGGTATGGTCCAGAGCCGAAACGCCACCAGCCCTCGTCAGAGCGGATTGACGGGCTGCGTGACGAGTTTGCGACCCGGCTTTCCGAAGGCAGGCCTATCCCGTTCCAGATTGACACCGAAAAAGGCCGTCGCGATTTTCTGCTCGATTCCCCTGCAATCTGCGCCTCCGATTTCTGGGTCGATGCGCACGCAAAGCGTGATGCAGGCGCCGACGGCGTGCGGGTGCGGGTGACCAGCGGGTTGATCGACTATGTGCTCGACGATGATGAACTGGCGGCGGTTGTCGCGCATGAAATGGCGCACAACCTGCTCGATCACCGGCCGCTTATTGAGGCAACAAAGCGCGGCAAAACCAAAGTCATCAAGGCGACCGAGGCAGAGGCCGACAGGCTGTCAATATGGCTGATGGCCAATGCCGGTTATGATCCCGAAGCGGCGATTACATTCTGGCAACGCTATGGCAAGGCCACCGGCCTCGGTATATTCAGCGCGCCAACCCATTATCGCTGGCAGACACGGGTGGCGATGTTGCGCAAAGAAATTGACCTTATGGCCCAGTCTTCCGCCAATGAAGGCCAGCGCGATCCGCCCTTGCTGGCGGCACATAGGGCAAAGCAATAAATTGCATTGCGAAATGCAATCGACTGTTCCCTTGCGGCTCTGATTCCCCTACCAAGTGCAACCAAGGATATAATGGGAGGGAACGTGTCCGGTCGCGCACATCGCCTTGCTATCACGGCGCTTTTGCTAACGCCGCTGCTTTACGGCTGCGGGGAGAAGGAAGCTGGCAAAGCCGCGCTCAGCGAGGAAGTTTTTCCTGTTCAGGTGATGGCTGTCCAGCCGAGCAATATGCTGCAGACGGTAAGCGCCGTGGGCACGGTTCGCTATCGCCGTGAAACCCCGCTGGGGTTCACCACGCCGGGCAAGGTCGCAACCGTCCGTTTCGAGGAAGGTAATTTCGTGAAGCGTGGGGCTTTACTCGCCGCACTCGACACCACCAGTGTCGGCGCCGACCTGAATGTGGCCGAGGCTGAACGCAGCCGAGCGCAGTCCGAGTTCGAACGCATCAAACAGCTTTATGCTGAAGGCTGGGTGACCAAATCCCGCTTTGAAGCTGCCGAAGCCGCCGCCAAGGCCGCTGGCGCCCGCGTTGCGCAGGCGGGCTTCGCGCGCGGCACAGCTCAGCTTTATGCTCCATCGAGCGGTGTCGTGCTCACCCGCAATGTCCAGCCGGGGCAGGTGATTGCGGCAGGCACGCCTGCGCTCATTCTGGGCGAAGGTGACGACGGTTTCGTCTTCCGCGCCCCTGTCATCGATCGCAGCGCCTCTAAATTGCGCATTGGCATGGCGGCTGAAATCAACCTGCCGGCGCTGGGTTCGGCCCCGGTGACCGCCACAATCAGCGAGATTGACGGTCGCGCCAATCAGGCGACCGGCGCCTTCACCATTCAATTCAGCCTGCCGCCTTCGGCGCAGCTCAAATCGGGCCAGATTGGTACGGCGAGCATCAAGCTGCCTGCGGGCGATGACGGCGCGCTGCAGATTCCGGCGAGCGCGATTTTTGGGATGCGGGCCAATGAAGGGCTGGTTTACATTGTTGATGCCAAGACCGAGCGGGTGGAAACGCGCAACGTGGCCATAGAACGGGTTACCGACGGTTTCGTGATCATTACCGGTGGATTGAAGCAAGGCGATCTGCTGGTGACATCGGGTGCCGAAAAGCTGCGCACTGGTGCCAAGGTGCGCATGACGCGGGCACCCGGCTGATATGCAGCAACCAACGGGTCGGGCGGCACGCGCATGAACGTCACCGAATTTGCCATCCGGCGCTGGCAATTGACGCTGGTGATGTTCAGCCTGTTGATTGCGCTTGGCTATTCGGCCTTCACCTCAATTCCCCGCGCCGTCGATCCGCATTTCCCGCTGCCCGTTGTCGTCATCACCGCCGTCCAACCCGGGGCCGATGCTGAGGAAATGGAGCAAACCGTCGCCAAGCCCATCGAAGAGCTGATGCAGGGGCTGGAAGACGTTAAGGAAATCGTCTCGACCAGCAATGACAGTAGCTCGGTCATTCGGGCTGAATTTGACTGGTCGGGCGATCCAGACCGTTACTTCAATGATACCGTGCGCGAAGTCACCGCAATCCGCAGCCGCCTGCCCGCTGATCTGGCGCGGCTCGATTTCAAGAAAATGCGCACCACCAACGCGTCGGTGCTGCAGATCGCCCTAGTCAGCGAGACTGCGAGCTGGCGGCGGATGGAAAAATATGGCCGTGACATCAGCGAGGCCTTTTCGCGCTATACGGCGGTGCGCGAGTCCGAAGTCCACGGTCTGTCTCAACCCGAAGTAACCGTTGCCATCAAGCCCGAGCGGCTCGCCGAGCTGCGCCTGCCAGCCAGCAGCATCGCCGATGCCCTGAAACTGGGCGGGGCCGATGTATCGAGTGGCGCGGTGGTCAGTGGCATAAGGCGCTTCAATGTTGAAGCAGGCGGGGCGTTCAAATCGCTCGACACTATTCGCAATCTGCCGTTGCGATCGAATGAGGGCACGATCCTGCGCGTCGGCGATGTCGCCGATGTCTTTTGGGGCGCAGAAGAAACCCGCTCGCGCGTCTATCACAATGGCAAGCGCGCGACCTGGATCACCGCCAACCAGAAAGCGGGCACAGACGCCACCAAGCTGCGCAACGCGTTGATGGAGGAGCTGGAAAACCAGAAAAAGGTTCTGCCGCCCGATATCGAGGTGGTGCTGCAATTTGACCAGAGCCGCGACATTGCCAAGCGGCTCGCCGAACTGGCGCGTGATTTCTCGCTCGCCTTGTTCCTTGTGATGTTCACGCTATTACCCTTGGGTTGGCGTGCCGCACTGATCGTGATGGTGTCGATCCCTCTTTCGCTCGCTTCAGGTTTGGTCGCGGTTTATGCCATGGGCTTCAATCTCAGCCAGCTGGTGGTTGCCGGCTTCATCCTCTCGCTGGGCCTGCTCGTCGACGATTCGATCGTGGTGATCGAAAATGTGTCGCGCCATCTGCGCATGGGCAAGGAGCGAATGCAGGCGGCGATTGACGGAACAAAAGAAATCAGCCTTGCGGTGCTAGGATCGACGGGCGTGCTCGTATTCGCTTTCGTTCCGATGCTGTTCTTGCCCGAAGGTGCGGGCAAATTCATTGTGAGCTTCATCTGCACGATTATTTTCACCGTAACAGCGTCGCTTGTGATTTCGCTGACAATCATACCATTTCTCGCCAGTGGTTTGCTCAAACGCGATGGAGATGAACATGGCAATCCGCTGCTCCGCTGGCTTATGGAAAAAATCGATCGCTTTTACCGACCAGTGCTGCACAAAGCCCTCGAAAATCCGAGGCAGACGGTATGGGGCGCTCTTGCGCTGACCATCGGGGCATTTGCGCTGGTGCCCGTTTTGGGCTTCAGCCTGTTTCCGAATGCGGATTCGTCTTATTTCCGCGTCACCGTACAGGCAGAACAAGGGACCAGTCTCGACGAAACCGGCCGGATCGTCCGCAAGGCGTCGGAAATTCTTGCCAAGGAACCCTCGATTCAGGTTCGCGCCGAAAATGTCGGTCGCAAGAACCCCTCGGTATTCTACAACAGCTTTGAAACTGCCGAAACCAGCACAATTGGCGAAGTTCTGGCCGTCATGGATCGCTGGCGCGGCGAGGAAAGCATGGCGATGGTCGAGCGACTGCGAAAAAAATTTGATGCGATCAGTGGCGCGCGGGTCAAGCTGGTGCTGTTCCAGAACGGCGCTCCAATCAATGCGCCCGTCGAATTCCGCGTTGTCGGCCCCGATTTGAAGGTCCTCAAGGAATTGGCGGGTCAAGTGCAGGCGGTATTGCACAAGGTTCCCGGCACGCGCGATGTCGTGAACCCCGTTGCGACCGACCGGCTCGATCTTGATATGCAGATCGACGAAGGCAAGGCGGCCTTGCTCGATGTTCCGGCGGGATCGCCGCGTCGGATTATAAGACTGGCCTTGTCGGGCGAACGTGCCGGTAGCTTCCGTGACAATGAAGGCGATAGCTATCCGGTGACGGTCCGCCTGCCGCTGAACAACACCCAGCCGGTGTCTGCGCTCGATCAGATCTACGTCGCCACGCGCAGTGGAGCGCCGGTGGCGTTGGGAGAGATTACAGATCCGCAACTGGTGGCCGTCGCGCCGCTGATCACACGGCGTAATCTGGAGCGCACGGTTGAAATTACCGCGCAAACGCAGGACGGCGCATTGCCTTCGAAAGTCACGCAGGCGGCGAAAGCAGAGCTCGACAAGCTTAAACTACCGCTTGGCTATGCGATCCGCGTAGGCGGCGAAGCGGAAAAGATCAACGATACTTTCTCCGGCTTTGGCCCGGTTATCCTGATCGCAGTGTTCATCATTTTCGGGATTCTGGTTGCCGAATTTGGCGAGTTCCGAGAGGCGCTGGTGGTCGCGGGCGTCATTCCGCTGGGTACCTTTGGCGGGCTCATTGCACTAGTGGTGACAGGGAATAATTTGTCTTTTCTAGCCGTCATCGGTTTCGTTGCGCTAATAGGGATCGAGATCAAAAATTCGATCCTGCTCGTCGACTTCACTTCGCAGCTGCGCCAACGCGGGCTAGGGCTGCGCGATGCCATCGAGCAGGCGGGGGAAGTGCGTTTCCTACCCGTACTGCTAACTTCGGTGACCGCCATCGGCGGATTGCTCCCGCTCGCTATGTTTGGAGGCAGCCTTTACGGACCATTGGCGATTGTTCTGATCGGTGGACTTATTTCCTCGACCCTCTTGTCGCGCATTGTCACGCCCGCCATGTATCTGCTGGTAGTGCGCGGTCGCGAAGAGAAAAAAGAGGCCGCGCGTTTGGCAAAGGAAGCGACAAGTGGCTGAGGCAATTATTGCGGGCGGATGTTTCTGGTGCACCGAGGCGGTGTTCAAGCAACTGGACGGCGTGAATTCGGTCGAAAGCGGTTATATCGGCGGCAGCGTCGAAAACCCCGATTACAAGTCGGTGTGTAGTGGCACCACAGGCCATGCCGAAGCGATCCGGATCGGCTATGACCCCGACGTGATCGGCTATGCCGACCTGCTCGACATTCATTTTGCGACGCATGATCCGACCCAGCTCAACCGGCAGGGTAATGATATCGGAACGCAGTATCGTTCGGCACTATTCCCGCTCGATGACGAGCAGTGCGCCGAAGCGGAAGCAGCGATTGCCCGGGCCCAAGCCGATTGGCCTGCACCCATCGTCACAACGATCGAAAGTTCGGCGACCTGGTATCCGGCGGAGGATTATCATCAGGACTATTGGGATGGCGAAGGGCAGCGCAATCCCTATTGCCTCGCAGTCATCCCGCCAAAGCTTGCCAAGTTGAAAAAGGGCTTTGCGGAAAAGCTGGTGCCATAGACATTTAACTCTGTTTCGCTATGGTTTAGGCCATGACGCACAAACCCATCCGTAAGGCCGTCTTCCCTGTAGCCGGGCTCGGCACCCGCTTCCTTCCCGCAACCAAGGCGATCCCGAAAGAGATGCTGCCGGTGGTCGATCGCCCGCTAATCCAATATGCGGTCGATGAGGCACGTGAGGCGGGTATCGAGCAGATGATCTTCGTCACTGGTCGCGGCAAGAGCGCGATCGAGGATCATTTCGACATCGCCTATGAGCTTGAGCGGACGATGACCGACCGTGGCAAGGATATTTCGGTGCTTGAGCCGACCCGTTTGGGACCGGGAAATTGCGCCTATGTCCGCCAGCAAGAGCCGATGGGGCTGGGTCACGCAATCTGGTGCGCGCGCGATATAGTGGGCGATGAACCCTTTGCCATTTTCCTGCCCGATGAGTTCATGCACGGCACGCCCGGCTGCATGGCGCAGATGGTGGCAGAATATAACCGCGTTGGTGGCAATTTGTTGAGCGTGCTCGAAGTACCGCATGAACAGGTATCGAGCTATGGCGTTATCGACCCCGGTAACGCGCAAGGCAAGCTGACCGAGGTCAAAGGCTTGGTCGAGAAACCAGCGGTCGAGGCAGCGCCATCTAATCTGATCATTTCAGGTCGCTACATCCTGCAGCCCGAAGTGATGCGTGTGCTCGAACATCAGGGCAAGGGGGCCGGCGATGAAATCCAGTTGACCGATGCGATGGCGCAGATGATCGGCAACCAGCCTTTCCACGCCGTCACTTTCGATGGTGCGCGTTATGACTGCGGATCAAAGACCGGCTATATCGAGGCCAATCTGGCCGTGGCACTCTCCCGGCCCGATATGGCCGACGAGGTCCGCGCTATGGCACGGCGCCTCGTCGGATAGGCAGTTTTAACCAGCAGTCTTGTTGAGTTCCTTATAAACGAAACCGCCGAGCAGTCCGCCAAGGATCGGTGCGACCCAGAACAGCCATAGCTGTTGCAAGGCAAGCCCGCCGACGACCAGCGCCGGGCCGGTGCTGCGTGCCGGGTTGACCGAGGTGTTGGTCACCGGGATCGAGATCAGGTGGATCAGCGCCAGCATGAGGCCGATCGCCAGCGGAGCGAAGCCCGCAGGTGCCTTGGCATCGGTGGCGCCCATGATCACGAACAGGAAGAAAAAGGTCAGCAGCAGCTCGACCAGAAAGCCTGTCATCATCGCATAGCCACCGGGCGATGCTTCACCGACGCCGTTGGCGGCGAGGCCGTTGGTCGCGAGCGAATAGTCGGCTTGGCCTGTCGCAATGACATAGAGCGTGAAGGCAGCGGCAATCGCGCCCAAGGTTTGCGAAATCACATAAAGAGGTATGTCTTTACCATCGATGCGCCCGCCTGCCCAAAGCCCGAAGGTAACCGCCGGGTTTAGGTGGCAGCCCGAAATATGGCCTATGGCAAAGGCCATGGTGACCACGGTCAGCCCGAAGGCCAGCGATACGCCCAAAAGACCGATTCCGACTTCTGGAAAGGCAGCTGAAATCACCGCACTGCCACATCCACCCAGAACCAGCCAGAATGTGCCGATGAACTCGGCAATACCGCGTTGAATATTGCTCATGAAATTCCTCCTCCTGTGCCGCTTGTTGCGCGGCAAAACGAGATTATCACGCTTTGTCCGAATTCAATTGTCAAAGCGTCTATTGTTCAGAGACAGGACAGTATGTGTGCGCTATCCGGCAAGCATACCGGAGAAGATGCATGCGTCCTTACACAATTTTGCCCCTGGCCTTTCTGCTTCCCGGCTGCGTGGCCTCTGTCGTGGGGGACGTGGTGACGGCACCGATAAAGGTCGTCTCGAAAACCGCTGATGTTATGACGACGAGCCAGTCTGAAGCTGATGAAAAACGCGGGCGGGACATGCGGAAAAGGGAAGAGCGGCTGGGCAAGCTGGCGCGCAAACGCGACGAGGCGCGCGAAGATTGCGCCGATGGCGATCGCGAGGCCTGCATCCAATATGAGGCCCTTGAAGCCGAAATCGCGGTCGAGAAAGACCGCGATATCTAGGCTTCCCATCGCTCGATAGACCAACAAAAAGCCCGCCGAAATCGCTTCCGGCGGGCTTTTGTGTTTTGCTTGCGAGGGGGTTTATGCCTCGGTGTCGCCTTCGAAATCCTCAACGGTTTCGGGCGTATGTTCCATCATGCCGATCGGATCGTCGCCGAGAGCGGCTTCGGGGCCCTGCGCCAGTTCGGCCGCATGCTCTTCAGCGGCGGTTTCGGGGGCGATCAGGCTTTCCTGCAGCTTGCGATAGCTGGCGCGGAGCGCCGCATCACGGCTGGTGGCAGCCACGCGGATGCGGTTCATTGCCGAACCGGTACCCGCCGGGATCAGACGACCGACAATAACATTTTCCTTGAGACCGGTGAGAACGTCCTTCTTGCCCTCAACCGCCGCCTGCGTGAGCACGCGGGTGGTCTCCTGGAACGATGCCGCCGAGATGAAGCTGCGGGTTTGCAAGCTTGCCTTGGTGATACCAAGCAGGACGGGGGTGCCTTCGGCGAAGGCCTGGCCCGGTTGCAGCTTGGCGTTGATCGCATCCATTTCTTCGCGGTCGACCTGTTCGCCAGCCAGCAAGGTGGTGTCGCCACCATTGGTGATTTCAACCTTCTGCAGCATCTGGCGAACGATCACCTCGATATGCTTGTCGTTGATCTTCACGCCCTGCAGTCGATAGACTTCCTGGATCTCGGCGACCAGATATTCGGCCAGCGCTTCCACTCCCATGACTTCAAGGATGTCATGCGGGTTCGGCGAACCGGCAATCAGATTGTCGCCCTTACGGACGAAATCGCCTTCCTGCACGTCGAGCACCTTCGACTTCGGAATTAGATATTCGATCCGATCGCCTTCCTCGGGAACAATCGCGATCTTGCGCTTCGCCTTGTAGTCACGGACGAATTCGACGCGGCCCGAAATTTTGGCGATGATCGCATTGTCCTTCGGAATGCGTGCTTCGAACAGTTCGGCAACGCGCGGCAGACCGCCGGTGATGTCGCGGGTCTTGGCCGATTCGCGGGTCACACGAGCGAGAACATCGCCCGCTTCGACCTTTGTACCGTCTTCGACCGACAGCATCGTGCCAACGCTCAGCAAATAGCGCGCAGCTTCGCCGCTATCATCATCGAGAAGGGTCAGGCGGGGACGAAGGTCTTCCTTCTTGCCGCGAACCGCACCGCGATATTCGATTACGACGCGCTGGGCGATGCCAGTCGCATCATCGGTCTGTTCGATCAGGGTCTTGCCGTCGAGCAGATCCTGGAACTTCACGATACCCGGCTTTTCGGTGATCACGGGCATGGTGAACGGATCCCATTCGGCGAGGCGGTCGCCCGCCTTCACCTTGGCACCGTCTTCAAATGCCAGCGTCGCGCCGAAGGGCAGACGGTGCATTTCGAGTTCGCGGCCTTCCTTGTCCGACAGGATCAGTTCTCCGTTACGCGCCATGGCGATACGGCGACCGCGCTTGTCGACCAGGGTCGGCAGATCGCGATAAGTGACAACACCATCGACCGAAGCGTCAAGGTTCGACGTTTCGTTGAGCTGTGCGGCACCACCGATGTGGAAGGTACGCATGGTCAGCTGCGTGCCCGGCTCACCGATCGACTGCGCGGCGATAACGCCAACAGCTTCACCGATATTGACCGGGGTACCGCGGGCCAGATCGCGACCATAGCAGGTTCCGCACACGCCAACCTTCGATTCGCAAACCAGCGGGCTGCGGATCTTGAGGGCTTGCAGGCCGATTTCCTCGATCTGGGTGATCGCGGCTTCATCGAGCAGGCTGCCGGTCGGGATGGCAACCTTGCCATCGGGGCCGACAATGTCTTCGGCGGTGGTACGGCCAAGCACGCGCTCACCGAGCGATGCGATGGTTGAACCACCTTGGACGATGGCACGCATTTCCAGCGCGCGTTCGGTACCGCAGTCGATTTCGACGATGGTGCAATCCTGCGACACGTCGACAAGACGGCGGGTGAGGTAACCCGAGTTTGCCGTCTTGAGCGCGGTGTCAGCGAGACCCTTACGGGCGCCGTGGGTCGAATTGAAATATTCAAGAACGGTCAGACCTTCCTTGAAGTTCGAGATGATCGGGGTTTCGATGATCTCGCCCGACGGCTTGGCCATCAGGCCGCGCATTCCGCCCAGCTGCTTCATCTGCGCTGGCGAACCACGAGCGCCCGAGTGGGCCATCATGTAGATCGAGTTGATCGGCGCTTCACGGCCATTCTCGTCCTTGGGCGTCGCCTTCAGCTTGTCCATCATGGCGTTCGCCACCTGGTCACCGCAACGGCTCCAGGCGTCGATCACCTTGTTGTATTTTTCCTGCTGGGTGATGAGACCGTCCTGATATTGCTGTTCGAAATCAGCCACGATCGCCTTGGTTTCGGCAACCAGACCATCCTTTTCGTGCGGGATAATCATGTCATCCTTGCCGAAGCTGATGCCAGCCTTAAAGGCGTGACGGAAACCGAGGCCCATGATCGCGTCGGCGAAAAGGACGGTGTCCTTCTGGCCGGTGTGACGATAGACTTGGTCGATAACGTCGCCGATTTCCTTCTTGGTGAGCAAGCGGTTGACCACGTCGAAGGGCACGGTGTGCGACTTCGGCAGGCATTCGCCGATCAGCATGCGACCCGGCGTGGTCTGATAACGCACCATGCGCTCGACCTTGTCTTCACCGGTCTGCGGAACGCGGCTGGTGATCTTGGTGTGCAAGGTCACGGCGCCGACTTCGAGCGCCTGGTGGACTTCGGCCATGTCCGACAGGATCATGCCTTCGCCCGGCTCGCCTTCGCGGTCCATCGACAGATAGTAGAGACCGAGAACCATATCCTGCGAAGGAACGATGATCGGCTTGCCGTTGGCGGGCGAGAGGATGTTGTTGGTCGACATCATCAGCACGCGGGCTTCGAGCTGGGCTTCGAGGCTCAACGGAACGTGGACGGCCATCTGATCACCGTCAAAGTCGGCGTTGAAGGCCGAGCAGACCAGCGGGTGCAGCTGGATCGCCTTGCCTTCGATGAGGACGGGTTCGAACGCCTGAATGCCAAGACGGTGCAGCGTCGGCGCGCGGTTCAGCAAAACTGGATGCTCACGGATCACCTCGTCGAGGATGTCCCAGACTTCCTTGCGTTCCTTTTCCACCCACTTCTTCGCCTGCTTCAGGGTCATCGAAAGCCCTTTGGCATCAAGACGCGAATAGATGAACGGCTTGAACAGTTCGAGCGCCATCTTCTTCGGCAGGCCGCACTGATGCAGCTTGAGTTCCGGACCGGTCACGATGACCGAACGACCCGAATAGTCGACGCGCTTGCCGAGCAGGTTCTGACGGAAGCGGCCCTGCTTGCCCTTGAGCATGTCGGACAGCGACTTCAGCGGACGCTTGTTTGCACCGGTGATGGTGCGGCCACGGCGACCATTGTCGAACAATGCGTCAACGGCTTCCTGCAGCATGCGCTTTTCGTTGCGGACGATGATGTCCGGCGCGCGCAGCTCGATCAGGCGCTTCAGGCGGTTGTTACGGTTGATCACGCGGCGATAGAGATCGTTGAGATCCGAGGTCGCGAAACGGCCACCGTCCAAAGGCACCAGCGGGCGCAGTTCGGGCGGGATGACGGGGATGACGTCGAGGATCATCCATTCGGGCTTGTTGCCCGAATCGATGAAGCTTTCGACAACCTTCAGGCGCTTGATGATCTTCTTGGGCTTCAGCTCCGACTTGGTTGTCGCCAGCTCTTCCATCAGATCGACGCGTTCCTGTTCCAGGTCGAGGTCCATCAGCATCTGCTTGACCGCTTCGGCACCGATTCCGGCGGTGAAGGCGTCTTCGCCATATTCGTCCTGCGCGGCGAGCAGTTCGTCTTCGGTCAGAAGCTGGAACTTCTCAAGCGCGGTCAAACCAGGCTCGGTTACGATATAATGCTCGAAATAGAGCACGCGCTCGAGCTGCTTCAACTGCATGTCGAGCAGCAGGCCGATGCGCGACGGCAGCGACTTCAGGAACCAGATATGCGCGACAGGCGCGGCGAGCTCGATATGGCCCATGCGTTCACGGCGCACCTTGGTGACAGTGACTTCGACGCCGCACTTTTCGCAGACGACGCCCTTATATTTCATGCGCTTATACTTACCGCACAGGCACTCATAGTCCTTTACGGGGCCGAAGATGCGCGCACAGAACAGGCCGTCACGCTCGGGCTTGAACGTGCGATAGTTGATCGTTTCCGGCTTCTTGATTTCGCCGAAAGACCAGCTGCGGATTTTCTCCGGCGAGGCGATCCCGATCTGGATCTGGTCGAAGGTTTCCGGCTTGGCGAGCGGATTGCTGAATTTGGTAAGATCGTTCATCTTTGTGTCCTCATGGAGCTGAAGGGCTCCGAAAATTCATCCATAGGGCGGGAAAGGGGCGGCATCGCTGCCGCCCGGCTTTCTTATTCCGCAGCCTCCGGCAGATCGTCTTCTTCGGTGTCGTTGTTCGACTTGAGGTCGACATTGAGACCGAGCGAGCGCATTTCCTTGACGAGAACGTTGAAGCTCTCCGGAATGCCGGCTTCGAAGGTGTCGTCGCCCTTGACGATCGCTTCGTAAACCTTGGTGCGACCGACCACGTCGTCCGACTTCACCGTCAGCATTTCCTGCAGCGTATAGGCTGCGCCATAGGCCTGAAGCGCCCAGACCTCCATTTCCCCGAAGCGCTGGCCACCGAACTGTGCCTTACCGCCCAGCGGCTGCTGGGTTACGAGGCTGTAGGGGCCGATCGAGCGGGCGTGGATCTTGTCGTCGACCAAATGGTGCAGTTTGAGCATATACATATAGCCCACGGTTACTTTGCGGTCGAACTTGTCACCGGTGCGGCCGTCATAGAGGTCGCTCTGGCCCGAAACGTCGAAACCGGCGCGTGCCAGCATGTCGGCAACGTCCTGTTCCTTCGCACCGTCGAACACCGGCGTTCCCATCGGGACGCCTGCGGTCAGATTTTCGGCCAGTTCGATGATGTCGCTATCCGAGCGACCCTTGAGCTCTGCGGTGTAATTAGCACCATAGATATCGACCAGACGGTCACGAATGGCTTCGGGGGGTGCACCAGCCTCTGGGTTCGGATTGGCAGCGCGCCAATCTTCAAGTGCCGTCTGGATCTGTTTGCCAAGACCGCGGGCGGCCCAGCCAAGGTGCGTTTCGAAGATTTGTCCGACGTTCATGCGCGAAGGCACGCCCAGCGGGTTGAGCACGAAATCAACCGGTGTACCGTCGGCGAGGAAGGGCATATCTTCCTGCGGCAGGATGCGGCTGATGATACCCTTGTTACCGTGGCGGCCGGCCATTTTGTCACCCGGCTGCAACTTGCGCTTGATGGCGACAAAGACCTTGACCATCTTGAGCACGCCCGGGGCGAGTTCGTCACCACGTTCGAGCTTTTCCTTGCGGTCCTCGAACTTCTCCTGGATCGCCTTGGCGGTCTCGTCATACTGCGCCTTCACCGCTTCAAGGTCAGACTGGACCTTGTCGTCGGTGACCGCGATTTTCCACCATTCGTGACGCTCGACTTCGGCAAGATTGGCTTCCGAAATCTTTTCGCCCTTCTTGATGCCCTTGGGGCTGGCTGCGGCGGTCTGGCCGATCAGCATATCCTTCAGGCGATTGTAGGTTGCACGGTTGAGGATCGAGCGTTCGTCTTCACGGTCCTTCGCAAGGCGTTCGATTTCCTCGCGCTCGATCGCCATCGCGCGCTCGTCCTTGTCGATGCCGTGGCGGTTGAAGACGCGCACTTCAACGATCGTACCCGAAACACCTGGCGGCAGGCGAAGCGAGGTGTCGCGCACGTCGCTGGCCTTTTCACCGAAGATCGCGCGCAGCAGCTTTTCTTCCGGGGTCATCGGCGATTCACCCTTGGGTGTGATCTTGCCGACGAGGATGTCGCCCGGATGCACTTCTGCACCGATATAGACGATGCCCGCTTCGTCGAGGTTGCGCAGTGCTTCCTCGCCGACATTCGGGATGTCGCGGGTGATGTCTTCGGGCCCAAGCTTGGTGTCGCGGGCCATGACTTCGAATTCCTCGATATGGATCGAGGTGAAGACGTCGTCCTTCACGATACGTTCGCTGATCAGGATCGAGTCTTCGTAGTTATAGCCATTCCACGGCATGAAGGCGACGAGCGCATTCTTGCCGAGCGCCAGTTCGCCCAGTTCGGTCGACGGGCCGTCGGCGATGATGTCGCCTGCCTCGATCGCGTCGCCCACCTTCACCAGAGGCTTCTGGTTGATGCAGGTCGACTGGTTCGAACGCTGGTATTTCTGCAGCGTGTAGATGTCGACGCCCGACTGGCCGGCTTCGACTTCGCCAGTAACACGGACGACGATACGCGTTGCGTCGACCTGGTCGACAATGCCGGTGCGGCGGGCCGAAATCGCAGCGCCCGAATCGCGCGCTACGGTGGCTTCCATGCCGGTGCCGACAAACGGGGCCTCTGCACGCAACAGCGGCACGGCCTGACGTTGCATGTTCGATCCCATCAGCGCGCGGTTGGCGTCGTCATTTTCCAGGAAGGGAATGAGCGATGCCGCAACCGAAACCAGCTGCTTGGGGCTGACGTCCATCAGGGTGATCTGGCCGCGCGGGGCCATCAGGAATTCGCCAGCTTCGCGCGCCGAGATCAGTTCCTCAACAAAGCTGCCGTCGGCGGTCAGCTCTGCGTTCGCCTGCGCGATCGTGTGCTTGGCTTCTTCCATCGCCGACAGATAGACGACCTCTTCGGTCACCTTACCGTCTACAATCTTGCGATAGGGGGTTTCGATGAAGCCATATTTGTTCACGCGGCTGAATGATGCCAGCGAGTTGATCAGACCGATGTTCGGGCCTTCCGGCGTTTCAATCGGGCAGATACGGCCATAGTGGGTCGGGTGAACGTCACGGACTTCGAAGCCCGCACGTTCGCGGGTAAGCCCGCCCGGTCCAAGTGCCGAAACGCGGCGCTTGTGGGTGACTTCCGACAGCGGGTTGGTCTGGTCCATGAACTGCGACAGCTGCGACGAGCCGAAGAATTCGCGCACGGCTGCGACCGCAGGCTTGGCGTTGATCAGGTCGTTCGGCATCACGGTCGATACGTCGACCGAGCTCATGCGTTCCTTGACCGCGCGTTCCATGCGGAGCAGGCCGACGCGATACTGGTTTTCGAGCAATTCGCCCACCGAACGGACGCGGCGGTTGCCGAGATTGTCGATATCGTCGATGTCGCCCTTGCCGTCCTTCAGGTTGACCAATTCCTTGACCACCGCGAGGATGTCTTCGGTGCGCAGCGTGGTCAGCGTGTCTTCGGCATCAAGGCCAAGACGCATGTTGAGCTTCACGCGGCCAACCGCCGACAGGTCGTAACGGTCGGGATCGAAGAACAGACCGGCAAACAGCGCTTCTGCAGTTTCGCGGGTCGGCGGTTCGCCGGGGCGCATGACGCGGTAGATCGCATCGAGGCCCATGTCGCGGTTCTCGGCCTTGTCGGCCTTCAGCGTGTTGCGCATCCAGGCGCCGGTGATGACATGGTCGATATCGAGCAGCTCAAGGCTGTCAATGCCGACCTTGTCGAGCGCTTCGAGATTTTCGGCGGTGATTTCATCGCCAGCCTCGACATAGATGCGGCCGGTCTTGTCGTCGACCAGATCGAGCGCCGAATAGCGGCCGAAGATTTCCTCGGTCGGGATCAGCAATTCGACGAGGCCGTCCTTGACCGCCTTGTTGGCGGCGCGTGGCGTGATTTTCTGGCCGGCGGGGAAGATAACCTCGCCCGACTTGGCATCGACAATGTCAAAGCTCGGCTTCGACGCGCGCCATTGTTCGGCGTTGAACGGAATCTTCCAGCCGCCCTTGGCGCGCGCAAAGGTCACGCGGTCGTAGAAGTGGTTGAGGATTTCTTCGCTGTTGAGGCCAAGCGAATAGAGCAAAGTCGTGACCGGCAGCTTGCGCTTGCGGTCGATACGGACGTTGACGATGTCTTTCGCGTCGAACTCGAAATCGAGCCACGACCCGCGATAGGGGATGACGCGCGCAGCGAAGAGATATTTGCCTGACGAGTGGGTCTTGCCACGGTCATGATCGAACAGCACGCCCGGCGAACGGTGCATCTGCGAGACGATAACGCGCTCGGTGCCGTTGATGAAGAAGGTGCCGTTACCCGTCATCAGGGGCATTTCGCCCATGTAAACGTCCTGCTCCTTGATATCGAGAACCGAACGCGCTTCGGTGTCGGGATCAACTTCAAAGACGATCAGGCGCAGCGTGACCTTCATCTGTGCCGAGTAAGTGATCCCGCGCTGGCGGCACTCCTCGACGTCAAATTTCGGGTCTTCGAGTTCGTAATTGACGAAATCGAGTTCGCAGGTGCCGGCGAAATCGCGGATCGGGAAAACGCTGCGCAGCGTCTTTTCAAGACCCGACACATAGCCGACCGACGGGTCAGAGCGCAGGAACTGTTCATAGCTCTCGCGCTGAACCTCGATCAGGTTCGGCATCTCGATCACTTCGTGAATATTGCCGAAAATCTTGCGAATGCGCTTGGAGCGCGACAGGGCGGTGGATGCGCCCAGCGATGCGGAAACCGCTGCTTTAGCCATGGAGTTGCTCAGCCTCGTCTATATCAAAATATTGAGCGCAACATCCGACAACGAAAAGGCCGCATGGCATCGCCCCCGGATTCGGGATGCAACCAGCAGCCTTAGCGCGTCAGAAAACCTTATCTTTCAATTCGTTGGAGGCAATGCGCGTTTTGCCCCGATCCCGAAAGATAGGGTGGATAGATAGTTCTATAGGAGTAGGAGGGGTTTGGGTCAAGTCCGGCAGGTTGATCGATGTGTTGCCACTTTGCTCAAAATATCGCTGAGTTTCGCGACGCGAACTAATGCCCCTCAAATCCAATCAGCGCCGTCGGCTCCACGCCAATGCCGCGCAGTTTCTCGGCGCCACCAAGCTCTGGCAGGTCGACGATGAACAGCGCCTGTTCGACAACTCCGCCCGCCTGCCGGATCAGATCTATCCCCGCCAAAGCGGTTCCTCCGGTGGCGATCAGGTCGTCGACCAGCACCACTTTCTGCCCGGGCTTCACCTGTCCTGTATGCAGCTCGATCCGGTCAGTGCCATATTCGAGTTGATAGTCGATACCAATCTTCTCGCCGGGCAGCTTGCCGGGCTTGCGCAGCATCAGCTTGCCCAGCCCCAGCGCATAGCTCAATCCTGCCGCAACAATGAACCCACGCGCCTCGATCCCCGCAATCAGCTGCGTATCGGGCGCGACGAGGGCGGCCATCCGGTCAATCGTCTGCCGGAATCCCCGCCCGTCGAGCAATAGGGTCGATACGTCGCGAAACAATATGCCTGGTTTGGGATAGTCCGGTATGGTTCGGATAAGGGCGGAGAGATCGGCATTGTCGGTCATGTCGGCTAAATGCCGTGCGCATTTTGAAAGCGCAAAGGAAAAGGGCGGCCCGCTTGCGCAGACCGCCCCCCATTTCCCCCGTCGGGGAAAACTAAATGCCTTCAGTGAACCGAATTACTTCAGTTCGACAGTGCCGCCAGCAGCAAGGATCTTCGCCTTGATGTCTTCGGCTTCAGCCTTGTTGACGCCTTCCTTGATCGCCTTCGGAGCCGACTCAACAAGAGCCTTGGCTTCGGTCAGGCCGAGCGCGGTGATGGCGCGGACTTCCTTGATGACGGCGATCTTGTTGCCGCCGTCGCCGGTCAGGATCACGTCAAATTCGGTCTGCTCTTCAGCAGCCGGTGCAGCAGCGGCAGCGGGGCCGGCGACAGCAACAGCAGCAGCAGCCGAAACGCCCCACTTTTCTTCCAGAGCCTTGGCAAGGTCAGCAGCTTCGAGAACGGTCAGCTTGCTCAGTTCTTCTACCAGCTTTTCAATATCAGCCATTTCAATAACACTCCAATTTCTATGCAATACTACCCGCGCGATCGCTCGCCGCGCAGGGGATGTGAAAACAAATTACGCGGCTTCTTTCGCCGCATAGGCACCAAAAACCCGGGCCAGCTGTCCTGCGGGCGCAGAGATAACCTGAACGACCTTGGTAGCCGGGGCCTGTACAAGGCCGATCAGCTTGGCGCGCAGTTCATCGAGCGACGGCAGTGAAGCCAGCGCCTTGACACCTTCAACGTCGAGGACGGTCGAGCCCATCGCACCACCGACAATTTCAAGCTTGTCGTTGGTCTTGGCGAATTCGACAGCAACCTTGGCGGCTGCAACCGGATCACCCGATGTGGCAAGCGCAGTCGGTCCGGTCAGCAGATCGCCGAGGGATTCATACTGCGTGTCGTTCAACGCGATTTTGGCAAGGCGGTTCTTGGCGACCTTGTAACCGGCACCGGCGTCACGCATCTTCAGGCGAAGGTCGGTCGACTGTGCGACGGTCAGACCCAGATTACGGGTGACCACGACAACCGCGGCTTCGTTGAAGGTTGCATTCAGCGCAGCAACCGTATCGGTCTTTTCAGAACGGTTCATGCATTACTCCAATCACTGGATCTGCCCGAAGGCAGGCCCAACACGTTATCGTTAGTTTCGGCACCGGCCCGCTCCCCCACCCGACCACCCATGACCATACCCTGTTTGGGCGGTCGGGTGGGCAGATTGCATAAGCGAAGATGCGCGGGCGCATCTGAAATCTCTATCCCCGCCTAGGCTGGAAATTAAGACCGGCAAATTCCGGTCACCAACTGTCTCGGACGGTGACGTGGAGGGCGAACCCTCCGGTCGGCGCTGGCCATTAGCAGCAATGCGCGCAGAGTCAAGCCGCGAGCGTGCCCAGCGCCAGCCCTGCGGCCGCGCAAATCACCAGCGTGCGGATGATTCCCCATTTCAGACCGAACAGCATCAGCATCGCACCAAGCCCGATGCCCAGCGCCTTCACGTCCAGCGTCTCCCATGCGGGCCACCAGATTGAACCGACGCCGATATCGAGCTGGCCGACGCTGCGGAATAGCACATGCAGCGCAAACCAGATAGACAGGTTGGCAATTACGCCGACCACAGCAGCGGTGATGGCGGCGAGGCTGCCCTGCAGCCAGGCGATGCTCCGCATCCGTTCCATCAAAGGCGCAATCGCGAATATCCAGAGGAAGCAAGGGGCGAAGGTGACCCAAGTGGTGAGCAGCGCTGCGAGCATACCTGCCGTCCAGGCATCGAATGGGTCGGGCGCACGAAAGCCTGCGAGGAAACCGACAAATTGGGTGACAAGGATCAGTGGACCGGGCGTGGTTTCGGCAAGACCCAGTCCGTCGGCCATCTCGCCCGCACTCAGCCAGCCAAAGCCCGTCACCGCCTCCTGCGCCATATAAGCGAGCACCGCATAGGCGCCGCCAAAGGTGACGATAGCGAGTTGCGAGAAAAAGGCCCCGACTTTCCAGAGGACGTGTTCCTGCCCAAGTGTCAGCAGGATCAGAATCATAGGCGCTGACCAGATGATGCCCCAGACGAAAATGGTCTTGGTGATATGCGCCAGCCAATGGCTGGTTGGCGCAGTGGTGGACGCAGCAATTGGCTTCAGCGCAAACAGCGCAGGCGCCTTCCACGCCACGACTGCGCCAATCACCGCCGCGGCCAATATCAGCAGCGGGAAGGGGATGTGGAGCGCGAACAGCGCAACGAATGCGACCACGGCCAGCGCACGCTTGGCAGGCGTGGTCAACGCCTTACCTGCGATTCGCAACAGCGCCTGCAGCACAATCGCAAGCACGGCTGCCTTGATGCCGAAGAACAGGCCTTGCAGCCAATCCACCTGCATTGACAGCACATAAAGCGCCGACAGTCCGAGCATCACCAACGCGCCCGGGATAACAAACAGCAGGCCTGCGATCAGCCCGCCCAGCGTGCCGTGCAACCGCCAGCCGATCCATGCAGCCAGCTGCTGTGCCTCGGGACCGGGCAGCAAATGGCACAGGTTCAGCGCCTGCAGATATTCGTCTTCGGAAACCCATTGCTTCTGCTCGACCACTTCGTCGTGCATCAGTGCGATCTGGCCTGCGGGCCCGCCAAAGCTGATCAGGCCGATCTTGCCGAACAGCCGCGTCAATTCGCTCAGGCTAGGCGTGGGCAGCATCCTGCGCCATGAGCGAGTTTGCCTGCTGCATAGCCTGCTTTTCAGCTTCGGCCTTGGCGCGCGTGGTGATCACGCTTTCGGCCTTGTCAGCCATATCGTTCCAGGTGTCGCGCGCCACCAGATGGCGTTCGCGGACATTGGCGAGGGTTGCCTGCTCGGCATCGCGCGCGGCCTGGGCGGCGCGTTCGCGGTAGAATTCAACGGTAGCCATTTTGAACGGCTCCTTTCAGGTTCAGCGGCGCATGTTGCGCGGGCCGGGGCCGACGCCGGGGGTGCGCTCGCGGAAAATGATGCGCCCTTTGGAGAGGTCATAGGGCGTCATCTCGACATGGACGCGGTCGCCCACGACGGAGCGGATGCGGAATTTCCGCATCTTCCCTGCCGTGTAAGCGATTATCCGGTGCTCGTTTTCCAGCACGACGCCAAAGCGGCCATCGGGCAGGATTTCATCGATCACACCTTCGAGCGTCAAAAGCTCTTCTTTGGCCAAACTTAGTCAGCCGCCGAAAGGTTGATCGCGGCTTTCTTGCCGTCACGGCCAGCTTCAACTTCATAGTTGAGGCGCTGGTCCTTATCGAGCGAAGACATGCCGGCTGCCATTACGGCCGTGATGTGGACAAAGCTGTCATCGCCACCGCCATCGGGTGCAATAAAGCCATAGCCTTTTTCGGTGTTGAAGAATTTTACGGTGCCTGTCGGCATAAGGTCGTTCCTTTCACGAAACTAAAGTCCGCGCGGCAAAAGCGCCGCTCGGGGAAGCCAGGGTCGTGTGAGAAAAGACGTTGCGCGTGCCAGACCTGTCCTGTGGACTTGGCCCGATTTGCACCTCAAATTTCCGTCGCGTTCGACGATAGCAGGCTGTGTATAACATATGCCGTCCAATAAGGCAAACAGCCTTGCGGCGTGGCGCTCTCTACTCCATAAGTAGAGAATGCTGTCGCAAAAAACCCGCTACACGATCCGCGCGCTCATGCATCTGGCGGATAAATATCAGCAAGGGCTGGTGCCGCTGACGGATATTGCCGAGGCGCAGAATATTCCGGCCAAATTCCTGACGGTGATTCTTTCCGAAATGAGCCGCGCGGGATTGGTCGTGTCGCAGCGCGGGCGCGACGGCGGCTATGAACTGGCGCTGCCGCCGGTTGACATCAGCTATGGCGACATCATCCGCATCAGCCGCGGCTCGCTCGCGCTCGTCCCCTGCGCCAGCCGCTTTGCGCATGAGAAATGCAAAAATTGTTTGGAGGAAAGCGACTGCCGGATGCGCGCGCTGATGCTCAAGGTGCGCGATGAAACCGCGGCGGTGCTCGACCGGATCAGCCTTGCCGACCCGATCGATATGGGTGTGATGACGGACTGATCTGCCGCTTTCGATTCAACCGACAAAACTTTCTTTTGGTCGACAAGTAGCAAAAATTGAATTGTCAACTTAAACGGTTGACTATAGCCAGAAGCTGTTCAGATCAGGAGGACAGCTATGGCCAACGCCAATGAAGACCGTGAAACAGAAAGCCGAAAAGGCGACGCTCAGCCTGCCTTACAATCGGTGCTTGATGCGCTGGGCAGGCTGAAATTCGGTGCGATCCAGTTGACCGTGCACGAGGGAAAACTCGTTCAGGTCGACGTCACCGAACGCCAGCGTTTTTCAAATTGAACCCCTAACACTGAACTCTTCCGGCCCAATGGGCCCAACTTGCAGACCGGACGACCGGATGCATTTCCTTTTCCAAACTCATCCCATGACAGGACTGGAACATGCACCGATCTCTCCCAACGGCGACCGCCGTTATCGCGCTTTCTATCGCGACTTTTTTTCCCACCACTGCCTATGCTGAAACTGCAGGCGACGAATCAGTCGCCGACGCTGAACAGCGCACATCGGTTGGCACCGGCGACACAGACGAGAGCACCGACATTGTCGTAACCGCCCGGCGCCGCAGCGAATCCGCACAGGACGTGCCCATTGCCGTTTCCGTCGTCGGTGGAGACCATATTGACAATACCGGCAGCTTTAACGTTGGGCGTCTGCAGCAATTGACCCCGACGCTGCAATTTTACTCTTCCAACCCCCGCAACACAGCGGTGAATATCCGTGGTATCGGAGTTCCCTTCGGTCTCACCAATGACGGTATCGAGCAAGGCGTCGGCATCTATGTCGACGATGTCTATTATTCGCGTGTAGCCTCGGCGACCTTCGACTTTCTTGACGTCGCGCAGATCGAGGTATTGCGCGGGCCGCAAGGCACACTTTATGGCAAGAATACTACCGCAGGTGCCATCAACATCAGCACCAATCAGCCGACCTTTGATTTTGAAGGCAAGGCCGAGATTAGCGTCGGTAATCTCGATTTCAAGCAGGCTAAAGCCGCCATTTCCGGCCCACTATCGGACAAGCTTGCCTTCCGCCTTGCGCTTTCTTCGACCAGCCGGCGCGGGACGATTTACAACGTCACCGCCAACAAATGGATTCAATCGCAGGACAATCTGGGTTTGCGAGGCCAGCTACTCTGGCAACCAGCGGAAAGTGTCGAGATCACGCTATCGGGTGATTACAGCCAACAAGATGCCGAATGCTGCGGCACCGTTTTCGTGCGCACCGGGGCGACTCAACGTCCGCTCAACCGGCAATATGCGGCACTGGCAGCGGCGCAAGGGTATCGGGTTGTCAGCACCAATCCCTTCGACCGCTTGACCGACATCGATGCCTCATTGAATGCGGGCAACAAAATTGGCGGCGCTGCAGTCCGGGTCAAATGGGATGTCGGCCCCGGGACGCTAACCTCCGTCACCGCATGGCGTTTCTGGGACTGGAAGCCCGAAAACGACCGCGATTTCACCGGCCTGCCAATTGTCACCCGATCACAAAACCCCTCGCAGCAGGATCAGTTCACGCAGGAGTTCCGCTATAATTACACAGCGGACCGGTTCGACTTCGTGCTCGGGGCCTTCGGTTACTATCAGCGCATCGACACGCAGGGTACCGAACAGCACGGCCCTGCCTCCAGCCGCTGGAACATCAACCCGTCGAACGCGATTGCCAGCAACCCGGCAGTGCTCAACGGACTGACCGCGCTCAACACACAATATCTGAAGAACACCAGCCTCGCTTTGTTCGGCCAGTTGAGCTGGAAAGTCAGCGATACCGTCTCAATTCAGCCGGGTGTTCGCCTGAACTATGACAAGAAAGACGGCTTCTACCAGCGCCGCGTCTTTGCGGGCGATGGCACGCCGGTTGTATTCGGCCCAACCGACGCGATTACGACAGCCCGGCTGGCCATCTTTGCGCCGCAGGAAATCGCACCCAAATTCAGCGACTGGAATTTCAGTTATGACCTGACGGCAAGCTATAAGCCTGCGGACGATGTGTTGCTCTATGCGACCTTTGCAAAGAGTTTCAAATCGGGAGGCATCAACCAGAATGGTCTGCCTGCTGACGCGGCGGGTAATCCATTGGCGGCGGCAGCGACGGTGAAGCCCGAATCGGTCAACCATATTGAAGCCGGTTTGAAGGCAGAGTTCCTCGATCGGTCGGCAATCTTCAACCTGTCGATCTTCCGGACCAAAATCGGCGACTATCAGGCCAATGTGAACAACGGCCAGTTAGGTGTGTTACGCGGCTATCTGGCCAATGCCGATAAAGTCCGCTCACAGGGCATCGAATGGGATTTCTCGATACGCCCGAGCGAGCGTTTCAACGCCTATGTCAACGGCGCCTATACCGATGCGACCTATCGCAGGTTTGTCGATGCACCGTGCCCGCCAGAGCTTTCGGGAGGCACCACAGCAACAACCGCCCAGACCCCAAGTGCGCCCGGCACCCCGGGCGGCGTGAGCCCTGCAAATTGCGATATTTCAGGACAGCGCCTTCCGGGGGTTTCGAAATGGTCTTTCTCTTTCGGAGCAGAAGCCAATGCACCCGCCAAACTGTTCGGCGAAGAAGGTCAGGTCTATCTGGGCTATGATGGCAGCTATCGTTCGCGCTTTTCATCCAACCCTTCACCTTCGGACTATACATGGATCGACGGCTATGCGCTTTCGAACCTGCGCGCAGGATTCCGTAGCGATAACGGCATCAACCTTTTCCTTTGGGCGCGCAATCTTTTTGATGTCAACTATTTCGAGCAACTTACGGTAGCCAGCGGCAATACGGGACTCATCGTCGGACTTCCCGGCGACCCGCAGACATATGGCCTAACTCTATCCGCTCGATTCTGATGCAACTGCCAGCAAAGAGGACAACCTCATGTTAGAATTACTGAACCAGATCGATTGGACTGCGATAGCACCCTTTATCGCGATCGGCTTTGCCGCGCAGTTGGTCGACGGCGCGTTGGGCATGGCCTTTGGCGTGATCTGTTCGACCCTGTTGGTCAGCGTGATGGGGGTGCCGCCGGCACGCGCCTCGGCGGGCGTGCATCTGGTGGAAATGTTCACCACCGCAGCCTCGGGCATCAGCCATGTGTTGCACAAAAATGTCGATTGGAAACTGTTCGCCAAAATCGCATTGCCCGGTGTGATTGGCGGGGTGCTGGGCGCCTATTTCCTGTCGAACATTGACGGCTCGGTCGCAAAACCGATGGTCATGCTTTATCTGACCTGCGTCGGTTTTTACCTGCTGTATAAGGCGCTGACCTATCCCACCGTTCCGAAGGTGAAGGACCCCAAGGTCGCGATTCCGCTGGGCTTGTTTGGCGGCTTTCTTGATGCCTCGGGCGGCGGTGGCTGGGGACCAGTGGTAACCTCAAACCTGCTGATCCAAGGGAGCGACCCGCGAAAGACCATCGGCACAGTCAACACTGCCGAATTTTTCCTGACGCTGGCGGTGTCGATCACCTTCATTGCGAACCTGGGGTTGGAGGCCTTTACCATCGTTACCGGCGGGCTGATCGTGGGCGGTTTGCTGGCGGCGCCCTTTGGCGGTTATATCGCCAAGCGCATTCCGGCGAAGAATTTGCTGCTGATGGTGGGTGTGGTGCTGATCGCGACCAGTTTGTTTAGCCTGTATAAGGCGATTGCTTAGCTTTCTCCCCTCCCCTTCAGGGGAGGGGTCGGGG
>NZ_JBEBKL010000008.1:0-67929 GCF_040079335.1 Sphingorhabdus sp.
AAGATGCCCCCCGCCCGGTCGCGCATCCAAACGCTTTACCGCACGATACACACGCAACAGCGGCCTAATTTGGCACCTTGACACTCGTTCATCTGACAGCAAGGTCGCCTTCAACAGGCTTTTCGCAAGGGCATTTGGAAGGAGTTTATAATGCGTGTCGCAACAAAAAGGGCGGGTGGATTGACCCTGCTCGCAATGCTTACGGTTCCCGTTTCGGGCAGTCTTTATGCACAACAGCAGAGCTATGATCCCATCATAGTGGAGGGCAGTTTGCCCAATCCGAGCACGATGGCCAAGGGGCCTGATATAAAGGGCGTGATTGTTGCCCGTACGGGCGAGAAGCTGAAGGTCAAGACCGAGGACGGCAACAGCACGATTATTGCGATTACCGAAGAAACTAAAGTCAAAACTAGTTCGGGACTGTTCGGAGGGCGCAGCAAATTGGGCAATGACGCATTGCTCAACGGTCTGCCCGTAACCGTCAAAACATTGCAATGGGAAGGCGGGCTCGTCGCTAGTCAGGTTAGCTTCCGTAAAGGCGACTTCAAAACCGCCAATATGATCCGCAACGGCACCGAACAGCAGTTTTCTGAGCAAACCGCCGCGACTGAAGCCTTGCGCGGGCGGATGGGTGATATCGACAAATATAACATCAAGGGCACAACCAACGTCTATTTCGACACTGGCAGGTGGCAGTTGTCTTCGCAGGCCAAATCGGAGCTTTGTTCTGCAGCGTCCGAGGCCGAGGCGACGGACAATGCTCTGATGCTGGTCGTTGGCTACACAGACTCGGTCGGAAGCGAAGACTATAACCAGACGTTGAGTGAAAAGCGTGCCAGCAGCGTGATCAACTATCTGCAGCAAGCGTGTCGCTGGAAACCCTATCGCATGCTGACGCCGACCGGGATGGCTGAATCCGATCCGCTGGCAAGCAATGACACCGAGGAAGGCAAGGCGCAAAACCGCCGTGTTTCGGTGAATATCCTCGTCAGCAAGAGCGTCGACGGGCTATAAAATCTGCAGGGTGGGCTCATGCCCACCCTGAGAGTTACGATTGAACGCAAGTTCAGGCGGGTTTTGCGCCAAATCAATTGGCGCGCCCGTCAAGCGGTGCTAGAGGCGCGGGCGAGTCATATCATATGCACCGCTTTGCAAATCCCGCCCGCTTTCTCGGCATTGCCAGACCGCTGACGCCACTACTGTTGTGGACCGGCCTGCTGCTCGCATTTTGCGCGTGCTGGTGGGGGATCACGCAGGTTCCGGCGGAGCGGTTGCAGGGCGATTCCGTCAAAATCATGTTCGTCCATGTGCCCGCCGCATGGCTCGGCATGGGCGGCTGGACGGGGATTGCAATTGCAAGCATCGTGCAAATTGTGTGGAAGCATCCGCTTGCCGGGGTTTCGGCACGCGCGATTGCGATGCCGGGGGCGGTATTTGCTGCACTCTGCTTAGTTACCGGTTCGATTTGGGGGCGCCCCGCTTGGGGTGCATGGTGGGTGTGGGACGGTCGATTGACCTCGATGCTGATCCTCTTTTTCCTCTATCTGGGTTATATCGCGCTCGCCAATGCCTCGAGCGAAAAGGGCAGCGTCAGTCGCACAGCGGCGGTGTTTGGTATTATCGGTGCGGTCAATATCCCGATCATCAATCGCTCGGTGGTCTGGTGGGAGAGCCAGCATCAAAAGGCCAGCATCACGCTGGGTGGATCGTCTATTGATGCCGCCTATCTCTGGCCACTATTTGCAAGCGCGCTCGGCTTTACTCTGATCTTCGGTGCAGTCGTGCTGATGCGGATGCGAGCGCAGCTCGCCGAAATCCATATCGAGGCGCGGATGCGCCGCATGGCGGAGGATTGATCCGGTGAACCACACGCCTTTCATCATTGCCGCCTTTCTGGTGACCGCACTGGGCACACTGGCACTTGTTGGTCATAGCTGGATCGCGATGCGGAAATCCGAAGCGTTAGCAGACGATCTTAAGAGCCGGAAATGAAGCCCAAGCACCAACGCCTTGTTCTTACGCTGGTCGCGCTGGTTGCGCTGATCGGAGCCGGTCTGCTCGCGGCTTCTGCGTTGCGTGAGGAAGCAAGCTATTTCTATACACCAACCACACTTTCCAAAGCCAAGGTCGAGGAGGGCAAGGCCATCCGGCTGGGCGGGATGGTGCAGCGAGGTTCGATCAAGCGCGATGCGGACGGTGTAACTGTGCGCTTCACTGTGCAGGACCGTGATGCGACGCAGCAGGTGGTCTATCGGGACATCGTTCCAGATCTATTTGTCGAAGGCTCAGGCGTGGTTGCCGACGGCCGACTGGACAAAGACGGCATTTTTGTTGCCGACAAATTGCTCGCCAAACATGACGAAAATTATGTGCCGCGCGAGTTGAAAGACATTGATATGTCGACCGCCGAGAACAGCAAGGACAGCCTCGCCGAATGATCGCAGAGTTCGGCCTTGCAGCGCTTTGGCTTGCGGCGGCGTTTGCGTTGCTGCAAGCCTTTGCGGGAATCGGCCATTGGCGCGGCTTCTCGCCTGCGCTTGCTTCGCTTACCCGGCCGGTGGCGGTGGTGCAGGGAGTGCTGTGCCTGATCGCATTTGGCTGTCTGATATGGCTGTTTGCGGTCACCGATCTGTCGGTGCTGCTCGTCGCCTCAAACAGCCATATCGACAAGCCAATGATCTTCAAGCTGGCAGGCAGCTGGGGCAATCATGAAGGCTCTATGCTGCTGTGGGTGACTGTGTTGTCGCTTGCAGGGGCGGCGATTGCGTTGTTCGAAAAGCGTCTCGACCAGCAGACCTTGGGTGCCGCACTGTTTGCCCAGTCGCTGCTCGGGCTGGGCTTCTTCGCTTTTCTGCTATTCTCGTCCAATCCGTTCGAGCGGCTTGATCCAGCACCGCCAACAGGGGCAGGGCTCAACCCGCTTTTGCAGGATATCGGTCTCGCCTTTCATCCGCCGACGCTCTACATTGGCTATGTCGGGCTTTCGGTGGCGTTCTCCTTTGCGGTGGCCGCCTTGTTGACCGGTAAGGTTGGACCGACCTTCGCCCGCGCCATGCGGCCCTGGGTGCTTCTGGCTTGGATTTTCCTGACGATCGGGATCACCGCTGGCAGCTATTGGGCCTATTATGAGCTCGGCTGGGGCGGCTGGTGGTTTTGGGACCCAGTCGAAAATGCTTCGCTGATGCCCTGGCTTGCGGCAACCGCCTTGTTGCACTCGGTAGCGGTGCTAGCAACACGCGATGCATTACGGGCGTGGACGATCATGCTGGCGTTGGTGGCCTTTGCGATGGCGATGGCCGGGACTTTCCTAGTCCGGTCAGGCATATTAACCAGCGTGCACGCCTTTGCGGTCGATCCTGAACGCGGGGCGTTTATCCTTGGTCTGCTGGCTATCTATGTCGGTGGATCCTTTACCCTGTTCGGGTTACGCATTGGCGTGGTGCGCGAGGGCAAGACTTTTGCCCTGATGAGCCGCGAGGGGGCAATTGTCGGCAACAATATCTTCCTCTCGGTGATCCTCGCTATCGTTCTGGTCGGCACGCTCTGGCCGCTGGCGGCAGAGGCGATGGGGGACAAGATTTCGGTCGGCCCACCTTATTTTAACCGCACCACGGTGCCTATCGCCTTGTTGCTGATGTTATTGCTGATTGTCGGGCCGATGCTGCGCTGGCGCGGTGACCTGCTTTCGCGACACAAGGCTGTTTGGGTGCCGATTGGTATATTCGTGCTTCTGCTCGCCATATTGATGGCGACGCAAGCACGGGCGGGCATCTGGCCGATCCTCTCGCTGTCACTTGCGGCGGCCACCGCTCTGGGTGCAATCCTTCCGCTGATCGGGCGTAGACTGATGCGCATGCCTTTGTCAGTATGGGGCATGGCGCTGGCGCATTTTGGCTTTGCGGTAAGCGTTGCCGGGATGGCGGCAGAGTCTGGGTGGAAGAGCGAGAAGCTTTCGGCGATGCGCGTGGGTGATAGCGTGGTTGTTTCCGGCTGGACGGTCAAACTCGCCGATGTGCGCCCGGTGGTTGGCGACAATTGGGTCGCACTGGAAGGGCAGGTTCAGGTTCGTCGCGGCGACGATGCTTCCGACATGATTCCACAGTCGCGCCTATTTTCGAATCCCAAACAGCAGACCAGCGAAGCCGCCTTGCTTACCCGTTGGGATGGACAGCTTTACGCGGTTATTGCGGCACCTGCAAAAGGTGACACGTCAGACCGCTGGCAGGTTCGCCTCTGGTGGAAGCCGTTTGTGACGCTGATCTGGTTTGGTGGCCTGCTGATTGCATTGGGCGGAGCGCTCGCGCTCATCGGACGGATAGGCTTGTTCCGTCGCAAACGCGCGCGCGGCAATCCCTGGAGCGACGCATGAAAAAGAGCTGGCTGATCTGGGCGCCGCTTGCGCTGTTCGCATTTCTTGGTGGAATTTTCCTCTACGGTCTCATTGAGCCTAAGGACGAATATGTTCGTTCGAAACTGGTCGGGCAGCCATTGCCCGAATTCTCGCTGCCTGCCGCAACTGAAGGCGTAGCAGGCCTTTCGAACAAGGATTTTGCCGACGGAAAGCCGCGCATGCTCAACATCTTTGCCAGTTGGTGCCTGCCGTGTAAGGCCGAGGCACCGTTTCTTGAACAGATCAAAGAGGCGGGGGTCGAGATTCACGCTATCGCTATTAAGGACAAGCCCGAGGATGTTGCGGGCTTTCTGGCCGAACATGGTAACCCCTTTGTTCGCATCGGGGCCGATATGGACATGCTGATCCAGCTCAAGCTGGGCTCGTCCGGCGTGCCGGAAACCTATCTGATCGACGGCAAGGGTCGTATCATCCACCAGCATATCGGCGATATCCGCGCCGAGCATGTTGCGCTTTTGATCGAAAAGCTGAAGGAAGCGGAATGAGGCGGGTGTTGCTGCCCTTGTTGTTGGCGATTTCCGCGGTTCCTGCGGCTGCGCAGGAAGGTGCGCCGCCGCCGCTTGCCAACCAGCAGCTTACCGATCCTGCACAAGAGGCTCGCGCGCTAGAGCTGATGCAGCGGCTGCGCTGCATCCAGTGCCAGGGCCAGTCGATTCATGACAGCGATGCACCAATTGCCGCTGCTATGCGTCATGAGGTGCGCGAACGCATCAAAGCAGGCCAAAGCGAAGCTGAAATCGAAAGCTGGCTCATCGAACGTTATGGCGACTGGATCAGCTTTGCTCCGCCCGCTAGCGGGGGAGGGCTCGTTCTGTGGCTGTTGCCTGTGCTGTTATTAGGCGGCGCGGCACTCGTCGCGCGCGGTCGCTTCATAAAGAGCGTGGCATGAGCGGCTGGGTTGTCATGATAGGGATGGGCCTCGCATCGGCGCTTGTCATACTCGCCTTTGTAAAAGGACGACGGCAATTGTGGCAGCCGGTGCTTGCCACTGTCATCCTCGCCATGGCTGGCTATGCCTGGCAAGGTAGTCCTGCGCTACCTTCGGCCCCGGCCAAGCCGATCGCGGCAGAGCGAGGTGCAGCCGAAGCGCTGATTAAGATGCGCAGCGATATGGATCAGAATTATGGTGTCGCAAAAATGTGGCTGGTGACTGCGGATGGTTTCGCGCGTGACGGCAGCTATGCAGCGGCATCGGGATATATTCAGGCCGGGCTGCGTCAGCATCCAGAGAATGCTGACCTATGGTCGGCGCTTGGCCTTGTGTTGATGCTGGCTTCTGATGGGGAGTTGACGCCGCCAGCAAAACTCGCCTTCGATAAGGCGCGCACATTGGCCCCGAACCTGCCGGCTCCTGATTATTTTGAGGGGCTTGCTGCACTTTTTGATCGCAAGCCCGACCAAACAATTGCCAAATGGAATCAGGTTCTGGGGCGTGCGTCGCCCAAGGCAAAATGGCGTCCAGCGGTTGAGTCGCAGCTTGCCGGGCTTGAATCACTGCTCGCTGGCGCATCGATGTCGTCAGATGAAAAAGAAAAGTAATGAAATTCATATATTTAATTAGATCGAATTTACAACGATAGTGCGTTGTTTGGGCTATGATGGCGTGCTATCGGCGCGCGCTGCGCTCCGATAAGGTGCGAGGAAGCTGAACATCTCGCCTTTGGGGGGCGCATGGCAAATAGCGAAACCGAGATTTCCGAAAACCCGCAGGATCATGCAGGGCACGGCCATAAAAAGGCGTCGCTAATAACTCTATGTATGGGTACGGTTGGCGTCGTCTTTGGCGACATTGGTACCAGCCCGATTTATGCGTTCCGCGAAACTTTTGCCGGCCATCATCCGATCGAGCCCGATCCGATGCACATCATGGGTGTGCTCAGTCTCGTCTTCTGGTCGATGATGCTGGTGGTGACGTTTAAATATGTCTTCACCATCATGAAAGCGGACAACAAGGGGGAGGGCGGAAGCCTCGCCTTGCTCGCGTTGATCAGCCGCAAGACACAGGGTGAAAAGTGGACCGCGCCGATCATCATGCTCGGCGTGTTTGCGACGGCGCTGTTTTACGGTGATTCAATGATTACTCCGGCGATGTCGGTGTTGTCAGCGACTGAGGGTCTCAACTATGTCCATCCCGGCTTCAAGGGCTGGGTGATCCCTATCGCTCTTGCCATCTTGGTCGGCCTGTTTGCAATACAGGCGCGCGGAACGGCAAAGGTCGGTGCGCTCTTCGGGCCGATTATGGTGTTGTATTTCCTGACGCTGTCCGGCCTCGGGCTCATGTATCTGGTCGAAATGCCAGAGATTGTTCTGCATACGCTCAATCCCTGGAACGCGATCAATTTCTTTTATATCGATGGATTCCGGGCCTTTGTGTCGCTCGGCGCGGTCGTGCTCGCGGTAACCGGTGCCGAGGCGCTCTACGCCGATATGGGGCATTTCGGGCGACGGCCGATTAAATTTTCCTGGCTGTGGTTCGTGCTGCCTGCTCTGATGCTCAACTATATGGGGCAGGGGGCGATGATCCTGTCTATGAGCCCGGTTGAGGCGCAGGCGGCGATCAAGGATCCCTTCTTCCTGATGCTGCCCGACGCGCTCAGGCTACCGATTGTTTTCCTTGTCATTCTGGCGACCATCATCGCCAGCCAGGCCGTGATTTCGGGTGCCTTCTCGCTGACCCAGCAGGCAATCCAGCTCGGCTTCATGCCGCGCCTGCGGATATTGCACACCAGCGAGAGCGAGGCAGGGCAAATCTACATCCCGGCGATCAACTGGGGCTTGATGATCATGGTGATCGTCCTCGTGCTCTTCTTCCGCTCGTCGAGCAATCTCGCGGCGGCCTACGGTATTGCGGTGACCGGCGCGATGTTCATCGACACCTGCCTGATCTCGGTGGTGCTGCTTACATTGTGGCAATGGCCGAAGTGGAAGGCGCTGCCGATCCTGGCTGTCTTCTTCATCGTCGACATCGCCTATTTCGGTGCTAACCTGCTCAAGGTGCCGCAGGGCGGCTATTTCCCGCTGCTGATCGGTCTGGTTATATTCACGCTGTTGACCACCTGGTCACGCGGGCGTGCGCTAATGCGTGAACGCATGGCCGAAAGTACGATGCCGATGGAAATTTTCATCAAGTCAGCGAGTGGTAGTGCGCAACGGGTTCCCGGCACAGCAATCTTCATGGCTTCGACCAGCGCGGGCGTTCCGTCGGCGTTGCTGCACAATATCAAACACAACCGCATCCTACACGAACGCGTCATCATCCTGACGGTGGACATCGCGGAAATGCCCTTTGTCGATGAAAGCAAGCGGGCGACCTGCAAGACATTGGGTGAGGGGTTCTACCGAGTCATCCTGCGCTATGGTTTCCTAGAGGAAACCGATGTGCCGGCGGCACTCGCCAAGGTGGATCTGTGTGGTCCGCCATTTGATATGATGCAAACCAGCTTCTTCCTGTCGCGGCAGACCCTGATCGCTTCCAAGGTGCCCGGAATGGCGATCTGGCGCGAGAAAATATTCGCATGGATGTTACGCAACGCCGCAAATGCGATGGAGTTCTTCAAACTGCCGTCGAACCGTGTCGTCGAACTAGGCAGCCAGGTAGAAATCTAGTCCATTTCGGATGGTTATTTGAAAGCAGGTTGCCTCATTCCGAAAACTAAACTAGAACAAATAAGGAACTGGGGAATCTAGAGCTTTGGAAACAAGTCCGCCTTTGCTGCTTTTGTTTGATGTTTCGCAATCTGAAGTGCGCAGCAAATTTGATGCACTTGTTGTTGGTGACCGCAATATGTCGGTTGATCCGCTCGGGCAGGCGGAAAAGTCGAAAACAACAATCCTTTTCGACGGCCTTACTTTTCTGTGCGACTGGAGTGTCAGTCAGCCGAATGTGGCAAGTTCGAAGAAGATCTTCTCGACGATCAGTGACGATATGTTTCGAGGTGCAATGGGGCTCGCACTCCATCCACACATTGATCAAGGTTTAAGGATTCCGGAAATAGCAAAGGCATTTCTGGCGCTGGGCGCTTCTTTCGCCAAGCAACTGGGCGCGATTGGCCTGCTTTGGCGGCCAGCCTCCCTGCAGATCGACCCTGACTATTTTGTTGAAGTAGTCGATTCTTATCTGTCGGGTGGCGTGTTTCCGGTTTTGCCAATCGTCGACTTTGAATTCGAAGATGCTGAGGGTGTTTTGAGGTCGAGTGGTCTGCACCTCTTCTGCGGGCAGGAATTTGAGATCCAGTCAGATCATATGGAACGTCAGGAACTGATCCGCCGGGCAATTCGTCTCGCGCACGACCTAGCGACAAATGGCGCGGTCGAGGAAGAACAGGATGTGCCCGATATTGACGTTGGCAAAATCATTCGTCTGACCCCGAACACCAGCGGGAATTTGCTGAAATGCCAGATTAATTCCAATGTGGAGCAAATTGTAACGCTTGGTTGATTGCTTTCCGCGCCGTCTCCAATAGCTTGGGGCAGCAAAAGGAGGGCAAGCGGGCATGCTATCATTTCGTGAAGTGAAGAAACGCGTCAAAATCCCCGGCTTTCACTGTCACCACATCATACCGCTCGAAATAATCGACAAAGCCGCTTTCCGACCCCTATTTCGCACGATGAGTGAATTGGGGTTCGATTTTGACGATTTCCACCAAAATGGCATGTACCTTCCCTGCACAGAAGCGAATGCTGCAGCGTTTCGGCTTCCACTGCACAGAGGACCGCATCCGGTTTACAATCAGCTTGTTAGTGAGCGCATCGCGGCCTTTGACAGACATGGTCGCAATAGCCAGCTGTTTGAAATACGGCAGCTGCAAGGCGCATTGAAGGCCGCGCTTCGCAAGAATGAGCTTCCGTTGCGCAAGGGCAATCGCAACCCATTCACCTCGAACGCCGATTTCGAATATATGGAAATCGCCGCCTACCGTCTATGGAACCTGCTGCCTTCGCATTGACGCACATTCTGTTGCGCTTTTTTCTGGACGTTTGAAATTTTGTGTGAAAAAGCGCGGGCATCATGAAAGCTCGTTCGCTCTCGCTTCTTCTTCGACTTACGCGCCCTTAGGCGCGTGATAGCCTCCGGCTGCGGCCGGAGCCGCCCTGCCTAAGGGTTATAACGAAAACCAGACCCAGAACATGAGGTGCCAAGGCGCGCCCGAACCATTGAGAAGTAAGATGCTGAACGATCCATCCCGCAAATATCGCGCGTTCCCTCAGGTCGACTTGCCTGATCGCCAATGGCCAAGCCGAACCATCGACAAGGCCCCCCGCTGGCTCTCCACCGACCTTCGTGATGGCAATCAGGCATTGATTGATCCGATGGGCGCCGAGAAGAAAAACCGCTTTTTCGACCTGCTGGTCAAAGTGGGCATCAAGGAAATCGAAGTCGGTTTCCCCTCATCGGGTGCGACCGATTTCGACTTCATCCGCGAACTGGTCGATGGCGATCGTATCCCGGATGATGTGGCGATCCAGAGCCTGACCCAATCACGCCGCGACCTGATTGAAAAGACATTCGAGGCGATGGCGGGCGCGAAGACTGCCATTGTTCATCTGTACAACGCCGTTTCGCCTGCATGGCGGAACATCGTGTTCAATCTCGATAAGGCGGGCGTGAAGGCAATTGCCATCGAGGGTGCAAACATCCTTGCCGAACAGGCCGCGAAATATCCGCAGACCGATTGGCATTTCGAATATTCGCCAGAAACTTTCTCGACCGCCGAACTCGATTTCAGCCTCGAAGTGTGCTCGGCTGTGATGGATATATTGCAGCCGACGCCTGAAAAGCCAATCATCTTCAACCTGCCGGCAACCGTCGAAGCGGCAATGCCCAATATCTATGCCGATCAGATTGAATATTTCGGTCGCAACATTCCCAATCGCGAGGCGGTAGTCATCAGCCTGCATACGCATAACGACCGCGGCACAGGCATTGCAGCGACAGAGCTAGGCTTGCTTGCGGGCGGCGACCGTGTTGAGGGCTGCCTGTTCGGAAATGGTGAGCGCACTGGCAATGTCGATTTGGTTACCGTTGCGCTCAACATGTACACCCAAGGGCTGCACCCGGGTCTCGACTTCTCGGATATCGATGAGGTCATTCAGACGGTAGAATATTGCAACCAGCTGCCCGTCCATCCGCGCCATCCCTACGCTGGCGAACTGGTCTTCACCGCCTTTTCCGGTAGCCATCAGGATGCGATCAAAAAGGGCTTTGCGCATCAGGCAAAGCGCAATGACGAGATTTGGGAAGTGCCCTATTTGCCGATCGATCCTGCCGATTTAGGTCGCAGCTATGAGGCAGTGATCCGCGTCAATTCACAAAGCGGCAAAGGCGGCGTCGCCTGGGTGCTGGAACAGGATTACGGCCTAAAGCTGCCGAAGAAGATGCAGGCCGATTTCTCGCGCACCGTGCAGGAACTATCCGATACGACAGGGCGCGAACTGACCTCTGCCGATATTTGGGGCGCATTCCAGGATCGCTATTTCATTACCAAGTCGGGGCGGTTTGAACTGTTCGACTATGCCGAAAACCATTCCGGAACTGACCGGATTTTCGTTGGCAAACTAAAGGTCGATGGCGAGTTTCGTAGCCTTTCCGGTCGCGGCAATGGCCTGATGTCGAGCGTGATTTCGGCGCTTGCCGATCATGGTGGACCTGAAATGGATATCGTCGATTATAGCGAACATGCAATCGGCCATGGTGCGGGTGCGCAAGCCGCAGCTTATGTCGAATGCCGGAGCGCCGATGGCCGCAGCCTCTTTGGTGCAGGTATCGACACCGATGTCGCTACGGCAACCGTGCGGGCGCTGTTGAGTGCTGCAAACGGCATTTGACAAGGGCAGAGCGTTACGCTCTTTACGGCTTAACCAAGTGATTAAGCCTTAGGAGCCGTTGATGTCTTTGCCCGCCATTTTCAACAAACTGCGTCTGCCGGTTATCGGCTCACCCTTGTTCATCGTATCGGGGCCGGAGCTGGTGATTGCGCAGTGCAAGGCGGGTGTGGTCGGCAGCTTTCCAGCGTTGAATGCGCGTCCAGCGAGCCAGCTCGACGAGTGGCTGCACCAGATTACTGAAGAGCTGGCCGCGCACAACCGCGACAATCCGGATCGTCCGGCGGCCCCTTATGCCGTCAACCAGATCGTCCACCGTTCGAACAACCGGCTTGAGGAGGACATCTCAATCTGCGCTAAATGGCAGGTGCCGGTGACGATTACTTCGCTGGGTGCGCGTGAAGACCTCAATCAGGCTGTGCATGCCTGGGGCGGAATCACATTGCACGATGTGATCGACGATCGCTTTGCGCACAAAGCGATTGAGAAGGGGGCGGATGGCCTCATCCCCGTGGCCGCTGGAGCGGGCGGGCATGCGGGCACGACCTCGCCCTTTGCACTGATGCAGGAAATCCGTGAATGGTTCGATGGGCCGGTGGCGCTCTCGGGTTCGATTGCGCATGGCCAGTCGATCCTTGCAGCACAGGCGATGGGAGCCGATTTCGCTTATATCGGCAGTGCCTTCATCGCGACCAAGGAAGCCAATGCGGTTGAGGGCTATAAGGAAAATATCGTCGAGGCGAAGGCCAGCGACATTGTCTATTCCAGCCTGTTCACCGGTGTTCACGGCAACTATCTGCGCCAATCGATCGTTAAGGCGGGTATGGATCCGGACAATCTACCCGAAGGCGACATCAGCACAATGAACTTCGGTTCGGGTGGCAATACCGAAGCGAAAGCGTGGAAGGATATCTGGGGTTCAGGCCAGGGCATCGGCGCAGTAAAAGAGGTGCAGTCGGTGGCAGACATGGTCGACCGGCTCGAGCGCGAATATCGTGCGGCCAAGGCGCGGCTCGACGGGGCCTATCGCAAGGGCTGGTGATGCTGAATATCGTCGAGTATCGCGACGAACTGGCGGCGCATTTCCACGACATCAACGCGGAGTGGATCAGCACCATGTTTGAAATGGAGGATGTGGATCGCCACGTTCTTCAGCACCCGCGCGCAACCATTATCGACAAGGGCGGTGATATCCTGTTCGTCGAAGTAGAGGGCAGGGGAATTGTCGGTGCAGGTGCGCTCAAATGGTCCGAACCCGGCCAGCTTGAATTGACCAAGATGGGCGTCCGGCCTGAACTGCGCGGATTGAAGGCAGGCGAGTTTCTGCTCAATGCATTGATCGACCGCGCAAGGATCATGCAGCCAGAACGCTTGTATCTGCTCACCAACAAGAGATGCGAAGCTGCTATACACCTCTATGCGAAATGCGGCTTTGAGCATGATGCCGAATTGCTGGCAGAAGCGCAGCATCATTATGCACGATGCGATGTAGCAATGTCCTATCGACGTCAAAGTTGACAAAGCTGACACTAACGTCGCCCCTGATATTTTAGCCATCGTTACGATCAGGGTGACAAATGCTTGACGGACTTGACGCCAAAATTGGCACAAATGAAATGCACGGCTACACAAAATATCCAACACGGCTTCGCAAGGCCGGGATTCGAATTTCAGGAAAAAGATGGGCCAACAACGTCAAAGAGCGGGCCTCTCCGCACGTGCAAAGAGGACAGCAAAGCTGGATGAATGAATCCTACATTTCAAGTAGATATTTGGATGGCAGTCGGGATTTGATCCGGACTTCGATACTATCCTGACCGGGGTTCATTCCTTTTCGAAGGCCGCGCTGATCCGCAATTTCACATCGTCGCCCACCAACGGGACATATTTGGTTATCCCCCACTCGCTACGTTTGATGGTGGTGGCAGCATGGAAACCAATGGTCGCCTTCTTGCTCATTGGGTTGCTTCCTGCGCCTTCAAAACGGGCTTCGAGTTCGACCGGCTTGGTTACGCCCAGCATCGTCAGGTCGCCCTTGATGGCAGCCTTTTGCCCGTCGACGACCACGCTTGTCGAAACAAAGCGGGCGCTCTCAAATTTTGCGACGTCGAAGAAGTCGGCGGTCTTTAGGTGATCGGTGAGGCCTTGACTTGAAGTTGCCACCGAGGCGATCGGGATGGTCACATCTACCTTTGCAGCCGCTGGATTGGCAGGGTCGATCTGCAGCGTGCCTTTGATGTCGCCAAACAAACCGAAATAGTCGTTGAAACCGAAATGATTGACCTGCCAATTCACCTGTGTGTGTCGACCATCGACAACATAGGTTCCGGCAGCGACGCGTGCAGCATCAGCAACCCCGGGAAGCTGCGGAGCGGCATCCTGCTGCGCCAACAGCGGTGCGGCGATAATGAGGGACAGGGCGATCAGGAATTTGCGCATTTTAGGCTCCAGAAAAAAGGGGATGAGGCATTTGCTGCCCCATCCCCCAAAAATGTCAATTGCTAAGCGGCAAAGCGCTTAGTTCTTGGCTTTGTCCACCAGCTTGTTCTTGGCGATCCACGGCATCATCGCACGCAGGCGGGCGCCGGTTTCTTCGATGGGATGCGCGGCAGCGGCCTTGCGCGCGGCCTTTAGTTCGGGCTGGCCAGCGCGGTTGTCGAGCACGAAATTCTTCACGAACCGACCCGACTGGATGTCTTCCAGAACGCGCTTCATTTCCCACTTGGTCTCTTCGGTAATAATACGCGGACCCGTGGTGATGTCGCCATATTCTGCGGTATTCGAGATCGAATAGCGCATATTGGCGATGCCGCCTTCATAGAGCAGATCGACGATAAGCTTGGTTTCGTGCAGGCATTCGAAATAGGCCATTTCGGGAGCATAACCTGCTTCGACCAGCGTTTCGAAACCGGCCTGGATCAGGTGGGTGATGCCACCACACAGCACCGCCTGCTCACCGAACAGGTCGGTTTCGCATTCTTCGCGGAAATTGGTTTCGATAATGCCAGAACGACCGCCGCCGACGGCGCTTGCATAGGCGAGCGCCACGTCATGCGCATTGCCCGAAACATCCTTGTCGACTGCGATCAGGCAGGGGACGCCGCCGCCCTTCTGGTATTCGCTGCGCACGGTGTGACCCGGGCCCTTGGGCGCGATCATGATGACGTCGAGGTCGGCACGCGGTTCAATGAGACCGAAATGGATGTTCAGGCCATGTGCGAAGGCGAGGGCAGCGCCCTTTTTCATATTCGCATGCAGGTCGTCAGCGTAAATGGCTGCCTGATGCTCGTCGGGCGCGAGGATCATCACGACATCGGCCCAAGCAGCCGCTTCGGCATTGGAAAGTACCTTGAAACCGGCGCCTTCAGCTTTGGCGGCAGTTGCCGAACCTGGGCGGAGCGCAATGGCGACATCCTTCACGCCGCTGTCACGCAGATTCTGCGCATGGGCATGACCCTGGCTGCCATAGCCAACGATGGCGACTTTCTTGTCCTTGATTAGTCCAAGGTCGCAATCTGCGTCGTAATAAACCTTCATGATATTCGCTTTCCTCTTTCGGAGTGTGTGGCCAGTGGCCTGATTTAACTTGCTTCGCTTCCGCGCATGAGCCCGACAATTCCTGTACGACCAACCTCGACCAGCCCGACTTCGCGCATCAGCGCGACAAAGGTATCGATCTTGTCCGGTCCGCCGGTGATTTCAAAAATGAAGCTGCCCACGGTCGCGTCGATGACGCGGGCCCGGTAGATGTCAGCAAGCCGCATCGCTTCGACCCGCTTGTCGCCAGCGCCTGCAACCTTGACCAGCGCCAGCTCGCGCTCGACATGCGGGCCTGCGTCGGTGAGGTCGGTGACCTTATGAACTGGAACCAACCGTTCGCACTGCGCGATGATCTGATCAATCACCTCGGGCGGGCCCTTGGTGACGATGGTGATGCGGCTGATCGCATGGTCTTCCGAAATATCGGCCACGGTAAGGCTGTCGATATTATAGCCGCGCGCGGTGAACATGCCTGCGATACGCGCCAGTGTACCCGCTTCGTTGTCGACGGTGAGCGTTAGAACATGCCGCTCAGCAGTTTCTTCCTTGATATGCATTATACGAGCGCCTTCGCTTCGTCGTCCATCGTGCCTGAAACCTCGTCCGAGTGCAGGATCATTTCGGTGTGCGCCGCGCCGCTGGGGATCATCGGGAAACAGTTCGCTTCCTTCGATACGCGGCAGTCAAACATCACCGGCCCGTCATAGGCCAGCATTTCGGCGATGGCATCGTCAAGCTTAGAAGGATCGTCGCAGCGTATGCCTTTCCAGCCATAGGCCTCGGCGAGCGCGACAAAATCGGGCAGGCTGTCTGAATAGCTGTTCGAATAGCGGCTTTCATAGGTGAGCTGCTGCCACTGGCGCACCATGCCCATCCATTCATTGTTCAAAATGAACACCTTGACCGGCAGGCGGTATTGCGAGGCCGTGCCCATTTCCTGGATATTCATCTGGATAGAGGCTTCGCCGGCAATGTCGATCACCAGCGCGTCGGGATTGCCCATCTGCGCGCCGATAGCGGCTGGCAGGCCATAACCCATGGTTCCAAGGCCGCCGCTGGTCAGCCATTTGTTCGGCGATTCGAAATGGAAATGCTGTGCCGCCCACATCTGGTGCTGGCCAACCTCGGTAGTGATGACCGGAGCCTTGTCTTTCGTCAGCTGATACAGCCGCTCGATTGCATATTGCGGCATGATTTCGGACTGGCTCGCCGGATAGTTGAGCGAGCCCACTGAACGCCAGCCCTTGATGCGCGCCCACCATTCGTCCAGTTGCTGCGCCTGCAGTTTGCGGCTGTTCCAGATGGTGATCATCTGGCGGATCGCCTTGCCGACATCGGCAACAATCGGCAAATCAACGCGCACCGTTTTGTTGATCGAGCTGCGGTCGATGTCGATATGTACCTTGATGCTGTTCGGCGAAAAGGCATCGAGACGACCGGTAACGCGGTCGTCAAAGCGGGCGCCGAGGCAGAGCATCACATCGCACTGGTTCATCGCCATATTGGCTTCGTAGGTGCCGTGCATGCCGAGCATACCAAGCCAAGCCGGGTCGGAAGCGGGGAAAGAGCCAAGGCCCATCAAGGTTGAGGTGACGGGTGCGCCAGACAGAGCCGCCAATTCGCGCAACGCCGCACTCGCATCAGGGCCCGAATTGACGATACCGCCACCGGTGTAGAGGATCGGCGCCTTGGCTTTGGCGAGCAGTTCGACTGCCTGCGTGATCGCGGCGAAATCTGCGTCGCCTGCTGGAACATAGCGTTTGGCGGCATTATTGCCGTGGTGATCAAATTCGGCTGTGGCGACCTGCACATTTTTGGGGATGTCGATCACGACTGGGCCGGGGCGGCCTTGTGTGGCGATATGGAAGGCTTCGGCAACGACGGCACCCAGTTCCGCTGGGTCTTTGACCAGATAATTATGTTTGGTGCAGTGGCGGGTGATGCCGATGGTGTCGGCTTCCTGAAACGCGTCCGATCCGATCAAATTGGTGGCAACTTGCCCGGTGATGCACACCATCGGGATTGAATCCATGAAAGCGTCGGCAATTCCGGTGACAGCATTGGTTGCACCGGGGCCGGAGGTGACGAGGACTACGCCGGGTTTGCCGGTCGAGCGGGCATAGCCCTCTGCCGCATGGGCGGCGCCAGCCTCATGACGGACGAGGACGTGGCGAATCTTGGGATGCTGGAAAAGCGCGTCGTAAATCGGCAGCACAGCGCCGCCGGGATAGCCGAAAACGGTGTCCACACCCTGCGCGATCAGGGCTTCGATCAATATATCTGCGCCGGATTTTTCGGCCAATTTCCTATTCCTCATTCAGAGAGACCTGACCTATGTTGCGACGCAGCAAGGTTGGCAAGAGCGGGCTCGTTACGGATTAGAAAATGGCATGTCAACAGTTAAAAATGAAATAATCTTTCAATTTTGCTGAATTCAGAGTCACTATAAACCTCAGCATAGCGAGGCCAGCTGTCAGGTGACTGGTTTCGGAACCAAGTATATTGCCGCTTGGCATATTGGCGGGTGGCGGCCTGCCCCCGAGCGAGGGCTTCGTCGCGATCGATCGCTCCGCGCAGCATCGCTGCGATTTCGGGGACACCAATCGCGCGCATCACTGGCGCTTCAGCGGGCAGGCCGAGCGCCAGCAGCGCCTTTACCTCGTCAACCGCGCCACGTTCCAGCATCTGTTCGAAGCGCAAGTCGCACCGTGCATGCAGCCAGTCGCGCGGCGGCAAGAGGAGGAGGGGGCGCAGCTCAACCGCATCGCCGATCCCGCCCTCGCGCAGCTTGCGCCATTCGACGATGCTCTTGCCTGTCGAACGCATCACTTCGAGCGCGCGTTTGATCCGGCTGTCGTCATTGGGGGAGAGTGCAGCGGCGCTGGTGGCGTCGGTGTCAGCCAGCGCGCGATAAGCCTCGGCTGTGGGCAGGGCACGCACGGCATTGCGTATTTCGGGATCAATCTCCGGTATCGGCGCAATGCCGTCGAGCAGCGTTCGCAGATACATGCCCGTCCCGCCAACCAGCAGCGGCAAACGATCCTCACCCCACGCCACCTCGATCTCGCGCTTCGCATCCTGTGCCCAGCGCGCTGCCGAGCAAGCCTCGCGTCCGTCGAGATAGCCGAACAGCCGGTGCCGCGCACTCGCCATTTCGTCGGCGCTCGGTTGCGCGCTCAGGATCGGCAAGGCGCCATAAACTTGCGCGCTGTCGGCATTGATAATCGTCACTGGCCGCGATTGGGCAAGCCGCAGCGCCAATGCGGTCTTGCCGCTGGCGGTGGGACCGGCAATAAGCGCCACACTTTTGCCCTTGGGCCTTTTTTGCGGATTCGTCATGTCGTCAGCTTCTTCCACAAATATTGCCACACTGATAGCGGCAGATCATCTGGATAGCGGAATGCTATCCGAGGTGGCGGATCGCTTGCGCGACGCCGGGCTGGAACCGGGCGAGCATGATTGGTTGGAGCAGGGCAAAGCCGGAGACCTTGCATTCAAAGGAGCGATTGAAGCCGCGCGCGATGCCCTGCGAGGCGTCGAAAACACTATGGACATTTGCGTCCAGCCCTCAACCAACCGCCGCAAAATGCTGCTCGTGTCGGATATGGACAGCACGATCATCACTATCGAATGTATCGACGAACTGGCCGACTATGCAGGGATAAAAGCGGAAATTGCGGAAATCACCGAACGTGCGATGCAGGGCGAACTGGATTTCGAAGGCGCATTGCGTGGGCGTGTTGCGCTTCTGAAAGGGCTGCACCGCGATACCATTCAACAATGTATCGACGAACGGGTCCGTTTGACGCCCGGCGCAGACATATTGCTGCAGACGATGCGCGGCTGGGGTGCGCACGGCTTGCTGGTTTCGGGTGGCTTCACCGACTTTGTGGCCGCCGTAGTCGATATGGCAGGGTTTGACAGCATGGCGGCGAACCGGCTGGGGATATCGGGCGACTATCTCGACGGCACAGTCGATGGCGATATTGTCGACGCCCGCGAAAAGGCACGGCAACTGCACAACGCGCGGCAGCAATTGGGCATAGCGCCCGAACTCGTTCTATCTGCTGGAGATGGTGCCAATGATATTTTAATGGTGGAGGCAGCGATTGAAGGTGGCGGCATAGGCGCCGCCTTTCATGCCAAGCCTGCGCTTGCCGAAAAGGCCAATTTCGCGATCCGCCACAATGATCTGACGGCTTTGCTATTTGCGCAGGGTGTGCGCCGAAGCGATTGGAATATCGGTTGAACTAGGAGCGCCACGCGCATAGGCTCGTGTCCATGAACAGCAAGCTCCTCATCCTTCTCGCCATCGCCCCGCTCGCCGCCTGCAAGTCGCTTGAAAAGCCGAATTCAAAAGCTGACGCGCGCGCCAACCTTGCGGCCGCCTCGCTGCAATATACCGATGGATCAGGGACCGCGAAATTCCTTCAGGAAAAGGGCGGCGTTCGTGGGAAGCTATGGCTGCAGGTGCCCGGGAAGGGCCGCTATGCAATGCATGTGCATGCGGTTGGCAAATGCGACGGCCCTGACTTTGCGAGCGCAGGCCCGCACTGGAACCCCGAAACCAAAAAGCATGGCCTGCACAATCCGGCAGGGCCGCACAAAGGCGATTTGCCCAATATTGACGCCTATTCAGACATCAATGTGGTTGTCGACTTCTTCCTGCCGGATGTGCGACTAAAAGGTGAGGGGGGAATGCTCGATGCCGATGGTGCGGCGCTGGTGATCCACGAACGTGCCGACGACAATGTCACTGACCCTAGCGGAAATAGCGGAAAGCGGATCGTTTGCGGCGTGATAAACGCCGAATAAGCGCTAGCTTAGTTTGTCGGCGTACAGCAGCGAGCCCGGCGCGAGGCGCGAAAGAACCTGGCCAATATCTTCGAACGAAAAAGCGAAGCAGCCTTGGCTGCGGCCAATCTTGCCCTGTGTCGTAACCATTGACTGGCTGACATAGCGAGCAGGGTGGATCACGATGGCGCGGTTTTCGGCCTGATCATTTTCCGGATCGAGGCCGATCAGGCGACGTGATGCGCCATATTTGCCGTAATAGGTTTCGCCGATCAAATAGGCGCCCGCCGAGGTCGCTTCCGATCCCGGGATATTCGAAAATTGCTGCAACTTGCCGCTATGGCCGCGGTCTGATCCGATACCGTGCGAAACGAGCAAGGTCGTGTTGCTGCCGTCGATCATGTTGAACAGGTGAAAGCGCGGCAAGCCGGAAGGTTGCGAGAAGTCCGCTATGGCCAGAAGTTCGCGGCTGAACACCTTGTCGCCATGTTTGGCAAGGGCAGCGCCAGCGCGGGCAAGCAAACGGGGGTCGAGTTCGACGGGGTTGGTCGACTGGGCAGCTGCACCGGCAAGCGGATAGGAGGCACAAGCGACTCCAGCGCCTGCGAATGCAGCAGTTTGCAGAAATTGACGACGACCCAGCACTTCCATTCCTTTGAAGCTAAGCCACATGGCTTAACAATAGAAGGAGATCAGGTGCATTTTAACGCAAATTTGCGGCATTTCGCCTTGCAACACGGATGAAAGGAAATTTACCATTTCCGTCCATTGGTCGCAAAAGCCGATGCAACAGGCCTGATATCAATTGATTTTGGGGCCAATTTTCCGCATATCTCTACTACTTTCGTAATAATGTGATGCAACAGGGATAAGTGATGTTTGTGGTGACCACGCGTGGAGTGGCCTGGGGCGCTCTAGGATTGCTGCTGGCTGGCCCGGTTGCGGCACAAACTCCTTCGGCGACCGTACCCGCCGTCCAACAGGTTCCGGTAACCGAAACAGCCCCGGCACAGCCCGAAACCGTTGCTCCGCCGACAATCGTTCCCACACCTGCTCCCGTGGTGGAGCCGGTTCCCCCGGTTGTACCTACACCCGAACCAAAGCCGACACCTAAACCCGTCAAAAAGGGCCCGCCCGACAGCCTGAAACCGGGCCAGTTCGTGTGGGAAAATCGCGAAGCCTATGTCAATCCGCTGCGCATGGTGATCGTGCTCGATATCCAACGCATGTATGTGTTCGATGGCGACAGTCTGGTCGGTTTCACGACGGTTTCGACCGGAAAGAAGGGCAAGGAAACGCCGACGGGATATTTCAAAATCCTGCAGAAAAAAATCTATCACGAATCAAACATTTATGCCAACGCGCCGATGCCCTTCATGCAGCGGCTGACATGGGATGGTATTGCGCTCCACGCGGGTCACAACCCCGGCTATCCGGCTTCGCACGGTTGCATCCGTTTGCCCAAAACCTTTGCCAAGTCTCTATTTGATGTGACGGCGATGGACGGCGAAGTCGTCATTCTCGAAAGCCTAAGCAAGCCGAGGCCCAAACCGCAACCTGCGCCCGTCGCGCCGGTCGATCCGGTGCCAGCGGTGCCAGAACAGCCGATTCAGACATCGCCACTGACGACGAACTGACCCTGCGGCAATTTCTTGCTTTCCGTAAGGGCAAGAGCAGTTGACGTTTACGCTAACGTAAACTAATGTCGCTTCTGCCTGTTAGGGAGAAGGTGGCGCGGCGATGAACAATATATTGGCTAATGGAAGACCGGCTGATGCGACAATCGAGACGCCTGACGCGCTCGGCCGCGAGAACTATACGATCTCCGATCTATCTGCCGAATTTGACGTAACGGCTCGCGCGCTGCGTTTCTACGAGGATCAGGGACTGATCTCGCCGGAACGGCAGGGGCTTTCGCGCATCTATTCGAAACGGGATCGCGCCCGTCTGGCCTGGATACTTCGCGCCAAGCGGGTTGGATTCAGCCTTGCCGAAATTCGCGAAATGATCGATCTTTATGATCTGAACGATGGTCGTAATGTCCAGCGTCGCGTTACCATACAAAAGTGCCGCGAACGCGCCGAATTGCTTAAAAAGCAACGGCAGGATCTGGATAGTGCGATCGCCGAACTCAATGATTTTGTCGCCTTGGTCGAACGCGTCGAGGCAGAAGAAACCAAGGCAGCCTGAACTGCCATAACTTAAAGACCAGAGGACGTTATGCCGCAATATAAAGCGCCGGTGCGCGATACGCTTTTCATTCTCAACGAAGTGCTGGGCATCGATAAATATGCCAATATGCCGGGCTTTGAAAATGCCAGCGCCGATATGGTCGAGGCTATCCTGACTGAGGGTGCGAAGTTCGTCGAGAATGAGCTGTTTCCACTAAACGGGGTCGGCGACAAGCAGGGCTGCACCCGCCATGCCGATGGTTCGGTGACGACGCCGGAAGGCTTTAAGGAAGCCTATAGGGCCTATTGCGAAGCGGGCTGGGGTACGCTTTCGGCACCGGTCGAATATGGCGGGCAGGGGATGCCGCACGTCCTTTCGATGGCGTTTGAAGAGTATATGGCAAGCTCGAACATGGCTTTCGGCATGTATCCGGGGCTAACCCACGGTGCGGTATCGGCTATCCTCGTCAAGGGCAGCGATGAGTTGAAGGCGATCTATGCGCCCAATATGATCAGCGGCAAATGGACCGGCACCATGAACCTGACCGAGCCGCATTGCGGCACCGATCTGGGCCTGATCCGCACCAAGGCTGTGCCCAATGGCGATGGCAGCTATGCGATCACCGGCACGAAAATCTTCATTTCGTCGGGCGACCACGATCTGGCCGAGAATATCATCCATCTGGTGCTGGCAAAGACGCCTGATGCGCCGGACAATGTGAAAGGCATTTCGCTTTTCATCGTGCCCAAATTCCTCGTCAACGAAGACGGTTCGCTGGGCGCGCGCAATCCGCTGGGCTGCGGCTCGCTCGAACATAAGATGGGCATTCACGGCAATGCCACCTGTGTGATGAACTATGACGGGGCGACCGGCTATCTGGTGGGTGAGGAGAATAAGGGCCTCGCCGCGATGTTTATCATGATGAACATTGCGCGTCTGGGAGTCGGCCAGCAAGGTTTGGGCGTTGCCGAGGTGGCTTACCAGAACGCCGTGCAATATGCGCATGATCGTCGCCAGGGCCGCGCGCTTACCGGGCCGCAGGATCTGAACGAGAAAGCCGACACGCTGTTCGTCCACCCCGACATCCGCCGGATGCTGATGGATTCGAAGGCGTTCACCGAAGGGATGCGCGCTTTGTGCCTGAACGGAGCGCTGCTGGCTGACATCATCCACAATGGCCAGACTGAGGAAGAACGCACGGTTGCAGACGACCTGCTCTCGCTGCTCACCCCGGTCATCAAAGGCTATGGCACCGACAAGGGCTATGAAGTCGCAACCAATGCGCAGCAGGTCTATGGCGGCCACGGCTATGTCGGTGAATGGGGCATGGAACAATATGTCCGCGATGCCCGCATTACGATGATTTACGAAGGCGCCAATGGCGTGCAGGCGATGGATTTGGTCGGTCGCAAGCTCGCGCAAAATGGCGGGCGTGCCGTGCAGGCATTCTTCAAGCTCGTTGATGACGAATGCGCCGCGGCCAAGGGCAGCAAGCTCGAAGATTTCGCAACCCGGCTTGAAAAGGCCAATGGCGAATTGAAGGCGGCCACGATGTGGTTCATGCAGAATGGCATGGTTAACCCGAACAATGTCGGCGCTGGTGCGCATCATTATATGCACATCATGGGGATCGTGGCGCTCGGCCTGCAATGGCTGCGTATGGCGACGGCTTCGCAAGCTGCGCTCGATGCAGGCAACGGTAATGCCAAATTTTACGAAACCAAGCTGGTGACCGCACGCTATTTTGCCGAGCGTTTCATTCCCGATTGCGGTGCGCTGCGCCGCAAGATCGAGGCGGGCAGCGAAGCGATCATGGCGCTGGAACCGGAGATGTTTGCGGTAGCCTGATATGGCCGCAAAGGCATCCGCCGCAGCGAAACCCGTCGTCGAAGAGGGGCGTAACTGCTGGCGGATTGCCCGTGCGGGCCGGGTGTCGGTGGTGGTCGATGCCGCCGACTATTTCCACTATGTCCGCGAATTGTGCGAAGAGGCGCAGAACCTGCTGCTGTTCATCGGCTGGGATTTTGACTCGCGCATATCGCTTGAACCCGGTGACCGGAGCAGGCGGGCGCGGTTGTCCGGATTCTTCCTGCGGCTGGCGCGTCGTAACCCGCGCCGCCGCATCGCCATCCTGAAATGGCGGTTCGGTGCGCTCAAGCAATTCCTGATCCCCGCCAGCGCATGGACGCTGGCGCGCTGGGCGGCGACGCGGGCGATCGAGTTCAAATTTGACGGCGCGCACCCTGCAGGATGCAGCCATCACCAAAAGATTGTCGTCGTCGACGATTGCCTTGCCGTCTGTGGCGGCATCGATCTGGCCTCGGGCCGATGGGACACTCCGGAACATCTCGACGACGACCCCAAACGCCTGCTGCCCAATGGCAAGCCGCAAGCGCCCTGGCATGACATTACGATGCTGATGGACGGCGAAATTGCCGGGGCGTTGGGCGAACTGGCGCGCGATCGCTGGGATATTGCGGGGGGCAAGAAGTTGCCGCCGGTCCAGTCGATCGAGCCACAATGGCCGGACGACGTGCCGGTGCTGTTCGAAAATGTCGACCTGGCCATCGCCCGCACCCGTGCTCCCTATGGCGACGTAGAGGAGGTGCGGGAGATTGAGACGCTCTATCTCGATATGATCGCGGCGGCCCAGGAGTTCATCTATGTCGAAAACCAGTATCTGACCTCGGCCAAGATTGCCGCCGCCATCGCCACACGCATGGGGGAAGCCAATCCGCCTGACATTGTCGTAGTCATGCCTCGCTCGGCGGAGGGTTGGCTCGAACAGAAAGCGATGGATGCAGCGCGGGTGCAACTGGCGCGGGCCATTGGCAAGGTCGACAAGGGCGATCGCTTCCGCATCTATGTGCCCGTCACCAAGGGCTGTTCCGACATTTACGTCCATGCCAAGCTGATGATTGTCGACGACCGGATCTTGCGGATCGGCTCTGCAAATCTCAACAACCGCTCGCTGGGGCTTGATAGCGAATGCGACATGGTGCTCGATTGTGCGCTGCCGGCGAACAAGGGTGCGGAAAAGGCGATATCTGCACTGCGAACACGGTTGATGGCGGAGCATCTCGGCGTCGAGGAGCATGTCGTCGCCGAAACATTTGCGAAATGCGGCTCGCTGGTCGACACCGTCGAGGCGCTGCGTGGGGCGGGCAAGACGCTCGAACTGCTCGACCTTGAAAAGCCGGGGCCGCTCGACAAGCTGATCGCCGAGAATGAACTGCTCGATCCTGAGCATGCAGAGGGCTTTCTAGAACCGTTGCAGCAGCGCGGATTGCGCAAACGATGGCGCGAAGGCAGGGCACGTATCGCCAAGAGGCTGGCCCGCAGGCGGACGTCGGATCGGTGAACCGCATCAGCGGGACGACAATGTGAGTGCGACGAGCGGTTAAGCCCTTTCGCGGCTCCTCTCGGCGCTTGCTGCTGGTCAACACGCGGCAATGGTCGAAAAGTCCCAATCGACAGGGGGTTGTGCAATCAAGGAGCAACCGATGTCGATAACCCGGAAATGGTCGCAAAATCCCATCCTATGGGCCGCCGCACTGGCGCTTATTCTGCCTTTTGCCTTTGGAACAGTCCACGCAGCCGAGCCTGCAAAACCCGTAAAACCGGCGACCAGCGCCGAAGCACCCGTCTCGCCGCCTACGCTCGACAGCAATGGCGATGGCAAAATGGACGCGTGGGACCGCGACGGCGATGGAAAGGCCGACGCGTGGGACACCAATGGCGATGCCAAGCCTGACCAGTTCGACAATGACGGCGATGGAAAGCCTGACGCCGAACGTTGACCTGTTTCGGCCCGCGGGTCGCTTCAGGTCGGGCCGGAGCCGGGGCGGAGCGATCCGCCCCGGTACATTTCATTCAACCGGCAGGAAATCGGGAACCGAAAGATAGCGTTCGCCGGTATCATAGTTGAAACCAAGCACACGGGTACCTGCGGGCAGTTCCTTGAGCTTCTGTGCAATCGCGGCGAGCGTCGCGCCCGAAGAAATACCAACCAGCATGCCTTCCTCACGCGCTGCACGGCGCGCCATTTCCTTGGCGTCTTCGGGGTCGACCTGAATGACCCCGTCGATCAATTGGGTGTGCAAGTTGGCTGGCATGAAGCCCGCGCCAATGCCCTGGATCGGGTGCGGCCCCGGCTGACCGCCGCTGATCACCGGAGACAGCGTCGGTTCGACGGCATAGACCTTCAGATTGGGCCACGCCTCTTTCAGAAATTTGGCACAGCCGGTGATATGGCCGCCCGTTCCCACGCCGGTAATCAGCACATCAATCGGGCTGTCCTTGAAATCGGCGAGGATTTCAGGGCCGGTCGTGCGCACATGGACGTCGACATTGGCCGGATTTTCAAACTGCTGCGGCATCCAGCTATTGGGGGTGCCTTCGACCAGTTCGATTGCGCGCTCAATCGCACCTTTCATACCCTTTTCGCGCGGCGTCAGGTCAAAGGTCGCGCCATAGGCCAGCATCAGGCGACGACGCTCGATCGACATGCTTTCGGGCATCACAAGCACCAGCTTGTAGCCCTTGACTGCTGCCACCATCGCAAGGCCGACGCCGGTATTGCCGCTGGTCGGCTCGATAATCGTTCCGCCCGGTTTCAGGCTGCCATCCTTTTCTGCCGCCTCGATCATGGCAAGCCCAATACGGTCCTTGATCGATCCACCGGGGTTCGACCGTTCCGATTTTACCCAGACTTCGGCGTCGCCGAACATCCGCTGGAGGCGGATATGCGCGCTGTTGCCGATTGTTTCGAGGATGGAATTGGCCTTCATGCTTTGGGCTCCTTTACTTCACGAAATTGCGGCTCAAACGTCCGGGCGTTTTTGAGTTCGGGGAACAGCTTTGCCCAGATTCCTGTGATAACAATAGCCCCGGCGCCACCGAATACAACTGCTCCGACCGGGCCGAGCAGCGCAGCCGCAAAGCCCGATTGCAGTTCGCCCAATTCGTTGGAGGCTGAAATGGCGAGTCCCGACACCGAACTCACCCGTCCGCGCATCGCATCGGGGGTGTTGAGCTGAACCAGCGAACCGCGCACATAGACCGAGAGCATGTCAGCCGCCCCCAATATGGCGAGCATCGACAACGCTACCGCCATGGATGCGCCCATATCAAGCCTGTCGATCTTGGCATCACCGAACAGGTATTGGCCGATGATGTGCGAATAGCCAAAGCCGATAGTAGTTATGCCGAACACCACCACCGCCCAAAGCATCTTGGCGCCGACATTATGCTTCAATGGCCAAAATGACAGATAAATGGCAACTATCACAGCGCCAAAAGCAGGCGCGGCACGAAGCAGACCCAAACCATCCGGGCCGACGTGCAATATGTCGCGCGCATAAACAGGGAGTAGCGCCGTCGCGCCAGCCAATAAAACGGCGAACAGATCGAGCGTGATCGCGCCCAGCAAAAACCGCTCGGAGAAGGTATATTTCATCCCCTCAACCATCATCCGCACAGGATGCTTTTTCTCCGTCATTGGCGGCGGGAAAACGGGACGCACAGTCGCGATTGAAATGCTCGACAGGATAAGCAGTGCAACCGTCATCCAATAAGAGCCGGAAGCATTTTGTGCGTACATCAAGCCGCCGACTGCAGGGCCGATCACCGATGCACTTTGCCATGCGATAGAACCCAAAGCGATGGCGCGAGGGAGCGATTCCGGCGGGACGATGTTGGGCGCAATTGCCGACATGGCAGGGCCTACGAAGACGCGTGCCACGCCGTGGAAAGCTGCGAGCACGAACAGCAAAGGCAAGGTCAGCGCATCATGATAGGTCAAAAGGCCAAGCCCAAGTGCAACCCCTGCATCGACAATATTGGCGAAAATCGCGACCCGCCGACGTTCGAAACGGTCCGCTGCCCAGCCCGCCACAGGCGTCAGCAAAGCCAGTGGAATGAACTGGAATAGCCCGAGTAATCCGAGTTGAAACGCGGCTGCTTTGGGGGACATGCCATAATCGGTGCGGGCCACATCATAGACCTGCCACGCGATGACCACGACCATCGACATGGTGGCGATCACTGCCATGAAACGCGCCAGCCAATAGCGGCGATAGTCGGGTATGCTGAAAGGATGCGGCGCGGACGACATGCTCGTTCGTCGCCTATCGGCTTCGGTCGGGCATGGCAATCGTGCTGTGCTTGGCGACGCTAAAGTTGCGCTTTGCATGGCGCTCCATGTCGCTCATCGAATTCGCGCTGGAACTGGATCGCAAACAGGTGCAGCATCGCTGCATCATATCTATTCGGGGAGTTACAGCATGAGATTGAAACAGGCGGCCTTGGCCGTATCGCTGGCCGCAATGGCCCTGACCGGCGGCTGCAAGAAAGTCGATGGTGACACTGCGGAGCTGACTGCCAATGATGGCAGCGCATGGGGCGGCTTTGTCGAAACATTTCTTGAAGGCTATTTCAAGGTCAATCCGACTTTTGCCGTCTATCAGGGCAAGCATGAATTTGATGGCCAACTTCCCGATTGGTCGCCCGAGGGCATCAAGGCGGCGGTTGAGTATCGCAAGAAAGCGATTGCCGACGCCAAGGCGATCGACGCATCGAAACTGACCGACGCGCAAAAATTCGAGCGCGACTATCTGGTGCATGCAATGGAAGGCGAACTCTTCTTCCTTGAAGATGCCGATATGCTGCACAAAAATCCGTCGGCCTATGTCGGTGTGCTCGACCCCAATGTCTATATCGCGCGGCCCTATGCCGATGCCGAAACGCGGATGAAGGCGTTTATCAAATATGCCAATAACGTCCCTAAGGCGGCGGAGCAGATCAAGGCGAACCTGAAGCTACCGCTACCTGCCACCTATGTGAAAATCGGCACTGCCGGTTTTGGTGGCTTTGCCGACTATTATACCGGTGACGCCAAAAAAGCCTTTGCGGAGGTGAAGGATGCCGAGCTGCAAAAGCAGTTTGACGAGGCCGCAGCAAAAGCAGCCGCAGCGATGAAGGATCTGGCAGGCTATGTCGGATCGCAGCCGGGAAGTGATGGCGGTTATGCGCTGGGCGCGGACAAGTTCGCCAAGATGGTCTTGAAGACCGAAGGCGTAAATGTTGCGCTCGATGAGCTGGAGGCAATCGGTCGCGCCGATCTGAAGGCTAATCAGGATGCGCTGGCCAAGGCATGCAGTATTTATGCGCCGGGTGCGTCGATGCAGGATTGCATGACCAAGATGGGCATGAACAAGTCGCCAGACGGCCCCGTCGCCGAAGCGCGTCGCCAGTTGCCGCCGCTCCGCAAGTTCCTGATCGACAAGGACATCGTTTCGATCCCCGGCACCGAGGAAGCGCAGGTCGAGGAATCTCCGCCCTATAACCGGCAGAACAGCGCCTATATCGACATCCCCGGGCCCTATGAGAAAGGCCTGCCGTCGGTCTATTATATCTCGCCCCCCGATCCGACTTGGGATCAGGCGACGCAGGACGGTTTCGTCCCCGGAAAGTATGATCTGCTCGGTACTTCGGTGCACGAGGTCTGGCCGGGCCACTTCCTCAACTTCCTCCACTCGAACCGGTCTAAGTCGATCTTTGGCAAGCTGTTCGTCGGCTATGCCTTTGCCGAAGGCTGGGCGCATTATACCGAGGAAATGATGATGGATGCGGGGCTGGGCGACACCACCGCTTCGCCAGAGGAAGCTGCCGAGATGAAGGTCGGTCAGCTGTCAAACGCATTGTTGCGCAATTGCCGTTACCTGTCTGCCATCGGCCTGCACGCGCGCGGGATGACGGTTGCGCAGTCCGAACAGCTGTTCAAAACCGAATGCTATCAGGATGCCGGCAACAGCAAGCAGCAGGCGGCGCGTGGGACTTATGATCCGGCCTATCTCAATTACACGATGGGCAAGCTGATGATCCGCAAGCTGCGCGATGACTGGACCAAGGGCGACCGCAAGAAATGGAAGGCGTTCCACGACGAATTCCTCTCCTATGGCGGCCCGCCCATCCCGATGGTGCGCGCGGCGATGCTGAAGGAAGAGGAAGCCAAGGCGGTCTTTTGATGCAATTAATCCTCTCCCCATCAGGGGAGAGGTATGTAGCCTTGGCGCTGAAAGCGCTTAGGCGAAGTGGAGAGCGGGAGGCTGGGCGCTACCCCTCTCTGCCGCGACTAGGCAGCAAGCTGCCAAGTCTCGCGGTCTCTCCCCTGAAGGGGAGAGACATGGCTCACTCCTTTACGGGCTCATCACTCAAAGGCGTGTTCTTGCCCCACCAGCGGCGCAGACCAGCACCGAGAGGGCTGCGCAACAGCCACACGACCAGCGCGCCAAGCAGCACCCAGGGCAGCCCGCCACCGATCAGCAACAGCAGGAAACTCGCCATCGTCACAAAGCTGGCGATCGCGGTTCCCCACGCCCCGGCAAAGGGATTGCCGCTGCCAAAGCCGGGGATGCCTTCGCCGCCCGAATAACTGAATTCCATCGGCGTGGTCGCCAACTGCTCCTCGCCAGACCGCCGCGTGTCCCGTTCGCCGTCCAGCTGTTCACGGATGCGTTGTGCCTGCTCCTGCAATTCGGTGCGCTCCCGGTCGCCCATGCCGCCTGCTTTCAGCCGCGTTTCGATGCGGGTGAGTTCGGCCTGCAGGTCTGAACTGCGGCGTTGTGAGGCCGAGATTCCGCTGCCGACATCGACGCCCTGGATCTGGCTGTCGACCAATATCCCCTTGGCCTTTTCGACCGAGGCGATGGCATCCTTGCCAAATTTGCGCGCGATTGACGGGTCGAGCTTGAAGGCAAGCGACGCATTCACCTCATCCTCGTCGATCAATGAATAACGCATGCCGGTGATGCGGCAGCGTGACAGGCCCAGTGTTTCGCACGCGGCGGCATGCTCCTCCTGCACCGCTGCGATCTTTGCGTCGGGCACGCGGAAGGCATAGCGATAGTTGAACGCCACCCCCGGTGCCGCACTGACGCGGACATTGGGGCCAGCGACGGCATCGGCGGACATCGGCTCGGATGCGTCCATTTCGGCCATCGGCGCTTCTTCGCGAACATCCATGGTGGACATGGCTTCGCGCGATTTGGTTTCTTCCGCGCCCTGACATCCGGCGAGGATCATTGTTGTAGCAATTAACGGGGTAGCGAGGACGAACACATGGCGTTTCATGATTTCTCTCCCAAGACAGCGGCAACGCACCGCCGACTCGATGAGATGTTATTACATTGCTGATTGCAAGCCTTTGTCGACGCTGCCTTGTTCGGGGCTGAGCTTATGCGCGGGATGGACTTGCTGAAGTCCGCAGAAACTCTAGCAATTCAGTTGAGAAAAACATTTGCGACATTTCCGGCCAAGTCTGTCGTGGGCCGGGGCGGGCTTAACATAAGCTGCAACGTACCACTGCGACTCGATGACGCGCCATCTATCGGAAGCTATTGCGGAACCGTCTCGCCCTGGTTCCACGCAATCCAGTTTTCAAACTCGTCAAAGCGCAAGGGATTGAGGAATTTGATCCCCGCCTGCTTGTCGCGGCTCCAGACCATCGAAACCTTTCGTCGCGAAAGGCCAGCAATGACGAGCGTATAGCTTTCACCGGGTTTCAGCTGCTTGATTTTGCTCAGCCTGACGCCATTGGTCGAAATGTCGATCGCTTCGCATTCAATGGTCTGTTGCTCGGTGACCAGCTTGGCAGGCACATTGCAGCCATAGCGCGGCAAGCGCGGCTTGATCCGCGCGATCGAGATGCCGGATTTTTTCAGCACCGCGTCGACATCGGCCGGTTCGGTGAACTCGATGCCCGCAAACCCGCCATTCTGCCAACGCACTTTCCCGGCGAGCGAGAGGTTGGAGCGGAATTCGATCCGTATCCGATCTTCGGTCGTCAATTTGGCCAGGGTTTCGATATTTGCGCCGCCCGACGAAATATTGTGCACGCGGCATGGCAGTTCGCGCCCAGCGGCGATAATCTTTGCGGTCAGCCTTACCGACAGCTGCCGTTCTTCGTCGCGCCGGTCCGGCGCAGGCATATAGACGAAGTCGTCAGACTCCGCCGCAAAGCCGTTTTTGAACGCTGAACCGCTGTCAAATTCCATATTGCGACCGAACTCCAATAGACTGAAATGCCTGTTTTTGCGGTAACGGCCTGCTTATTGTAAAATTCATCAATCACCTTGGCTAACAGCAAACTGCCCGCGGCAGTGAATGCGGGGCGCTTTCCGTTGTAAATGGGTAGTTTGAATGCTTAACAGTCGGTGAGGCGGGTAAACCGTATCGGGGAGAGAGGCGTGCCAAGCGACGCAGAATTGATGGAAGTCAGCCTGATCGCGGTCGCCGATGCGGGCGTGGAACTGCGCCACCCGCTATTCGCGCGCTGGTTCGCGGCATGGCCCGAACGGCGCGCAACCTTTATCAACACCGATGCCTCTTCGCGCCGGATGACCGACGAGACGCTAGAGATGATGCTGGGCCTCGCCAAGGGGGAGGAGAATTGGGTCTGGCCCCTCGTCGCCGAACTCGCCTTCACCCACCGCAGCTATGGCCGCTTGCCCTGGGTCGAATATGAAAGCTGGATCGACCTGACCATCGACTGCATCGGCGACGCCGCAGGCGCAGCGTGGAGCGCAGAGGCGGATGCTGCGTGGCGACGGCATGGCGAGCGGTTGAAAGTGCTGATCATAGAGGCGCGCGAAGGCTGGGACCGGGCGATGCCGGGGCATATACTGGGGGAATTGCCGACGGTTGGCTGATGCGAACCCATCTCTCCCCTTCAGGGGAGAGATACAAGCCTTACTGCTGAAAGCAGTTAGGCGCAGTTGAGAGGGGGAAGGGTAGCACAACCTCACCGTCCAGCCCCTCTCCGCTGCGACTAGGCGGCAAGCCGCCAAGTCTCGCACCTCTCCCCTATCGGAGAGAGGCCGCAATCGTCGCAAGCACGCTCTCGATATCCTGCATCACGTCCCGATTGGAAAATCGCAGCACGTGATAGCCTTTGCGTTCCAGAAACCGCGTCCGTTCGGCATCATAGGCTCCCTGCGCGCCATGTGTATCACCATCAATTTCGACCACCAGCATCACCGGCGCACGACAGGCAAAGTCGGCGATATACGGCCCAATCACCACCTGCCTGCGAAACTTCGCTCCGCCCAACTGGTCTGCCTTCAGATACGCCCATAGCTTGCGCTCCGGCGGTGTAGCCTCCCGCCGCATCTGCTTTGCCCGACCGATCAGTTTCTGGCTGCGCAATCCCTCTCTCCTTTAGGGGAGAGGTACGAAGTCTTATTGCTGAAAGCAATTAGACGAAGTGGAGAGGGGGAGGTTAAGCGATGTCATCTCTCCCCTTCAGGGGAGAGATACAAGCCTTACTGCTGAAAGCAGTTAGGCGCCGTTGAGAGGGAGAAGGGTGGAGCAAACCTAACCGCCGCAGCCCCTCTCCGCTGCGACTAAGGCCTGCTGCGCAGACCTAAGTCTCACACCTCTCCCCTAAAGGAGAGAGGGGGGGACACGCGGAGGCCTGCCGCACAAAGATGTCCCTCTCCCCTTTAGGGGAGAGGCTAGGAGAGGGGGAGTCTGGCGCCAACATATGTTAGCAAAACCAACCCACCCCGCCGCACCAGCGCAGGCTGGTGCCTATCTCGATTGTCGGTTTAAGCGGAGAAACGCGATGGGCCGCACCTGTTCATCGTTTCATGAAATGCTCTATTTGTAAGAATTCAGATTTGGGTTATCACAAAGCGCATCGAGAGTTTCATTGACCACAAGGGGCAGCAAAGTGAAGTCTGAAGAAAACGACACGCCGTCAAACAATGGCGATTCATCAATCCCTGGGAAGTCACTTATTTTCATTAGCCATGACACGCGCGACGCTGGAATAGCGGAGGCATTCAGCGCATTGCTGAAAAGTGTCAGTGCAGGAGTACTTAAATCATTCAGGTCATCCGATAAAAAAGGAAATCAGGGTATCGAGTTCGGTGTAGAGTGGTATCCAGAGATCATGAAGAAGCTTGAATTGGCTTCAGATGTGGTTTGCCTCCTCACGCCAAATAGTGTGAACCGGCCTTGGATTCTCTACGAAGCAGGTGTCGCAAAAGGAAAGCTGGAAACGCCGGTTCATGGCGTTGCCCTCGGTATCGCACTGCAAGCCGCTAGCTCTGGTCCATTCGCTCAGTTTCAAAACAGCGACGACACAGATGACTCGCTTACACAGTTGGTGATGCAGCTCGTAAGTCGAATTCCGAACGCAGAGCCAGATCGCGATGTCGTTAAAACACAGGTTGCGGCCTTCAAGAGTAAGATTGAGCCTTTATTGAAGGCCAGCGACGGGGCTATACCTCAAGAACAGGACAGTGAAGAAGCTTCAGTGGCCAAGCTTTTTGAAGAAGTGAAGGTGATGTTTCAGGACCTTCCCAGCCGCATTGAGAGACGCTTTGATCCAGAATATTCTCCGGCTATTCGGAATAGAAAACGTCTTTCAAGCAAAGTCTTTTATGAACTTTCGCGAGATTTTGACAAAGAGCTGCCAGACGGGATCGGGCTGTTGATTGTTGCGAGCCAGTTCAAAGACGAATTTCCTTGGCTTTATGAACTCGCGCTTGATGCGTATCGGCAGATGTCGGAGAATGGTGAAGCCTTGGAATCGCTTCAGCGGTTGGATCATGCGCTACATTTGACTTTTCATCACCCCATGATGCGTGAAATTGGATTCAGATCGAAAGACCGTTACATGGATGCCGAACTGATGATGGAATCGATGCATCGGGCAATATCGTTCACACGAGATCGCATCGCTCACCGATCAGCACCTATCGGCTCGGGTTGGACCGATGATCGTATCGAGACTTTGCGATCATTGTGGAATGCAGGAAAGACCGCGTCTGAAATTGCCAAAGCACTCGGCGGTGTAAGTCGTAACGCTGTGCTTGGCAAAGCGCATAGGTTAGGGCTGAAGCCACTGAGCAGCCGAGAGCTTCTCGGAGACGAGGACTTCAATTAGAGTTAGTAACTCACCCCACCGTAACAAAACTATCCATCACCCGCTTCCGCCCGGCCTGCTCAAATTCAATCTCCAGCTTGTTGCCCTCGATATCCTCGATCAGGCCATAGCCAAATTTCTCGTGAAACACGCGCATGCCGATAGCGAGGTCGGTGCGGCCTTGGGCGCCCAGACCCACCGCTGGTTTGTTCGCCTCCTGCACGCGGGACGGCACCGGGTTGAACCCGCCGCTGGTCGCCGCGCGTTGCCATCCGGGGCCGCGTTGGCCGGCCCTTGTCGCGTTGGCCGCCGCCAGATGCGCAAAGGGGTCGGCGCGTTCGGACCAGTTGGCGCGCCATAGCGATGCTCCGCCGGTCATCGTCTGCTCATTCTCGATATGCTCGGCGGGCAATTCGTCAATGAAGCGGCTGGGGATGCTGCTGGTCCATTGGCCGTAAATCCGCCGGTTTGCGGCATGGGTGATGGTGCATTTTTCGCGCGCTCGGGTGATCGCGACATAGGCGAGGCGGCGTTCTTCCTCGACGCTGGCGAGGCCACCTTCGTCCATCGCGCGTTGCGACGGGAAGACGCCATCTTCCCAGCCCACGCAGAAAACATGATTATATTCCAGCCCCTTGGCGGCGTGGATTGTCATGATGGTGACGGCCTCGTCCTGCGCATTGGCGTCATTATCCATTACAAGGCTGACATGTTCGAGGAAATCGCCGAGCGATTCATATTCCTCCATCGCGCGGACGAGTTCCTTGAGGTTTTCGAGCCGTCCCGATGCCTCGACGCTGCGTTCGGCCTGCAGCATCGCGGTATAGCCGCTGTCTTCCAGCACCAGTTCGGTCAATGCGGACGGGGGCAGGGTGGTGGCGCTATCGCGCCAGCGCGCAATGTCTATCACGAGATCGGATAAGGATTTACGCGCCTTGCCGGTCAGTTCGTCGGTACCAATTATGCGCGCGGCGGCGACGCTTAAGGGTGCGCGTTCGGCGCGGGCGACGCGATGGATTTTCTCGACCGCCTTGTCGCCTATGCCGCGTTTCGGCGTGTTGACGATGCGTTCAAAGGCCAGGTCGTCGGCCGGCTGGTTGATGACGCGTAAGTAAGCGATCGCGTCGCGGATTTCGGCGCGTTCGTAAAAGCGGAAGCCGCCGATAATCTTGTAGTTGAGGCCGATCTGAATGAAGCGGTCTTCAAATTCGCGCGTCTGGAACTGCGCGCGAACGAGGATCGCGATATCGTTCAGTGAGACCTTTTTATATTGCAGCGCCTCTATCTCGTCGCCGATGCGGCGCGCCTCTTCGGGGCCATCCCACACGCCCAAGATGCGCACCTTTTCACCGCTGTCGAGATCGGTCCACAACGTCTTGCCCAACCGACCGCTGTTGGCCGAAATCAGGCCCGAGGCGGCGGCGAGGATGTGCGGGGTGGAGCGGTAATTCTGTTCAAGCCGGATGATTTTTGCGCCGGGAAAATCCTTTTCAAAGCGCAATATGTTGGCGACCTCCGCCCCGCGCCAGCTGTAGATCGACTGGTCATCATCGCCGACACAGGCGATATTCTTGCGCTTCTGCGCGAGCAGCCGCAGCCAGAGATATTGGACAGCGTTGGTATCCTGATATTCGTCGACGAGGATATATTTGAACTTCTCCTGATACTCCTCAAGCACATCGCGGTGGTTTTTGAGAAGCGTCAAATTGTGCAGCAACAGGTCGCCAAAATCGCAGGCGTTGAGTTCGCGCAGGCGCGCCTGATAGACGGTGTACATCGCCTGACCTTTGCCTTCGGCATAGAGCGCGCTCTCGCCGGCATCGAGATCGGCGGGGGTTAGCCCCTTATTCTTCCAGCGATCGATAAAGCCCGCCAGTTGCCGCGCGGGCCAGCGCTTTTCATCAAGATTGGCGGCCTCGATAAGCTGTTTGAGCAGCCTTATCTGGTCGTCGGTGTCGATGATGGTGAAGTTGCTTTTTAAGCCGAGCAGTTCGGCATGCCGCCGCAGCATCTTCGCGCCGGTCGAGTGGAAGGTGCCGAGCCATGGCATGCCTTCCACCGCATCGCCGATCATCCGGCCCATCCGCTCCTTCATCTCGCGCGCCGCCTTGTTCGTAAAGGTAACGGCGAGGATTTCGGACGGCCAAGCCAGCCGCTCCGCAATGATATGCGCGAGCCGCGCGGTGAGCGCGGCGGTCTTGCCCGTGCCCGCCCCTGCCAGCACCAGCACCGGGCCTTGCGTGGTCAGCACAGCCTCTCGCTGCGGCGGGTTCAGGCCGTCGAGCCAGGGATATTGCGGGGCAGGGGCGTTGTGAGTCACGCGCGAACGATTAGGGAACATGGGCGGCGGGGGCAATGCACTTTTCCGCTTTCCTTTGCGCGCGGGCGATGCCAGCAAGGGCGGCATGACACAGGGGGCAATGCAGGGCGCATCGCACAAGCGCATTTTGGGCGCGGCGATGGCGGGGACGGCGGTCGAATTTTACGACTTCTATATTTTTGCAACCGCGGCCTCGCTGGTCTTCGGGCCGTTGTTCTTCCCGACCTCGAGCCCCGAGGCGCAGTTGCTGCAAAGCTGGCTGACCTTTGCTTTAGCCTTCATCGCAAGGCCTGTCGGGGCGCTGGTGTTCGGCCATTATGGCGACCGCATCGGGCGTAAGGCGACTTTGGTCTGGTCGTTGATGATCATGGGGGTTTCGACCTTTTGCATCGCGTTGCTGCCGTCCTATGCGGTGGCGGGGTGGATCGCGCCTGCGCTGCTGTGCGTGCTGCGCTTCGGGCAGGGCTTCGGCCTTGGCGGCGAATGGGGTGGGGCCGCCTTGCTCGCGGTCGAAAATGCGCCCGAGGGTAAGAAAGCCCGTTATGGCATGTTCCCGCAACTGGGCGCGCCAGTGGGGTTCATTCTTTCGAACGGGTTGTTCCTGATATTGGGGCTGTTTCTCAGCGATGCCGATTTCCGTGAGTGGGGCTGGCGGATACCCTTTTTGCTGAGCGCTTTGCTTGTCGGTATCGGCCTTTGGGTCCGGTTGAAATTGACCGAGACGCCCGCCTTCGCCGCCGCACTCGAAGAAGCGCCGCCGCCCAAGGTGCCCGTCGCTGAAGTAATGCGCACGCATCCGTTGCAGCTATTCGGTGGCACCTTTGCGGCCATCGCATGCTTCGCCATCTTCTACCTTTCGACCGCCTTTGCACTCGGTTATGGTACAACCAAGCTGGGCATCGCGCGGGAGGATTTTCTGGGCGTGCAGCTGGTCGCGATCCTGTTCATGGCGGCGGGGATTATTATCTCCGGCTATTGGGCGGACCGGACGCGGCCCGCTTTTGTGCTGGGCGTTGGCTGTACCGCGATGTTCATCGCCAGTTTCACCACAGCGCCGTGGCTGGGTAGCGGAGACCTGTTTCTGACGGGTGTGTATCTGTCGCTGCTGTTGTTTGTGATGGGGCTGGTTTACGGCCCGCTTGGTGCGTGGCTGCCGGGATTGTTCCCGGCGCGGGTGCGCTATACCGGCGCGTCAATCTGCTTCAACGCGGCGGGGATTTTGGGCGGGGCGCTGGCGCCCAATATTGCGCTGAAACTTTCCGAGAGCGGCCTCAAATATGTCGGCTATTATCTCGCGGTGATTGCGGTGCTCAGCCTGTTCGGCCTGCTACTTTTGAAATCGCGCGACGAGGCGGCCGTCTAGGATCGCAAGCCCGACGGCGATCAATCCGGCTCCAGCAATCTGACCGCCCGACAGGCTCTCGCCGAGAAAGGCGATGCCGAGGATGACGGCTAGGATGGGCATGAGGAAAGCCACCAGCTGCGCATTCGACGCCCCCGAACGGTCGATCAGCCGGAAATAGAGCGTATAGGCCAGCGCGGTCGAGAAGATCGCCAGTGTCACGCCCGCCAGCGTGGAATCGAGGCCCGGCATGGCCATCGTCCAGGGCTGGTCCATCACCGCGACAATCGGCACCATCATCAGCGCGGCCATCATCGTCTGCCCGGTCGCGACCGCCATCGGCGTCAGCTCGGTTTGAGACAGGCGGCGGCCATAGATCGCGGCAAAGCTGTAGAAGATGGTCGAGACGATACACGCCAATTGCGCGAGCAGATTGTTCGAAAGCCCTTTCATCGCCTCGGGCCCGACCATCACGACGATCCCTGCCATGCCAACGAGCACCCCAATGATGCGCGCTGGGGTCGCCTTTTCATCGCTGGTCAGGAAGTGGGCTGTGATCACGCCCCATAACGGGGTGGTGGCGTTCAGGATCGAGGCATAACCGCTGTCCAGATATTGCTGCCCCCAAAAGAAGAGGATGAAGGGCAGGGCGCAATTGAGCGCGCCAACTATCGCCAGCAGTCCCCAGATGCGCGGCTCGGTCGGCAGACGTTCGCCCATCAACCGCATCGCAATCCACATCGGCGGCACAGCAAGCGCGAGGCGCATGAAGACCAAAGTGATCGGCGGATAGCTACGCAGCCCGACCTCAATCAGGAAAAAGGCCCCGCCCCAAAGGATCGACAATATGGCAATCAGCAACCAGCCGGTGCTATCGAGTTTTGGGGTGGAGGTCATGCCCTCGCCTAGCCAGTGCGCCGTCACCGAACAAGAGTATATCTTTGCCGCTTCGTGATGCTAAACCTGCAAACGTCTAGCGAGGAATGGCCATGCGGAACATCGTGCGGAGTGCAATTCTGATCTGCGCATCGGCGCTGCTTCCTCTTCAGGGGATAGCGGCAAAATCTTTGGAATCCAGGCTCGACGTCCGTGTCAAAGCGGGCATGACGCAAACCCAGACGCAGGGCGTCGCGATCGCTTTCATTGAGAATGGCACTGTAAAACTGGTCAAAAGCTGGGGCAAGCGCAATGCCAAAGGCGAGCCGCTGACCACCGATAGCGTCATGTATGGCGCCTCGCTGACCAAGGCGGTGTTTGCTTACACCGTGATGCAGTTGGTTGAAGAAGGCAGGCTCGATCTCGATACTTCGATTGCGCACTATTTGCCCAAACCATTGCCGGATTATGCAGATGAGGAAGAGAAATATGCTGGCTGGCATCATCTTGCGGGCGACGATCGCTGGCGTAAGCTGACACCGCGTATCTTGCTAACGCACAGTTCTGGCTTTTCCAATTTCGGTTTTCTCGAACCTGATCGGAAACTGAAATTCCACTTCGATCCCGGCACGCGCTATGCCTATTCGGGTGATGGCCTTATCCTGTTGCAATTTGTGATAGAGCGCGGATTGGGTCTGGATTTGGGTCAGGAAATGCAGCGGCGGGTGTTCGACCGCTTTGGTATGAAAAAGACCAGCATGATCTGGCGACCGGACTTTGCAACAAACCTCGCCGATGGGTGGAGAATGGATGGCAGCACCGAGCAGCATGACGAGCGCAGCAAAACGCGCGCAGCGGGATCGATGGACACCACCATAAGTGATTTCGCCAAATTCGCGGCGGGCTATGTCAAAGGGCAGGGACTGAGCAAAACCTCACGTAAAGATCTGACGACGGCGCACCTGTCTATCACCACCATTTCGCAATTCCCGTCGCTTCAGCCTGAAGCCGCCCCGGAAGCGAGGATCGAGAGCTTGGCGGCAGGTCTAGCCGTTATATCATTTGCCGGGCCGCAGGGGCGTGGCTTTTTCAAAGGCGGGCATAATGATTCGACCGGCAACATGTGGGTCTGCGTCGAAAAGCGGAAAAGCTGTGTCGTTATTCTTTCCAACGATGTTCGTGCGGAACCGATGTTTCCGGCGATTGTGAAGTTGGTGCTGGGCGAAACGGGCATGCCATGGGCATGGGAATATGGTGCTCAGGATTGGACGAAGGACTGAGGCTATACGGGCCGCAATAGTGTGAGCCGCGCCTTGCCAATGTCGCGGGTGGTGTCGATTTCGAAGCCCTTGACGACTGTGTCTTCGCGGTTGCCGGTTTCTATGCTGACCAATGCGCCGGATGCCACCCAGCCCAGTCGGGAAAGCTTGTCGAGTGCGACCGCACCCGCGCCGGTGCCATAAGGCGGGTCCATCAGGATCAGGTCATAGGCCTTTCGTGCAGGGCCGAGCATCAGCGCGGATCCGCGCTTGATTTCGCTTTGCGGGCCCGCGCCTAATTTGGCGATATTGGTTTCGAGCGCATCCAAAGCGGCCTTGTCCTGTTCGACAAAAACGCAATGCGCAGCGCCGCGCGACAGCGCCTCCAGCCCCAACGCGCCCGACCCCGAAAACAGATCGAGCACCTGCAGGCCTTCAAATGAACCGAGGCGGCTGGTGAGCATTGAGAAGAGCGTCTCGCGGGTGCGGTCGGCGGTCGGGCGTGTGGTATCGCCTTTGGGCGCGATCAGCGGACGCGAACGCCAGGTGCCGGAAATAATCCTCATGCTTTCAGTGTATTCCTGAATTCGATCAAATCCACCCGCCGGACTTCGCCGACATCACCGGGAGCCATATCGCCCAAGACGAACGGGCCATAGCGCGTGCGGATCAGACGGCTGACTTCCAGCCCGAAATGTTCGAGCACACGACGGACTTCGCGGTTCTTGCCTTCGGTCAGCGTCATTTCCAGCCAGCCATTGCGCCCGGTGCGGCGCTCCAGATTGGCGTCGATCTTTCCATAACGAACGCCTTCGATTTCAATGCCGTGGATCAGCTCCTCGAGCTCGGTCTGGCTGATGTCGCCAAAACAACGCGCGCGATAGGTGCGTTCAACACCGGTTGAAGGCATTTCCATCTGGCGTTTGAACTCGCCGTCATTGGTCAGCAGCAGCAGCCCTTCGGTGTTCAAATCGAGGCGTCCGATTGGCATCAGCCGCGGCAGATCCTTGGGCAGGATATCGTAGATCGTTTTGCGCCCGCTGAAATCACGCTCTGCGGTCAGGCAGCCTTCGGGTTTGTGGAACAGATAAAGTTGCGTCGGCGCGGGCTGGCCGACCGCCTTCCCATCAACCGCGACACCGTGCAGCGACTTGAGCAAAGTTGCAGGCGTTTCCACCGCGACACCGTTAAGCGTGATCCGCTTGTCAGCGATCATCCGTTCAATTTCACGACGCGAGGCAACCCCCGCGCGGGCGAGCAGTTTGGCGATGCGTTCTTCACCATCGGCTCGTTCTAGCGCGCCTTTGCTTGGCGCGGCATCCGGCCGTGGTTTGCGCACCGGTTTTGCGTCCCAGCGCAGCTTGGGCGGCTTTGCCGGGCGCGCGGGGGCTTTGCCCGATGCAGGGCCTTTGGCGGGTGGGCGTTTGGAGGGAGGTTGAGCCATGCGCGCGCCATGCCCCAGTTGGTTGTAAAAGTCACGCGGCTGTTGGTGCAGGCGGGTGAAAGACATTGGCGGTTCAGGATTTTGCGGTTAGGTCTTGTCGACAAGAATATCGGGGAGGTCGCATGTCGGTAGATTTAATCCGCTTCATCATTTTTGCGGCAGTCATTGGCGGGGTCATCATCGCTGCGCTGACGATTAAATCGTTCCGGCCCTATCTTCGCAAAGCACCGCTGGTCGCATTCCTGCTCGGTATTTCGAGCGGCTTCCCGCTGACCCTTTTGATTGCGACCATGACCTTTTGGCTAGCGCGTGTCGGTATAGATACTGCAACAATCGGCTTTGCTGTCGCTCTCGGCATTCCCTATACCTTGAAATTCCTGTGGGCACCGTTGATCGACAAGCTGCCTTTGCCATTTCTGACCAAGACTTTTGGTCAACGGCGAGGCTGGCTTTTCCTGGTTCAAGGACTGCTGTTCGTATCGATCTGGCAATTGGGCGCGAGCAATCCACAACCCGGCAATATGGGTGTTTTTGCGGTCTGGGCGCTGATTACTGCATTCCTTTCGGCAACGCAGGATATCGTAATCGACGCCTATCGTATCGAGATATTGGACGAAGAGGAATTCGCCCATGGAACGGCAACAAACCAGTTCGGCTATCGCACCGGTAATCTGATTGCGGGTGCTGGCACGATCTATTTCGCATCTAACGAAGGACTGGGGCTGGGTTGGGCGACGGCCTATGGCCTGACGGCTTTTTGTATCATTCCAGCGATCGTCGGTGCGTTTATTATTGGGCCGGGCAAATTTGTCGATCGCTACGCCGAAGCATCAGGATTGAAGCCACGCGAGTGGCTGCGTGAAACGGTGGTCAATCCGTTCCGCGAATTCCTGACGCGACACGGGGCTTTTATCATTCTGGGTTTCGTGCTGGTCTACAAAGTCGGCGATGCAATGGGGCAGGCGATGTTGGGACCGATGATCGTCGATCTCGGCTTTTCCGACACCGACTATATCACCGCCAACAAGATTTGGGGCTATGCCGCGCTGATCGTTGGCTCTGCAATTGGAGCGCCATTTATCCTGTGGCTGGGTATGGGTCGGGCATTGCTGATTTCGGGGCTGTTGATGATGCTATCGAACACGATGTTCATGATCCTCGCCGCGATGGGGGACAATTACTGGATGATGGTGGCTGCGATCTGCACCGAGAATGTGACCAGCGGGATTGGTTTGACCGTGTTCACAACCTATTTGTCCGGGCTGTCCAGCATTGCCTATACTGCCACGCAATTTGCGCTGCTCTCATCCTTTGCGGGCGTGGGCCGCACATTCATGGCGGGTCCGGCGGGGATCATCGCCGAAAAGTTCGGCTGGTTCGGTTTCTGGGGCTTTACTGTGGCGGCGGCGATACCCGGCATGATCCTGCTTTGGGTGCTGTGGAGCAAGGGCTATGTGGTGCAAGGCATTCGGCAAACTGACGCGGTAGAGCATGAGGCACCCAAGGAACCGGTGGGGCCATTTCGCATTTTGGGTTTCGTTCTCGTTATTGCAGGACTCATTGGTCTGCTCTTGTCACAACCGCTCGAACTGTCAGCCAATCTCACCTGGGCCGCTGCGGGAGTGCTGTTGCTTGGCGGCTTGCTTGCCTGGAAGGGGCAGCCTGCTGCGCCAACCAAGATTTAGGGCAAGGTGTTGCAAGCTTGCGAGGCCAGCCCAAATCTAGTCAGGTATTTGACCGTTTAGACGCAACACTTCGCCTGCAAGGTACAGCGAGCCGCAAATTAAAACAGTGTCCGGACTTTTTTCAGCGAGTTTGTCGAAGGCCTTGGTAACATTTTCTGCCCATTCTACAGGCATGGCAGATCGATAGGCTGTGACCGGATGATATTCGTGGTTCGGAACGGGAATGGCGATAATACTATCCAACTCGCCTTCGAGCCAGTGAAGCAAGGATAGCGGATCCTTGTTGGCCAGCATGCCGATAATCAGATGCACCGGCCGATCATATTGCTGGAAGAACTGGCCTATGGCGGCCCCGGCATCGGCATTGTGCCCTCCATCCAGCCAAATCTCGGCATCGGGCAGCAAGCTGGTCAATGGTCCGGGGGACAGTTTTTGCAGACGCGCGGGCCATTTTGCCCGGCCCATCGCCATTTCAAAGGCGCTTTCCGGAATTTTTACCGCCTGCTGGTGACGCAGCATGGCGATGGCGAGCGCCGCATTCTGCGCTTGATGCGGCCCGGGGAGTGCCGGGAGCGGCACGCTAATTGTACCGAATTCATCGCGATAGTGCAGCTCGCGCCGATAACTGGAGGCATTCCATTCCACGCCATTTGCAATCAGCGTCGAACCGGTGGTTCGTGCGTGAGCCGAAATAATGTCGTGCACGGGTCGATCATATTTCTGGATCACCAGAGGCACGCCAGCTTTTGCGATGCCAGCCTTTTCCCAGCCGATGCGGACAAAAGGATCCTTGGGCGTTCCATCCTCCGGCGCGAGAAGAAAGCCTTCATGGTCTATGCCGAGCGAGGCGATGCCGCAGACAGCTGGCTTCTTGATCACATTGGTCGCATCAAGCCGCCCGCCTAGGCCGACCTCTATGATGCAAGCATCGGCGGGCGTGCGTGAAAAAGCGAGGAAGGCGGCTGCGGTGGTGACTTCGAAAAAGCTCGCCTGTAATCCTTCGGCATGGTCGAGCACTTCGGATAACAGCGCGGCCAACGCTTCATCCTCGATCAACTTTCCGGCCACTCTGATCCGTTCGTTGAACCGCACCAGATGCGGGCTGGAATAGACATGCGCTTTTAGGCCCGCCGCCTCGAACGCACTGCGTAGAAAGGCGCAGGTTGATCCCTTGCCGTTCGTGCCCGCGACATGGAACACCGGGGGCAGCCTGTCCTGTGGATTGCCCAGCCTCTCACACAGCGCAGCAATCCGCTCCAGCCCCAACGTATCGCGCCCGGGCGACAGCGCCGCCAGCCGGTCTAATTGCGCCTGGACGGCGGGAGAATCGGACTTTGCGTGGTCGGCCAAGGTTGGGAACTAAGCCGCCTTTTTGCCGGCGGTCAGATAATCGACCAACCGTGCCAAAGTGGCTTTCAGTTCGTGCCGGTGGGTCACCATGTCGACCATGCCATGTTCGAGTAGATATTCGGCGCGCTGGAAGCCTTCGGGCAGTTTTTCGCGGATCGTCTGTTCGATCACGCGCTGCCCAGCAAAGCCGATAAGCGCGCCGGGTTCGGCAATCTGGATATCGCCCAGCATCGCATAGCTGGCGGTGACGCCGCCGGTGGTCGGGTCGGTCAGCACGACGATATAGGGTAGCCCAGCCTCGCGCAGCATTTGGATCGCAACCGTGGTGCGGGGCATCTGCATCAGGCTGAGAATGCCCTCCTGCATGCGTGCGCCGCCTGCAGCGGTGAAGATGATATAGGGGCATTTTGCCTTCAGCGCTTCCTGCGCGGCGGCGATGAAGGCCTCGCCCACAGCCATGCCCATCGATCCGCCCATGAAGGCAAAATCCTGCACACTGACGACAGCGCTATGGCCATCAATCTTTCCGCGCGCGCTGACGAGTGCGTCCTGCTCGCCGGTTGAGGTGCGGGCGGCTTTGATGCGGTCGGGATATTTCTTGCTGTCTTTGAACTTCAACGGGTCTTCAACGACACGCGGCATGGGTAGCACGGTGAAGCTGTCCGCATCGAAAATCGCAGCAAAACGCTCTGCCGGGCCGATGCGGCCATGGAAATCGCATTTCGGGCACACTGACTGGTTTTCCTCATATTCCTTGAGGAAGATCATCGTGTTGCAGCCCTTGCACTTGTGCCACAGCGTTTCTGCCGTTTCGCGCTTGGCGATGAAGGGGATGGCGTTGCGGACGCGGGTGACCCAGTTCATTTTTCCTACCTACCCTTGAAATTTCACCGTAGCCCTGAGCTTGTCGAAGGGCGCCTTTAAGTAGGGCGCTATGCTGTGAAGCGTGCTTCGACAGGCTCAGCACTACGGTTTTGTAATTAGCTACGCGCGGAATTGATAGCCGCTTTCAACGAAGCCACATAATCGCGAACCGGGCCAGCGGCGTTACTCCCATGTTCGGCGATGATTTCGACGATGGCAGAGCCGACCACGACGCCGTCAGCGACCTTGGCGATCGCGGCGGCCTGTTCGGGGGTGCGCACACCGAACCCCACAGCGACGGGAATGTCGGTTGCGGCCTTGAGGCGCGCGACGGCTTCCTCAATGCTCGCTTGCGCCGCCTGTTGCAGCCCGGTGATCCCGGCGACCGAGACATAATAGAGGAAGCCGCTTGATCCATCGAGCACCGTGGGCAGGCGCGCTGCATCGGTGGTGGGGGTGGCGAGCCGGATGAGGTCGACGCCCGCGCTGCGCAGGGCAGGGCCAAGCTCGGCATCCTCCTCGGGCGGAATGTCGACGCAGATGACGCCATCGACACCTGCCTTAAAACATTCGGCAGCGAACCATTCGCTCCCCCGGATCGTCATCGGATTGGCATAGCCCATCAGCACCAACGGAACCTGCGGGTGCCGCGCGCGGAAGGCGGTGGCGATGGCGAAGATATCCGCCGTCGTCGTGCCAGCCTCAAGGCTGCGGATATTGGCTTTCTGGATCGCGGGGCCATCAGCCATCGGATCGGTGAAGGGCATTCCCAGCTCAATCACATCGGCACCGCCCGCGACCAGCGCGTCGAGATTGGCAGCGGTGTCGCCGTCGCCTGCGGTGATGAAGGTGACGAGCGCGGGGTGGGCTTTGGTGAAGGCAGAGGAGAGGCGGGTCATATTTTTGGTTTCCACCATGCGTAGATCAGTGTCAGTAAAGAAGCTAGAAATGTCGCCAATCCAGCTTCCAAGAAAGAAGTTCGCATAGGCGGCCAACAATCGTAGCAATTTTTAGGCATTTTAGTTTCGAACCGTTTTTCGAAATAGGCCTGGTCGTTGATTGACCAATGGTGTTGGTACGTCATGGTCTCGACAACGTCATATCCGATGACAATCGCCGCGGCTAAGATGCCAATAATGCCCGCAAGCAAGCGCCAATCGCGCTTCATATCTCCGTCCCCAAAGCCTCGGCCACGGTGAAAATATCCTTGTCCCCGCGTCCGCACAAATTGGCCAAGATAATCTGGTCACGGCCCATCGTCGGTGCCACTTTTGCCACCGCTGCAATTGCATGCGAAGGCTCCAGCGCTGGAATGATGCCTTCGGTGCGGCAGAGCAGCTGGAAGCCTTCAAGCGCCTCGGTGTCGGTCACGCTGTCATAACGCACCCGGCCGATTTCCTTGAGCCAGCTATGCTCCGGCCCGATGCCGGGATAGTCGAGGCCCGCGCTGATTGAATGCGCCTCGGCGATCTGGCCGTCTTCATCCTGCAGCAAATAGGTCTTGTTGCCATGGAGGATGCCGGGGCGTCCGCCTGCGAGGCTTGCGGCATGTTCCTTGTCCAGCCCGTGGCCCGCTGCCTCGATGCCCAGCATCGCCACATCGGCATCGTCGAGGAAGGGATGAAACAGCCCGATGGCGTTCGATCCACCACCGATGGCTGCCACCAGCAGGTCGGGCAGGCGGTTGATGCGGCTCAGCATCTGGGCACGCGCTTCCTTGCCGATCACGCTCTGGAAATCGCGGACCAGTTCGGGATAGGGATGCGGGCCAGCGGCGGTGCCGATGATGTAGAAAGTGTCGTGCACATTGGCGACCCAGTCGCGCAGCGCCTCGTTCATCGCGTCCTTCAGCGTGTTGGCACCGCTGGTGACGGGCACCACTTCGGCACCGAGCAGCTTCATGCGGAAGACATTGGGCTGCTGCCGCTCGACATCCTTTGCGCCCATATAGATGACGCAGGGCAGGCCGAAGCGTGCGCAGACGGTAGCGGTGGCAACGCCATGCTGGCCAGCGCCGGTCTCCGCGATAATCCGCGTCTTGCCCATGCGGATGGCGAGCAGGATCTGGCCGATGCAATTGTTGATTTTGTGCGCGCCGGTATGGTTCAGCTCATCACGCTTGAACCAGACTTGCGCACCCTTTCCCGCGGGCGCGCCCTTGCGCAATTCCTCGGTCAGCCGCTCGGCATAATAAAGCGGGCTTGGCCTGCCGACATAATGTTCGAGCAGATCGTCAAACTGCGCGGCGAACGCAGGGTCCTGCTTTGCTGCGCGATATTCGCGCTCCAGATCGAGCACGAGCGGCATCAGCGTTTCGGCGACATAGCGGCCGCCAAATTGGCCGAAATGCCCGCGCTCGTCGGGCTGGTTCATGAAAGAGTTCAGATTTGGATCAGGCTTTGTCATAGGCGCGGACCGCTTGGCAGAAGGCCGCAATCTTGTCCATATCCTTGACGCCGGGAGCGCTCTCCACGCCCGAAGAAACATCGACCAGCGGCGCACGCGTTGCGCACAGGGCATCCGCGACATTGTCCGGCGTCAAGCCTCCTGCAAGGCCCCAAGGGATGCGATGTTCAAATTGGGTCAGCAATGACCAGTCAACACGCGTACCTGTTCCACCGGGCAAGGTCTGCGCAGGTGCGTCGTACAGGACCATATCGACCACATCGTCATATTTGTCCGCATTGATCAGCGTCTGCCGGTTTTTGAGGCCCAGCGCCTTCCAAATATGTGCATCGGTGTGCTGGCTCACAAGGTTAAGCCATTCGGGCGTTTCGCCCCCATGAAACTGGACGACGTCGGGGCGGACCATGTCCAGCGCCTTTTGCGTCAATTCCGGTTCAGCGTTGACCAGCAGCAGCACAACCTTGAGGCTAGGCGGCGTGCGCATCCGCAGTGCGGTGGCGAGTTCCAGACTGACATGGCGCGGGCTTTTTTCGTAATGGACAAGACCAATATGCGTCGCCCCAGCCTTAGCCGCGGCGTCGATGGCGGCTTCGTTCGAAAGCCCGCAGATTTTGATTTGGGTTCGCAAAATATCTCTCAACTTTTTCGTCGCCCCGCACTTGATGCGGGGCTTGGCTTTTGTGTTGGCTGCTCCGGTGCTTAAAAGCCTAACCCCGTGTCAAGCACGGGGTGACGACGAGGGCTAGTGGAAGGAGTCAAAGCGTCCCCACAATCGCGCGTGCAGCAGCATCGGGGTCTTCAGCTTTGGTAATAGGCCGCCCAATCACCAGCACACTCGCTCCATCGTCGCGCGCCTGACGCGGCGTGACGATGCGTTTCTGGTCGGCGGTGCTGGCACCGGCGGGTCGCAATCCGGGGACGACGAAAAAGCCGTCTTTCCAAGTCTTCCGCGCGGATTTGACCTCCTGACCCGAGCAAACGATACCGTCGAGGCCCGCTTCCTGCGCCAATGCGGCAAGGCGTTCGACCTGGCTGTGCGGATCATCGGGGACGCCGACACGGCTGAGGTCATGATCGTCAAGGCTGGTCAGCACGGTCACGCCCACCACCTTGGTGTGCGAACCGGCGGCGGCCTTGGCATCTTCCATCATCGCACGACCGCCGCTAGCGTGGATGGTCACAATGGCGGGTTCGAGCGTATTGATCGCCTGCATAGCCTTGGCCACGGTGTTCGGAATGTCATGCAGTTTCAGGTCGAGGAAAATGGGAAGGCCCAGTTTCTGCACCTCATGCACACCGTGATGGCCGTTAGCGCAGAAGAATTCGAGGCCCAGTTTCACCCCGCCGACATGCGCCTTGATCTTGCGGACGAGTTCAAGCGCTTCGTCGAGCAAGGGTGTATCGATCGCGACATAGACGGGATTACTCATGCTGTTGTTCCCTGTGCCGGCGTGCCAAGCGGGATGTTGGCCGCCATTGTCTTCGCGCCGCTTTCCAGCGTCGCGATGCGGCGGGTGAGGCGGTAACGTACGGTGCGATGCCATATCCACAGCGGTAGGAAACCCAGCAGGAAGCTGGCGCCCATGACGGCAGGCAATTTGCTATCGAGCCACAGGCCGTTCCACAACTTCATCGAAACCGGCTGCCAGTTGTTGATTGCAAACACGGTGAAGCCGACGAGGAAAATGACCCAGAATAGGGTTTTCAGGAACGACATTCGCGGCTTCTCCTTTGTCTGTTTGCAGGCAGCTTAAGGGAAGGGGGGCAAGGATTCCAGTATGAATCCTCCCCATCGACTTGCGATGGGGGAGCCGCAGGCGTGGCGCAGCCACAGCGGGACCGTTCGGCGCGTAGCGTCGAATGGTGGAGGGGATTTCCACGTCGCAATTCCCCTCCGTCAGTTGCTGCGCAACTGCCACCTCCCCATCGCAAGTCGATGGGGAGGATTTTTTACCCAAAAACCCGCGCGAAAATCGTGTCGACATGTTTCAGATGATAACCGAGGTCGAATTTTTCTTCGATTTCTCGCGGCGACAACGCCTTGGTCACATCGGGGTCGGCCTTCAGCAGTTCGAGCAGCGACAGTGCACCATCCGATTCCCATACCTTCATCGCGTTGCGCTGCACCAGCAGATAGCTGTCTTCGCGGCTGACACCCGCTTGCGTCAGGGCAAGCAACACGCGTTGCGAGTGGACCAGCCCGCCCATCTTGTCCAAATTCTTCTGCATGCGCTCTGGATAGACGAGCAGCTTGTCGATCACGCCGGTGAGGCGGCCGAGCGCGAAGTCGAGCGTGATCGTCGCATCGGGCCCAATATAGCGTTCGACCGAGCTGTGGCTGATGTCGCGTTCATGCCAAAGTGCCACATTTTCCATTGCGGGAATGGAATAGCTGCGCACCATACGGGCAAGACCCGTGAGGTTTTCGGTGAGCACCGGGTTCCGCTTGTGCGGCATCGCCGACGAACCCTTTTGGCCGGGTGAGAAATATTCCTCCGCCTCCAGCACTTCGGTGCGCTGCAGGTGGCGGACTTCGACAGCCAGTCGTTCGACTGACGAGGCGATGACGCCCAAAGTTGCGAAGAACATCGCATGGCGATCACGCGGGATGACTTGTGTCGATACAGGCTCGACCGATAGGCCAAGCTTTGCCGCCACATGCTCCTCAACGCGCGGGTCGATATTGGCGAAGGTTCCGACTGCGCCCGAAATCGCGCAGGTCGCGATATCCTTGCGCGCGGCGATCAGGCGATCCTTGCAGCGTGAAAATTCGGCATAAGCCTCGGCCATTTTAAGGCCAAAGGTGACGGGCTCAGCGTGGATGCCGTGGCTGCGGCCGATGCACGGCGTCATTTTATGTTCAAAGGCGCGGCGCTTGATGGCTTCGAGAAGCGCACCGAGGTCTGCCAGCAGCAGATCCGAAGCGCTCGCCAGTTGCACGGCTAGGCAGGTATCGAGCACGTCACTCGACGTCATTCCCTGGTGCATGAAACGGGCTTCGTCTCCGACTTGTTCGGCGACCCACGTCAGAAAGGCGATCACGTCATGCTTGGTAACGGCTTCGATAGCGTCGATGGCCGCCACATCGATGGATGGATTGGTTGCCCACCATTTCCACAGCGCGTCTGCGGCTGATTTTGGCACTACGCCAAGGTTGGCCAATGCCTCGGTCGCATGCGCCTCAATCTCGAACCAGATTTTGAAGCGGTTTTCGGGCTCCCAGATGGCAACCATATCGGGGCGGGCGTAGCGGGGGACCATGTGCGGGCTTTCTGCAGAGAGGCGTGGAGTCGCACGCGCCGTTAGCAGGCGGCAGACACAGCGTCAAAAGCGCAACGAAAAAGGGCGGCGCAATCGCACCGCCCTTTTCGTGTATTTGATTGGCCGACTTAGAATTCGTACGATACGCGACCATAGAGGAAACGACCGCTGAAACCGAAGGGCGACTGCGAGCTGTACGGCAGGAACGAGTTGTTCAGGCCATAATTCACCCCATCAACCGTGCCGAAGGGCAGGCGATCGGGATAGACGTCGAACAGATTATTCGCGCCGATGGCGAGCGAAAGCTTTTCCATCGGCTTGACGCGCAGTTCAAGGTCGGTGACCCATTTGGGCGACAGGAAGATGTCCCCCGGAACATCGCCCGGCGCCAGTGCGATATTGTTGTTGTTCGCCGCCGTCGAGAAGCTGCTCGGCAGGAAGACTTCGCCATAACGGTTGGTGCGCAGCGTCAGACCGAACATGTCATAATCCCAATCAAGGCTGAAGTTCAGTTTGTTCTTGGGTTGACCGTCGGTCAGGCGAAAGCTTTCCTGACGTGCAAACAGCCGCTGGGCGGTAAAGCCAGAGAAGACGCGGCGGTCGGTAATCTTGGTATTGTTCAGATTGTAACCAGCGCTCAGACGGACCGTACCCATTCCGAAATCTGGAACGCGGTAGCTTGCGACAATGTCCAGACCTTCGGTCTTGGTGTCGATGCCGTTGATGAAGAAACGGGCCGAACTGACCCCGGTTACGCCCGCTGCAGTCAGCAAGTTAACGACGTCAGCGCCGGTCAGGTTCTCGGTCAGCGTGATGCGGTCTTTGATCTTGATGTTATAATAGTCGACGGTGAGATTGAGGCCTTCAAGCATGTTGAAGGTCACGCCGCCGCCGATGTTCACCGACTTTTCAGGCTCAAGCGGCTGAGCGCCAAGTGCGACTGCCACCGGTGAAGAAACCGGGAAGGTGCCGACTTCTATCAACACGCCGCCGACATTGTTTGTCGATGTAGTCGCGAAGGCCTGCTGCGCAAGGCTGGGAGCGCGGAAGCCGGTCGAAATCGATCCGCGGAAGGCGAGGCCGTCGATCGGTTCAAAGCGTGCCGCAGCCTTACCGTTCACGGTGCTACCAAAGTCGCTATAATGTTCATAGCGACCAGCCAGCTGCAGTGTGAAGCTGGAGCTTAGGTCAGCGTCGAGTTCGACATAACCAGCATAGCTATCACGCGATTCATCGGTGGCATTGGCCGGGCGGAAGCCGGGGAACACCTGCGAACCGCCAGCAGCATTGAATGGTGCTGCCGAGAAGGGACCATTGATGTAGCTTTGCAGTTCGCCTGCGACGATCTTGTAATTCTCGTCGCGATATTCGCCACCAAAGGCAAGTGAGACGCTATCGCCGATGCCCAGATCAAGGTCACGACGCATGTCGAGATTGACCGTCGTCTGGCCAGCGCGCATGCCGCCTGCATTGAAACGGCGGGCACTGTCTGTACCGCCGATCGAGGTGTTGACGCTGTTTTCGACCTTGTAGTTCAAAAGGTTGGAGCCATAGACCAGCGACAGGTCATAGTCCCAGGCGCCCAGTGCGCCACGCAGGCCAGCAGCTGCTGAGATGTCGACTATCTCGCTGACGATCAAGGGCAGGAATCCGTCGGCGTAGATAGGCACAAATGTTGTGGTCGAAGCGGCCCAGTCGCGATTGCGGACGTCGGACGAGCGCCGATAGAAGCCCGCGCCATTGCCGTCACGGACGCCATAGCTGCCGAAGGTGTAGAATTCGATGTTGTCCGACAGATCATAGCCCGCGTTCAGGAAGAAATTCAGGTCTTTCGAAACACCATCGCCATAACGGTGAGCATAACGGTTGAACGTTGCTTCACGCGGGTCACCCGCTGCGAAATAGTTGCGGCGGATATCCGGCCCCGAACGGTTGGTCGGCGAGCGATCTTTATATTCGGCGGTGAAGTTCAGATAACCACTGTCGCCGACAGGCAGACCAAAGTTGGACGCAAAGGTATAGGTGTCGCCATCGCGACGTTTGCGGTCTTGTCCGGTATAAGTGATTACCGGGTTGTCCGCTGCACCGGTCGTCAATGCGACGGCATCAACTTGGCCGACATCTTCCATTGTCGTGATATATTTGCCGTAGGTCGCTTGAGCACGGCCACCTACGCCCTTTTTCAGCTGGACGTTGATCACGCCTGCAATCGCGTCCGAACCGTAAAGCGACGCGGCGCCATCGCGCAGCACTTCGATACGTTCAATCGCAAGCGGCGGGATGGTGTTCATGTCAACCGCGGTCGAACCGCGGCCGACCGAACCGTTGAGGTTGATCAGTGACGACTGGTGGCGGCGCTTGCCGTTGACGAGCACCAGCACCTGATCAGGGGCGAGGCCGCGCAATGTAGCCGGACGGAGTGAGTCCGTTCCATCAGTCAGCGACGGCTGCGGGAAATTGAACGAGGGAACCAGCTGGTTGAGCAGACGGTTGGTTTCGGTCGAACCGCTGTTCACCAGATCGGCGGCGGACAGCACATCCACCGGAACAGGGCTGTCCGCCACGGTGCGGTCGGTGCGGCGGGTGCCGGTGACGATGATCGCTGGTTGGTCTGCTGCGTCGTCGGCTTGTGCTTCATCCTGCGCATAGGCCGGGGCGGCTGTTGCAACCAGCATGGCGGTGAATGAGGCGGAGATTGAAAGGAGCGATCCGAAGTTGGATTTTTTCATTGTTTTGTCCTTTGTCCAGTTCAGGAGATTAAGTACGTAAGATGTTGCCACTATTGCAAAGGCATGGCTAGCGCAGGCGCAATTTCCATTCATTTTCTGTCATTCCTGTGTCATTATTGCAACGCAGCATAAATACGCCCGCCGACGCAGAATTCTGTGGATTGATGCAATCCGCGCTATGCGGTGACTCGCTGGCTCGCTATCGGAGCGGGGATGGCTGATACCACCGACACAGACTTGCCCGCCGAAGATCCGTTCGACCAGATCGTGAATGCGCCATTCGATGCGGCGATTTCCGAACGCTATCTGATTTACGCGATGTCGACGATCACCGCGCGGTCATTGCCCGATCTGCGCGACGGGTTGAAACCGGTGCATCGCCGCTTGCTGTGGGCGATGCGCCAGCTGAAGCTCGAACCTTCGAGTGGGTACAAGAAATGTGCGCGCGTTGTCGGCGACGTCATCGGTAAATATCACCCGCATGGCGATCAGTCGGTCTATGACGCGATGGTTCGCCTCGCGCAGACTTTCTCGCTGCGTTACCCTTTGGTCGATGGGCAGGGAAATTTCGGCAATATCGACGGCGATAATGCAGCCGCCTATCGCTATACCGAAGCCAAGCTGACCAAGACCGCGATCGAGCTGATGCAAGGGCTCGATGAAAATGCAACCGACTTCAAACCAACCTATAATGGCGAGGATGAAGAGCCGGAAGTAATGCCCGGCCTCTTCCCCAATCTGCTCGCCAATGGTGCGAGCGGGATTGCGGTGGGCATGGCGACCAGCATTCCTTCGCACAATGCGGCGGAAGTGATTGATGCAGCAATGCTGCTGATCGACGAACCCAAAGCGACGCACGATCAGTTGATGCAGATTGTTCAAGGACCAGACTTCGCCACTGGAGGCGTGCTGGTGGACAGCCGCGAAACGATCAGTTTGGCTTATGCGACAGGTCGCGGTGCATTGCGGGTGCGCGCGCGCTTCCATGCCGCCGACGCCAAGGAAGCAGCGGACCGTGAAGCCGGTATCGAACGGCTATCGGGCGGCACCTGGCAATTGGTGATCAGCGAGATTCCGTATCAGGTGCAAAAGGGCAAGCTGATCGAGCAGATTGCCCAACTGATCGCGGACAAGAAGCTGCCGATCCTCGACGATGTGCGCGATGAATCAGATGCCGACATTCGCATCGTATTGGTTCCCAAAAGCCGCAACGTCGATCCCGAAGATCTGAAGAATGCGCTGTTCCGTCTGACCGACCTTGAAACGCGCTTCGGGCTCAACATGAATGTGCTCGATGCCAACCGCGTACCCAAGGTGATGGGGCTGGGCGAGGTGCTGCGCGAATGGCTGACGCACCAGATAGAGGTGCTGGTTCGCCGATCGCAACATCGCCTCGAAAAAATCGACGCACGGCTCGAACTGCTCGAAGGCTATATCATCGCCTATCTCAACCTCGACCGGATCATCGAGATCATCCGGACAGAGGATGAACCCAAGCCTGTGATGATGGCCGAATTCCAGTTGACCGACCGGCAGGCCGAGGCGATCCTCAACATGCGGTTGCGCTCCCTGCGCAAGCTGGAAGAAATGGAACTGCGCCGTGAGCGTGACGAACTGCATGCCGAGCGCGAAGAACTGGTCAAGCTGATCGAAAGCCCGGCGCGGCAACGGACACGTTTGAAGAAGGATCTGACCAAACTGCGCATCGGCTATGCCGAAGACACCGATCTTGGGCGCAGACGCACGTCACTGATCGAAGCGGCACCCGCGCGAGAAATTTCGCTTGAGGCTTTTGTAGAGCGCGAGCCGGTCACCGTCATCCTTTCCAAGCGCGGCTGGATCAAGGCGATGAAGGGTCATGCGGACCTGTCGGCCAAGGCGGATTACAAGTTCAAGGAAGGCGATGCGCAGGCGCAGGTCTTCCATGCGCAGACCACCGACAAGATCCTTGTCGCCACTGCCAATGGCCGTTTTTACACCATCGGTGCAGACAAGCTGCCCGGCGCACGCGGCTTCGGTGAGCCGTTGGGTACCATGATCGATATCGAGGCGGGAAATGATGTCCTCACGCTCTTGCCCGTTACGTCCGGTGGCCGGATGCTGCTCGCAGCATCGACGGGCAAAGGATTCCTTTGCAAAATGGAAGACGTTGTCGCTGAGACCCGCAAGGGCAGAGGCGTCGTAACTCTGAAACCCGGCGCGCGGCTGCAGGTTGTGCGGCTTGCTCCTGCGGAGACTTCGGAGGAAACCGCCGCAAAGGATCAGTATGTCGCTGTCGTTGGAGATAACCGCAAACTGGTGATCTTTCCGATGAACGAAATTCCGGAAATGGCGAAGGGGCAGGGCGTCACCTTGCAACGCTATAAGGATGGCGGGCTGTCTGATGCTGTTTGCTTCAATCTGAGTGAAGGGTTGAGCTGGACAATGGGCGGCGACAGCGGTCGGACAAGAACCGAAACGGACCTGACGCAGTGGCGTGTAGCACGCGGGGCCGCAGGACGGCTTCCACCGCAGGGATTTCCGAGGAACAACCGCTTTGATTAACGGCTGCAGGCAGCCGAATTAGCCTTTTGTTCTATATCTCCCGTGAAGCAAATATTTACATGTTTCGCGTAATTCCTTCCCAATGAGGATGTGGGATAACAAAACATTTACCCACGGGTCGCCAGCCTCTCTGACGTCTAAACTCGTCCAGAGAACTGTTCCCGAAGGAGAGGAAGCGAGCCATGCCTGGCTGAACTCGCTGCCTATTGCTGCAGCGATCTATCGCGTAGATATCAGCGGTGCAAAGCGCATCGCGACCAATGGGCAATTTGATTATCTCGCGCTCGGTCGGGCTCGTGATGCCGGATTCGATCCTTGCTACTTCAATGACTTGATCCTTGATATGGTTGACAACGACCGACAGGAGCATTTCGAACGTTGGCGCTCGCCAGATAAAATTCAGCCGCTTGACGTCGAAATCAATGTCTCGCGTTTTGGCAATGAAGTGCCGCATGTTCTAGTGTCGCTGGTTGATCGCACCGCCGAGGTGCAGGGTAATGTCAATCTGCGCCGTGAAATGATGAATGACAGTCTGACAGGCTTTGCGAATCGCATCGGATTTGAGGAACGCATCGCCGATGCTGTCGATGAGATGCAGCGCGCCGGCGGCGACAAAAAATTTGCGCTCATCATGTTCGACTTAGCACGGTTCAGCCGGATCAATGAATCGGTTGGCGTATTGGCGGGGGATGAGCTGATCATCACGGTCGCAAAACGGCTGACGTCAAGACTTCGGAGCAGCGAAATAATTGGTCGCCTCGGCGGCAATGAATTTGCCCTTTTTGCCCCGGTTGACGATTTGCGCGGCGCCGAGGCGATCGCATCGCGGGTCGTGAAAGCTTTTGACGACCCGTGCAAATTGTCGAACCTGGAAATCCAGATCGATTGCGCTGTTGCCGCAGCTATGGGAGATTCGACCACAGACGATCCGATGGACGTACTGCGTCATTCCCAGATTGCACTCAAGCGGGCGAAACAGTCAAAGAAGTTCGAACTGTTTTCGGCGGACAAGCTCGACCGGGCTCTTCACCGATTCTCGCTCGAAACCGATCTGCGTCGTGCCTTGGAGCGTGACCAACTTGAATTGCACTATCAACCCCTGATCGATCTGGAGAGCGGACAGCTGAATGGTTTTGAAGCGTTGGCGCGCTGGAACCATCCTACGCTCGGGATGGTCTCGCCGCTCGATTTCATTCCTGTGGCCGAGGAAAGTGGGCTGATCGTCCCGTTGGGCCGTTGGGCACTTGAAAAGGCTGCCAAGACGATCGCCCAATGGGAAGGCGATATGGGAGATGATTTGCCCATCAAGGTGTCGGTCAACCTGTCTGCTGTCCAATTGCTGCGTGATGATGTGCCCAAGGCCGTCGAGCATGCCATCCGTTCGGCGGGTATAGACGGCAACCGCTTGACGCTGGAGCTCACCGAAAGCGCCTTTGTCGATGATCCGGATGGTGCCCGCCGTGTGCTCGAAGCGCTCAAGGCGCTCAATACAAATCTGGCTATGGATGATTTTGGCACAGGTTATTCCAATCTGGCCTATCTGCAAAAGCTGCCAATTGATGTCCTCAAAATCGACCGCAGTTTTGTTTCGGATATGCTGGCCAATCGTGACAACCGGGCGATTGTCAGCACCATATTGTCGCTGGCTTCGGCGTTGGGGATGAAGACAACAGCGGAAGGCATTGAATGTGCTGCGGTTTCGGCTGAACTAAAGGGACTGGGTTGCACCAATGGGCAGGGCTATTATTTCGCCCGACCACTTACATCTGAGGCGGCTTACAGCTTTTTGTCGTCGCGTAACGCAACCTCGACCAGCTGATCGGCAATCTCGGTCACGCGAGGCTCTGCGGGGAAGGATTCCGCGACCCATTGCCGTTCGATCGCCTGCAATGTTTTTGCAACCACTGGTCCGGCACGCAGTCCCATTGCAATCAGATCGCCGCCTTTGATCAGCAGTTCGGGAACATCCCAGTTCTCGAGACTGGCCAATTCCACGCTACAGTTTTCTTCGTTCGAGTTCAGCAAAACCAGATCGCGGGCATTATCTAGACCAATGGCATAAGCCAGTTGGCGCGCCGATTGGTCTGTATTGGCATTGGTCGCCAAATAGGTCAGATCGGTGCGCAAGCGGTTTGACAGCTTCAAGCGTGCGGCGACCTTTTCAACGATTGTGGCATCTACGGGCAGGATCGCGCTCAGCCTTCGTCCAACTGAGGGATTGGATGCAGACACTGTTTCCCGATCAATCAGCTTTGCAAGCTTGCTCCCAGCGTCGTTCACAACTTCCGGCAGAAAAGCTGCGAAAATGCCATTGTCGAGCATCACCTGCACCGCAGGAGCAGGATTTGCCACTGAAAGCAATTTGCGCAGTTCATCGGCGATGCGCTCACGCGACAAAGCCATCAGCTTGCTGGCATGTTTGGCTGCAGCCGCCAATGCGTCGGCGTCGATCGCACCCTGCCCGAAACGCGCATGGAAACGGAAGAGGCGCAGGATACGCAGATGATCCTCGGCAATGCGCTGCTCGGCATTGCCGATGAAGCGCACATGATGCGCCTTCAAATCGGTCAGGCCATCGAAATAGTCGAAAATCTGGCGACTTTCGGGATCGGCATAGAGCGCATTAATGGTGAAATCGCGCCGTGCGGCATCCTCTTGCCAGTCGGTCGCAAATTCTACGGTGGCGCGGCGGCCATCGGTTGAAACATCGCGGCGCAGGGTGGTAATCTCGAAGGTGCGACCATCGGCAACGGCTGTGATTGTGCCATGATCGATGCCTGTGGGAACGGCTTTGATGCGCGCCGCTTCCAACCGCTTGATCACGTCTGCAGGCACCAGAGGAGTGGCAATGTCAACATCGGCGACCGCGATGCCGAGTAAAGCATCACGCACCGCACCGCCCACTATACGCGGCGGTTGGCCATCGATTTTCAGTGCCTCCACAACGCGCTGCAATGCAGGATCGTACAGCCAAGGTGCGTCGGGAAGCTGCATCAATCATCACCCAGCAGTCGGCGAGACAGGTTGGCGATGATACCTGCCGTCACGCCCCAGATGCGCCGACCTTCCCAATCCATGTCATAATATTCGCGCATTTGCCCCTGCCATTCCACCCGCCGTCTGGCGTAATTGGCACGATCAAACAAAATCGCAAGCGGGACCTCAAACCACTCCTCGACCTCTTCGGGGTTTGGCACCAGCGGAAGGTCGGGTGGCACGACGCCGATGACCGGCGTGATCTGGTATCCACTGCCTGAATAATAATCGTCGGCGGGGCCCAATATATTGACTTCATCGCGGGGTAGGGCGATTTCCTCCTCGGCCTCGCGAAGAGCGGCTATAATTGCGTTTTCGTCCTCGGGATCGACCTTCCCACCGGGAAAGGCAACTTGACCTGCATGGCTCCGCAACCAGGCCGGGCGCCGCGTCAGGATGACACCGGGTTCGGTTCTGTCAGTAATGGGCACCAACACCGCAGCATGTCGATAATCGCCGCTGTGACGCGGATAGGCGCGTTCGTCTTCAATCGCGATCGCGCGCGAGGGATGCAAAGCCTCAGCGAACTGCTTTTTCCAACTCATCCGGCGATATCCAGAGCGAAGAACATCCCTTCACTCCACAAACCGAGCATTTCGGGATCGGCGTTGAGTGCATGTTCGGCAAGCTCATAATAGACCGGCCGTGAGCAGCGTGCCCACAACCCGGCACGGACATGCAGATAGGGCACTGGCACACCTTCATAGAGACGTGTCTCGATCCGGTTTTCAGGGCCAGCAACAACCAGATCATCGGTATTGAGCCGGAACGCTATGCTTGCGTCGTGGATTTGCGCGTCAACTGCAATGAAAGGCACATCGTCGACCGCGATCGACAATTTTTCCTGCGGCGTAACCAGCCAATAATTGCCGCCCGCTTCAACCCGCAGCAAACTAGAAAAAGCGCGGACCATGGCTGGCCGTGTTATTTCACCACCTTGATGAAACCAGCGCCCGTCGGCGGCAATGCGCATTTCGCTGTCGCCTGATTTCGCCGGGTTCCAGCTCTCGACCGGCGGCAATTTGCGCTGAGCCACGAGTTCGGCGATCTCGGCGAGGTCAAGGTCGCCCAAAGCGGGAGGAGGCTCATAGGGCACGATCTTCCTCCAGCATGCCGGTTTCAGGTAGCGTCACACCGTTCGCGTTGCGCGCCAATAACCTGCGCGGCTCCCAAGGCCCGGGCAATAACCAGCCGCCGGTCTGTTCGGCGCTGAAGCCGAAGCGGCCATAATATTCGGGATCGCCAATCATCACCATTACAGGCTCCTCGATTTTGGCGGCTGCTGCAAGCATCGCGTGCATCAACTGGTGACCGATACCTTTGCTTTGCAATTTGGGAATAACGGCGACCGGGCCGACCAGCACTATGGGAAAATCTCCGATGCGGACGGGCCAGCACTGGATGCTGCCTACTGGTTCGCCTTTTTCCAGCATTGCAAAGGACAGTGGGGCAATTGGCTTGCTGTGTTTTCGTAAAAGATAGGCAGTCCGACCGAAGCGATCTGCTCCGAACGCATCGTCGAGCAACCGCTCCACTTTTTCAGGCGCAACGGAGTTCAGCGCAATGAGTTCAGGCATCCGGCATCGCCTCGGGCAATTGCCGCCTGCGCAACATCGCAAGCGCGATAAAGGCCGAGGCACCTGCTGTCGCTGCGATCAGATAGGGTGCGCCTGGAAAGCGTATCGGGGCGCCAGTTTCGGTAAATGCCGCCAGCGCATAATTATAGGCAAACTGACCTATCATCATGCTGAGGGCTGCAAGCGAGCCGACCAGCCCCTGCAACTCGCCTTGTTGCGAGGCAGGGGCGCGCTGCGACATCATCGCGTTGAGCGCAGGCATCACCATGCCGGAAAATCCATTGACCAGCAGCAACACCAATATGATCCCGGCAAAGGGCACAAAGGCGACAATCAGATAGCTGGCGATCCCGGATATCATTCCGATATAAGCAGTCTTGCGCTCGCCAAAGCGGGTGATGAAGCGGCGGATTACCAGCGCCTGGAAAACCGCCATTGAAATACCGACAAGGCCGAGCGAAACGCCAACCATGCCGCTGTCCCAGCCATATTGGATCGGCGCAAAGAAAGACCAGCTTGCTGGATAGACATTACCGGCAATCGACCAGAGGAAGTAGATCAACGCCACCGGCACGATACCTTCAATCTTGCCCAGTGAAGCGAAAGCTCCCAGAGGATTGGCGCGTTTCCATTCAAAGGGACGCCGCTTTTCTTCGGGCATGGTTTCCGGGAACACGATCCAGCCATAAATGCCGTTTGCAATGGCCAGTGCGCCTGCAACGAAAAAGGGCACGCGCGGGCCAAAATCACCAAGCAGGCCGCCAATGACCGGGCCAAATATGAAGCCGAGCCCGAAAGCCGCGCCAACCTTGCCGAAACTGGCGGCGCGCTCTTCGGGGGTGGACATATCGGCCATGGCGGCATTGGCCGGGCCGAAAACAGCGCCCAGTCCGCCGGCAATCGCGCGACCAACGAACAGCCAGCCGATATTGGGTGCGAGGCCCATCAGCAGGAAATCGAATCCAAAGGCGAAAAGCGAAATCAGAAAAATCGGCCGCCTGCCGAAACGGTCACCCAAATTGCCCACAGCGGGCATCAGCAGGATCTGGAAAAGGCCATAGGTCGCACCAATCCATGCCCCGATGCGCGCAGCTTCGGCCGCATCGACATGCGCCAGATGTTTGATCAGATCCGGCAGGACAGGCATGATGATGCCGAAACCCATCGAATAAATGAGCACGGTCAGCAGCACGAAGCGGGTAGCACGGCGCTTGAGGGTCGGGTCCATCACCATCGCGGGGGCCTTGTCAGTGGCGCACCTCTTTGTCCAATATTTTTGGAATTTCTGTGGTCAGTGATAGCGGGATTTACTTTGGCTTTTACCGGACTTGCGCTAGCTTGGCGCCAATCAAGAAGCGAGGGGAGCCGCAAATGCAGAATGACGAAAACCCGCCTGTTCAAAGTGAAGCTACAACCGAACCGTTGGTCGAGGCTGTTCAGCAGCCTGCGCGAGAGGCAGTTGCCGACACGGAGGTAGCGACACCTGTTGCGAAAAAACCTTCGAACTGGAGCGGAAAAACGATCTTCTGGCTCGGGCTAGGTTCGATACTGACGGCATTGGCAGCTGGGCTCGGCTCCGGCTGGGGGCTTTGGGATTTCCGCTTCGGATTCCAACTGTTAATGCTTGCCTTCGGCGCAGGGATTTTGGCTTTATTGGGTGGTTTCGTTGTTGGCTGGTGGGCAAAGCGCAAGGGCAGGACCGCGGCTCGCCCGCTGCGCTGGCTGGGCATGACGCTGGGCTGCGCACTGGCACTGTGGCTGTTGAGTTTCGCCTATACCGCGCGCACCGTGCCCGCGATCCACGATATTTCGACCGATCTGGCCGACCCGCCCCAGTTCCGGATGCTTGAAGTGCGGGCTGACAATCTTGACCAGATTCCGGGTGAGAATGAGCCCGAAATGAAAGGAATGAATCCACAACAACGATGGGCGACGCTCCACCAACAGGCTTATGGCGATGTCCGCTCGGTCCGTATTGCGATGCCGGTGGCGGAAGCCATTGCCAAGGCAGAGCGGCTTGCCAAGGTGCGCGGTTGGGAAGTCGTTGTCGCTGATCCGATCGAGGGCCGCCTTGAGGCAACCGACACCACGCGCTTCTTCCGGTTCAAAGACGATGTAGTCGTTCGCGTCCGCCCGACCGAGGACGGCATCGGCAGCATCGTCGACATGCGGTCGATCAGCCGGGTCGGCGTCAGTGACCTTGGCATGAACGCCAAGCGGGTCCGCAGTTTCATCGCAGACCTCGCTGGGACTAATCCCGCCGGTTAGGGCTTGGTGGGCGTCAGCTTTAGCAGGCGCCCTGTTTCGCCGTCTTCCAGCAGCCAGACCGCGCCATCGGGGCCCTGTTCGACTTCGCGGATGCGCGCGCCCATCGGCCAATGGTCCGCTTTTTCGACATTCTCTCCGTTCACTTTGACGCGGACGAGCGCTTCACCGCCCAGACCACCGATAAACAAGGAGCCCTTCCACTTCGGGAAGAGGTCACCATTGTAAAACATCAATCCGCCGGGCGAGATAGCCGGAACCCAAAAGGCCTTGGGCGCTTCGAACCCGTCGCCAGGCGTGTGATCAGGAATATCGCGGCCATCATAATGGCTGCCGTTAGAGGCCTTGGGATAGCCATAATTGGCCCCGCGTTTGACGAGATTGAGTTCGTCGCCGTGGCGCGGGCCCATTTCCTGGTTCCACAATTGCCCCTTGTTATCGAAAGTCAGGCCGAGTGGATTGCGATGGCCGAGTGACCAGATTTGCGATTTCACCGGATTGGCTGCGTCATAAAAGGGATTATCTTTCGGGACTGTACCATCGGGGAAAATGCGCAGTATCTTCCCCAGATTGGAGTTCATATCCTGCGCCGGATCGAATTTCTGGCGTTCGCCCGAGGCGATAAACAGATATTTGGCGTCGGGCGAGAAGGCGAGGCGGTGGCCATAATGACCACGCCCGGAGACTTTTGGAACCTGTCTCCAGATTACTCTCACATCTTTAAGCTCCGGACCGCCAACGCCGGAGCCGAGTGTAGCTTTCGCGACCGCTACGCCAAATCCGCCTTCGCCGGCTTCGGCATAGCTTAGATAGATTGTCCGATTATTGGAAAAGTCGGGATGTAAGATGACATCTCCCAACCCGCCTTGGCCGCCATAGGCGACTTCGGGCACGCCCCTCACTTCGACGACTTCGCCCTCGGATTCCCAAAGGATCAACTTGCCACCTTTTTCGGTGATCAGGGCCTGGTTAAATTCGGGAAGAAAAGTCATCGCCCAGGGTTCGTTGAATGTCGCGATTTCCGTGACTGCGAAGGGCTTGGGACCAGTGGACACTTCTGCATTGCTGGTGGATGGGGCGCAAGCGACAGCAATCAGGCTTGCGGCGGTCAAAACGATGGCACGCAACATGGGAAGGTCTCCTCTTATATTCCAGCTCTTAGATGCGAATGCATCGCGGGATTGGCAAGAGGGTTGCATTTCGGCTTGGCTCCGCCTAGATGGGGTTTATCCCGACATTGCGAAACACTGAAGGGGCTGGCGCCGAAAGGGGCCGGCGCAATCGGTCATTCGCATTGTCATCGACTGTTTTGGAACACCATGCCCGATTTGAACAAACTTGCAGCACTCATCGCACCCGAAGCCGAGGCCCTCGGTTTCGATCTGGTGCGCGTGGCCTGGTTTGATCGCGGTGCTGAAGGCTCCGATGAACCGACCTTGCAGGTGATGGCAGAACGGCCGGAAACAAGCCAGCTTGTCATCGATGATTGTGCCGCACTGTCGCACCGTATCTCAGACCTGTTTGATGAACTGGATCCGATTGAAGAGGCGTATCGGCTGGAGGTCAGCTCCCCCGGCATCGATCGTCCGCTGACTCGCTTGAAAGATTTTACCACGTGGACAGGGCATGAAGCCAAGTTCGAGGCGATCGAGCCCATTGAAAATCAGAAAAGGTTTCGTGGCGAGCTCTCAGGCGTCGACGGCGATGTGGTATCGATCACCGATCGCACCGGTGCCACACATGCAATTGCCTTTTCCAATATACATTCCGCCAAGCTGGTCTTGACAGACCGGCTGATTGCGTCGACTGCGCCGCTCAATAGCGCCGGGGCCGACGAAATCGACGAAGACAACCCCGACCAAGAACAGGAAGACTAGAGTCATGGCCAGTCCGATTGCTGCCAACAAGGCTGAACTGCTTGCAATCGCCAATGCAGTTGCCAGCGAAAAGATGATCGACAAGGCGATCGTCGTCGAGGCACTCGAAGAAGCGATCCAGCGTGCGGCCCGTGCCCGCTATGGCGCCGAAAACGACATTCGCGCAAAGCTCGACATGCAGACGGGCGATCTTCGCCTGTGGCGCGTTGTCGAAGTGGTTGAAGTCGTCGAAGACTATTTCAAGCAGGTCGATATCAAGCAGGCTGAAAAGCTGCAAAAGGGTGCGGCCGTCGGTGATTTTATCGTCGATCCGCTGCCGCCGGTCGATCTTGGCCGTATCGATGCGCAATCGGCAAAGCAGGTTATCTTCCAAAAGGTTCGCGACGCAGAACGCGAGCGCCAGTTTGAAGAATTCAAGGATCGCTCGGGCGAAATCATTACCGGGGTCGTCAAGTCGGTAGAATTCGGCCACGTCGTTGTCGATTTGGGCCGTGCCGAAGGCGTAATCCGCCGCGATCAGCAGATCCCCCGCGAAGCGGTTCGCCCCGGTGACCGCGTCCGTGCGTTGATCCTGAAGGTCGTGCGCGAAAATCGCGGCCCGCAAATCCTGCTCAGCCGCGCGCATCCCGACTTCATGAAGAAGCTGTTTGCGCAAGAAGTGCCCGAAATTTACGACGGCATCATCGAAATCAAGGCTGCTGCCCGCGATCCGGGCAGCCGCGCCAAGATTGGTGTGATCAGCTATGACAGTTCGATCGACCCGGTCGGCGCCTGCGTCGGTATGAAGGGCAGCCGTGTTCAGGCAGTCGTTCAGGAAATGCAGGGCGAAAAAATCGACATCATCCCCTGGTCGGAAGATGCCGCAACCTTCATCGTCAACGCGCTGCAGCCCGCAACGGTCAGCCGCGTGGTTATCGATGAGGAAGAAGCGCGTATCGAGGTTGTCGTTCCCGACGATCAGTTGAGCCTTGCCATTGGTCGTCGCGGCCAGAATGTCCGCCTCGCGAGCCAGCTGACCGGTCGTGCGATCGACATCATGACCGAGGCGGAATCTAGCGAGAAGCGCCAGAAGGAATTTGTCGAGCGTTCGGAAATGTTCCAGCAGGAACTTGATGTCGACGAAACGCTGGCCCAACTGCTAGTCGCCGAAGGCTTCAGCGAGCTTGAAGAAGTCGCCTATGTCGCGCTTGAAGAAATCGCCGGCATCGAAGGTCTCGATGACGAACTCGCCGAAGAACTGCAGAGCCGCGCGCTCGAAGCACTGGAACGTAAGGAAGAGTCTGCGCGTGCCGAGCGCCGCGAACTGGGCGTCGAAGATGCGCTTGCCGAACTGCCGCACCTCACCGAAGCGATGCTGGTGACTTTGGGCAAGGCGGGGGTCAAAACGCTCGACGACCTTGCCGACCTTGCGACCGACGAACTGATCCAAAAGGGCCGCACCGAACAGCGCCGCAGTGACAATCGCCGCCACCGCGTTGAGGATAAGCCCGGCATTTTGGCGGTTTTCGGCCTGAACGAAGAGCAGGGCAACGAGATCATCATGGCTGCCCGTGCGCACTGGTTTGAAGATGAGGAGGACGCCGTTGTCGCGGAAGACTCCCAATGAGAACCTTGATAGCCCTGTAAGAAGGTGCATTCTGACGGGTGAGCGGGCGGAACAACGCCTGCTGATCCGTCTTGCGCTGGGCCCTGATGGACAAGTAGCGCCCGATATTCATGGGAAAGTGCCCGGTCGCGGCGCCTGGATAGGTGTGCCTGCCGAGGAACTCGAAGCCGCGCGCGCCAAGGGGAAGCTTGCTGGACTTTTGAAGCGTGCCTTCAAGGTCTCTGAACTCTTGGTGCCCGACGATCTGGTCGACCGAGTCCGTTCGGGACTTGAAAAGGCAACGCTTGACCGGCTCGGGCTCGAAGCGCGGTCGAGCAATTTGCTTTCCGGAGCGGAAAAGGTCGATGCAGCTGCTCGAAGTGGGGCGGTTGCGCTGTTGCTTCACGCTTCTGACGCAAGCGAAGACGGCGCATCAAAACGCGACCAAAGCTGGCGCGTAGGCCTCGAAGAAGAAGGCAGTGGTCGCAAGGGCCTGCGCTTGCCGGTCGATCGCGACCGGCTTTCCGCGGCACTAGGTCGGACAAATTCGGTGCATGTGGCGATCACCAATGCAAAAGCGGCGGAGCGGGTGAAACATCACCTAGACCGCTGGCTTTATTTCATAGGATGCAGTAACGCGCGCGGCGACGCCAAGGCGGACCGTCGCGCGAATGCTGCATCAGACGGTAATTGATTGAAGGCAAGGTCTGTAGAAAATGAGTGACGAAAACGAAAACAAACCGACATTGGGTCGCAAGCCGCTAGGGCTGAAGCCGCGACTGGAGTCGGGTGAGGTAAAGCAGACCTTCAGCCACGGCCGCACCAACAAGGTTGTGGTT
>NZ_JBEBKL010000009.1:0-67106 GCF_040079335.1 Sphingorhabdus sp.
GTCAGGAAGGTGCCAAACTCAGGCCCTCCCCTATCCCCTCCCGCAAGCGGGTGGGGAACTTGTTCAATCCTTGTCGGCAAACGGGTTTTTGGAGGAGCGGAAGTTCATTCGCACGGGTACGGCACCAAAGCCAAGATCGCGGCGGATGCCATTGAGCAGATAGCGGCGATAGCTGTCGGGCAGATGGTCGGTGCGGTTGCCAAAGACGACAAAGGTCGGCGGGCGGTTGCGCGCCTGCGTGACATAGCGCAGCTTGATGCGCTTGCCACCGGGAGCTGGCGGCGGATTGGCGGCGACGGCCTCCTCAAACCAGCGGTTAAGCTGGCCGGTGGATACGCGGCGGTTCCAGCTGTCGCGCGCTTCGAAAGCCGCCTTGAGCATCTGGTCGAGTCCTTTGCCGGTTGCGGCAGATACTGCGAGCACAGGCACGCCTTTCAGCTGCGACAGGCCTTCATCGAGCGCAGCCTTAATGCCGTTGAACAGGCTTGAAGCGTGTTCGGCCACGTCCCATTTGTTGATCGCGATGATCAGCGCACGGCCTTCCTCAATCACATGGTCGGCGATCTTCAGATCCTGATGCTCCAGGCCTTTGGTGGCATCGAGCAGCAGCACTACCACTTCGGCAAAATCAACGGCGCGACGTGCATCTGCCACCGACAATTTTTCCAGTTTCTCCTGCACCCGCGCGCGTTTGCGCATCCCGGCGGTGTCGATCAGGCGGATACGCCGTTCGGCCAGCTCGGGCTCGGATGGGTTGGGATCATGCCAGATCCAGTCGATCGCGATGCTGTCGCGCGTAATCCCCGCTTCGGGGCCGGTCACCAGCCGGTTTTCGCCGAGCAGCTTGTTGATCAGTGTCGATTTGCCCGCATTGGGGCGGCCAACAATGGCGAGCTGCAGCGGCGCATCGGGGGCTTCGCGATCAAAATGCTCTTCTTCGGCTTCATCGACATGCGGCAACAGCGCCTGGAACAGGTCGGCCATGCCTTCGCCATGTTCGGCGCTGATGGTAATCCCTTCGCCAAGGCCCAATGCATAGGCTTCGAGCACGGTATTATCGGCCTGTTTGCCCTCGGCCTTGTTGATGATCAGGATGACCGGCTTGTCACTCGCGCGCAGCCATCGGGCTATTTCTTCGTCGAGCGGGGTAATGCCTGCCCGTCCGTCAACGACGAACATCGCCACATTCGCACCCGCGAGCGCCGCCTCGGTCTGCTGGCGCATTCGGCCCGGCAGCGTCGCGACGTCATCATCTTCATAACCGGCGGTATCGACGATGCGGAATTTGAGGTCAAACAGCTGTGCATCGCCTTCGCGACGGTCACGCGTTACGCCCGGCTGGTCATCGACCAACGCGATTTTCTTGCCGACAAGGCGGTTGAACAAGGTCGACTTGCCAACATTCGGACGTCCGATAATGGCTACCGACGGCAGCATGAGAACCTGTTCCTTCCAAACGGCCGAAGCCGCGAATACTACCTAAACGCTGTCAGGCGTCCGCTGTCGTCGAGGATATACAGCGTATCGTTGGCGACAACAGGTGCGACCGAAACCGGTGCCTTAACGTCTGTCAGCAGACTTGCCGAACCCTCGCCCGACGATACCGACCAGATTTGGCCTTCGCTGTTGGCCACGATCAGGCGGCCATTGGCGAGCACGGGGCCGCGCCAGGTAATCACGCCCTTCTTGTCTTCCTCGTCGCGATAGCGCGGCAATTTGGAAATCCAGCGGATCTTGCCGCTTGCGCGCTGTACGCAGAGCAGTTTGGCATCGCTGGTCATCACGAACACCCATTCGCCGGAGACGACAGGGGTCGAAATGCCCGCAATGTTGATTTCCCAGATGCGCTGGCCGGTGACCAGTTCATAGGCTGCCATGCGGCCACCCTGGCCGAGCGCGAAGACGCGACCGCGGTCGATAACCGGATCGGCATCGATATCGGTCAGCGTCGACACGCTGGTTGACATTGCGGTGCGCGACAGCGTGTCACTCCACAGGCTGCGGCCATTTTCATAGCGATAGGCGGCGAGTTCGCCGGTCGAATAGCCAGCGATCACCGTGCCTTGCGCAGCTGCCGGAGCGGCGACGCCGAAAATGCCCGAAGCGCCAACGGGGCCTGCCTCGTTCCACTGCGCTTCGCCATTGTCCATGCGCACGGCATAAATCTGGTTATCCTGCGTCATCACATAGGCGTTGCCGTTCGACAGCGTTGGTGCGCCGCGCAGCGGTCCCGCCGGACGCTTGGTCCATTTGATAGCGCCGGTGCTGGCATCGAGCGCCGCGACATCGCCCACGCCGTTGGTCGCGAAGATCGAAGTGCCATCGGTGCTCACGCCGCCGCCAAAGCGCGAGGGCTTTCCGTCCTTATCGACGGTGAGCGCGGTCGCCCATAATTTCGAACCGCTGGTCGCGTCAAACGCGCTGACCATCGCGTCGGTATCGATCACATAGAGCTTACCGTCATGCACGACGGGGGTTGCGGCGAGCCGCATGCGGTTGCTGGCGCCTGCGATCTGCGCGCTCCATGCGCGTTGTGGCGCTTCAGCGAGCATCGAGTGACCGGGGGATTTGGCCGCATTGCCGCCGGGCTGTGACCAGTTAGCGTTGGTGGCGGCAGGCGGCAGGATCACCGAAATACCCGCCAGATTGGGATCGGCGACGCTGTCAGCCTCGGTGCCCAAAATGTCGATGCGCTTGCCGATCGTCGGCGTGTCTTTCTTGTCGCCGCCGCCAAGTGCCGAGCAGCCGCCGAGCAGCGCGATGGCCGCCAGCGAAGAGATTATGGTCGCATGTTTCTTCACAGACTTATTTGTCCTTTCCTGCATCCGCTGCTGCCGATGCACCGGCCGGCTTTGCGTCAAGCTGAACGGTATCCACCCCTAATGCCCCGGCCATCTGCTGCGCGCGGGCGCGCAATGTCTGGGGCAAGTCTTCCTGCTTTGCAATCTGGGCGAAAATGGGGCCGGCCAGATTGTCCTTGCCCAGTTTCATATAAGAGATTGCGGTCATTTCGCCAGCGCTGCCGAACCAAGCGGTGCCGGGTTTGGCGAGCGGCTTCAGCCGGTCGATCACCTGCTGCGGTGGCAGTGTATCGAACTCGACCGTGGTTTGACGGATCAGTGCCAGATCGCGGAAAACTTGCGGGAGGCTTTGGTCGCCCGCTACCTTGCCATAATCGAGGACCGCCTTTTTGGTGTTGCCCTCTGCGGCCGTGATATTGGCAAGCAGGATCTGCGCCATCGCCCGATATCCGGGCTGCTCGGCCTTGGCGAGCTTGCCCAGATCGGTCTTGGCAGCGGCGACATTGCCGCCTTGCAGTTTCTCGACCGCGAGGATGAATTGCTCGCCCTGCTTTTCGGCAGCGGCGGCCTGCTGATTCTGCCAGTAGATCCAGCCGCCAAACGCAGCGAGGCCGATGATCAGCGCGATTGCAAGCCAGCGGCCATAACGCTTCCAGAAATTCTCGAGGTCGCCCGCGCGGACGGCATCGTCGACTTCGCGCAGAAAGGCCTCGTCGGTTGCAGCGCGCTTGTCGGTCGGGGGTAATGCCAAAATGGCCTCCTGTAACTTATACTTGACGCGTCCTTAGCCATGCGGCGCAGGACTTTCTAGTGCGAAGGGTGGCTGGACCTATTCGGGCCGGTAAAGCTGATCGGCGCTGGGGAAGGTGCGCGAGCGGACATCTTCAGCATATTTCTTGACCGCGCCTTCGACATGTTCCTGCATCGCACCGAAACGCTTGACGAATTTGGGCACGCGATCGAACAGGCCGAGCATATCTTCCGCCACCAGCACCTGCCCGTCGCATTGTGCCGATGCGCCAATGCCGATGGTTGGGCATTCGACTTTGCCGGTAATTTCGATGGCAATCGGCTCCATCACGCCCTCGATCACCATCGCGAATGCGCCAGCTTTGGCGACCGCTTCGGCGTCTTGCACGATCAGGCGGGCTTCGGCAGCGCTCTTGCCGCGCACGCCATAGCCGCCAAGGATGTTCACCGCCTGCGGCGTCAGGCCGACATGGCCCATGACGGGTATGCCCCGCTGCGTCAGAAATTCGATGGTCGGCGCGATCACCTTGCCGCCTTCGACCTTGACGCCCGCAGCACCGGTTTCCTTAAGCAGGCGCGAGGCATTGGTGAAGGCTTGTTCGGGTGAGGCTTCATAGCTGCCAAAGGGCATGTCGACGATCACAGCGGCGTGATAGCTGCCGCGCACCACGGCGGCACCGTGCAGCGCCATCATCTCCATCGTCACGGCGACGGTGTGTGGCAGGCCGTAAATCACCTGCGCCAGCGAATCGCCAACCAGCAGCATGTCGCAATGCGGGTCCATCAGCTGCGCCATCCGCACAGTATAGGCGGTCAGCATCACCAGCGGTTCACCGCCCTTGCGCTGCCGGATACGCGGCACCGTCAGGCGCTTCATCGGCTGCGGTGTTGGATTCGCGCGGCTGGTGGATACGGGAAGGGTGAGCGTTTTGGGCGTCGTCGACATGGCTTTGGCGCTTAGCCGCTAAAGCGCAGGGGCAAAAGCGCGAAAGGCGAACACGTAAATAAAATTTGACTCGATGTTAAATACAACTAACATTAAGTGCGAATCATCTAACATGGAGTTTGCACATGTCGTTCCGCGAGAAAATTCACTGGGTTGCCTTGGTCGGGCTATTGCTCGGCTTTGGTTGGTATTTCATCACCTACCCTTGGTCGATTGCCAATACGCAAGCGGGAGTGTGGGCGGCTGTCGGGATGCTCGTTCCGGTGACCATCATCTTCCTTGTGCCGATGATCGCCGGAACAGCCTGGTTTGCGATCCGTTCCCCCAAAGAAGCCAATTTGAAGGAGGATGAACGCGAAAAAACCATCCATCTCAAGGGGACGCACCTTGCTTACTATCCGCTGGTGCTGGGAATCTGGGCAAATGTGTTCTTCCTGATTAACGGGATCGGATTTGGATATTCGGTCAACATCTTGATGGCGACCTTGGTGCTTTCCGAACTGATCCGCGTCGGGTCTCAGCTTTATTATTATCGCAGGGGATATTGAGCGATGCCGCGCCTCCCCTTTGATAATGAGATCAAAACATTGCGCTTCCTGTCAGGCGAGATGACGCAGGGCGATCTGGGCGACAAGGTGGGCGTCACCCGCCAGACAATTGCCGCGATCGAGCAAGGGAAATATTCCCCCAGCCTGGAGGTCGCCTTCCGCATTGCGCGGGTATTCGGCAAGCCCTTGGAAGATGTGTTCCACTGGGCTGAGTAATAAGCACAAACAGCTTGTGCGTGCACGGCACAGGGGCCCGGATCATTAAGCTCCCCAAGCTCTCCCGGTTCGGGCCCCGATATCTAACTAGCAATTGGGTTTACTCACTTGGCGAAGTGTGTATTATATGAGCAATACACCAACTATCTGTTCAGCTCGGCCGGAAATTCTCATATGAGCGAAAACAAGAAAATCGCACGTTTCGCAGGGTTGCTTTATCTAATTGTTGTGCTTGGCGGCATTGCGAGTCTCGCTTATGTTCCCAATGTCATCGAAAATGGCAAGGATGGAGCAGCGCTGGTCGTTTCAATCCAGACACACCAGACGCTGTTCCGTTTTGGAATTGCAGCCGGCCTGGTCTGTTACACAGCTTTCCTGTTGTTGCCGCTTGTCCTCTATCGTTTGCTGGCTCCCTTTGGTCGGCAAGCGGCCATTGCCATGGTGGCTTTGGCGACGGCGAGCGTACCCTTTGCCTTTGCCAATTTGGTCCACCGGATGGATGTTCTCTCGCTGCTCGGTGATGAGCCTCGATCGGCAATGCTGACTGCGACCCAATTACAGACGCAAGTCACACTTGCTCTTGAGAGCTACTGGAACGGGATTTTTGTTCTTACGATTTTCTGGGGTCTTTGGTTGCTGCCTTTTGGCTGGTTGATGTTCCGGTCTCGCATGATCCCGCGCATTTTCGGGCTTCTCCTGATGGCGGGATGCTTCGGCTACCTGATTGCCTTTTTCGGACAGCTGCTGGTTCCGGATTTCGCCCAACTCGCTTTTGCCCGATACATAACCTTGCCCGCGACCTTGGGCGAGATTGGCACCTGCTTGTGGTTGCTGATCATGGGTGTCCGCGACCAGCCTATTATGCCAGCTCAGACTTCACAAAATCCGCCGCCCGCTCGCCAATCATGATCGACGGCGCGTTGGTGTTGCCAGACACTAGTCGCGGCATGATGCTGGCATCGGCGACCCACAGTCCTTCGACACCGCGTGCCTTAAGCTTCGGATCGACAACACTGTCCGCATCACTACCCATCCGGCAGGTGCCGACCGGATGGTAGATGGTGTCTGAAACTTCGCGAATACGCGCCTCTAGCGCGGCATCGTCATTATAGTCGATGGGCGAACGATCACGCGCACCCATATCCGAAAGTGGCGGGGTTTCGGCGATCCGGTACATCAGCCGCGCCGCATCGCGCAGCAGATGGAGGTCGCGCTCGTCGCTCAGGAAGTTCGGGTTGATCGCGGGCGCCATCGCTGGATCGGATGATTTCAGTTTCACCCAGCCGCGGCTTTCGGGGCGCAGCACACAGGCGTGGAGCGAAAAGCCATGTTCTTTCAGCTTGTCGCGGCCATGATTTTGGATGATCGCGCGGATGAAGTGATATTGGATATCGGGTGCAGGAGCGTCGTCGCGCAATTTCACAAACCCGCCGCTTTCGGCAAAATTGGTGGTCAGCATTCCGGTGCGGCGCAAGCGGTGTTCGAAAAAGGCTTTGGCTACGGCGAAGGTTCCTCGCAACGATCCGCCAAACAGCGACACATCGTCCAGATCATAGCCGACCAGATAATCGCAATGGTCCTGCAAATCGGCCCCGACCGCTGCCTTGTCGACCAAAGTTGCGATGCCATGTTCCTGTAAATGCGCGCCGGGTCCGATGCCCGACAGTATCATGATCTGCGGGCTACCAAAGGCCCCTGCTGACAGGATGACGCCAGCCTTGGCGCGCAGCACTTCGCGCTTGTTGCCGAAGCGGACAGCCACACCCGTGGCCCGCCCATCCTCAATGACGATCTTTTCGACCAGCGCGCCGGTACGGACGCTGAGGTTCGGGTTGCTCGCCAGCGGATCGACAAAGGCGCGCGCTGCAGACCAGCGTTCGCCATTGTGCTGGGTGACCTGATAAAGGCCGAAGCCTTCCTGCTTGGCGCCGTTGAAATCGTCATTGCGTGGCAGTTGCAGCCGGGTTGCCGCCTCGACAAACGCTTCGCCGACTGGGCTGGGTGCGATCTGGTCGCTGACATGCAGCGGCCCGCCCTTGCCATGAAAGCCGTCGGAACCGCGCGCATTGTCTTCCTGTCTGCGGAACACCGGCAAGACATCGTCCCAGCTCCAGCCGGTGCAGCCGAGCGCCGCCCAATTGTCATAGTCCCAGGCGTTGCCGCGAATATAGACCATGCCGTTGATCGCACTCGATCCGCCCATTCCGCGTCCGCGCGGTTGATAGCCGATGCGGCCACCAAGCCCCGCCATCGGTTCGGTATCATAGGCCCAGTTGCTGCGCTTCGGCATCAGTGCCAGCAGACCAGGGGTGCGGACGAACAGATCATTGTTCTTGCCGCCCGCCTCGACCAGGCAGACCTTATACTTGCCGCTTTCGGCCAACCTGCCAGCCGCAGCGCTGCCCGCCGATCCGCCGCCCACAACAATGATATCGAACTCGTCCATACTGACTCCTTTGAAAGTAGGACTTAACCGGACGATTAATTTTGGCAATCGCTATTCGGCGGGCGTCGCCTGATTTTCCTGCCGTGCCCGCCAGCGCGCCTTGATGCTGTCGCTGGTGTCGCGGCTGCCATCATGGCTCCAACCGGGCGGGCGCCAGATATAGCCTAGCTTATGCCGCCAGGGTGCGGACCAGACGTCTTTGGCGATCCCGATCCATTCATGGAACACGCTATAGAGCAGGTTGAAAGTGCCGAGCTGTTTGACGATGCCGTAGCGGATTTTTTCGTCATCGGTTTCGGGGGTGAAGCTACCGAACATCTTGTCCCAGATGATGAACACGCCAGCATAATTGGCGTCGAGATATCGCGGGTTGGTGGCATGGTGGACGCGGTGATGCGACGGCGTGTTCATCACCGCTTCGAACCAGCGCGGCATGCGGCCCACCGCTTCGGTGTGGATCCAGAATTGGTAGATAAGGTTGATCCCGCCGCAAAAGGCGATCATCGCCGGGTGGAAGCCCGCCAAGGCCAGCGGCATGCGGAAGATGAAGTTCGCAGCGATGAAGCCCGTCCATGTCTGCCGCAATGCGGTCGACAGATTGTAATGCTGGCTCGAATGGTGGTTTACATGGCTTGCCCACAACCAGCGGACGCGGTGTGCGCTGCGGTGAAAGACATAATAAGCCAGATCGTCGAGCAGGAAGCAGGCAATCCACGCCCACCAGGCCCAGCCGATGTCGAACAGCCGATGCTCGTACAGCCACAGAATCATCGCGAACACCAGCCCGCCGGTCAGCGCACCGGCCACGGTGCTGCCCGTGCCGAAAGCTAGCGAGGTCAGCGTATCCTTGGGCTCGTATTTCTCAGGCGCTTTCTTGCGCGCCCACAGCATTTCGATGATGATCAACAGGATGAAGACCGGGACGGCATAGTCGACGGGATTGAATAGCTCGGGCATGATTTCGTCCTACACCACCATGTGGCGCAGGCCAGCGGCCCAATATTGCGCATCCTTGCCAAGGTTCAGCGTCACCTTGCCAAAGGTCTTTTCGCCGGTCCCAATAGTCAGAAAATTCTGGTCGAGCCTGGAGTCACTATGCCGGTCAAGCAAGCGAGCGACAAAGGCGGCGCCGTGGCGGCGGATCAGCATATGGCGGCCTTGCGCATCCTTGAGCAATGCCCCCATTCCGGCCTTGTCGATCACGATATCGGTCGGTTGGAATCCGCATATCGCTTCATCCGCCAGCGCGCGAGCATGCGCTTCATCGCGGATCCGCAGATCGCCGCCAAGGTTGAGGCGGCGCGCCAGCCAGAACAGGAACAGGATCGCAGCAATCGATCCACCCAATTTGGCCAGTTCGATCCAGACGGGCGCCATGCCTCAGGCCCGCGCCTTCAGCATGTCCATCAGCGGACGTACCGGGCTGACATCATAGCCTGCTTTCGCCGCCATATTGGTCAACGCATCGGGATCGCCGCCCTGGCTTGCTTCGGACAAGGCCCATAGCAAGGTAGAGCGCGTGCCCGAGCGGCAATAGGCAAGCACAGGTCCATCGGCTCCGTCGAGTGCCTTGGCCATCGCCACTACCTGCGGTTCGCTGAAACCTGCATGGGTGACGGGGATGGCGACATAATCGATGCCCGCCGCGCGCGCCGCTGCCTCGATTTCTGCGCCGGGCACCTGATCGTCACTTTCGCCTTCGGGGCGGTTGTTGATGATCAGCTTGACGCCCATCGCTGCGGCTTCCGCTACGTCCTCTAGGCTGATTTGCGGCGATGCATGGATGCTGTCGGTGAGCTTGCGAAACATGGGGCTTATCCTTCCGACGCTTCCCTTATTACAGACAGGAAGGCTGCGCCATAGGCTTCAAGCTTGCGCGCGCCGACGCCGCTGATCAGCGCGAAATCGGATGTGTTTTGCGGGCGGCGTTCGGCCAGTTCGCGCAAGGTTGCGTCGTGGAAAATCACATAGGGCGGCACGCCTGCGGTCTCGGCCAGTTCGCGGCGTTTGCTGCGCAACGCTTCGAACAGCGGATCATCGACCGGATTGGCCTCGCTGCGCCTTTCCTTGCGCGTCTTGGGCGGGACAACGATCTCCAGCTTCATCTCGCCTTTCAGGATCGCGCGCGATGCCCCCGCCAGCATCAGACCGCCATGTTCGTTGGCGCTCAGATGCCCTTGCGCCTGCAATGCGCGTGCTACCGGTTTGATTAGCCTTGCATCCTCGCCCGAAACTATGCCGAACACGCTGAGCTGGTCGTGCCCGCGCGCCTCGATGCGCTCATCGGTGCGACCGGTGAGCACCTTTTCAAGATGGCCGACACCGAAACTCTGGCCTGTGCGATAGACCGCCGACAGCAGCTTTTGCGCAACTTCGGTCGCATCGACCACGCCGGGAGCATCAAGGCAATTGTCGCAATTACCGCACTGGGCAGGCGGGTCCTCGCCGAAATGGCGGAGCAGGATAGCGCGGCGGCAGCCCGGCGTTTCGACCAGCGAAGACAAGGCGTCGATCCGTGCTTTCTCGGCCAGTTGCCGGGCCTCGGGCTGTTCCTTCAACCGCTCGCGCGCGAGGCTGAAATCGCCGGGTGACCAGAAAAGATGCGCAACGGCCGGGTCGCCATCGCGTCCCGCGCGCCCGCTTTCCTGATAATAGGCCTCGATCGATTTGGGGATACCGGCATGTGCTACGAAACGGACATCGGGCTTGTCGATCCCCATACCGAAGGCGACGGTGGCGACCATCACCATGTCTTCGCTCGCGACAAATTCCGCCTGTGCCGCAGCGCGTGCTGTAGGTTCCATGCCTGCATGATAATAGCGGGTGCGCCGTCCGGTGCGCGCGATCAGCGCCGCCAGTTTCTCCGCCCGGTCGCGGGTGGTGGCATAGACGATCCCCGCGCCCGGCCATCCTCTTATGGCAGAGGCAATCGCCGATCCCTTGCTTGCGGTGTTGGTGACGGCATAGCGGATATTGGGCCGGTCAAAGCCCGAGACGATCGTTCCACTGGCCGGAATGCCGAGCTGCTGGGCAATATCCTCGCGTGTGTGCGCATCGGCCGTTGCGGTCAGCGCCAGCCTGGGCACATGCGGATATTCGTCCATCAGCGGGCGCAGCAGGCGGTAATCGGGGCGGAAATCATGCCCCCATTCGGACACGCAATGTGCCTCGTCTATGGCGAACAGCGACACTTTGGTCTCGGCCAGAAGCCGCTGGAAATCCGCAGTCGAGGCGCGTTCGGGGGCGACATAGAGCAGGTCGAGCGCGCCGCTTTGCAACCGTTCGATGGTCTCCGCCCGGTTGCTGTCCGCCGATGTCAGCGTTGCTGCGCGGATGCCCACCGCATTAGCGGCGCGCAGCTGGTCATGCATCAAGGCGATCAGTGGTGAGATCACAATGCAGGTGCCGTCGAGCAGCAGGGCCGATAACTGGTAGCAGAGCGACTTGCCCGCGCCGGTCGGCATCACCGCAAGCGTGCTTTGCCGGTCGAGCGTCCGCCGCACGACATCCTCCTGCACTCCGCGAAATTCGGCAAAACCGAAAACGCGGTGCAGCACATCGGCAGGGTCCAGAGTATCGGGCGCGAGCATCTTCTTGCCCGCTAGGCCGGATAGTTCTTCAAGAATAGAGCGGTCTTCGGGCATCGGCGACTTTCGCTGTGGATAGTCGAGTCGCGAAGGAACATATAAAGAACAAATGTTGAAGTAAAGCGATGGCCGTTTTACTCCGCCGCAACCGCCTCTTCTTCTTTCTCGGCCTGTTGACGCGCCCACATTTCGGCGTAAAGCCCGTCCTTGGCGAGCAATTCGGCATGCGTCCCTTGCTCGGCGATACGGCCTGCATCGAGCACGACGATCTGGTCAGCAGCAACCACGGTCGACAGGCGGTGCGCGATGAAGATGGTGGTGCGCTGCTTCGACACTTCGTCGAGCGTGTCGAGGATTTCGGCCTCGGTGCGGCTGTCGAGCGCGCTGGTCGCTTCGTCGAGGATCAGGATCGGCGGGTTTTTGAGCAGGGTGCGCGCGATTGCCACCCGCTGCTTCTCGCCACCCGAAAGCTTGAGCCCGCGTTCGCCTACCTGGGTTTCATATTGCTTTGGCTGTGCAGCGATGAAATTGTGGATCTGCGCTCCGCGGGCAGCACCCTCGATTTCGGCCTGGTTCGAACCTTCGCGGCCATAGCCGATATTATAGCCGATGCTGTCGTTGAACAGCACGGTATCCTGCGGAACGATGCCGATATGTGCACGCAAACTCGACTGGGTCACGTCGCGCAAATCCTGCCCGTCGATAGTGATCCGCCCGCCGGTAACGTCGTAAAAGCGATAGAGCAGCCGAGCGATCGTCGATTTGCCTGCCCCCGAAGGCCCGACCACCGCGAGCGTCTTGCCCGGCGGAATGCGCAAGGACAGGCCGTTCAAAATCTGGCGATCCGCATCATAGCCGAAGGTCACATCCTCGAATGCCAGCTCTCCGCCGGAAACGCGAAGCATAGTAGCATCGGGCTTGTCGACAATCTCGGGCGGGGTATCGACCAGATCGAACATCGCAGCCATGTCGATCAAGCCTTGACGAATGGTGCGATAAACCATGCCGAGCATGTCGAGCGGGCGGAAGAGTTGCATGAGGAGGGTATTCACCAGCACGACATCACCGGTGCTGAAGCGGCCCTGCGCCCAACCCCAGACGCTGAAGCCCATCGCGCCTGCCATCATCAAATTGGTGATGAACGACTGGCCGATATTGAGCCATGCCAGCGAGTTTTCCGATTTGACCGCCGCATCGGCATAGCGGCGCGCGACCTTGGCATAATAGTCGGTCTCACGATCTTCGGCGTTGAAATATTTCACCGTTTCATAGTTGAGCAGGCTGTCGACCGAGCGCGCGACCGTCGCGGTATCGAGCTCGTTCATCTCCTCGCGCAGCTTGTTGCGCCGGTCGGTAACGCGTTGGGTGAAGAGGATATAGGTAACGACCATGACGATGGTGGCGAGCACCAGCCCGACGCCGAATTTGAACCAGAAAATCACCAGCACCGCGAGCAGCTCGATGGCGGTCGGGGCGATGTTGAACAGCATGAAATAGAGCATCACATCGATGCTCTTGGTGCCGCGCTCGATCACCTTGGTAACCGCGCCGGTGCGGCGGTTCATGTGGAAGCGCATCGACAACCGGTGCAGGTGCGCGAAGGTATTTTCGGCAAGCCGCCGCGTCGCATCCTGCCCGACGCGTTCGAATACGGTGTTTCTCAGATTGTCGAACAACACCCCGCCAAAACGCGCGCCGGTATAGGCGACGACCAGCCCGATCGCCATCCAGACGCCCGCCTCCAACCCCGGCTGCATTCGGTCGATCGCGGCGCCATAGACGAAGCCCATCGACAGCTGCACACCCTTCGACACCAGCACCAGCAGCATCGCAATGACGATGCGGATGCGCAGCGCGGGCATGTCCTTCGGCCATAAATAGGGCAGGAAGCGTTTGAGCGTGGCGAAGCTCGCCTCCGCTGTTGCCGCTTCCTTATCTTTCCCGTTTTCGGGCTGTGCCGCCATTCCCTGCATCAGGCCGATATAGGGAAGTATCGGGGTTTAGAAAGTCCCGCTGACAGTAGCCCGGTAAATCAGGCCATATTTGTTGCGCCCGGTGTGGGTGAAATCGATCGGACCATCGCGCCGGTCGACAAAGAAGATCTCATCATAGCCTTCGGTCTGACCGGTCAGGTTGATGATCTGGCCGCGCACCTTCAGGCCGAGCACATTTTTGTGCTCGATAAAGGCGCCCACCATCGGACCGGTGCGATAATCGCGACCAAAATAGTCGAGGCGGTAAAAGCCATAGTCGGAACTATCCTCGGCAAAACCGCCATAGGCCCAGTTGCTGCCGGGAATATCGTGGCGGAAATCGAGATTCCAATAAGAGCGTCCACGATTGCTGAGCGGGCGTTTTTCGCCGGTGAGGGGATCGCGGAGTGACGCGGTCTGCCAGGCACCAATCAGGTCGAGCTTTGCCCCCTTGATGCCAATGGTGTCGAGCAGGAAGCTGGCATTGATTTCGGTGCGCAGCCTTTTGGCGGTGCCGTCAATATTGCCGGGCGCTTCGGTGGTCGCGGTAATCGGAATTCGGTCAACCAGATCGCTGATCGATTCGAGGTCGACCTTGAGCTTCACCGACCCGACCTTGCCCAGCGAACGGTTGGCCTCCAGATTGAGTAGCCAGCTTTGCGGCGGCACCAGCCCGAAATTACCTGCATTTGCGTTGTTGTTGCGAACATCGACCGAGGCGAGGAAATCGCCAAAGTTGAGTTGCAGCACCTTGCGCTGGAACTTTGCACTGATGTCGAGAACAGGCGATGCCTTCCAACCGAGCGCAATCGATCCCTTGGGTCGGATATATTGGCGGGCGTTGCCGTTGGGGCCGGTGACCCCCAACTCGCTAAATTCGCCACCGAGTGTCGCTTGCAGGGTCAAATCCTTGGCGATGGGGCGACCGTAAGACAGAATGACTTGCCCGCGCTTTTCTTCCACCCGCGCTGTCGCGTTGGGCAACGGCACAGGCTGAAACACACCTGCATTGTCGAGCTGGAAAAATTCGGATTCGGCGTCGAGATAGTTGAACGCGCCTTCGGCTGAAACCTGCCAATCGGTCTGGCCTGATTTCCAGCGATATTCGGCGCGCAGCACGCTTTCACCCTCGTCGATCAACTGGTTGAAGCGCTGTCCGCTCTCGGGCGAGCCATCGCTCGGCGTGGTGCGGAACTGGTTTTCAAACGGGCTGTGCTCAAACCTGTGAAATCCGATGAGCTTCAGTCGGCCACCGCCGAGGCCGAATTCATAATCGGCGCCAAGTTCGAAATTCCATTCATCTTCGCGGTCAGAACCCGCCTCCAATATGTCGGCGACACCGGGTTGTTGCCGCACAAAGGTGCGGTTGCCGCGAAACTCGAAGAATTCAAGCGCCGCATTGGCGTTGAGGATATTCCCATTGTCGCTTTTCAGCGTGTAGGTGCCTGCCAGTCGCGGGCGATCACCCTCAGATCGCGAGCGGACATCGCGGAAAAACAGCCGGTTGCCATTGGCGTCGCGCACATCCTCATATCCCCAGCCACCGCCGCGAAAGCCGTCTTTGTTCGAAAGCCCCAAAGTGAAATCGCCCTTGCCGAGCTTGCCCGACAGATTGACCTCGCCATTGATCCAGAAGTCATCTACCCGCCGCCGCCATTGCGGACGCCAGGCGAAATTGCCTTGAAGGCTGTCGGGCTTGGTGACGACGTTGAGCACCTGACCATTGAGTCCCGACACGTTAAGCGTTGCACCGTCGGCGATCTCGAGCTGGATGACCGAAGAGGCGGCAATGCGTGACAGTGCGGTTTGCGCATCATTGCTCTTGCCGGTGATCCGCTGGCCATTGATCAATACATTCTGGCTTGCTTCGCCCAAGCCGCGATCTGTGCTGATTTGGCTGATGATAAAGCCGGGAATCTGTCCTGCCATATCGAGCGCTGTTTGCGGCGCGAAGCGGTTGAACTGCGATGCCTCGTAAATCTGCCGCCCGTTTTCAGCACGCGGTTCCAGATCGGTTCGGGCATCTTCGACCTGAGGCGCGGTCGTATTTGCGTCGGCTAAGGCCGGATGTGCCACCGCCATAGCAAGCACACTTCCGGTGGTCGCAAAAATGCGACGGGCGCACAAAATCATCTAACCCACTCCTGTCGGGCTCTGCGGCCCTTTTGATGTGCTCCCTGTAAGGGCGGGTTAGGATTACATTTGTATTCGAAACAGCGACGTTCGATTAGCGACTGTTAATTTGGGACAAACTACATCGACGATCAAAAGCGACGCGAAAGCAGCAACCATGCGGCGATGGCGTTGAAAGCGGTATAGGCCGCGTAAAAGCCGAGGATCATCGCTGAACCAGAATAGGCAAACAGCATCGCGCCGAGCAGGATTCCGAACTCAAGGAAATAGCTGCCATTGCGGCCAAAATGCCGGCCAAAATAGAGCTTGGTGTCCTCGACAAAAGGATGGCCCGATTCAACCACCGCCTTGTGCATCGCGAAATTGGCTATTCCGAGCAGGAAGGCGACGATCAGATGCATCTATCGCCTGCCATGCTCATTTTGCGGCTGCCGGTTCGGCTGCATCAGGGCGCAGGCTGGTGCCCGCCCGTCCGCCACGGAAGGAGGAGAACCAGCTTGTTGGATTGAGCCCCGTTGACCCATCGAGCGAGAAGGTGATGATCTCCGCGCGCCCACCGATCCGTTCCCACGCCACAGGGCCACCAAGCCCGATTGGCGCATCGACGCGGCTGTCGGCGCTGTTATCGCGATTGTCGCCAAGCAGATAATAGTGGCCCGCCGGGATACGCAATGGAGCGACATCGTCGGTCGACCCGCGTCGCGCGTCGATTGTGTCGTAACTCACACCATTGGGCAGCGTCTCGCGCACGATTGTGACATAACAGTGCAGCGAACCATCGGCTTCCTGCACCAGCGCCCCGGGGAAATCGATTTCGGTGCAGGGGTTGTTTGCGTCGACCGGCAGGTCTTTCACCGGCTGTGACTCCACCTTCACCTTCTTGCCGTTCAGGTAAATCTCTCCACCACGCATTTCGAACAGGTCTCCCGGCATGCCGATGACGCGCTTGATATAATCCTGGTTCTTGCCCTCGGGCGTCAGGATCACGACATCGCCCCGTTCGGGCAGTGATCCCCAGACGCGCCCTTTGCTCTCTGGCAAAGTGAAGGCCAGCGAATCGACTTCTTCACGCAACACCAGCCATTGAAACAGCGCGACAGGGTTGGGGATAGTGGGTGAGACGAAGCTCCATCCATAGGCAAATTTCGAAACGAACAACCGGTCACCAACCAGCAGCGTCGGCATCATCGAGATCGACGGAATGTAGAAGGGCTTGGCGATAAAGCTGTGAAAGGCGAGCACGGCCATCAGCAGCCAGAACAGGCCCTTTATCTCAACCCACAGCGTGTGCAGCCAGCTTTGCTTGGCGACAGGCGCGGTGGTGGTTTCGGTCTCGGTCGTTAAAGGTTCGCTAGTCAAAACAGTCATGCTTTCGAAATCGGGAGCGCTTCGATGATCACAAAGGCCTGCGCCCAGGGGTGATCATCGGTCAGCGTCAGATGAATGTGCGCCTCATAGCCATTTGGCACCATCGCGTCGAGCCGTGCCTTTGCGCCGCCGGTCAGCGCCAGGGTGGGCGCGCCCGATGGTGCATTGACGACGCCGATGTCCTTCATGAACACACCGCGTTTGAACCCGGTGCCGACTGCCTTGCTGAACGCTTCCTTGGCGGCAAAGCGCTTGGCATAGGTCCCTGCCGCCGTAAACGGACGCTTTGCGGCCTTGGCATTTTCAACGTCAGTAAAGACCCGCGCTTTGAACCGTTCGCCAAAGCGGTCGAGCGAATTCTGGATCCGCTCGATATTGCAGAGGTCAGAGCCGAGGCCGATGATCACCGCGCCGCATCCATCAAATCGCGCATCCTTCGCACCGCATTTTCAAGCCCGTCAAAAATCGCCTCGCCGATCAGATAATGGCCGATATTGAGTTCGGCGAGTTGCGGGATCGCGGCGATCGGCTGGACATTGTCATAGGTCAGGCCGTGGCCTGCATGCGGCTCTATACCGTTCTTTACCGCAAGTGCCGCGGCATCGGCGATGCGTTTGAGTTCGGCCTCGATCCCTGCAGTATCGCCATCGAGCCAGAGATGCGCATAGCGCCCGGTGTGCAGTTCGACCACGGGCGCGCGCAACTGCATTGCTGCCTCGATCTGGCGTGGGTCGGGTTCAATGAACAGGCTGACGCGGATGCCTGCGTCGGACAATCGCGTCACGATGGGTGCCAGATAGTTGTGCTGCCCCGCCGCATCGAGCCCGCCTTCGGTTGTGCGCTCCTCGCGCCGTTCGGGGACGATACATGCGGCATGCGGCATATGCTTTAGCGCGATGTCGAGCATTTCCTCGGTCGCCGCCATTTCGAGGTTGAGCGGCAGGCTGGTCGCTGCCTGTATGCGCGCGATATCGCTGTCGCGAATATGCCGCCTGTCCTCGCGCAGATGCGCGGTAATGCCGTCGCCGCCGACCTGTGCGACAATTTCCGCCGCGCGCACCGGATCGGGATGATCCCCGCCGCGCGCGTTGCGGATAGTCGCGACATGGTCAATATTGACGCCCAGTCTAAGATGTCGGGGGCGGAGGTTGTTGGTCATGCTCAGGCCTTGCGACTTCCCGGCTTCACCGCCTCGGTTGCCGCCAGTTCGGGCGGCAGTTCGTCGGGCGCATAGGTCGGGAAGTTCAGTTCGAGCAGGTGGAAAAAGGGCACGCCCAGATCGGCGCTGCCTGCCGAACGGTCGATAATCGCGGCAGCAGCGATCACTTCGCCCCCGGCTTCGTTGATCGCCTTGATCGCTTCACGCGACGAAAGGCCTGTGGTCACGATATCTTCGACCATCAACACCTTGGTGCCCGGCGCAATTTCGAAACCGCGACGCAGATAGAAAGTGCCTTCGGGCCGTTCCAGAAACATCGCATCTACGCCCAGCGCACGGCCCATTTCGTGGCCGATGATTACGCCGCCCATCGCCGGGGAAATCACCGCGCCGAGTTGGGATTTGATCTCGCGTGGAATTTTTTGCGCGATGGCCAAGGCGATCCGGCTCGCGCGTTCGGAGTTCATCAACACGCGGGCGCATTGCAGATAATAAGCGCTATGCCGTCCCGAGGAGAGTAGGAAATGGCCTTCGAGCAAGGCTTCGGCAGCGCGGAACTCTGAGAGAATTTCATCTTCGGTCATGATTTTGGAGAAGTCCTTGATGGGCGTGCAATCGGTGTTGCGCGATTTGCAATGCAAATAGGTGGATTCCCCACACAAATAAATGCAAAAATTGGTATTGAGGCTGCTTGAGGCTTGTGCCAAGCGCGCCTATAAGCCGCGCCAAATCGCGGTTTTATAACAGTGATATCGAAGTTTCGGGCGGGGACTCCGCGGTAGGATTACGGGGCTAACGTAATGAATATTATGAAAAAGTTTGTTTTGGCGTGCGGAATGATGCTGCTGCCTGCCATGGTATCGGCGCAGGCGGCGAATCCCGCTGCAGCACCGGTTGCGGCAGAGGCAAAACAGGTTGTTGCCCCCGTTCCGGCAGCTCCGGCAGCGGCTCCGGCGGCTGAAAATGCGGTTGCAGCCCCGGCTGCGGCGGCTTCGATGGACGGTTCGCTCCCCGGCTACACCCCGATGAAGCCCGACTATGAAAACCATGTCGGCATGCCCAAGGACCGCGGTGTTGATTTCCAGGAACAGTTCAGCGCGAACGGCCATTATGCCAAGTGGATGAACAACTCGATCTTGCTGCCGCTGATCACGGTGATCTCGCTGTTCGTTCTCGGCCTGCTGCTTTGGGTGGTGGTTCGCTATCGTCGCGCGGCCAACCCCACGCCTTCGAAAACCACGCACAACACTTTCATTGAGATCGTCTGGACGCTGGTTCCCGTGCTGATCCTGCTCGGCATCGCCTATCCGTCGCTGACGCTGGTAGCCAAGCAATTCAAGCCTGCCCCCGCCAATGCCGTGACCGTCAAGGTGACCGGCTACCAATGGTATTGGGGCTATACCTATCCCGATCATGGCGGATTTGAAGTTGTCTCGAACATGTTGCAGGAACAATCGGCTGTGAAGCCGGGTGAACGTTTCCGCACCAACAATGACGGTCCGAAGTTGCTCGCCGCCGACAACCGCATGGTTGTGCCTGCTGGTGTTCCGATCCGTATCCAGACCACAGCGTCGGATGTGATCCACAGCTTTGCCGTACCCGCGATCTGGTTCAAGCTTGATGCCGTCCCCGGCCGCCTCAATGAAAAGGCCGTGACGATCGATAAACCAGGCGTCTATTTCGGCCAATGTTCGGAACTGTGCGGTGCGCGCCACGCCTATATGCCGATTGTGGTCGAAGCATTGCCGCCGGAAAAATTCGCGGCCTGGGTAAAGGCCAGGGGCGGCCAGATGCCGGGCGACAAGGCGGCTGAAGCCGCTCCCGCCGACGCAACGCCCGCCGCCGCCACGCCTGCTGCAACTACAACTGCACCTGCCGCCGCTCCGGCGCCGGCTGCCAAGTAATAAAGAGGTCGACCAAGATGACGACGATTGCTGCAAATCCCGCCGACCATCATGATCATGCGCATGATGCGGACCACAAGCCGGGCTTTTTCGCCCGCTGGTTCATGTCGACCAACCATAAGGATATCGGTACGCTCTACCTGATCTTCGCGATTACGGCGGGGATCATCGGCGGCCTTATTTCGGGCATGATGCGCCTCGAGCTTGCCGAACCCGGCATCCAGTATCTGAGCGGCTGGGCCTCGATGATGGCAGGCAAGGAAGCTTCGCTCGACGAAGCCTATCATATGTGGAACGTGCTGATCACCGCGCACGGCCTGATCATGGTCTTCTTCATGGTCATGCCCGCGATTATCGGTGGCTTCGGCAACTGGTTCGTACCGCTGATGATTGGCGCGCCTGACATGGCGTTCCCGCGGATGAACAATATCAGCTTCTGGCTGACCGCGGTTGCCTTCATCATGTTGCTGGGATCGACCTTTGTTCCCGGTGGCACCGGCCTAGGTGCCGGTACGGGCTGGACGGTCTATGCGCCGCTTTCAACCTCGGGCTCGGTTGGCCCGGCGGTCGACATGGCGATCTTCTCGCTCCACTTGGCGGGTGCCGCATCAATTCTGGGCGCCGTCAACTTCATCACCACCATTTTCAACATGCGCGCGCCGGGGATGACCATCCACAAAATGCCGCTGTTCGTCTGGTCAGTGCTGGTCACTGCATTCCTGCTGTTGCTCGCACTCCCCGTGCTGGCTGCTGCTATCACCATGCTGTTGGTTGACCGTAACTTCGGCGGTGCCTTCTTCGATGCCGCTGCCGGTGGTGACCCGATCCTCTACCAGCACCTCTTCTGGTTCTTCGGCCACCCCGAAGTGTATATCATGATTCTGCCGGGCTTTGGCATTGTCAGCCAGATCGTCGCAACCTTCAGCCGCAAGCCGGTCTTCGGCTATCTCGGCATGGCCTATGCGATGGTCGCAATCGGCGTTGTCGGTTTCGTCGTCTGGGCACACCACATGTACACGATCGGCATGAGCGTCGAGATGAAGATGTACTTTACCGCGGCAACGATGGTGATCGCGGTGCCGACCGGTATCAAGATCTTCAGCTGGATCGCCACCATGTGGGGCGGCTCGCTCAGCTTCAAGACGCCGATGGTCTGGGCATTGGGCTTCATCTTCATGTTCACCGTCGGTGGCGTGACCGGTGTTGTCCTCGCCAATGGCGGTGTCGATGATAATTTGCACGACACCTATTATGTTGTCGCGCACTTCCACTATGTGCTCTCACTGGGTGCCGTCTTCGCGCTGTTTGCCGGTTTCTACTACTGGTTTGGCAAGATGTCGGGCCGGATGCTCAATGAGTTTCTCGGCCACCTGCACTTCTGGGTGTTCTTCATCGGTGTGAACCTGCTGTTCTTCCCGATGCACTTCCTCGGTCAGCAGGGCATGCCGCGTCGCTATCCCGACTATCCGGATGCCTTTGCGCACTGGAACCAGATCGCCTCGCTCGGCTATGCCATCATGGGCGTCGGCGTGATCATCTTCTTCATCAATGTCTTCTGGTCGCTCGTGGCTGGCCGCAAGGCGGAAGGCAATTATTGGGGTGAAGGTGCGACCACGCTCGAATGGACATTGTCGAGCCCGCCGCCCTTCCACCAGTTCGAAACGCTTCCGGTCATCAAGTAAGGCCGGGAAATCCCCTCCCGCTTGCGGGAGGGGTTAGGGGAGGGCCAGTAGGGCCAGCGCTTCCCTTCGATACAGGCCCTCCCCCGGCCCCTCCCGCAAGCGGGAGGGGAGGATATTGAAAATGACGATTGCGACGAACAACATCAGTCTTCCCGCAGATTGGCGGGATTTCTGGGCGCTGACCAAGCCCCGGGTGATGTCGCTTGTCGTTTTTACGGCACTGTGCGGATTGCTGGCAGCGCCAGGTGATATTCATCCCGTCATCGCTTTCACGGCAATTCTCTGCATTGCCACGGGTGCAGGCGCCTCGGGCGCTTTGAACCAATGGTATGAGACTGAACTCGATGCGAAGATGAAGCGCACGGCAGGCCGGCCTTTGCCCGATGGCCGGATGGAGCGCGAATCGGCGCTGCAATTCGGCATCGGCCTCGCCGCCTTTTCGGTCGGCATCATGGGCGTCGCGGTGAACTGGCTGTCGGCCGGGATCCTTGCCTTCTCGATTTTCTTCTACGCTGTCGTCTATACCATGTGGCTGAAGCCCAATACGCCGCAGAATATCGTGATCGGCGGCGCGGCAGGGGCCTTCCCGCCGGTGATTGGCTGGGCCGCAGTAACCGGCGATGTGACCCTGCTTCCCCTATTGATGTTTGCGCTGACCTTTTTCTGGACGCCGCCGCATTTCTGGGCGCTCGCGCTGTTCATGAAATCGGATTATGGCGCAGCGGGAATTCCGATGCTGCCCAATGTTGCGGGTCAAAGGGTCACGCGCAACCAGATCTTCGGCTACAGCTTTGTGCTGGCGGCGGTTGCGGTTGCGCCTTGGGCGCTCGGAATGACGGGCATATATTATGGTGCCACTGCCATCGTCCTGAACCTGCTATTCCTCGCGTTCGCCTTTTCCGTTTGGCGCAGCGAAACGACCGAAGCCGCGGAGATGAAGGCTGAAAAGCGCCTGTTCGCCTTTTCGATCCTCTATCTTTTCATCGCCTTTGCCGCACTCGCGCTCGACAGGATGGTGCTGGCATGAGCGAGCAGGAATTCGATATGGGCCCGAAAAAGATCGGTGACCTCAGTCTTGAGGAAAGCCGCGCGGTGCGCGCCCGTCAAGCCGGGCGGTCTCGCGTGATGGCAGTAGTTCTGTTCGGGCTTTGTGCCCTGTTTTTCGCGATCACCATTGTCAAGGTAGGGGTGTGGGGATGACGGCGATGACGCAACCTCAGAAATCCAACCTCAAAACCGGCCTGCTTGCGGGCAGCCTTGCTGTTGCCATGGTCGGGATGGGCTTTGCGGCGGCTCCACTCTATCGCATCTTTTGTCAGGTGACAGGTTTCGGCGGCACGACGATGCGGGTCAGCGAAGCGCAGGCAGCGACCATTCCGGTCAGCAGCCAGACTATCGTTGTTCGTTTCGATGCCAACCAGCGTGGCCTGCCCTGGGAGTTCAAGCCCGAACGGCCGACCGACACGGTCAGCATCGGTGCGCGCGATATGTCGGTGTTCATCGCCGAAAACCTCTCGGACCAGCCGATCAAGGGCATGGCGACCTTCAACGTCAGCCCTGCGCAGGCAGGCAAATATTTCAACAAGGTGCAGTGCTTCTGCTTTACCGAGCAGACCCTGCAGCCGAAACAGCGCGTGCGCATGCCCGTGCTCTATTATGTCGATCCGAAGATCATGACCGATCCGGATACCAAGGATATCGAAGAAATTACGCTCAGCTACACCTTCTACCCCGTGGACGACACGGGCAAGGGAAGCTAAGGGCAAAGTTGAAAACAGGTTAGGGAATAGGGAAGCAAGCCATGGCCGGTGCCAAGAACCACGATTATCATATTCTTCCGCCGAGCATTACGCCGCTGGTCGGCTCGTTCGCGGCGCTCACCATGTTTTTCGGTATGGTGATGATGTTCCAGCCCAAGGTGCTGGGCAGCTATGGCAGCCTCGTCTTTGGCGCGGGCCTGATCGGCGTGCTCTACACCTTCTGGACATGGTGGAGCGATGTGATCCGTGAAGCGCATGCCGGCGATCACACGCCAGTGGTGCAGCTGCATCTGCGCTATGGCATGATCCTGTTCATTGCTTCGGAAGTCATGTTCTTCGTAGGCTGGTTCTGGGCCTGGTTTGATTATTCGCTCTTCCCTGTGCCACTGCAGGTCGAAATTGACCATGCAACCCACGCCTTCACCGTGACCAATCAGATCGGTCAGGATGCAGCCGCCGCGCTTGCGCAATGGCCGCCCAAGGGCATGCAGGTGTTTGACGCCTTCAGCCTGCCGCTGCTCAACACGCTGATCCTGCTCTGCTCGGGCACCACGGTTACCTGGGCGCACCACGCATTGATCAATGGCGACCGCAAGGGCCTGATCAACGGCCTGTGGCTGACGATCATCCTCGGCGTGCTCTTCTCGTGCATTCAGGCCTATGAATATTCGATCGCGCCCTTCCCCTTTGCCGGGCTGAACTATGGATCGTCCTTCTTCATGGCGACCGGTTTCCACGGCTTTCACGTGATTGTCGGCACCATCTTCCTGATGGTCTGCCTCGCACGTGCCTATAAGGGCCACTTCACGCCGAAGCAGCATTTCGGCTTCGAAGCAGCTGCCTGGTATTGGCACTTCGTCGACGTCGTCTGGCTGTTCCTCTTCGTCGTCGTCTATGTCTGGGGCGGCTGGGGCGCGCCGGTCCATTGATCGGCATCGGCCGGTATCGGCGATGACGGACACACAAACACAAAAAGGGCAGCCCGGCTTGGTCGAGGCTGCCCTTTTGGGTCTTTGCCCCGAATGCGGCGCCAAGACACTGTTCAGCGGCCCGGCGAAATTTGCCGAGCGCTGTGGGAAATGCGGGCTCGACTATGCGGCCTTTAACGTCGGCGATGGCCCGGCAGCCTTTCTGACAATGGGGCTGGGGGCGATTATCATCATCTTGGCAATCATGCTTGAGCTGGCGGCGCATCCGCCCTTTTGGGTGCATGCGCTGATCTGGGTGCCGCTGACGTGCCTGCTGGTTGTCGTCTCGCTGCGCGTGTCGAAAGGCGCCCTGCTGATCGCCGAACATCGCAATCGCGCGGTGGAAGGGCAAATTGAAGACAAGGCGGACACAAGGTGAAGCTCAAACTTCCCCTGATCCCGACCATCGTGGTCGCGCTGGCAGTCGCAACGATGATCGCACTCGGTATCTGGCAATTGCAACGCAAGGGCGAGAAGGAAGCGCTGATCGCGCTCTATGCCGCCAATGCCGGAAAACCGCCCATCACCTTTCCCGATATGGCACCCGTCCGTGATGCGGAGATGTTCCGCAAATCAACGCTCAACTGCCTTGAAGTCGTTAAATGGCAGAGCGTTTCGGGGCGCGATACCAAGGGTAATGCGGGGTTCCAATATATTGCCGATTGCAAGACCGGCGCGGAAGGGCCGGGGGCGTTAGTCGCTTACGGCATTGCCGACCGCCCCGATATCAAGCCTGAATGGAAGGGCGGCATGGTCAATGGTACGATCATCACCGAGCCAAGCCGCTATGGCGTCATCGAACGCATGATCGGCAAGATCCCGGTGCCGCGCCCCATGATCGTGGCGGACAGTGTGTCCGAAGGTATGCGGCCGGTTGCGCAGCCCGATCCAAAGAGTGTGACCAACAACCATCTGTCTTATGCGCTGCAATGGTTCTTTTTTGCCGCCGCCGCGCTTGTCATTTATCTGCTCGCGCTGCGCCGGAAGCAGGCCGGCGGGTGAGCCTTCCTGCCGATCCGCTTTTTTATCTGCTCGCCGCCGTCGCTGTCATCCTTGTGGGCCTTGGCAAAGGAGGCTTTTCCGGACTCGGCTCGGCATCGATGCCAGTAATGACGCTGGCAATTGATCCGATCAGCGGTGCCGCCATCCTTCTGCCCTTGTTCATCGTCCAAGATGCAGTGGGGGTTTGGTCGTTCCGGCGCAACGTCGATTGGCGGATGCTGGGCTGGACGTTGCCGGGTTGCGCGCTGGGCATCTTTCTTGGCTGGCTGCTGGCGTCCAGTGTAGCGGTCTGGGTGGTCGAGGCTGCAGTCGGCGCGATAGCTCTGGTCTTTGGCGCAAACCAGCTTGCGACCAGTAGCGGCGCAGGCGTAAAGCTCGGGAAGCCGCAGCCCGATGCGCTCGGGCTGTTCTGGGGCGGGCTATCCGGCTTTACCAGCCAGGTGGCGCTTGCGGGTGGCCCGCCATTCCAAATCTGGGCGCTAAGCCGCAAAATGTCACGCGATGTCTTTGTCGGCACCAACGCGTTATTCTTTGCGACCTCCAACTGGCTGAAGGTTCCAGCCTTTGTCGCGCTGGGGCAGTTCAGCCTGCGCAACACCGTGCTGAGCGGCATATTTCTACCGCTCGCCATTGCCAGCACAGTTGCCGGAGTTTGGCTGGTGCGGCGGGTGGCTCCAGCGCGCTTTGTGGCGATCATCAACCTGCTGATGATCGCGGTGGGTCTGAAGCTGCTATGGAGCGCACTTACTTAGGCGCGAGGACCATCAGCATCTGGCGGCCTTCAAGGCGCGGATAAGCTTCGACCTTGGCGGTTTCTGCCATATCCTCGGCCACGCGCTGCAACAGCGCCATGCCCAGCTGCTGGTGTGACATTTCGCGTCCGCGGAACCGCAGGGTCACCTTCACCTTGTCGCCTTCACCGATGAACTCGACGATCTTTTTCATCTTCGTCATATAGTCATGGTCGTCAATGTTCGGACGCATCTTGATCTCCTTGATCTCCTGCGTCTTCTGGCTCTTGCGGGCGAGGTTGGCCTTTTTCTGGGCCTCATATTTAAACTTGCCCACATCGAGGAATTTGCAGACCGGCGGGTCGGCATTGGGCGATACTTCGACGAGGTCTAGGCCGACTTCGGCGGCCTGTGCAATTGCTTCGCGGGTGTACAACACCCCCAGATTTTCGCCCTCTTCATCGATGACGCGAACTTTTTCGCTCTGGATGAACTCATTATAACGCGGTCCACTTTTGACCGGAGGCGTGTTCATACGCCGTGAGACTGGGGCAGCGATAGCAATTACTCCTAAAATCTATGATGAGCGGCCCTTACAGGCAAATTCGTTACAAATAAAGGGCTGGCCGCACCACCTGTTGCTTTTGTGCACAGGCGTTGCAGCGATGCAACTGGTGGCCCGCTTGGGGATTTCAAGCGGGCACGGGCGGCTCGCTATGATCGGCCATCGCGGCGAGCGCCTCATCGGGCACCGACAACATCATTTTGTAGCGATCTTCCGGATAGGCCATATGTGGTTTGGCCGGATTATAATTGGGCTGTTTCACCGAACCACCCGCGCCATCAAAGTCATCGGGGTTGGCATAGGCCTTGGCCTCTTCGGCGCTGATCCCGACCTTGGCGAGCACTGAGGGATCGACCCAGCGGTCTGCGGTGACGGGCATTCCGGGGCAGGCGACCTCCAGCGTCATCTGCTCGGGCCCGGCAAAATAGATCGACTTGCACATGCCGTGGTTGAGCGGGCCGATAACATTGACGCCCTTGGTGCGGATCCGGTCGCGCATCGCGATCAGGCGGTCTTCGTCCGCCACATAAAAGGCCAGATGCTGCATCGTCCCCGGCGCGCTGTTCCCCGCCCCGGTGCCAGCGTGTGTCAGGCCAAGGGTGATCGGCGTCTCGGCAGTCTCGGGCAATTGCACCAGCGAGAAATAACAGCCACCGTCGAGCTTCAGAAAGGCGTGGATGCCGCCAGGAACGCCGTGCATGTCAAAGATCGCGACCAATGGCGCGCCGAGCACATCGGCGAAGAACGCGATCTGTTTCTTCATATCGCCGGTCATGATCGCGATGTGGTGAATGCCTGTGGGCTGAACCATTAGACTTGCCTTTCCCCTTCCTCACGGCAATCTGCCATGGAAGAGGAGCAAAGCAATGGAAATCGTGCGCACGCCCTATGCGGTAGTCTATCAGGAAGAGTCGGCCTTCAAAGATGTCTATGGCGGGGCGGGAGGCAGCGTGTTTGTCGAATGCATGGCGATTACGCCGAAAGACACCCCGTCAAAGCGCGTCATCGTCTTTACCCACCCCATAGGCGGCGGCTCCTTCCTGCCGCTGGTCACCGCACTCGCGCATGGCGGGCATCATGTCCTTTATGTCAATCCGCGCTATCGCGGGAATGATAGCGCGCTGGTGATGGAGAAATGCATCAGCGATCTGGCTGCCGCTTTGCGTCATGCGCGTGACCGGCTTGGCTATGAACAGATCATTCTTGGGGGATGGTCAGGCGGCGGGTCGATGTCGCTTTTCTATCAGGATCAGGCGGAGAATCCGACGATCACGCATACCCCTGCGGGCGATGCCTATGACCTGACCGCAATCGAGATGCCCAAGGTCGACGGCATCATGCTGCTCGCCGCGCATATCAGCCGTGCGATGACGCTCACCGAATGGATCGATCCGTCGGTCCTTGATGAGGCCAAGCCGATTGAACGCGATCCCGAACTCAACATCTACGATTCAGCCAACCCGAACAAGGCGCCATATGACGAGGCCTATGTTGCCCGTTTCCGCACTGCCCAGATTGCGCGCAACCGGCGGATTACCGCTTGGGTAAAGGAAGAGCTGGCGGCGATCCGCGCGAGCGACACCCCCAATGCCGAGCGTGCTTTCGTCGTCCACGGCACGATGGCCGATGTCCGCTGGACCGATCCGACGCAGGATGCCTCAGACCGGCGGCCTTATGAATGCTATCTGGGTGTGCCCAAGGTGGCGAATGACGGGCCGGTGGGCCTCGCGCGCTTCTCGACGTTGCGCAGCTGGCTGTCGCAATGGAGTTTTGATGATACCAATGCGACCGGTTTGGGCAACGCCGCGCGGATCAGCTGCCCGGTGCTGGTGATCAACAACACCGCCGATCTCGCCTGCACCCCCAGCCATGCGCAGCGGCTGTTCGAGGCGGTCGGGCATGCCGACAAGGAATATGCAGATGTCGCCGGGGCGGACCATTATTATATCGAGCGACCGGAGTTGCTTCCGAAGGCGGCGGCATTGTGCGGCGACTGGATAGCGCGGAAATTTGGCTAGTTTAGCAGCCGCACCACAGCGGCCACACCGGCCACGCCAAGGATAATCCCGACCAGCGTCCGCCATACCGGCTCACTGACCTTGCCGAACGCAAGCTCACCCAGCCGTGTGCCGATATAGAGTGCGGGGTAGAACAGCACCGACAACCACAGCAGGTGCAAATTGGCGACGCCGAGCGCGAAGGAAGCGATGCTGCCTGCAATGGCAGTTGCGAAAAAGACCATGAGCATCGATGCCCGCGCGACATCGGGGGATAGCTTTCGCCGCAGATAGAAGGGCACCACGGGTGGTCCCGGCATAGAGGCGAAGCCGGTGAGCAGCCCGGCGGCGATGCCCGTCGCCAGCGTTTCCTTGCGGCCGGGGATGGCGCCTTCCTTGGCAGGTACAAACATCAGCCCGAAGGCAGCAAGCGCGAGCAGGGCGATGGCGAGCCGCGCGACATCGGGTGCGGTTACCGACAATAACCAGACGCCAAAGGGTGTTGCCGCAATGGCAGCGACGGAAATCGGGATCGCCGTTTCTCGCTCCCCATCGGCCAATATCCGCTTCAACCCGATCGGCCCGGCGAGCAGTTGCAGTAGGATCGAAATCGTCACGGCCTCGACAGGTTCAACGATCAGGCTGAGCAAAGGCACAAGGATGATCGCCATCCCAAAACCCGTCAATCCGCGCACCACCGATGCGCCAAAGACAAGGCCCAACGCGACAGAAAGCGTGGATGGACTAAGCCCGCCGAGCAGCGCGTCGATCGTCAAGCGCTGCGCAGATCCGGCGGTGTCGCCGCTGCCACCAGCATCGCGATTGCTTCATCGACCGACATGATCCGCTGGCCTTCGCTGCCCAAGGTGCGGATCGCGACCTTGCCTTCTTCAGCCTCGCGGTTGCCGACGACCAGCAGATGCGGGACTTTCGCCAATGAATGCTCGCGCACCTTATAGTTGATCTTTTCGTTGCGCAGGTCAGTCTCGACGCGGATGCCAGCGGCCTCGAGTTTCGCGGTCACCTGCTTGGCATAGTCATCGGCGTCGGACACGATCGTCGCCACCACCGCCTGTACAGGCGCGAGCCAGACTGGGAAACGGCCGGCATATTCCTCGATCAGGATGCCGATGAATCGTTCATAAGCGCCAAAGATCGCGCGGTGGAGCATCGCCGGGCGGTGCTTGGCGCCATCCTCGCCGACATAGGTAGCATCAAGCCGTTCGGGCAGCACCCGGTCGGACTGGATCGTGCCCACCTGCCAGGTGCGGCCGATCGCATCGGTCAGGTGCCATTCGAGCTTGGGCGCGTAGAAGGCGCCTTCGCCGGGCAGTTCTTCCCAGCCATATTCTTCCGTCGCAAGGCCTGCGCGGACCACAGCATCGCGTAGCTCATTCTCCGCCTTGTCCCAATCAGCATCGCTGCCAAAACGCTTGTCCGGGCGCAGCGCCAGCTTGATCGCATATTTGAAGCCGAAATCCCTATAGACTCGGTCAGCCAGCGCGCAGAAATCCTGTACCTCGGCGACGATCTGGTCCTCGCGGCAGAAGATATGGGCATCGTCCTGCGTAAACTGGCGCACGCGCATGATACCGTGTAGCGCACCATGCGCCTCGTTGCGATGGCAGCAGCCATTTTCGTAAAGCCGCATCGGCAGGTCGCGATATGATTTGATGCCCTGCTTGAAAACCAGCACATGCGCGGGGCAGTTCATCGGCTTGATCGCCATCCAGTCGGCATCCGCCGCAACCTTTGGAGCGCCGCTTTCCACATCAGGGACGATGTCGGGCACCGCGAACATGTTCTCGGCATATTTGCCCCAATGGCCCGATTGTTCCCACTGGTGGACATCCATCAGCTGCGGCGTCTTGATCTCCTGATAGCCAGCACCTTGGATCGCGCGGCGCATATAGTCTTCGAGCTGGCGGTAGATAACATAGCCATTGGGGTGCCAGAAGACGCTGCCATGCGCCTCTTGTTGCAAGTGGAAGAGGTCCATCTCCGCGCCCAGCTTGCGATGGTCGCGCTTGGCGGCTTCCTCAAGGCGGAGAAGGTGGGCGTCGAGTTGCTTCTTATTGAGCCAGCCGGTGCCGTAGATGCGCGTCAGCTGCGCATTATTCTGGTCGCCGCGCCAATAGGCCCCGGCAACGCGCATCAGCTTGAAGGCCTGCGGATCAAGCTTGCCGGTCGAGGCCAGATGCGGGCCGCGGCACATATCCATCCAGTCGTCACCCGACCAATAGACGCTGAGCTCTTCGCCCTCGGGCAGCTCGGCGGCCCATTCGGCCTTGAAGCTTTCGCCAGCGTCTTTCCATGTCTTGATAAGCGCGTCGCGGGCCACAACCTCGCGGCGCAACGGCTTGTCGGCGCGGATGATGTCGCGCATCGCTTCTTCGATTCCCGGCAGGTCATCCTCGGTGAAGGGGCCGCGACTGGCGGGGGCCATCACGTCATAATAGAAACCATCATCGGTCGCCGGGCCAAAGGTGATCTGCGTTCCCGGATGCAGTTTTTGCACCGCCTCTGCCAGCACATGGGCAAAGTCGTGGCGGGCGAGTTCGAGCGCGTCGGCCTCATCCTTCGCGGTGATCAGTGCAAGGTTGGTGTCGGCCTCCAGCGGGCGCATGATGTCACGCACCTCGCCATCCACCCGTGCGGCAAGTGCAGCCTTGGCGAGCCCGGGGCCGATCGCGGCGGCAATATCTGCCGGGGTAGTCCCGCGCGCGACTTCTCGGGCGGAGCCATCGGGAAGGGTGACGCGGATCATATCAGACATTGGAAATGCTAGCTTTCTGTATTGTTTGGAGAGGCCCCTTTGCCAGTCTGCGCGCCACGCCGCAAGTGTGCAGAGGTGCGGCAAAGCTGACAAAATTGACGCTCCGATCGCCAGAAAATGACAAGCGACACAGTCAAAATGACAAGGGTAATTGACATTTCTGCGAATCGCATGTAAAGGCTGTTTGTCATTATAGAAAGGTAGCTTTCCACATGAATGTTTCAGACAACAGGTCCGGCAGTGCGCTGCATCCCGCAATCTGGGCGCTTGCCTTCACACTCGGCATGGCCATTACCGGCTATCTGGAGCGCTATGCCGGGGTCGGACGGACGGGTGCCATTGTGCTGATGGCGCTGTCGTCGCTATTCCTGATCCCGATGATCCGATCGGTGCAGGCGCGAGCCGATGCCAAGGGCGTCAATTCGCCAGCGCTTAAAATCTATAACCGCCGTTTCATGATCTGGACGTTCGGCTATATGATAGCGCTGACTATTGCGATAACCGCTTACCAGAAACTGGAGCTGACGGGGGCGTTGTTGTGGCTCGCGGCAGCGTTGCCCGCGCTGCCGGTGTTCGGGATGATCTGGACGATGGGGCGCTATGTGCGCGAAGAGGCGGATGAGTATCTCAGGCTGCGCGCGATCTATGCCGCGCTGGCCGCGACCGGACTGCTGCTGGCCATAGCAACGGCATGGGGCTTCCTCGAAATGTTTGGTGCGGTCCCCCATGTCCCGTCGTGGGCAGCCTTTCCGATCTGGGCCATCGGCCTTGGGGCAGGCCAGTGCTGGCAGGGGTTCCGGGCATGAAAAACCGTCTAAAGGTCCTCCGCGCCGAACGCGATTGGAACCAGCAGGATCTGGCAGACGCGCTGGGGGTCTCGCGCCAGTCGGTGAACGCGATCGAGACGGGGAAATATGATCCCTCGCTGCCGCTCGCCTTCCGCATTGCTGACCTGTTTGGCCTGAAAATCGAAGAGATTTTCCTGCGCGATTGAGCGGAAGCCGCCCCGAAAAACCGTTTGTCGACCGTAGCTTGACAAGCAGCGGTGCAATCGCGCACCTAGCGTATCTGACGCAGGGAAAAGGAAGGGGCGCTAATGACCGGACATGAGGGAAAGGCGCCGAGTGCCGTCACTTTCCATGGCAGCTGGACAGATTTTGCCAAAATCGCGCTGCCCAATGTGCTTCTGACGCTGGTCACGCTCGGGGTCTATCGCTTTTGGGCGACGACGCGCGAGCGCCAATATTTGTGGTCGCAGACGCGTTTCATCGACGAACCGCTAGAATGGACCGGTCGCGGGATTGAGCTGTTTATCGGCTTCATCATGGTCTTCTTCCTGCTCGGCCTGCCGCTGGTGGTGATGCAGTTGGTGATCAACGGGCTGGTTTTTCAAGGCCAGCCGATCATTGCCGGTGTGATCATCTTTGCGACGTTCATGGCCATCTTCTATTTAACTGGGCTCGCCTATTTCCGTGCGCTTCGCTATCGACTGAGCCGCACCTATTGGCGTGGTATCCGCGGCGGTAGCGACGATCAGGGCTTCGGCTATGGCTGGTCCTATATCTGGAAGAATGTCGTCGCCGCAATCCCGCTCTACCTGCTCTATCCTTGGGCGAGCATGTCGTTGTGGAATGAGCGCTGGTCGAAGATGAGTTTTGGTCCTTACCAGTTCCAGTCCAATGCCGACTGGAAAGCGCTGATGAAGCGCTATCTGCTCTTCTATCTGGTGCCGTTTCTCGTGTTTGTCGGTGCAGCGGTACTCGGTTTTTCGATGGCGGCTTCGGGCGGCGGCGGCGATCCATTTTCGACTGCGGGCGGCGCATTTGCCGTTGTCATGATCATATTGGCAATCCTAGGTCTCTACATCATCATGCCGATTGCCGCCTTGCTCTATTATTCCAAATTCATGCGCGTCGCGATCGGGGCACTGCGGCTCGGTGATCTGGAGTTCGATTTTACCGCCCGTTCGCCCGACTGGATCCTGTTCTGGCTCGCAAATCTCGCGATTTTGATGCTTGCTTATGGCTTTGCCTTTGCGCCGTTCAGCCTGCTGATTGCAGCCGACCCGACGCAATTTGCCCAGCAGCTTGAAGCGGGTGAATCCATTCTTTCGGTGGGCCTTGTAGTCGGCATTTTGATCGCCATCATCCCGATTGCATTTGCGACGTCGATCATCCGCTATCGCAGCTGGAAATTCTTTGTCGTCCACACAGAGGCATTTGGCGAGGTTAATCTCGACCGGATGACCCAATCTGAAACGCAAAGTTCGAGCCACGGCGAAGGGCTGCTCGATGCCTTTGATGTTGGGGCGATTTGATGGCGGCAGGGTTTGAATCTATCTTTCCCCTACCGCTTGCGGGAGGGGCAGCGAGACTTGGTGCCGGAAGGCTCCTAGTCGCAGCGGGGTGGGTTCTTGACGCGCATCGCTATGTTGACAGGCCCACCCCCAACCCCTCCCGCCTGCGGGAGGGGAGAATATGACCACCTTTTTCGATGCCTGGCATTTCGACGGGCAAAGCGCGGTCCGGCGCAAGGTGGAAATTCAGACCATCGGAAAGCAATTCTACCTGCTTGAACGGGAAATGCGGCACGGGCCGTTTCACTTTGAGGACCTTCGCTTTCTTGAGGCGAAGGGCGAGGACAAGATTTACGGCCTTGCAGTTAAGGACGGCTGGCGGCTGGGCGTCAAAGGGCATGTGCCCGACGAACTCGTCCCACTATTACCAGCATCGAAAACTTATGGCGGGCTGATCGACCGGCTGGGGCTGGGCAAGGCGAGCCTCATCTTTGCCGGGATTAGCGCGGCTGTGGTCGCGGTGGTGTTGCTCAGCCCGCAATGGCTGGCCCCACTAATCCCGACCAGTGTCGAGGCGAAGCTGGGCAACGCGCTGGTTGGCGATTTTGGCGGGCGTTTCTGCGATACGCCGCAGGGCAAGGCGGCGCTCGCCAAGCTGACGCGTTCGCTCGACGATAACCCGCAAGATTTGCAGGTTGAGGTCGCGAATATCGACATGCTCAATGCGGTCGCGCTGCCGGGCGGCAAGGTGTTGCTTTTCCAAGGTCTGCTCAGCCAGGCCAAGTCGCCCGATGAGGTTGCGGGCGTATTGGCGCATGAAATCGGCCATGTCCGCGAACGCCATGTGATGCAGGGCCTACTGCGGCAAATGGGTCTGGCGGTGGTGCTCGGCGGCTTTGATGGCAGCGGAGGCAGCACGCTCAACAGCCTGTTGTCGACCACCTACACCCGCGATTCCGAACGTGAGGCCGACGATCATTCACTGAAGGCTTTAAAGCAGGCCAATGTCTCGCCGGTTGGCACCGCCGATTTCTTCAATCGGCTTGCCTCTATGGATGGCAGTAAAGAACTCAAGGACCGGCAAGCGCGGACGATGGCGAGCTATACTTCCAGCCACCCATTGTCCGACGAACGGCGCAAGCTGTTCGAAAATGCGGTGGTCAAGGGCGGCGCTTATAAACCCTCGCTCACCGCAGATGAGTGGCGCGAGCTGAAAACGATGTGCGCGCAGGACAAGGATGTGAAATCCGGCTGGGGCTTTGACATCGAATAGGGGCTGCGGCTAAACGGGGACAAATCCAACATTCCGGAGTTGCCCATGTTCCGCCGCCTCTTCATCGATCACCCGCGCAGCGTTGACGAAAGCTATGTCGAGCATTTCGGTGTCGCATCAAAATTCGGTGTGACGATGATCTGGGGCGGGCTATGCGCGCTGGTGCATGCGGTGGTTCCCGGCTGGTGTGTCACGACTGGTAGCCGCACGATCGAACGCCTCAACCACATCATGGTGGTTCAACGCCGCGCCAAGGGGCAGGACGTCAGCCAGATGCTGACCGTCGACTGGGTCATTTGAGTGACTCAAATTTGAGTCAGCCGTTTTCCCACAATTGGTTCATCCGCGCCGACGGGTTGAGGCTAGCCTATCGCAAAGCGGAAGGCGCAGGGCCGACCTTGGCCTTCCTGCCCGGCTATATCTCGGATATGGCGGGTGGAAAGGCGACTGCGGTCTTCGACTGGGCGGTAGCCAATGGCCGCGCCTGTTTGCTGCTCGACTATGCTGGATGTGGCGAGAGCGAAGGCGATTTTGCCACGCAGACATTAACCGGCTGGCGCGATGATGTGCTGGCGATGATTGACGGCCTGACCGATGGCCCGGTGGTGCTGATCGGATCGTCGATGGGCGGCTGGCTGATGCTGCTGGTGGGTGAGGCGCTGGGCGATCGGCTGGCGGGCATGATCGGGATTGCGCCAGCCCCTGATTTCACCCGCTGGGGTTTCACCGATGTGCAGCGCGAGGCGATCCTGACCAAAGGCGTGCATTTTGAGCACAATCCCTATGGCCCCGAACCCACGCCCACTTACAAGGGCCTTTATGAATCGGGCGAAGCCAGCCTGATGCTCGATAGGGAAATCGCGATCGATTGCCCGGTGCGGTTGCTCCACGGGCAAGCCGATGCCGATGTGCCGTGGAAGATTTCGCTAAAACTGGCGTCCGCCCTGCGCTCGAATGATGTGCGCGTGACGCTGATCAAGGACGGCGACCACCGCCTGTCGCGCGACGCCGATATTGCGTTGTTGCTATCGACTGTGGCGGAAGTGGCTGGTTGTTAGGGCGTGCCAAGGATTCGTTAGAAGAAAGAAGGAAATAAGAAAGAAGGGCTTGGCCCTTCAACCGATCCTTGCGTACGATATTACGCCTATCGCAGATGAATCGCGCTACGCGCCTTGTTTCTTCTTTCCTTCTTTCTTCTAGCTAAAAACTGACCCCGGCTCTCCGCGTGGCGCGGCAGCAAGGTAAGTCTCAATACCCGGCAGCCTGCCCATCCTTCCGGAATTCGCTCGCGCCCCAATAGGCACCAGTCACCGGATCGCGCCAGATCGCCTGATAGCCGCCATAGGGGCCGACCGAATATTTCACCTTATGCCCGCGCTTCGCCAGTTCGTCGGCGATAGCTTTCGACACCCCGGTTTCGATCTCGACCACGCCGCCCTCGGTCATCGCCTTGCCGCCTTCGGGATCGGTTGATCCGTCATGGTGGAAACGCGCGACATCGCCTGCCGCCTGCACAGTCATTCCGAAATCGACCATGTTGACCACGATCTGCGCATGCCCCTGCGGCTGCATCGCGCCGCCCATCACTCCGAACGACAAGAGCGGCTTGCCGTCTTTGGTCATGAAGGCGGGGATGATCGTGTGAAAAGGGCGCTTGCCCGGTGCATAGGCATTGGCATGTTTGGGATCGAGGCTGAACTGCGCGCCGCGATCCTGGAACATGAAGCCCAATGTGCGGCCATTTCCATCGTCGGCTACCAGCCCCGAACCCATGCCGCGATAATTGGACTGGATCAGGCTGACCATCATCCCGTCCTTGTCGGCGACGGTCATGTAGATGGTGTCATTGCCGCCGTCGACTGGCGGCGCTGGATCGGCGAGGGCTGCCTTGCCCATATCGATATCGGCGCGCTGTTTCGCGGCGCGTTCCTTTGACAGCAATTCCTTCAGCGGGATTTTGGCAAAGGCCGGGTCGGCATAATATTTGGCGCGGTCGGCAAAGGCGCGCTTTTTCGCCTCGATAAAGACGTGCCAGAAATCGGCACTGCCGCGTCCCATCGCTTTCAGATCATAGCCTTCGAGGACGTTGAGTATCTGCAGCGCAGCTATGCCTTGCCCGTTGGGCGGGATTTCCCAGACATCATAGCCGCGATAGTTGGTCGAGACCGGCTCTACCCATTCGCTCTTGTGCGTGGCGAAATCTGCATAACGATGCGGTGCGCCGATGCGCTTGAAATAGCGGTCCATCGATTGCGCGAGCGAGCCCTTGTAAAAGGCATCGCGCCCGCCTTCGGCAATCTCGATCAGTGTCAGCGCAAGGTCTGGGTTCTTGAAGATTTCCCCTTCGGCCGGGGCCTTGCCACCAGGCATATAGGTGCGGCGCATATTGTCGATTTCCTCGATCACGCCTTCCTTGTGCAGCGCCTCGAAGCCGGCTGTATTGCTCTTCCAATATTGGGCGATGAGTTCGCTGACAGGAAAACCCTGCTGGGCGTAACGGATGCTGGGCGCAAGCACTTGCCGCATCGGCAGCTTGCCGAATTTCCCGTGCATCTCAAACCAGCCATCGACCGCGCCGGGTATGGTCACCGATGCAGCACCCCAATCGGCGATTGTGCCGTCGACATCGCGGGCGGAGCGTGGCGCCTTTTTAGTACGCTCCTGCATCTGCTTCAGGCTTTGACCCTTCGGCGCGCGGCCGCTGGCATTCAGGCCGTGCAGCTTCTGCGTCTTCGGATCCCAGATGATTGCGAACAAGTCTCCGCCGATGCCATTGCCAGTCGGCTCGACCAGGCCGAGTGTGGCATTGGCGGCAATCGCCGCATCGACCGCGCTGCCGCCCGCTTTCAATATATCGAGCGCAACCTGCGTCGCCAGCGGCTGGCTGGTCGCCGCCATCCCGTTCTGCGTGATGACCGACGAGCGGCTGGCACCGGGAACTCCTGAATAACGGTCGCCCTGATCCTTTGGCGTGGTCTGTGCGGCGAGTGGTGTGGTGATCAGCAGCGCTGCCAATAGCGGGGTGTAACGCATCTCTCTTCCCTTTTTTGAACATCGATGCGTTACCGCCGCACCTGCCGGGTTACAAGCAGGTCTATCCCCGTATCAATCGAGATAATATTCGACCGTCGTTACCACTCGCACCTTTTTGTAGGGCGTGTCCGACGCACCCCAGCCGCCTTCGCTGTCGCCATCGCGCGCGGTGACTTCGAAATAGCCCTGGGTTGCAGATTTGATGCTGCCGACATCGGTGCCGCTGTCCTTGGCAAATTGCTCGGCCGACTTGCGGGCATCCTTGGTCGCCTGCGCAATCATCTCGGGCTTGATGGCGTTGAGCTTGGTGTAGGTAAAGGCCATGCCCGATCCTTCCTCCAACTCGACACCCTGTTTGACGAGGTCGAACTGGCGCTTGATCGCGGCTTCGGCTTTCTTGATGTCGGTGGTGCGCAGCGACATGCGCTGTTTGACGGTGTAGGTCGTGATGCCTTCGTTGCTATATTGCGATACATTGGCGCCGGTGGGTTGCACCGCATCGCCATCGAAGCCAACCGATCCGAAAAAGGCACGGATCGCCTTGGTATCGGCGTCGGCCTTGGCTTGCGCGCTTTGCAGGTCGCCGGCCTTGGCCGAATAGCTGATCGTCCACGTGGCCAAGTCCGCAGTCACCTCGCGCTCGGCAAGCCCGCGCACGGTCACCGCGCGGTCAGCCTGCTTCATGCGAACCAACCCGTCGCCCATCAGATAGCCGCCGCCGACCAGTCCGGCTGCAAGCAGCCCGGTGCCCGCGAGCCAAGCCTTGCCCTGATTGGCGGTCAATTTGCCCAGCCAGCCCTTATTTGCATATTCGTCTGTCATCTTACCCATCCCGAAATGATGAGCCGTGGCACCTGTCCGCCCCTTGCGTCGGTTGCCTTGCCGGTCCATGTTCACGCCGACCCAGCGCAGCTCGCCGGATAAGGTGGCTGCGATGAACCGTGCCTTAATATCGATGAGTTGAGCAATGACCACCAAATATCTGCACAGCATGATCCGCGTGACCGACCCACAGGCGACGATCGCCTTTTTCGAACTGATCGGCCTTCAAGAGGTGCGCCGCTTTGACAGCGAGGCGGGGCGTTTCACGCTGATCTTCCTCGCCGCACCGGGGCAGGAAGGGCTCGCCGAGGTCGAACTGACCTATAATTGGCCACCCGAGGATGGCGAAGCCGAGGTCTATGGCGGAGGCCGCAATTTCGGGCATCTGGCTTACCGCGTCGATGATATCTACGCGACTTGTCAGGCATTGTTGGATGCCGGTCACATCATCCACCGCCCGCCGCGCGACGGCCATATGGCCTTTGTGAAATCGCCCGACGGGATTTCGGTTGAGTTGCTGCAGGAAGGGCATTTGCCACCGCAGGAGCCCTGGGCGAGCATGCCCAATGTGGGGAGTTGGTAAAATGGCGCTGGAAATCGTCCGAATCCCTGTCCTCTCCGACAATTATGTCTGGCTGGTGCATGAAGCCGAATCCGGCGAGACGATGGTGGTCGATCCGGCTGTGGCAGAGCCGGTGCTGGCCGAGGCAAACCAGCGCGGATGGACCATCACGCAGATTTGGAACACCCACTGGCATCCCGACCACACCGGTGGCAATGCGGCGATCAAAGAAGCGACGGGGTGCAGGATCATTGGGCCCGAGGCGGAAAGCGAACGCATTCCGACGCTCGACCGGAAGGTTAAGGAGGGCGACGTTGCAAAGCTCGGCGCTGTCGAGGCGCAGGTCATCGATGTCCCTGCACACACCGCAGGCCATATCGCCTTCCATTTCCCGACCGAGCAGGCCGCCTTTGTTGGCGACACCCTGTTCGCGATGGGCTGTGGGCGATTGTTCGAAGGCACGGCGGCGCAGATGTATTCGAACATGCGCAAGCTGGAGGCATTGGGGGACGAGACAAGCATCTATTGCGCGCATGAATATACCCAGTCGAACGGCCGCTTCGCATTGACGGTCGAGCCCGACAATCCGGCGCTGGTCGCGCGGATGGATGCGGTCAACGCGGCGCGCGAGCGGGGCGAGCCGACCGTGCCGACCACCATCGCCCTAGAGCGGGCAACCAACCCGTTCATGCGGGCGACGTCAGTCGATGAATTGGCCGCGCGACGTGCGGCCAAGGATGCGGCTTAGGCTGAACCCAATCGGCGCGCCGCAAACAGCATCAGCAGCACACTCACGCCCTCGATAATCATCGCCTGATTGTTGGCGGCGGAAGGCGGGTCGCCAAGGCCGAGGCCAATCAGGCGCCCGACCAACGCGGTGCCGTAAAGTGCGGCGGGCACATAGAGTAACTTTGCCTTTTCGGGTTTCCATGCAGCCCATAAGGCGCAGACTGCCGACACAAGGAAGAAGGCCCCGAAATCGCTGCGCACGCTGTTGATCGAGGCGCCCGGTGCTTCGATTCCGAACTGTGAAGTAAAGACCTTGGGATCGATAATCCCCTGCACCGCGAGCAAACCAAAGCCGAGGCCCCACAGGCCAACCAATATGCGCAACACCAATTTCATAATTTTTCCCCTCTCGATGTCAGGCATATCGGGCATTTTCGCGACTGGCAACTGGACAGGAACGCGCTTCCTCACTAACGGCCAGCCATGACCATCCAGCCTTCAGATTCCATCCTTATCGTCGATTTCGGTAGCCAAGTTACCCAGCTCATTGCCCGACGCGTGCGCGAAGCGGGGGTGTATAGCGAAATCGCCCCCTATAACGCCGCCGAGGCTGCGTTTGAGCGGATGAAGCCCAAGGGCATCATCCTGTCCGGCTCACCCGCATCGGTGCCCGAAGATGGCAGCCCGCGCGCGCCGCAATGTCTTTTTGATTCAGGCCTTCCGATCCTCGGCATATGCTATGGCCAGCAGGTAATGAGCCACCAATTGGGTGGCGAAGTGCGACCCGGGCATGAGACGGGAGAAGGCGGCGAATTCGGTCGTGCTTTCCTGACGGTGACCGAGGAATGCATATTGTTCGACGGCCTCTGGCAGGTCGGTGAGCGGCATCAGGTGTGGATGAGCCATGGCGACAAGGTGACGCGCTTTGCTCCCGGCTTCCGCATTGTCGCAACCTCGGACGGCGCACCCTTCGCTCTGATCGCCGATGACGAACGCCGCTATTATGGCACCCAGTTCCACCCAGAGGTGGCACACACCCCAGACGGGGCAAAGCTGATCGCCAATTTCGTGCACAAGGTCTGCGGGCTTACGGGCGACTGGACAATGGCCGAATTCCGCGCCACCAAGATTGCCGAAATCCGTGAACAGGTGGGTTCGGGGCGTGTGATTTGCGGGCTTTCGGGTGGGGTCGACAGCTCGGTCGCCGCGATCCTGATCCATGAGGCGATTGGCGACCAGTTGACCTGCGTCTTCGTCGACCATGGCCTGCTGCGCCTTAACGAACGCGAACAGGTCGAAAGCCTGTTCCGCGATCATTACAATATCCCGCTCGTCGTCGTCGATGCCGAGGAACGTTTCATGGCGGGGCTTGCAGGTGTCACCGACCCTGAAAAGAAGCGCAAGTTCATCGGCGCTGAATTCATCAACGTCTTTGAGGAAGAGGCGAAGAAGATTGGCGGCGCCGATTTCCTGGCCCAAGGCACGCTCTATCCGGATGTGATCGAAAGCGTCAGCTTCACCGGCGGGCCTTCGGTGACGATCAAGAGCCACCACAATGTCGGCGGCCTGCCCGAACGCATGAACATGCAACTGGTCGAGCCGCTGCGCGAACTCTTCAAGGACGAGGTGCGGGCATTGGGCCGCGAATTGGGCCTGAACGACCAGTTTGTCGGCCGCCACCCCTTCCCCGGCCCCGGCCTCGCCATCCGCATCCCCGGCGAAGTCACCAAGGAACGGTGTGACATATTGCGCAAGGCCGACGCGGTCTATCTGGAGGAAATCCGCAACGCCGGATTATATGATGCGATCTGGCAGGCATTCGCCGTGCTCCTCCCCGTTCGGACCGTCGGCGTGATGGGCGATTACCGCACCTATGACAGTGTCTGCGCGCTGCGTGCGGTCAACTCGGTCGACGGCATGACCGCCGACATCTACCCCTTCGACGCCGCCTTTTTGAGCCGCGTCGCAACGCGGATCATCAACGAGGTGAAGGGCATCAACCGCGTGGTGTATGACTATACGTCAAAGCCACCTGGGACGATCGAGTGGGAGTAGCAGGAAGACCCAGGCTGCGATTCCTGCTGCGCTTAATCGGCGCGGCCATGATCTTGTACATCGCAGTTGTGGCTGTGGCTTACTTTAACCAAAGAAGTTTCCTCTATCATCCAGACACCAAACGCTACACGCCTGCACAAGCAGGTCTGGATGACTTTCAGGAAATAGCGATCACCATCCCGGAAGCGCGCCTTGTCAGTTGGTGGCGACCGCCGGCTGATCCCAATGAACCAATCATCATTGCCTTCCATGGCAATGGCGGTGCGCTTGCCGATAGGGCCGGCCATTATGCGGACATTGCCGGAAAAGATTTTGGCCTGCTGACCGTTGGCTATCCGGGCTATGGCGGCAATGGCGGCGAACCGAGCGAGGCTGCCTTTTTCAAAACGGCGCTGGCGAATTATGACTGGTTGATCGGGCAGGGCTATAAAGCGCAGAATATAGTCATTCTGGGCCAGTCGATGGGAACTGGAGTAGCCGTGTTGCTGGCAGAAAAACGGCCCTCGGCGGGATTGGTGCTCCAATCGCCCTATACCAGCATCGTCGAAATGGCGGCCATCCAGATGCCCTTCATTCCGGCAGAATTTTTGCTGAAGGATCGGTTCGACAGCCTGTCGCGTATAAGCAGGATCAAGGTGCCCATTGGGTGGATTCACTCACGAAAGGATGAGCTGATTCCATTTGCGATGGGCGAACAATTATTTGCCGCAGTCCGGTCGCGCAAATGCAAGCTGACGCTGAACGAAGGTGGGCACAATGACATGAACAGCTTTGCCGTTGCTGACTTTGCCAGGCGCAATGCCGTTGCGATGGTGAAGGACAAAAACTGCAGCCAGTGACAGGCTGCCGCTGGTCTAAACCGCTACAAACTTCCCCGCTTCGCGATCCTTCCTGACCTTCAGCCCGTCAAACACCTGCCCGCTCATCGCGATCCACACTCCCGGCGCCGCAACTTGCGCCGTCGCAAAGGCCATACCGAGGTTGAAGTTCGCATCGGTCTCGGCGAAGCGGGCCGGGCTGAGCGCGCCGGTGAGGACGATGGTTTTACCGGGGACTTGCGCCGCGAGCACTTTGGCGGTTTCGGTCATCGTGTCGGTGCCGTGGGTGACGACGATGTGAGTTTCGGGGGCTTCGCGCGCAGCGCTGGCGATCAGGGCGCGGTCGGCGTCGGTGAGTTCGAGGCTATCCTTGCGCATCAGCTCAACCAGCCGATAGGGCATGGCAACGCGCGCCTCTTTGAGCAGCGCCGGAATGCCACTGTCGACTATCTGATATTCCGACAGCGCATCGAAATAATTTTTGTCGATCGTTCCACCGGTGGTGAGGATGAGGATGCCTTGGTTTGTCATGGCAGGGCGCATAGACCATGGCGCGCCGCAGGAAAAGCCGAAGCCTATTTAGAGGCAGGCAAGCCCTCGGCGATCCAGAAGCGCGAGATCGATGCCTTTTGCCTGATCGGGGCGATCGCCTGATACTCCGCCGAATGGTAAAAGGCGCGCGCCGCCTCAAAGCTTGGATATTCGACAATCACGAAGCGTCCGGCGGGCGGTGGGCCTTCGAGTTGCTCGACCCGTCCGCCGCGCGCCAGATATTTGCCGCCATATTTGGCAACGGCCGCCCCGGCGCCAGGAACATAGGCCTTATAGCTTTCCGCATCGGTCACCTGCACTTCGGCGACGATATAGCCTTTGGGCGTTTTGGCCGGTTTTGCGGCAGCATAACCACCTGCCGCTGCCAGCGCTGCCAGCGCCAAAGCCCAACCTATATGCACCCTCATACTTGCCTCCCCTTATCCATCCGCTAGAGCAGCAGATGATAGCAAGGACGAACAAATGAGCATCACATTTTACGGCATACCCAATTGCGACACGGTGAAAAAGGCGCGCGTCTGGCTGGACGGTAAGGGAATTGCCTATGCCTTTCACGATTACAAAAAGGCCGGAGCAGATGCCGGCAAACTGAAGAGCTGGTGTGCGGCGAACGGGTGGGAAACGATCCTCAACCGGGCTGGCACGACCTTCAAGAAACTGCCCGATGACGCGAAAGCGAACCTCGATGAGGCCAAGGCGATTGCGCTGATGCTCGAACAGCCGAGCATGATCAAACGCCCGGTTCTCGAATATCCGGGCGGGCTGCTGGTCGGGTTCAAGGCGCCCGAATGGGAGGCGGCGTTCGGGGCATGAACCCGATTGCGACCGCGCTTGCCGGACAGATTGGGGGTTGGCTGACCCCGGGCACGCCGTTGATCGTCGGGTTGTGCGGTACGCAGGCTTCGGGCAAATCGACCGCTTGCGCGCAATTGGCCGAGCATTTTACGGGGCAGGGGTTGCGAGTTGGCACCTTGTCGCTCGACGATCTCTATCTCGGGCGGACGGTGCGTGCAGGGCTGGCGGAGCAGGTGCATCGGCTGTTTGCAACGCGCGGGCCGCCGGGGACGCACGATACCGCGATTGGCATCGCGACCCTCGACGCGGTTAAAGCGGGTCGATCCGTGATGCTTCCCCGTTTCGACAAGCGCGCGGACGAACCGCTGTCGTCGCGCGATTGGCCGCTGCTCGAAGGGCCGTGCGACCTGCTGCTGTTCGAAGGCTGGTGCGTTGGCGCCGTGCCAGTGCCTGCCGACCTGCTCGCGCAACCGGTCAACGATCTCGAACGCGACGATGATCCGGACGGGATCTGGCGCGAATATTGGAACACACATCTCGCAGGAGAAACGGCTGACCTATTCGCCTGCATCGACCGGCTGGCCTATCTGCGTCCGTTCTCGTTCGAGGTCGTTCATAAATGGCGCTGTGAGCAGGAGCATGGATATCAGGCAGTGGATGGTGCGCAACGCGCCGCCGCTGCGATGACCGACGAACAGGTCGCCCGCTTCATCGCCCATTATGAACGGCTGACGCGCTGGATCATGGAAGCGATGCCCGGTCGCGCGGATGTAACAATCCAGTTGGATGAAGCGCGCTCCCCTGTTTCGGTTTCGGTGCTTGCGTGAAAATCAAACTGCTATCTTGTATCGCTTTGGCCTTGTCAGCCTGTAACATCGGTACAGCCCATGAAGGAAAATCGGCCATGGCCAAGGACCCGATCATCATCGCCCATAGAGGGGCCAGCGGCGAACGGCCCGAGCATACGATCGCCAGCTACACTTTGGCTATCGAGCAGGGGACGGACTATATCGAGCCCGATCTGGTGCTGACCAAGGACGGCGTGCTCGTCGCGCGGCACGAGAACGAGATTTCGGAAACCACCGATGTTGCCGACAAACCCGAATTTGCCGACCGCAAGGCGACGAAGACCATCGATGGCCAGAAAATGACCGGCTGGTTCACCGAGGATTTCACGCTCGCCGAGCTCAAGACGCTGCGCGCAAAGGAACGGCTGCCGATGCTGCGCAAGGCCAATATGGCCTTTGACGGTCAGTTCGAAATCCCGACCTTTGAAGAGATAATCCTGCTTGCCAAAGCCAAGGAAAAAGAGACCGGTAGGCGCATCGGCATCTATCCTGAAACCAAGCATCCCAGTTATTTCGCTTCTATCGGATTGCCGCATGAGGCGCCCTTGCTGTCGATGCTCGAAAAGCATGGCTATTCGCAAAAGGACAACCCGCTGTTCATTCAGAGTTTTGAGGTTGGCAATCTGAAGGCGCTTCGCGGCAAGACGAAGCTGCGCCTCATCCAGCTCATGTCGAAAGACGATGGACCGGCGGACAACCCCGCAACCAAATACGCGGCCATGGCCTCGCCCGACGGGTTGAAGGCTATCGCAACTTACGCCGATGGTATTGGCGTCGAAAAGGCGATGGTCATTCCGCGAACGATGCTTGGCAATCTCGGCGAGCCGACGTCGCTGGTGGCGGATGCGCATGCCGTGGGGCTCGATGTCCATATCTGGACCTTCCGGCGCGAAAATTATTTCCTGCCGCTGGGCCAGCGAAGTGGGCTGAATCCTGCGGGGCATGGCGATCTGGTGGCGGAGATAAAGGTGTTTCTGGCGACCGGGATCGACGGCTTCTTTAGCGACAATGTCAGCGAAGCGGTGTCCGCCGCCCGATAATCAGGCGACTATTGCGCGTGCAATGGCGCGGATAGAATCGGGATCGGCGATAAAAGCCATGTGCGAACATTCGAGCTCGGTTGCATGGTCGGTTTCGCCTATCCGTCCACGTGCTGCCTCGGGCGCTACAACACCATCGCGCGCCGACCAGAAGGCGAAGGTGGGCACAGGCGGCTTTTCGTGCAGAACGGCTTCGACGGGTGGATTGTCGACCTTGTGACCCGCCACAAATTCATAGACCCGCCAGGCATTATTGGCGCGCGGATGGGCTGAAAAGGGACTGCCCAGCGTGATGACGCGCGACACACGGTGCGGCGACCGCTTGGCATATTCGCGCGCGATCACGCCACCCAGGCTCCAACCGACCAAAGTTGCCGGGCAATCGATTTCGTTGCGATCAAACTGCAGGTCGATCTTTTCGAACAGATCGGGGGAAACCCCGCCATTGCGCCCAAGGCCCCAACCATGCGCGCGAAACCCAGCCTGATCGAGTGAACGGCGCAGGCGGGCCGTGGTGCGGTCAGATGCCAGAAAACCGGGAATGACGAAAACATTCTTGCCCCGGCCTATGACATCCAGTGGAACTGGCGCCGCAAAGGTGGCCCGGATACGCGTATAGGCGAAGCCTGCAACCTCGCGCGCCAGCAGCGGCAAGGCCGGGGGCGTTGCACGTGCTTCGTGCGCGGCAAGAATCGAGAGCGGGGTTGTCGCCATGGCGACGGTTTAAGCCCACCGCAGATTTATGAAAGATTTATGACATTACCCACAGGCAAAATTCGATCAGCGGTCAGCTTTCGGGGACAGGCAGCGTCGCCGCCGGGTTTTCCTCCGGTGCCGATTCAAAGGGCGCAGGCGCGACGACCGGCTGCTGCGCGACCATCGGCATCGAAAGCGCCGCATTTTCCAGGCTGTCGAGCGCGCGTTGCGTTTCGACATAACGCCGCGCCTTGGCTAGCCAGTCCCGCGCATTCGCGGCACCCGGCATCGCCGCGACCAGGCGGATGGCGGATTCGACATTTCCGGTTAGAACAAGATCGCGAGCTCGCTGCAATTGCGCGTCGGCTGTGGGCGGTGGCGCATCCGATGTATGCAAAACAAACATCGTCAGGATTTCCTGTCGGAAGCGCGACCAAGACATTTCCGGTTCGCGCGACAATTGGGGGGCGATCGAATCAAATTCGGCCGCCAGCTTCACGGGCGTCATGCCCTCTTTCTCGGCAGCCTTGATTCGCGCCAAAGCCTGCGGCTGGCTTTGCCCGAAGGCGGTTTCGATCCGCAGGTCGAGGTCGCCCAGCGGAGCGCCTGCATTAATCGCCCGGCGTACCGCCATCGCCACCAGCATTGCTTCGGTACGCGCGGAATCGGCAATGGGTTGAAGGATCTGGGGTGTGACGGGAGATGCCAGCATCGGATTGGTCGGCGGAGCCGCAGGTTCGGGCAATGCCGCAACTCGCGCGTCAGACCCGGACAGCGGTGTCACATCCCATGGCGCAAGGCCAGACGAGGAAAGCCAGCTGATTGCCAGCCCGCCGCCGACAAACGCCAATATCGAAAGCGCTACAGCTGCTCTCCAGTTCAATATATTTCCCCTGCGACCTTTATATGCGCGCCTGCTTACCAAGCGCACGCGCTGCCGACAACAGCGCTTCGTCGCTGGGGTGGTGGGCAATGGCTATGGCTTGCCAGCCCGAGCCTGCCGCGGCGGCAATGGCTTCCGAAAACGCAGCCAGCCGGAGATTAGTGCGTGAAAGGCGCTGGGCGTCCACGAATTCGGCAAACTTCTGCGCGCCGCGAGCGGAATGCAGAGCGACCATATCCGCACTGGCGACGATCGCCCGCGCATCCGAAGGAAGTTTGGCCGGTTCGGCAGCATAAACGATCCGCGTTTCCACCCGAAGGCTTTCGGGCTCTTCGAAACGCGTGTGATCCTCGCCTGTCAGCCATAGCAGCCGATGATGGCCAGCAGCGCTTGCCAATTGCAGCGCACCAACGACCCCTTTCGTTCCAGTCGACGCCAATGTCTGGCCCTTGGCCGCAACCGCATCGGCGCTGTTTCGACCGACTGCGTGCACTGGCAAGGCTTCATATACGTCCAGTCCGCCCCCGGCATGGCGCACGGCGTTGGCGCTGGTGATAAGCAGTGCATCGAAATACGATGGGTCGGGGGCGTCCCAACCACGCGCCCGCACTTCGAAAAACGGCAACTGCAGAGGTTCAAATCCGGCCTCTCGTGCCCGCTTGGCGCTGGCATCATTGCCCGGTTGCGGGCGGATGATGAGCAGCTTCATCCTTCGAACAGCGCCCGCAATTCGGGCGAAGCCGCGTCAAGGAGTTGGCGGGCGAGCATCGCGGGCGCCAAATGATCGCCCGGTTTGCAAGCGATTGCCGCCTGCTGTCGCTCACTGCCGTCGTCACGAAGGATCTCGCCCTTGAGCGTCAGTATGTCACCCTGCCAGACAGCCTGAGCCGCGACCGGCGAATGACAGGTGCCGCCCAGTGCCTCAAGAAAAGCACGCTCAGCCATCACGCAGTCGAAAGTCTCTTGGTGGTTTATCGGCGCCATCAGTGCCGCAATTTCGGTACGCTCGACAAGGCAATCGATGCCGATCGCGCCTTGTGACGCGGCAGGCAGCATTTCGGTCATCTCGATGGCGGTTCCGATATTGCCTTGGCCCAATCGGGCGAGCCCTGCTGCGGCCAGCAAAGTCGCGTCGAAATCGCCGTTCTCAACCTTGGACAGCCGTGTTGCGACATTACCCCTGATGCTCTCGGTTGTGATGTCTGGACGCAGGGCTTTGAGCTGTGCCGCGCGACGTGGGCTGGAGGTGCCGACTTTGGCACCTTGCGCGAGCGCCGCGATGCTCTCCGCACCGATCAACCGGTCGCGGACATCGGCGCGCGGAAGCATGGCTACAATCCCGAATATGCTGGCACGGACGGTTTCGACATCTTTCATCGAATGCACCGCGATGTCGATTTCATGGGTTAGCAAGGCGCGCTCCAGCTCCTTGGTCCACAACGCCTTGCCGCCGATTTCGGCGAGCGGCCGGTCCTGAATCTTGTCCCCGCTCGACAGCATAGGAACGAGGACAACTGCCGCTTCATTCCAGCCATGCGCCGCCAGCAGCGCCGCCTTGGTCATCTCCGCTTGCGCCAGAGCGAGCGGAGAAGAACGGGTGCCGATGCGGAGCGGAGAGGTAAGGGCCAAGGTCATGCGGCTTGTCCATAGCGGGGCATATCCCTAAGGGGAAGCCGATGGCAGTGATTTTGGGCCTTGAATCGAGTTGCGATGAAACCGCAGCCGCTTTGGTGCGTTCGGACCGCACGATATTAAGCCATGCGCTGGCGGGGCAGGAGGATCATCACCGCGCTTTTGGCGGCGTCGTGCCCGAGATTGCTGCGCGTGCACATGCCGAACTGATGATGCCTCTGGTCGAAACCGCGCTCGCCGATGCGGGGATAACGCTGAACGATGTCGACGCGATTGCCGCGACCGCCGGGCCGGGGCTGATTGGCGGGGTTATGGTAGGGCTGGTGACCGCCAAGGCGCTGGCGATGGCGGCGAATAAACCGCTGATTGCGGTCAACCACCTCGAAGGCCACGCGCTGTCGCCGCGGCTGATCGATCCTGATTTGGAGTTTCCCTATTTGCTGCTCCTCGTTTCGGGCGGGCATTGCCAGTTGCTGCGGGTCAACGCCGTCGGCGATTACGACCGGCTGGCGACCACCATCGATGATGCGGTGGGCGAGGCGTTTGACAAGAGCGCCAAGATTTTGGGCCTCGGCTTTCCCGGCGGTCCTGCGGTTGAGAAGGCCGCCAAGCTGGGCGATGCGAAGGCCGTCCCGTTGCCAAGGCCTTTAAAGGGTGCCGACGAGCCGCATTTCAGCTTTGCTGGCCTCAAAAGTGCGGTTCTGCGCGCGCATGAGGCAGGGACGCACAAGCCCGAAGATATTGCCGCCTCTTTCCAGCAGGCAGCGGTCGATTGTCTGGAAGACCGGCTCGAATACAGCCTGTCGCGGATCGATCCGCTGGGTGCGCTGGTGGTGGCAGGCGGGGTGGCCGCCAATGATGCGATCCGCGCGATGCTGCAACGCGTGGCCGAGCGATACGGCATGCGCTTCGTCGCACCTCCGCACTGGCTGTGCACCGACAATGGCGCGATGATCGCCTGGGCGGGGGCGGAACGCTTTGCCGCTGGACTGACCGATCCGCTCGACGTCGCCGCGCGCCCGCGCTGGCCGCTTGATCCGGATGCAGAGGCCGTGCGCGGCGCAGGAGTGAAGGCATGACTGGGCAACCGATCGGCATCATCGGCGCAGGCGCATGGGGCACCGCGCTTGCCAGCGTGATGGCGCAGAATCATGAACAGGTGCTGCTCTGGGCGCTCGAGCCCGAGGTGGTCGCAGCGGTGAATGCGGGGAAGGGCAATCCGCTCTACCTCCCCGATCTCGCATTGCCATCGACAGTCCGCGCCACTGGCGATCTTGCCGACATGGCGGGCTGTTCGGCGCTGCTGCTGGTGACGCCGGCGCAGCATTTGCGCAAATCGCTCGAACGCCTACCCGAAACCGATGCGCCGCTGCTGCTCTGCTCGAAAGGCATCGAGGCGGGCACGCAAATGCTGGTCTCCGAAATCGTTGCCGAATTGCGGCCCTACAATCCGCTCGCGGTGCTCTCCGGCCCCACTTTCGCGCATGAGGTGGCGGCGGGGAAGCCGACCGCGATCACGCTGGCTTGTGAAAGCGAGGTGCTGGGCAAGGTGCTGATGCGGCTGGTCGCAACGCCCGCCTTCCGGCCCTATTGGTCTGACGATGTCGTCGGGGCGGAGATTGGCGGCGCGGTTAAAAATGTGCTCGCCATCGGTTGCGGTGTGGTCGACGGCGCGGGGCTTGGGCTGAATGCCCGTGCGGCACTGATCGCGCGCGGTTTTGCCGAGATGCAGCGATATGGTCTGGCGCGCGGCGCACAGGCGGAAACGCTCGCCGGGCTGTCGGGGCTGGGCGATCTGGTGCTGACCTGCTCTTCCGAAAACAGCCGCAATTTCTCGCTTGGTCGTGGGCTGGGGCAAGGTAAGGCTGCCGCCGAACTGATGGCCGACCGGCGCACCGTGGCAGAGGGGGCTTTCACTGCACCCGTCCTTCTTGAATCCGCGCAGGCGCTGGGCGTTGAGATGCCGATCGTCGCGGCGGTCTGCGCGCTTCTCGATGGCAGTGCGAGCGTTGGGCAGGTCGTCGAAGCGCTGCTGTCGCGCCCGCTAAAGTCCGAAAGGTGACAAGGCGGCGCCATTGCCCTACCATCCAGTTTCACACCGTAGTCCTGAGCCTGTCGAAGGACGCTTTTCAGCTGTGGCGCGTCCAGTGAGCCGCCCTTCGACAGGCTCAGGGCTACGGTCAAACATAGACTGCAGTTTCCGCAAACGGAGGGGTGTTTGACGGCAACCGTGCCCGATCAAAACGAAGCCGATCTGAAGGCGCTTGCCAAGGGCGGGCGGACCAATGTGTTCGGCTTTGTCCTGCGGCTGCTCGCGCGCTTGCCCTTCCTGTTCATCGCCGGGCGGCTCTACGGGCCAGAGGTGCTGGGGCGCTTTGCCTATGCGATATTAATCGTCGAATTTGTGGCACAGCTGGCGACGCTCGGTCTGCGGCGCGGGCTGGCCGAGGCCTTGTCGAAGCAGGACCGACCCGACACCCATGTTGTTGGCGATGCGATACTGGTCGCGACCTTCGCCTCGGCGCTGGGGGCTGCTGTGCTGATCGCGCTGCCGCAACTGATGTTCCCCAACAGCCCGCTGAACGGGCTCGATCGCTATTTGCCGCTGACGATTTTCGCGATTGTCTGGACCGATATTGCGCTCGCGGCACTTGCCTATCGCTTCGACGTCGCCTCGACGGTGCGCGCGCGCGCCATTGTAGAGCCGTGGATGATCAGCATCGCGGCGGGCGCGCTCTTCTTCTATTCGGCGCGCGACGGCCTGATCCTGTCCTATGTCGCTTCGATCCTTGCCGCGATGCTCACCGCCTTGTGGCCCCTGTGGCGCAGCTATGGGACACCGCAGGGCTGGCGACCCCGCCCGGTTGAGCTCTATCGTCTCGCGCGCCGCAACCTGCCGCTCGCGGCTGCCGATGCCGCCGAATGGGGCAGCCGCAGGCTCGATCTCGCGATCCTTGGCCTGTTTGCCAGCCCTGCTGTCGTCGGCATCTATTATATCGCGCAACAGGTCGCGAGCCTGCCGCAGAAACTGAAATCGAGTTTCGATCCGATCCTCGGCCCCGTCATCACCCGCAATTTGCAGGCGAAAAATTATGGGGAGATTGCACGCCAAGTCGGCCAGGTCGGTTTCTGGATCATCGCCGCGCAGGTAGGCATCGCGCTCGCGCTCGGCATCCCGGGTGAGGCGGTGATGGGGCTGGTCGGGCCCGAATTTGTCGGCGGGACGGCAGCGATGGCCTTCCTGCTCGCGGCAGAGGTAGCTGCCGCCACAGCCGTGGTTAGCGAAAGCGCACTGGTCTATATGGCGCGGCACCGCAACCTCATATTGTCGCTGGCGATGTTGGCGCTGCAGGTCGTGCTCAGCCTGATCCTGATAGAGATGGTGCCGATGCTGCCGTTGAAGCCCGAATATCGCGGGTTGGCGCAGGCCGCCGCAGTTGCCGCCGCGTTGATGCTCGCTTTGGGCTTCGCCTCGGTCGCCAAGGCGATCTTGCTGGCAAAGCTGCTGGGCGAGCCTTTGAGCATCTGGCGCTGGACCTTGCTCCCCGCCATCGCCACCGCGATCCTGATCGGCATCGGCGTCACTCGACTGCCCGAATGGGCCGAACTCGCGCTCGGCATCCCGGCGATTTTGGGCGTGTATCTGTGGGTGATCTGGCGCTGGGGTTTCGGCCCCGAAGACCGCGTCTTGTTCAAAAGGTAGGCTATGACGAAGAAGACCCTGTGGAGCCGCGCGCGCGATATGGCGGAGAAAGCCCCGCCCGAGCGCAACCGCTATGTCGATTTCCTGCGTGCGCTGTCCATCATGGCTGTCGTGGTCGGCCACTGGCTGGTGGCAGCCCCCTATATGCAGGACGGCGCGGTCGTCGGCGGGCATCTGCTCGGCATCATCCCCTGGACACAATGGCTGACCTGGGGATTCCAGGTGATGCCGCTCTTCTTCCTCGTCGGCGGTTTTTCTAACGGGATGAGCTGGGCCGCGACCCGCCGCAAAAATGGCCATTATGCCGACTGGTTCGGCAGCAGGGTGCAGCGGCTGATCAATCCCGTCCTGCCGCTGTTCCTGATCTGGACGCTGTTTGCCGCCTTTGGCACCGCGCTGGGCGTGGAGCGCGGGATTGTGAAAATGGCGGCGCAACTGGCGCTGGTGCCGGTGTGGTTCCTCTCGGTCTATCTGATGGTCTCTGCACTGGTGCCGCTGACCTGGAGCCTGTGGCAGCGTTTCGGCCTCGGCTCTTTCTGGGGCTTTGTCGCGGGCGCGATTGCCGTTGACGTGCTGAGCATCCATTTCGAAGTACCCTATATCAATTTCGCCAACTTCCTCTTCGTCTGGCTGGGTGTGCACCAGCTGGGCTATGCCTGGGGCGCGGGGCGCATCCGCAATCCCTGGGTCTGGGCGGTGTTCGGCGCAATTGCGCTCGAAATGCTCGTCTATTTCGGTCCCTATCCGGTGGCGATGATTGGCGTTCCGGGCAGCGAGCTCAGCAACTCCATGCCGCCCACGCTCGCGCTGTTCGCGCTGGGCGTCGCGCAGGCGGGGCTGGCGCTGGCGCTGGAAAAGGCCGGGCGGCGGATGCTGGATAATATGGCGCTGTGGACCGCGACCGTCCTCCTCAATGGCATGATCATGACGGTCTATCTCTGGCACCTGACCGCCTTTGTCTTTGTGATGGTTGCGGCGTGGCTGCTGGGTGGCATCGGTCTGCACAGCGCGCCCGGCAGCGGCGGCTGGTGGCTCGCCCGCCCGGTCTGGTTTGCGCTGTACATCGCAATGCTGCTCCCCCTGATCGCGCTCTTCGCCCGGTTTGAGGCAGCGCGCGGCATGCCCGAACGCGAAGCCCCCGTGCCGCATTGGCGGCTGGTCACCGGCCTGATCCTGACCTGCGCAGGATTGGCCTTCACCGCCGCGATCAGCATCGCAAGCCCCGAGGGTGTGACGGGCGTAAGGCTGTGGGTCGTGGCGCTGCCCTTTGTGGGGGCGGCACTGATCGGCTTTGGCCCGGTAAGGGATTTGTCGAAACGGGTAAGCGGAGTTTGAACGCACGGAAGCGCTCTGATTTTCCTGCGTCAAACCGCCATAATCCTCCATGTAAGCAATTGCGTATGCGATTTTTCTAGCGAACTGACTAAGCCGTTCTAGTCTTACTCGTATCTGCTAACTCGACTCGAGGAGTGCTGTTCCGATGCGACAGAAAACGCGCCTTTCCCTATATGCCGCCTCCGCCGCCGTCTTATTATTGACAGTTGCCTGCTCAGGCAATGGCGGGTCGAGTGATGGCGAAGGGTCGCAAGTCGAACCCGAACTGGCGCAGACAAGCGACCCTTTGATCCTGAAGGCCCGGGACCTGTTTAAAGTGATCCCGTTGAATACGCCGAAAATCGACGGCGTGGTTTCCACGCCCGAGTTGGTCGAACTGGGCAAGACATTGTTCTTCGAACCACGCTTGTCTGCAACCCATTCGATCAGTTGCGCTTCGTGCCACAATCCGGGGCTTGCCGGCGCGGACAATTCTCCTTTCTCGGCCGGCTTCCACGGTGCGCGCGGAGGCAGAAACTCGCCCACCGTTCTCAACGCGGTTTTCAATTTTACGCAGTTCTGGGACGGGCGAGCGAAGGATTTGATCGAGCAAGCCGGAGGGCCGCTGGTTAATCCGGTAGAAATGGCGTCGCCCAAGGCCCATGTGACCGAACAATTGCTTGCGTTGCCTGGCTATACGACTTTGTTTGCCGCTGCCTTCCCGGGCCAGAAAGAGCCTGTGACGCTGCAAAATGCGCAAATCGCCATCGCCGCTTTTGAGGCAACGTTGACTACACCCAACGCGCCGTTTGACAAATATCTTCGGGGCGAAGCGACGGCACTGGACGGGTCGCAAAAGGCGGGGCTTTCCTTGTTTATCGATAAGGGCTGCGCTGCTTGCCACGGCGGTACCAATCTCGGTGGGACAATGTATCAGAAATTTGGTGTTACCGGAGATCCCGGCCCAATTTATCGACCAGTGAATGACAAAGGTCGGGGCGGCGTCACCGGTAACGCAGCGGAGGACTATTTCTTCAAGGTGCCGACCCTGCGCAACATAGAATTGACCGCACCTTATTTTCACACTGGATCAGAGCCAGATCTCAAAAAAACGATCGACGTTATGGCGAAAGTCCAAATGGGTCAGACGCTTAGTGCGACGGAAATAGATCAGATTGCTGCCTTTTTGGGTTCGCTCACCGGCGATCAGCCCAAAGTTACGGTTCCGAAATTGCCAGCGAGCGATGCCAAATCTCCCGCGCCCGACAAATAAGATATGGCGCCCCGCCGAAGATGTGGCGAGTATTGGCGTGTTGGTAGTTTAAAAACTAGTGGGAGGTTCCGTCGAAAGTCAGCTTCGGCTTGCCCCCACCCCAAAACCAGCACATATAGCGAACATGGCTGAACTCATCATCCGCCGCGGCCTCGAGGAGCCCGAGACCGACGGCAGTTTCATCCCCCACCGGCCCGAACGGCCGCCCAAGGTGGAGGGGGGGAAGCCGTTTGTCTTGCAATCCGAATATGAACCCGCGGGCGATCAGCCGACGGCGATCAAAGAGCTCGTCGAAACCGCGCTGACCGGCGAGAAAAATCAGGTGCTGCTCGGCGTCACCGGTTCGGGCAAGACCTTTACGATGGCAAAGGTGGTGGAGGCGTTGCAACGCCCCGCCTTGGTGCTCGCGCCCAACAAGATCCTCGCGGCGCAGCTTTATGGCGAATTCAAAAGCTTCTTCCCCGACAATGCGGTCGAATATTTCGTCAGTTACTATGACTATTACCAGCCAGAGGCCTATGTGCCGCGCAGCGACACCTATATCGAGAAGGAATCGAGCGTAAACGAGGCGATAGACCGGATGCGCCACTCGGCCACCCGCTCCTTGCTCGAACGCGACGATGTGCTGATCGTCGCCTCGGTCTCGTGCCTCTATGGTATCGGCTCGGTCGAAACCTATTCGGCGATGATCTTTGACCTGAAAAAGGGCGAAAGCGTTGACCAGCGCGAGCTGATCCGCAAGCTGGTCGCGCTCCAATATAAGCGCAACGACGCCGCCTTTGCGCGTGGTAATTTCCGCGTGCGCGGTGACAATCTGGAACTCTTCCCCAGCCACCTTGAGGATATGGCGTGGCGCATCAGCTTCTTTGGTGACGAGGTGGAGGAGATTGCCGAATTCGATCCGCTGACGGGCAAGACCGGGGTGAAGCTCAACAGCGTGCGCGTCTATGCCAACAGCCACTATGTCACGCCCGGGCCAACGATGAAGCAGGCGACCGAGGCGATCAAATTCGAGCTCGTCCACCGGCTGGAGGAGCTGGTTGCGGAGGGCAAGTTGCTTGAGGCGCAGCGGCTTGAGCAGCGCACCAATTTCGATCTGGAGATGATCGCAGCGACCGGCAGTTGCGCAGGCATCGAGAATTATTCGCGCTTCCTGACCGGCCGTCTGCCCGGCGAGCCGCCGCCGACCTTGTTCGAATATCTCCCCGACAATGCTTTGCTCTTTGTCGATGAAAGCCACCAGACCATAGGGCAGGTCAACGGCATGTCGCGCGGGGACCATCGGCGCAAACTGACCCTCGCCGAATATGGCTTTCGCCTGCCGTCTTGCATCGACAACCGGCCGTTGCGCTTTAACGAGTGGGAGGCGATGCGGCCGCAGACGGTGTTCGTCTCGGCAACCCCGGGCGCGTGGGAGATGGAGCAGACCGGCGGTGTCTTTGCCGAACAGGTGATCCGCCCCACCGGCCTGATCGACCCGCCGGTCGAGATCAAGCCGGTCGAGGATCAGGTGCAGGATTGCATCAACGAATGCCGCAAGACCGCCGAGGCCGGATACCGCACCCTCGTCACCACGCTGACCAAGCGGATGGCGGAGGATTTGACCGAGTTCATGCACGAGGCGGGGCTGCGCGTGCGCTATATGCACTCAGACGTGGAGACGCTCGAACGAATCGAGCTAATCCGCGATTTGCGGCTGGGGGTTTATGATGTGCTGGTCGGCATCAACCTGCTGCGCGAGGGGCTCGACATTCCCGAATGCGGGCTGGTGGCGATACTCGATGCCGACAAGGAAGGGTTTTTACGGTCGGAGACTTCGCTGATCCAGACGATCGGGCGGGCGGCGCGCAATGTCGATGGCCGCGTGATCCTCTACGCCGACCGCGTCACCGGCAGCATGGAACGCGCGATGCGCGAGACCGATCGACGGCGCGAAAAGCAACACGCCTATAATCTCGAACATGGCATCACGCCCGAAAGCATCAAACGCGACATCCACAATATCGTCGCCGACACCGCGTCGCGCGATGGAGTCTTGGTGGAGATCGATGCAGAGGGTGCCAACAACCTCGTCGGCCACAATCTGCGGGCGTATATCGAGGAACTGGAGAAGAAAATGCGCGCCGCCGCCGCCGACCTGGAGTTCGAGGAAGCCGGGCGGTTGCGCGACGAAATCCGCGCGCTGGAGGCCGAGGAACTTGGCCTACCCCACGAACAACGCGTGGCGGCTCCAAGAGGGCGCGCGCAGGAAGGCAAGCCGGGGACGCGGAAACTGCGGTACGGCAAGACGCAGCGGAAGTTTGGGCGGTAGGCTATCAGTGGCCTCGCAGTAGCAGGCTTGACAAATAATCATTTTGATGATTTAACTTCAGAATGAGTGAAAACGATCTGATTGGCCAGGCTGAGTCAATACCGTTCAGTCGTGCAACTGCTGCGCGAGTGGTGGGCGTCCCAACAGCACGACTCAATAATTGGTTGGATCGGAATGAAATTTGGCAAACTGACCGTGGCACCCGGTTTCATAGATATTATCGATTGAAAGAAATTTTCGATTTGGCTGGTTTCGCGCAAATGCGATTGGCTGGAATTCCCGAGCGACGTTGCGCGCAATTCGTCAGAAATTACGGATTTTACCGTGGCTTTCTGCATCTCGATTTGGACGGAACTCAAAGCCAGCATTTCAGTATGCGAGATGGTGAATGGCAGCTTGGCGTTTTTGATCCGAATGCCGTTCTGGTTTTAACAATCAACATGCGTGAATTGGCCGTTCAAATCTTTTCTCGGATAGCCTCGGATTTAACGACGCACCCGAATGAATGGCCAAAGGAGGCGGCGGACTCTTTTTCTGCGTATTACAAATGGGCCCTGCAAATGGATCGTCTGCCGGCAGGTTCTATTCCGACTCTTGAATATGCGGGATGCGTCGGATGACCACCAACATTGACAAATCTCCAAATGTCCTATATGAAGGACAGGCATATCAAGTGATGCAAACGACAGAGTTTGCCGCTTGGTTGCCTACTTTGCGTGATCGGAGGGCATCGGCGAAAATCGTTGAGCGTCTGTACCGGGCATCGAATGGCAATTTTGGAGATGTGAAAAGTGTTGGCGGTGGAGTTTCCGAAATGCGGATTGATTATGGACCGGGCTACCGCGTCTATTTCAGCCAGCGTGGAAATGAGCTGGTCATTCTTCTCTGTGGAGGCGATAAGCGAACCCAGAAGCGAGACATACTTCTCGCTCGTGAGCTCAAAGCGGAGATAGACAGTGGCGGTGGAGCTTCGTCCCTTTGATCCGGCCCGGCACCTCGAAACCGAGGAAGATATCTTCTATTTTCTTGAAGCGGCGATGGAAGGCAACGATCCAAAGCACATAGCAGGCGCGCTCGGTGTCGTCGCCCGTTCCAAGGGCATGACCGAAATCGCCAAGAAGTCCGGCCTTGGCCGACAGGCGCTTTACACGGCACTTTCGGAGAACGGCAACCCAACGCTGGAAACGCTAATGGCGGTTCTAAGTGCGCTTGGCCTTGAGTTGACCATCCAAAAACGCGCCGCCTAATCCGCCGCCTTCCCCACATCGCCTACCCGCGCCCAGGTGCGGGCATATTCCAGTTGGTCGAGCCCGAAGGTGCGGATGGCTGCCGGATAGAAGGGCGCGAACATACGCGTCATCGGGCCGATCCAGCCATTGTCGCTGACCACGGCGGCGCGGTGGATGAAGTTGCGGTGCGACAGGTGGAAGAGCAGGTCTTTCCACCACACCTGCGCATCCACCCAGCCGATATCGCGGACGACCTCGACCACGTTCAGCTGCTCGTGCGTCTTGAGCAATTCATCGACCGCTGCGACCGCGGCTTCATAGTCGGCCTTGTGGATCACTCCATCGACGGTGAGTTCGAGATAACCGGCTTTGGCGTCTGTATCGACCTTGAGCATCGCAATGTCCTTTCCTGATTGCGTGCAGGATGGACTCGCAGCTGCCTGATGTCATTGACCACCGTCAAACTATAGTCAGCTTTTGCGCGCGCGCTTTGCTTCCTTTTTGGCGGCCTTGTCGAGCTCTGCCAGCAGGCCGTTCGACAGGGTGAACCCTGCGGATTTGGGCGGCGCGGCGGCTGCGATGCGCACCGGTGCAGGCTTGGGCTTGGTTGCTTCAATAACCGCTGGCGTGGCCGAAGGCCGCGAAGGCGGTGTCTTTGCCAACACGCTGGCGAGAGCCGCGCGGGCTTCCTTTTCCTTGCGGGACTTTTCCGGATAGATGAAACCGTGCAGCGGCCATTCATTGCCGCCGAGCACGCTGTTCGGGGTGTACCAGACGCGCACCCGGCTCCAGTCATTGCCTTCGGACACGTCAATCACGCGCACATCTTCCTCGATATGTCCGCGGATCCCATCGATGGTCGACCAATTGGCGTGGCTGATGAGCAGCGTGCGCCGGTCGACGATCTTGCGGACAGCGGCAACATGGCCGAGCCGCATATTGCCGTGGGGCACGAACGCCATCACCGCGCCGACCTTGGGCGTATTGCCCCGCTGATATTTTCCCTCTGCCTGATTCCACCAGGTGTGGGCATCGCCGAAAATCGTCACGCCCGTCAGTGCGCGGGCAAAGGGCACGCATTGCAGCCCTTCATACAGCGCGTTGGCCGGGCTGGCTGCAAGGGCCAGGGCGATCAGGGCAGGGGCGAGCAGGGTTTTGCGCATGGCAGGGCTGTTAACCGCGTCATGCTCAAATTGTGACTAAGCCCTATGGTTAACGGCGGTGTAACATCCTGTTACTTCGCCGCCGAATATCAGCGCAGCAGACCCGATGCCCGCTTGCTGCGAGCGTAGAAAAACAGCGCAATCGCCACGACCCATATGAAGATGGTGATGTACATAGCCGCAGGTGGCATGATTTCGCTCGCCTTCACTTCGGAAAGCCCGAACTGCCAGATCGAGCTGACCAGCAAGCCCAGCAGCGACAGCCCGAATGCGGTTACCGCGTGGCGATTGCGCATCAGAAGCAGCACCGATCCCGCCAGAGCGCCCCAGACCCCCAACGCCCATGTCGCATCCATCCAGGCCGGAAAGCTGTCGAAATAGGCCAGCTGCTCGGGCGTGAACGCTGCGAGATATTGGGCATTCTTGGTTTGCGTCATCGTATAATCGAATGCGCCATAGGCATTCCACAGCAGTGACAGCCCGCTGATGATCCAGAAGCCGATCGGTGTTTTTGTTTCGCTATTCATGGCATTCCTCCCCCGAGAAGGCATTTAACATAATCGCAAAACACCCGGGCAGCAATCGCGTTAATATAGAAGTCGAATGAAATGATATGTTGTAACGTCGGGCGGGATTTGTCATATAGCGACTCAGGAAGGCAGTAAAGTGATCGCATTGCAGGCATATTGGCGTGAAAAACGCTGGGACGGGCTCGGTCTGAGCCTTGCTGGCCTGTGCCTTGTCCACTGCCTCGCCACTTCGATCGTTTTCGCCTTGCTGGCTTCGGCTGGCGGCGTCCTGTTTTCACCGCTGATCCATGAAGTCGGCCTCGCGCTGGCGATCGTTTTCGGGATCGTCGCGCTGGTCAAGGGCCTGTTCGAACATGGCTTTATGATGCCGGCTGCAATCGGCTCACTCGGCATCGGCGTGATGTCTGGCGCGCTCACCTTGCCGCATGGCGGGACGGAGATTGTTTATACGATGGTTGGGGTCGCGATTCTCGCGCTCGGCCACGACCTCAATCTGCGCGCTTCGCGCTAAGCCAGCGCGGCCTTGCCCCCGGGGGCGAAAAGGCCTAAATTGCAAATATGGCGACGCACGCACATCATCATCACGAACATCATGGGCACGATCTGGCCGATGCCGCCAAGTCTGCGCTGACCGCTGCGGGCGAGCAGTGGACCGATATGCGCGCCGATATCTTTGCGGTGCTGGCGACCTTTGACAAGCCGGCCTCTGCCTATGACATTGCCGATCTGGTCTCGCAAAAGCGCGGCAAACGCGTGGCGCCCAACAGTGTCTATCGCATCCTCGACCTGTTCGTGTCGAACAATCTTGCCAGTCGGGTGGAAAGCGCCAACGCCTATCTCGCCAATGCGCATCCCGGCTGCTTGCACGATTGCATCTTCCTGATCTGCGACACGTGCGGGTCGGCGACGCATATCGACGATGACAGCCTGACCGGCAATGTCCGCAAGGCTGCCGAGGCGGCTGGCTTCCATGCCGTCCGCCCCGTGGTCGAGGTGCGCGGCACCTGCGCCGACTGCGATTAGGCTACGGGCAAATAACCCGTTCGACACATCCCGGAAACATCGCTAAAGCTGCCTTGCATGACTGACACACCCGTCACGCCCTTGCTCGACAAGGTCAAAATTCCCGCAGATCTCCGAAGGCTGGAACCTTCCCAGCTCCGCCAGCTGGCAGACGAATTGCGCAATGAAACAATAAGCGCGGTCTCGGTAACCGGCGGCCATCTGGGTGCCGGGCTGGGTGTGGTCGAGCTGACCACCGCAATTCATTATGTGTTCAACACCCCCGAAGACCGGCTGGTCTGGGATGTTGGCCATCAATGCTATCCGCACAAGATCCTCACCGGACGTCGTGACCGTATCCGCACATTGCGCACCGGTGGCGGACTGTCCGGCTTTACCAAGCGGACCGAGAGCGAATATGATCCCTTCGGCGCGGCGCACAGCTCGACCTCGATTTCGGCCGCGCTCGGTTTCGCCATTGCCAACAAGCTGAATGACAAGCCCGGCAAGGCGATTGCCGTGATCGGCGATGGCTCAATGTCCGCCGGCATGGCTTATGAGGCGATGAATAATGCGGAAGCCGCAGGCAACCGGCTGGTTGTTATCCTGAACGATAATGACATGTCGATTGCACCGCCGGTGGGCGGGCTATCGGCCTATCTGGCGCGGCTGGTATCGTCACGGCCTTTCCTGTCGTTGCGCGAAGTCGCCAAGCGCATCTCGCGCAAATTGCCCGAGCCGTTGCACATCGCCGCCCGCAAGACCGACGAATTTGCGCGTGGCATGGCGATGGGCGGCACATTGTTCGAGGAACTGGGCTTTTACTATGTCGGCCCGATTGACGGGCATAATCTCGACCATCTGATCCCCGTCCTCGAAAATGTTCGCGATGCAGCCGAAGGGCCGTGCCTGATCCATGTCGTCACCAAGAAAGGCCATGGCTATGCCCCCGCAGAGGCGGCGCCGGACAAATATCATGGCGTGGTCAAATTCGATGTCATCACCGGCAAGCAGGACAAGGGCCCTGGTGGCGGCCCGCCCGCTTACCAGAATGTCTTTGGCGAAACGCTCGCCAAGCTGGCTGAGACGGATGACAGGATAGTCGCGATCACCGCTGCGATGCCGAGCGGCACTGGCGTCGACAAATTTGCGCAGGCACACCCGACACGCTCTTTCGACGTCGGCATTGCCGAACAGCATGCGGTGACCTTTGCGGCAGGCCTTGCCGCGCAAGGCATGCGCCCCTTCTGCGCGATCTATTCGACCTTTCTGCAGCGCGCCTATGATCAGGTGGTGCACGATGTCTGCATCCAGAACCTGCCGGTGCGTTTCGCGATTGACCGCGCCGGCCTGGTGGGGGCCGATGGCAGCACCCATGCCGGTTCGTTCGATGTCACCTATCTGGCGACCCTGCCCAATATGGTGGTGATGGCCGCGGCCGATGAGGCGGAGCTGGTGCATATGACCTATACCGCCGCCTGCCATGATAGCGGCCCGATCGCCTTCCGCTATCCGCGCGGCAATGGCACCGGTGTGGCACTGCCCGAAGTGCCGCAGCGGCTCGAAATCGGCAAGGGCCGCGTGGTGCGCGAAGGCAAGACCGTCGCGATCCTCTCGCTCGGCACCCGCCTCGCGGAAGCGCTCAAGGCTGCCGACACGCTCGACGCCAAGGGTCTATCGACGACGGTTGCCGACCTTCGCTTCGTCAAGCCACTCGACGAAGACCTGATTCGCCGCCTGATGGCGACGCATGAGGTGGTTGTGACGGTGGAGGAAGCCTCAATCGGTGGGTTAGGCGCGCATGTGCTGACGCTGGCGAGCGATCTGGGCCTCACCGATGGCGGCCTGAAAATCCGCACCATGCGCCTGCCCGATGCCTTTCAGGAACATGACAATCCGCAAAAGCAATATGACGACGCCGGGCTAAACGCGCCGCAGATCGTCGATACCGTGCTGAAGGCGCTGCGCCACAACAGCGCGGGTGTGGAGGAAGCGGGGGTTCGAGCTTGAACATGCTAGCGGTTTTACTCGCCCTCTTGGCGGGCACCGACCAATCTGCGGCGTTGCAAGCTCAATTCGATTATGCTGCAAAATGCCGAGTTCACACCCAAATGATGCCTGCCATAGCCAAGGATGTGAGCGGAAGGCAAACGGGCGAAGCGGTATATGCTTACTGGATCAAGGAAAGCGATCGTCTTGGCAAGAAGCTCGGGCGCACGAAAGAACAGCTTGAACTCGACTATCTGCTTATCGAAATAAAGGCAGATATGGATCTGCTGATGGACTGCGCGAAGAAGACCAAGGGCGTCTTTAAAGACTGATTACTCCGGAACAGCAGCCTGTGCGCTTTGTCCGTCGCCTTCAGGGGCGGCGATGATGTCGCGGGTGACGGCACCCTTGTTCACTGTCGCCGTTTCCGGATCGCCCACGGTTGAGCGGATGCCCATTTCGCTGGTGCCCGCTGCGGCCACAACCGCGCGTTCGCCAGCCGAGCGGGAGGCATCGCCGCCGAACATCGCTTCGAGGACCTGTTCGGGCGAGCTGCCGTCACTTTGGCGGGGGACACCTGCCTGTGCGGGGAGCAGCGGATAATCTGGCGGGACAATCAAAGGCGCAACGCGGCTGGTGGTGGCCGCTTGCGGCGCGCTGTCACCGCGAATGTCCCAGTCATAGAGCGCCTGATAAGCGCCGCCAACCGACTGGCAGCCGGAAAGGCCAAAAAGCGTGGCCGAAGCGGCGCTGGCGAGGATGAGTTTTTGTTTCATAATATCCGGCCTTATTGCTTGGGGGTGCCGAACATGGCGTCGAGCATCGCTGCCTTGGTTTCGCCTTCCTGCGGACGCGGAGCGCCCGGCTGCGGCGTGGGCAGTGTCGACAGATCAGTGGGCACCGCCAAAGGAGCGGCACGACCGACGGCGAATTCGTCGGGCCGTTCGCGGTCAAACACGCTGGTCGAACCGCAGGCCGACAGCGCCGAAAGCGCCAAAAGGCCCGCTGTGGTGATGATAAACTTCCGCGTCATGGTCACTCCGCTATCCCGTCCCCGCTTGACGCGGGATGAACGTCTTCCCTTTCGCGTATCAGGAACGCGCGGGCAAGCAATATCAGCACGCCGATGGTGATGCAGGCATCGGCCAGGTTGAAAATCCAGAAAGGGCGGAAATTGCCGAAATGCAGGTCGGCATAATCGACGACATAGCCATAGCGCACCCGGTCAACAATATTGCCCAGCGCCCCGCCCAGCACCATCGCCAGTGCAAGGACATCACCGCGCAATTTCTCGCGCCACATCCAGACGGCGACAATGCCCGCGATCAGGGCGGTGAGCGCGACTAGCAGCCAGCGTTGCGCCTCGCTGTTCGCCTCCAGGAAGCCCATCGATACGCCGCGATTTTCGGCCCAGGTCAGGTCGAAGAAGGAGACAATATGGATCTGCCTGCGACTCTGCAGTGCCAACGGGCCGATCATGATGAACTTCACCGCCTGATCGGCGATGAACAGGAAGGATGCGAGCATCAGGCCCTGCAGACGGTATTTGGGGTTGGTCATAGGATCCAATTAGCCATCTAAACCAACGCCGTCACCCTGAACTTGTTTCAGGGTCCATTCTGCCTCTCTACCCTTCGGTTGAGGTTGAAAAATGGATGCTGAAACAAGTTCAGCATGACGGGGTGTTTGAAAGACCACTTCACCCATTCAGCACCTCTTCGCAACGCCCGCACAGCGCGCCATCCTCGGTCACTTCGGGCAGGTGTCGCCAGCAACGGCCGCATTTGTGGTGGTCGGTGCGGGTAACTGTGACTCTTGGATTTATATGCCCATGATCCAATTCGACCGACGAAGTCGCAATGGGATCCAATCTAACTTCCAAGTTAGCTATTGAAGATAAAACCAATAGTTCAGCAAATTCAGTAGTTTGCAGAGCATCGAGTTCAATAATCGTGTCTACTTCAATGCTCACATGAGCTTCTAATGTTGACCCTATCGTCTTTTCGCGACGAGCTTGCTCCAATGACTGATGAACAAAAGATAGCATACGCCGTTGGTATTCGATTTTAGAGGCCATCATGCCATCCCCTCAATTTGCGGCACCACGGGCCATTCCAGCAAATGCACGCTGTCGGCATCGGGATAACGCGAAGCCCAAACCTCTTCCGCCGTGAACACCAGCACGGGCGCCGCATAGCGCACCATTGCGTGGAACAATATGTCGAGCACTGTGCGATAGCTGCGGCGTTTCAGGCTCTCCGGCGCGTCGCAATAGAGGCAGTCCTTGCGGATATCGAAGAAGAAGGCCGACAGGTCGTTATTGGCGAAATCGGACAGCAGGCGGACATAGGTGTTGAAGTCGAAATCTTCGACCGCTTGCTTCAGTTTCGCGTCCATGTCCGCGAGCAAATGGAGTACATAACGCTCCAGTTCGGGCATATCCTCGACAGACACTTTTTCCGCATCCGAAAACCCGTCCAGCGCCCCCAGCAGATAGCGGAAGGTGTTGCGCAGCTTGCGATACTGGTCGGCCACGCCCTTCAGGATTTCATCACCGATGCGGTGATCCTCGGTGAAATCGACCGACAGCGCCCACAGCCGGATGATGTCCGCGCCGTTGGTTTCCATCACCTTCAGCGGGTCGACGGTGTTGCCGACCGACTTGGACATTTTCAGGCCCTTTTGGTCCATGGTGAAGCCATGCGTCAGGACGGCGTTATAAGGCGCGCGCCCGCGCGTGCCGCAGCTTTGAAGCAGCGACGACTGGAACCAGCCGCGATGCTGGTCGCTGCCTTCGAGATAGAGATCGGCGGGCCAGCTGAGTTCAGGCCATTTGCCCGATTCTAGCGTGAAGACATGGGTGCAGCCCGAATCGAACCAGACGTCGAGGATGTCGAACACCTGTTCATAATCCTCGGCCTTATAATCGCTGCCCAGATATTCCTGCGCACGTGCGGCTTCCCAGGCATCGACGCCCTCGGCCTTGATCGCTTCGACGATCCGCGCGTTGACGGCGGGGTCGTTCAGATATTGGCCGGTCTTGCGATCAACAAACAGCGTGATCGGCACGCCCCATGCGCGCTGGCGGCTGAGCACCCAGTCGGGGCGACCCTCAACCATGCTGCCGATACGGTTGCGGCCCTTTTCAGGCACCCAGCGGGTGTCGGCGATGGCGGCGGTGGCGAGTTCGCGCAAGGTGGGGCCAATGCCGGTTGCGTGGCCGACGGCAAAGTCCCCCTCCCCTTC
>NZ_JBEBKL010000010.1:0-64454 GCF_040079335.1 Sphingorhabdus sp.
CCCCTAACCCCTCCCGCAAGCGGGAGGGGAAAAACAAAGTCGTTGCGATCGATTATGGCATAAAACGCAATATATTGCGGAACTTAATTGATGCCGGTTGTGAAGTAACCGTCGTCCCCGCGACCGCGAGTTTTGAAGAGATCATGGCGCATCAGCCCGATGGCCTGTTCCTGTCGAACGGCCCCGGCGATCCGGCGGCGACGGGGGTGTATTCGGTGCCGGTGATCAAGGCGTGGCTGGAAACGAAGAAGCCGCTGTTCGGCATCTGCCTTGGCCACCAGATGCTCGCGCTGGCGGTGGGCGCGACGACCGAGAAGATGCACCAGGGCCATCGCGGCGCGAACCATCCGGTGAAGCGCCTGTCCGACGGCGCGGTCGAGATTACCAGCATGAACCACGGCTTTGCGGTCGATGCCGACACGCTGCCCGCCAACGCCCGCGCAACGCACACCAGCCTGTTTGACGGCTGCAATTGCGGCTTTGAACTCACCGACCAGCCCGCGTTCAGCGTGCAATACCACCCCGAAGCGAGCCCAGGCCCGCAGGACAGCCATTATCTCTTCGAGAAATTTGCGGGGATGATGGGGTGATTGATCTGCCTCCAGAACAGGTGATTGAGGAACGGCTCGTCGAATGCGGACTCAATCCGAGTGGCTTGACGGTGAAGTATGAGGATTATTTGCAGAGCATTGAGATCAATATCAAGCCGGAGGCGGGTGCAACTCCCGATAAATTTGGCTGTATTCACAAGGCAGCAGATTTAGAAATTGTCACTTTTTCCGATCTAGAAATGTATCGGAAATACAGCGACTTCACGATGGAATTATACAGACCAAAGATGCTGGAAGATGCACGCCGGTCTTTGGAGAAAATTGGGAAACTTGAAGGTTTTCCAGTCCGCTCTGCCTTTGCAGACGACAAGCGGTTCGCCGAGGCGGTCGAGGTTCACTGCGGAATACCGGCAGGTGAAGCCCTTAAGGAATTTGGCGATGGCATCGTGTTTATGCCACCACCAGAGGAATATCAGGATCATGTGAAATTCATGAACAGATACTCCTGTATCACCTCAGCGATAATGTTTTTAGCGGCCAAGCGTGAGCTAAGCATTGGCTTCGTTGGCAACGAAGCCGTCCGGGAAGAAGAGCAAAAGTAATGTCGAATTATATCAGAATATTTTCGATGTTGATCGTAGCCGCTTTGTCGTTGGGCGGCTGCAACGTTGGCAACAAGGATGATGCTGCCGAAATAAGTAGAATCGAAGAAAAATGTGGTGTGAAGAATGGTACGTTGCGCCTCGATGCGAGTGCAGGCCTGACGACCGATATTGATCCAAACGAAAAATATGAAAACGTCGACTGCCTGCTTGCTGAATTACGATCATCCAGCCTCTCACGTCATATGAAATATGGCTTTGTCGGCAACGAGCAGCCTTCGCCTAAGAAAACGAACAACTAATGCCCAAACGCACTGACATTCACTCCATCCTCATCATCGGCGCTGGCCCGATCATTATCGGCCAGGCGTGCGAGTTTGACTATTCGGGGACGCAGGCGTGCAAGGCGCTGCGTGAGGAGGGCTATCGCATCATCCTCGTCAACTCCAACCCCGCGACGATCATGACCGATCCGGAAATGGTCGGCGAAAATGGCTCTACCTATGTCGAGCCGATCACGCCCGAAGTGGTCGCCAAGATCATTGAAAATGAGCGCGCAAAATACCCCCAAGAAAAAATGGCCGTGCTCCCCACAATGGGCGGGCAGACCGCGCTGAATACCGCGCTGGCGCTGGAGGCCAATGGCACGCTGGCGAAATATGATGTCGAGATGATCGGTGCGACCGCCGAAGCGATCGACAAGGCCGAAGACCGGATGAAATTCCGTGAGGCGATGACTAAGATTGGCCTCGAATCCGCGCGTTCGGGGATCGCCCATACGCTTGAAGAGGCGCTAACCGTGCTCGAACGCACCGGGCTGCCCTCGATCATCCGCCCCAGCTTCACCATGGGCGGCACCGGTGGCGGCATTGCCTATAATCGCGACGAATTCATCCAGATCGTCACCGGCGGCCTTGATGCCAGCCCGACGACCGAGGTGCTGATCGAGGAGTCGCTGCTCGGGTGGAAAGAATATGAGATGGAGGTTGTCCGCGATAAAAAGGACAATGCCATCATCATCTGTTCGATCGAAAATGTCGATCCGATGGGCGTGCATACAGGCGATTCGATCACTGTCGCGCCTGCGCTGACGCTGACCGACAAGGAATATCAGATCATGCGCAACGCGAGCATCGCGACATTGCGTGAAATCGGAGTCGAAACAGGCGGTTCGAACGTACAGTTCGCAGTCAATCCGAAGGATGGCCGCCTGATCGTGATTGAAATGAACCCACGTGTATCGCGGTCCTCGGCGCTCGCCTCAAAGGCCACCGGCTTCCCGATTGCCAAGGTCGCGGCCAAGCTGGCAGTGGGCTATACGCTCGACGAGATCGATAACGACATCACCGGCGCGACGCCCGCCTCGTTCGAACCGACGATTGACTATGTCGTCACCAAAATCCCGCGTTTTGCCTTTGAAAAGTTCAAGGGTTCGGAACCTTTGCTGTCGACCGCGATGAAATCGGTTGGTGAGGTAATGGCGATTGGCCGCAACATCCACGAATCGATGCAAAAGGCGCTGCGCGGCCTTGAAACCGGATTGTCGGGCTTCAACTATGTCGACGCGCTGAAAGGTGCGCACAAGGATGAACTGGCGGCGGCATTGACACGTGCCACGCCCGACCGGCTGCTGGTCGCGGCGCAGGCGCTGCGTGAAGGCATGTCGGTTGCGGATATCCATCAATATTCGAAATTCGACCCCTGGTTCCTCGAAAGGCTCGCCGAAATCGTCGAGGCCGAAAATGAGGTCAAAACCAACGGTCTTCCGCAGGATGCCGAAGGCATGCGCCGCCTGAAAGCGATGGGCTTTTCGGACAAACGCCTCGCCTTCCTCGCGCTCGAATCGGCGCATGTTCGCCCGGGCATGGAATCGGCGATCCGCCGCGGTTCGGGCCTGATCCGCGAAGCCATCGTCGCGATGACTGGCGGGATTACCGAGGCAGAAGTGCGCAAGGCACGCCACAAATTGGGCGTCCGCCCTGTTTTCAAGCGCATCGATACCTGCGCAGCCGAATTTGAGGCGAAAACGCCCTATATGTATTCCACCTATGAGGCCCCGACCTTTGGAGAGCCTGAGTGCGAGGCGCAGCCCAGCGACCGCGAAAAAGTCGTCATTTTGGGTGGTGGGCCGAACCGGATCGGGCAGGGGATCGAGTTCGACTATTGCTGCGTCCACGCCTGCTTTGCGCTGGCGGAGGTTGGTTATGAAACGATCATGGTCAACTGCAACCCGGAGACGGTTTCGACCGACTATGACACCAGCGACCGCCTTTATTTCGAGCCGCTGACCGCCGAGGATGTGCTGGAAATCCTGCATGTCGAGCAGCAGAAGGGCACGCTGAAGGGCGTGATCGTGCAGTTTGGCGGGCAGACGCCGCTCAATCTGGCCAAGGCATTGGAGGATGCAGGCATCCCGATCCTCGGCACCTCGCCCGATGCTATCGATTTGGCGGAAGACCGCGAGCGTTTTGCCGCGCTGATCAACAAGCTGAAGCTCAAACAGCCCGAAAATGGCATTGCGCGCAGCCGTGAGGAAGCGATCAAGGTCGCCGAAACCATCGGCTATCCGGTGCTGATGCGCCCCAGCTATGTTCTGGGTGGCCGGGCGATGGAGATTGTCGACACACAGGCGCAGCTCGAAAATTATATCGAAACCGCAGTGCGCGTGTCAGGTGATAGTCCGGTCCTCATCGACCGCTATCTGCGCGACGCCGTCGAGGTCGATGTCGATTGCGTCGCCGATGGCGATGACGTGGTGGTCGCGGGCATCCTGCAGCATATCGAAGAAGCCGGCGTCCATTCGGGCGACAGCGCGTGCAGCCTGCCGCCTTACAATCTGCCCGAAGACATCATCGCAGAAATCCGCCGCCAGGCCGAAGTGCTGGCGCGCGCGCTGAAGGTCAAAGGCTTGATGAACGCGCAATTCGCGGTGAAGGACGGTTTGGTCTATCTGATCGAAGTCAACCCGCGTGCCTCGCGCACCGTGCCTTTCGTCGCCAAGGCGATTGGTGCACCGATAGCCAAGATTGCCGCACGCGTCATGGCGGGCGAGAAGCTGAAAGACCTGCCGACCATCGATCTCGACATCGATTATATCGCAGTCAAGGAAGCCGTTTTCCCGTTCAACCGTTTCCCCGGGGTCGATCCGGTGCTCAGCCCCGAAATGAAATCGACCGGCGAAGTGATGGGCATCGACAAGGATTTTGCGATGGCCTTTGCCAAGGCGCAGTTGGGCGCCGGTATGGTGCTGCCGCAATCGGGCAAGCTGTTCGTTTCGGTGAAAGACAGCGACAAGCAGCATATCGTGCCTGCGGTCGCCAAGCTGATCAAGATGGGCTTTACCGTGTGCGCCACCGGCGGGACTGCCGATTATCTGCAAGGGCAGGGAATTGCAGTCGAACGCGTCAACAAGGTTGCGCAGGGCCGGCCGCATATCGTCGATAAGATAATCGATGGCGAAATCGCTTTGGTGTTCAACACCACAGAGGGTTGGCAGAGCCTGAAAGACAGCGAAGACATCCGCCGTTCGGCGCTGGTCAACAAGGTCAGCTACTTCACAACGGCGAGTGCATCGCTTGCCGCGACAGAGGCGATTGAGGCGCTCAGTGTGAGAAAACTTGAAGTTTGCACGCTTCAGGACTATCATAAGCTCTGACAGCACTTCCCCAAATGCTGAAAATCCGTGGGCTGGCCCTCCAGCCTGCAAGGAAGTTTTGACTACGAAGGACGTGAATACGCATGGCGACAATGGATAAAATGCCGATGCTGGCCGAGGGCTTTGAAAAGCTGACGACCGACCTCAAGCGGCTGCGCGAAGAGCGCCCGACCATTATCGATGCGATCGAAGAAGCCCGTGCGCATGGCGATCTTTCGGAAAATGCGGAATATCATGCTGCCAAGGAACGTCAGGGCCAGGTAGAGGCCTCGATTTCGGATATCGAAGACCGGATCAGCCGCGCGCAGATCATCGATCCGACCACGCTTTCGGGCGACAAGATTGTTTTCGGCGCGACCGTCACCCTGCTCGACGAAGATGATAAGCCGGTGCGCTATCAGATTGTCGGCGAGGCAGAGGCGGACGCCAAGGTTGGCAAGATCAGCTATAACTCGCCGCTCGGCCGTGCGTTGATCGGTCGTCAGGTTGACGACGAGGTCGAAGTGACCGTGCCGTCGGGCGACAAATATTATCTCGTGCAGAAGATCGAGTTCATTTGAACCCGATTATCTGGCAGGGATAGGCGATGCAGGTAGCCGCCGGACCCGTGACCAAAACGATAGCCGCGATCAACATCGCATTGGCAGTGCTCGTGCTGATTCCGGGGCTATATGCGCCGGTGACGGTGGCAGGTGCGTTGATCCCTGCGCGTTTTTCGCTGAGTGACGGTGTGTTCGGCGAAGTTGGCTATATGTTGCCTGTCTGGCTTACACCGTTGAGTTCGGCCTTTTTGCACGGCGGGATTATGCACGTTGCGCTCAACATGCTGATGCTGTTGATGGTCGGGGCGAACCTCGAGCGGGTGCTAGGCAGCAAGAGTTTTGCCATTCTCTATGGTGCGGGGATCATCTGCGCTGCCATCGCCGAGGTTGTAGCGCATCCGCAATCGCCCATGCCGGTGGTTGGTGCGAGCGGCGCTATTTCCGCGCTGTTTGCCGCGCATATGCAGCTTTTCCCGCACAACCGGCCCAAGGATTGGGGGCGGGTTTCGGGCAAGCTGGTTCACGCGGCGCAATTGCTCGTCGCGTGGGTTGCCTTCAACCTGATGCTGGGCTTTGTCGGGCCGGGGATTGGCGTCAATATCGCCATATGGGCGCATATTGGCGGGTTTATTGCTGGACTGGCGCTGACCTGGCCGCTGCTGAATTGGCGCTATCGTAAGGCTTGAAGATCAGCCTTGCTGATCAGGCTCGAGCAGCTTGTGCAGATGCACGACGACATATTTCATTTCGGCATCGTCAACGGTGCGTTGCGCCGATCCGCGCCATGCTTCCTCAGCCTCGGCATAGTCCGCAAAAATGCCGACGATATCGAGCTTGTCGAGTTCGCAGAAATCGACCGTTTGCGGGTCCTTGACGCGACCACCGAATACCAGATGCAATTTGGCCTGAGCCATTGCCAATTTCCTTGCCAGAGAGAGGGTGCCGTTACGGCTTGGCGGCGCCCTTAGCGAGTTCGGCAGGGAAAGGCTAGCGCGAATTAGTCGCGTTTGCGGGCTTCGCTGGCTGCGGCCTGACCGGCGGCTTTTACCGCCTCGCTCGCCTTGCTGACCAGATCGCGAAACTGATCGCGAATGGCGTCACTGCCAAGGCCTACCTCGGCTACCTTGGCCTTGCCGGCATCCTTTGCAGCATTGGCGGCGCGCTTGGCGGTATCGTTGATCGCTTTGCCAGCCTTACCCAACACCTTGGTTTCACGTTCGGTCTTGGGGAGCAGCATACCGATGATCGCGCCTAGGGCGATACCGCCTGCGACAATGGCGAGTGGGTTTTTATCGATGCCGTCGCTGGAGGCTTTGCCGGCCTTCTTTGCGAGTTGCCTCGAGCTTTCGACACTGCGTGCTGCGGCAGCCTTGCTTTTTTCGGCGGCAGCAGCGGCTGAACGCTTGGCTGCAGCACTGGCTTCGCGCGCCTTTTCGCCAGCCTGAGCGATGTTTTCGCGTGCAGTGTCAGTCGCGGTTTTCAGATTGTCGCCAAGCTTGCTCATCACTCATCGCCTTCTTCATGCGGCTTCCGATTGCGGAGCCGCTCTATCCAGTTTGAAATGGGTTTTCGCGCAGCAAATAGCAAGCCAGCGGCAGCCACAATCCCGATAAGCGGTGCATTTTTTGCAACATTTTGCTTTGCCGACGCGCCTGCGTCCGCCAGCTTCGATTTCTGCTTTGCCGTCCAGCGCGTGGTTATGGTGCGCGGGTGCAGATCATGTTTGGCCTGTTCGACATCGGAGACAAGCGTTTGGCGCAACTGCTTGCGCGCCTGATCGCGCTGCACAATGGTTTCGCGCTCCGGATCAGTCATGATCTTCGCCTTCGTCAAACTTCAGATTGTTGGCAGTGCGTCGGGCAGCCAATCCAGCGCCCCAAGCTGCGAGGGCGAAACCGACCACCACAATCGCGGTTGCCAGCCAAGGTCCGATATAATGATTGAGGATCAATAACAGGCCGAGGATCAGCGCGATGATCGCTCCAGACAGGAAAAAGATTGCCAAAAAGGCCCAGATCCCGGCCTTGCGGATGATCCCACCGCTATAGGTGAGCCGGGCCTTGGCATAGTCGATTTCGGCCTCTGCAAGCGCGCGCACATGGGCCACCAGCGTGCGAACCTGTTCGGCGGGCGAGGGGGGCGCGGTATCTAAGTCGCTGGCGGGAGAGGTGTCTTTTTCCATCACTCCCCCGCCTTTAATGCGGCATGCGGCTTTATAGAAGCCGTTTCAGCGTCAGTCGCGTCCCGAACGCACGAGGCGTGCCAGTACAAAGCCGATCGCGGCTGCGGCGCCAATCGCGACACCGGGGCTCTTGCGGATGAACTGGCGCGTATCTTCGAGGATATCGTCGACCTGCTTGGCATCCATCTTGCCTGCAAGATCATCCACTGCATCGGCGGCCTTGCGGGCATAATCGCCGTATTGTGCGCCGACTTTTTCATCAATCTGCCCAGCACTGTCGCGCAATATCTTGCCAAAGCCGCCAAGGGCTTCACTGGCTTTGTCCTTGCCGCTTTCGGCGGCTTCGCGAGCGCGATCGGTAGCTTTGTCCTTCATGTTTGCAAATTCGGTCTTCATCTTGGTTTTGACCTCTGTCTCGACCTTGCCAGGATTGGGCTTGGCCTTTGTAACAGCCGTTTTGACGGCGGTCTCTTTGGGCGTTGCTGTTTTTGCAGTGGCAGGTTTGGGTTTGCCAGTAGGCTTCTTCGCTGCGGCAGCGGGTTTCTTGGGAGTAGCCATTTCAATCCTCCTTTCGGGACCATTTCAACACATATTGGTATTGCAGGTGCTTTAGTCAACTAGGACAGCATGATTTTGCATCTCTGACCATGCATTCATATTCCATCGTCGGAAACGGACCCACCGATTGCCAGCGCCAGAAATAGCGATTAAGGGCGCGGCGAACCATTCTCCCGGGAGCCAGCCATGACCGCCATCATCAATATCCACGCCCGTGAAATCCTCGACAGCCGTGGCAATCCGACGGTCGAAGTCGATGTATTGCTCGAAGATGGCAGCTTTGGCCGGGCCGCTGTGCCTTCGGGCGCGTCTACGGGCGCGCACGAGGCGGTTGAAAAGCGCGATGGTGACAAGGGCCGCTATATGGGCAAGGGCGTGCAGCGTGCCGTCGAAGCCGTGGTCAATGAAATCGAGCCTTTGCTGACCGATTATGAAGCCGAGGATCAGGAAGATATTGACGCCGCGATGATCGCACTCGACGGCACCGAGAACAAGTCGCGTCTGGGTGCCAACGCTATCCTTGGTGTTAGCCTTGCCGTTGCCAAAGCCGCCGCAGATGCACGCGGCCTACCGCTCTATCGCTATGTCGGCGGCGTCAACGCCAAAGTTTTGCCGGTGCCGATGATGAACATCATCAATGGTGGCGAGCATGCCGACAACCCAATCGACTTTCAGGAATTCATGATCATGCCGGTCGGCGCAGACAGCCTTGCAGAGGCCGTGCGCTGGGGTTCGGAAATCTTCCACACGTTGAAAAAAGGCCTGCACGAAAAGGGCCTCGCGACTGCAGTAGGCGACGAAGGCGGCTTTGCTCCTAATCTGTCATCGACCCGCGCAGCGCTCGATTTCATCATGGCTTCGATCGAAAAAGCCGGTTTCAAGGCTGGCGAAGAGGTCGTGCTCGCGCTCGATTGCGCAGCGACCGAATTCTTCAAAGGCGGCAAATATGAAATCAGCGGCGAAGGCCTTTCGCTCGATCCGCACACCATGGCGCAATATCTGGCAGATCTGTGCGCCGACTATCCGATCAAGTCGATCGAGGACGGCATGGCCGAGGATGATTTCGAAGGCTGGAAGGCCGTCACCGATCTGATCGGCAACAAGGTTCAACTGGTCGGCGATGATCTGTTCGTTACCAATCCGAAGCGTCTGGCGATGGGCATTGAAAAGGGCCTCGCCAATTCTTTGCTCGTCAAGGTCAACCAGATCGGCACATTGTCTGAAACGCTTGCAGCCGTTTCGATGGCGCAGCGGGCGTCCTACACCGCCGTCATGTCACACCGCTCGGGTGAAACTGAAGACACGACCATTGCCGATCTCGCAGTCGCAACCAACTGCGGACAGATCAAGACGGGCAGCCTTGCGCGTTCGGATCGTTTGGCAAAGTACAACCAGCTCATCCGCATCGAAGAAGAGCTGGGATCGAGCGCAATTTACGCAGGCCGTTCGATCTTCAGGTGATTGCACCGGTTGACGCCATGATGGTATAGACCCTTATGGCCAAGGCAAAGCGCAAGACGAATCCGGAAGAATTTCGCGCCAAATTGGTGACAGCAGCGGCTTTGGTGGCGCTTTTGCTGATTGCTTCTTATGCCCTGCTCGGCCCGACAGGAATTCTTGCCTGGGCGGAGTATCGGCAGGCTATTAATGAGCGCGGCAAGGAACTTGCCAAATTGGAAAAGGAACGCGATGCGCTGCGCAACCGCCAGCGACTGCTCGATCGCGACAACGTCGATCCTGATCTGGCAGGCGAATTGATGCGCAAAGAATTGAATGTCGTTGCACCCGACGAAATTGTTATCCCGCTGAAGGATAATGAATAGCTATGTCTTATGGATACGTCGCATAAAGGCACTTCCATCTGTTCGCGCGATTGACTAGGCGCTTTCCCTAACGTCAAACAACATGCCCGTGAGAGGACGACGCATTGGCCAAATCCCCAGCAAGCAAGCCGAGCAAGGCAAAGGCTGTTTCGGTCTCTACCGACGCCATCGCAAACCGCGAGCGTCCGGCAACACCGGTGCCGTATAGGGCGAGCAAGGAAGAGCTACTCGAATTCTACAAGCAGATGCTGCTGATCCGTCGTTTCGAGGAAAAGGCTGGGCAGTTATATGGGCTCGGGCTTATCGGCGGTTTTTGCCACCTGTATATTGGACAGGAAGCGGTCGCCATTGGCCTGCAATCGGCACTGACGCCGGGCAAGGACAGTGTGATCACAGGCTATCGCGATCACGGCCATATGCTCGCTTATGGTATCGATCCGAACATCATCATGGCCGAACTGACGGGCCGTGCTGCAGGCATTTCGCGCGGCAAGGGCGGGTCGATGCATATGTTTTCGACCGAGCATAAATTCTATGGCGGCCACGGCATTGTAGGGGCACAGGTTTCGCTCGGCGCTGGGCTCGCTTTTGCGCACAAATACAACAATGACGGCGGTGTGTGCCTTGCCTATTTCGGTGACGGAGCCGCGAACCAGGGGCAGGTGTATGAGAGCTTCAACATGGCGGAACTCTGGAAACTGCCGATCATTTTCGTGATCGAGAATAACCAATATGCGATGGGCACCAGCGTCAATCGTGCCTCGGCCGAAGACCAGCTTTATCGCCGTGGTGAGAGCTTCCGAATTCCCGGCCTGCAGGTTGATGGCATGGATGTGCTCGCCGTTCGCGGGGCCGCCGAAGTTGCGCTTGATTGGGTGCGCAGCGGCAAGGGACCGATCCTGCTCGAAATGAAGACCTACCGTTATCGTGGCCACTCGATGTCCGATCCGGCAAAATATCGCAGCCGTGAGGAAGTGCAGTCGGTGCGCGAGAAGTCCGACCCGATCGACGGTTGCAAGGAAGATTTGCTCGCTATGGGTGTCAAGGAAGATGATCTGAAAGCCATCGAAAAGGAAATCCGCGCAATCGTGAATGCGTCCGCCGAATTTGCCGAACAGGCGCCTGAACCTGATCTTTCCGAACTATATACCGACGTGTTGGTGGAGACATACTGATGGCAATCGAGCTCAAAATGCCCGCTTTGTCGCCCACCATGGAAGAGGGCACGCTGGCGAAATGGCTGGTGAAGGAAGGCGATACTGTGTCGTCTGGCGACATCCTCGCTGAAATCGAAACCGACAAGGCGACGATGGAATTTGAAGCGGTCGACGAAGGCACCGTTACGCAAATTCTGGTGGCCGAAGGCACAGATGGCGTGAAAGTTGGCACAGTGATCGCATTGATTGCTGGTGAAGATGAAGCCGCCTCGCCCGCGCCAGTTGCAAAAGCTGAACCAGCGGAAGTCGCAGTCGTCGAAGCACCAAAGCCTGTCGTTGCTCCTCCAAAAGTTGCAGTCGAACCCTCAGTTCCTGCCGGCACAGCTATGGCGACGGTTACGGTGCGTGAAGCGCTTCGTGATGCGATGGCCGAAGAAATGCGCGCCGATGACCGCATTTTTGTGATGGGTGAGGAAGTCGCCGAATATCAGGGTGCCTATAAAGTCACCCAAGGCTTGCTCGAAGAATTCGGCCCGCGTCGCGTCATCGATACGCCAATCACCGAATATGGCTTTGCCGGGATCGGCACGGGGGCCGCGATGGGCGGCCTGCGCCCGGTGATTGAATTCATGACCTTCAACTTCGCGATGCAAGCGATCGACCACATCATCAATTCGGCTGCGAAAACCAATTACATGTCGGGCGGCCAGATGCGGTGCCCGATTGTATTTCGCGGTCCTAATGGTGCGGCGGCGCGCGTCGGTGCGCAGCACAGCCAAAATTATGCGCCGTGGTACGCCAGCGTACCCGGCTTGATCGTGATTGCACCTTATGATGCAGCCGACGCTAAAGGCTTGCTCAAAGCCGCTATTCGCTGTGACGATCCGGTCGTCTTCCTCGAAAACGAATTGATGTACGGGCGCAGTTTTGAAGTGCCCGCAGTCGACGATTTCGTCCTACCGATCGGCAAAGCACGCATCGTGCGTGAGGGCCGTGATGTCACCATCGTGTCCTATTCGATTGGCGTCGGATTTGCGCTTGATGCTGCTGAGAAATTGGCAGGCGAGGGGGTTGATGCCGAAGTCATTGACCTGCGCACCATCCGTCCGCTCGACAAAGCGACAATACTCGCCAGCCTTGCGAAAACCAATCGTTTGGTCATCGCAGAAGAAGGCTGGGCTACTTGTTCGGTTGGTAGCGAGATTGCAGCAATCTGTATGGAGGAAGGCTTCGACGACCTCGATGCACCTGTGGTCCGCATCGCCAACGAAGACGTACCAATGCCCTATGCGGCCAATCTGGAGCGCGCCGCCCTGATCACCGCCGACAAGATTGCAGGCGGTGTCAGGAAGTTATTGGGTCGCTGACGTTTTTAAATTGTCAGGAGCAACTCGACGCGGTTACGCTGGTCGTCGGATAGACGCCGTCGCCGCCGGTCGGCCCGGTTAAATCGCGCGAGTCACGAACGATCATTGCCGACGTTGCGATAATGTCTTTGGCTACCAAATTTGAAAAGCCGATGTCGAGCATCGGTGTGAAATGGTAGTGCATTTCGGCAAACATCACCGCACCATAGTCCGGCGCTGTAATTTGACGACCTGTCGGGCCGATTCCATTGACATTCCCGTGTGTGCCGGGTTTGCCGTAAAGTGGTACAAAATGTGTACCAGGGCCCGAGCAGCGCTGCCACTTTATCTTGAACTTGTTTGAATTATTTGGGCTATTTACCGGTTCCACACTGGACAGGAAAATCCGCGCATTGCCGCGTGAAACTGTCTGGTGGGTGCCGGGATCTACATAGGGGTGAAAACCATCGAGCAGCAATCCGCGCCCTTCGTGACGGGCGCCGGTAAACACATCGTTGATGTCGATTTCCTCAACACGTTTTCGACCCTCGAGATTGCTGGTCCCCATTCGCGCAGCGTTGTCAGCAACGTGCACAACGATCTGGTTAACTTGCATTGTTGTGGCCGCAAAATTTGCGGTCTCGACACTTGCGATCGCCAGCCCCATGAAAAATGGAAGCGAAACCGCAAATTCGACCAGCGCCAGACCGCTGCGATCCTTGCCAATATCCGCTGCAAAGCTGCGGATTTTTTGGAAGCGTTTTGTGGTATCAATCATCGCAGTTCCTCGTCTGTGGTGCTGCATAGCTGGCCTGTTCTGCATAGGGCTGGTTCGCCAGAACGGTGTTTGCGGAAATGGTGATCTGTTCGGGAAGCCCGATCAACCCAGCAACTGGAAACAGGCGATCATAGGTCACCGTGACGGTAACAATCGATACGTCCTTTGCGCCGCCCTGGCCTTCGTCACCACCGTCGGAGTCCCAGCTTTCGTTCAAATTGGCATCGATATAGGGTTCGCCATTGTCGCAGACACCATTGTCATTCGTATCGGTATAGTCCTCTTCATCGGCATTGAACGCACCTGTGAAGTTGCGATAATATCGACGCTTAATAACGATATCACTAGCAGGATTGATGCTTTTATTGAGGTTGCGAATCTGCCTTTTGATGCGGGCATCAATCGCCTGTTGTTTCGCCAGAATGCCGCCGTCTTCAAGCGATGAATCGCGCGCCACTTCCTGAATGGCACCATCGATAACGGTGCGCATATACAAGGTGTGGCCGACGTCCATCGTCCCAAGCAGCATGGTGAACAACGCAGGGGCGATCAGTCCGAATTCGGTGACAGATACGCCGTCTTGATCGGCGAATATCTTGCCAGGATTGACGTGTTTCATTGCAACAATCCTTATGTGGTCAGACGAAGAGCTGCGATCTTGCCAGCGATCTGTTTGAACTGTTCGGTCAGACTGACGTCGGGGTCATAGGCGAAGAATTTGCCGGGTGAGGCGCACTCCTCAAGACGCTCGTTGGTCGTGCTGTTGACGTCCTCACCGTAAGACACCACCCACAAGGATATGTTCATATTCTTGATGGCCGTGCAAAGTGCAGCAGTACGTGCATCGGTCAAAGCATTCAGATCTGAAGTGGTTGGCACACCGTCAGTCTGAAGTCGATCGAACCACGGAACATTGTAGGCCGAAAGTGCTGACCAGTTAGCATTCGTGTCACCGTCGGTCATGAAAATCAAATGCCGCTGCACATTGTCATTCGCGACTGCATTGTGCGTGGCGAAAATTCCCGTAGGTGAAATCAGACGGGCACCCCACAACATGCCAATATCGTGGAAAGTGTAACCATCGGTGGTCAGGCCGTTGATATAGTTTTTATAATCGGTCGGCGACCAGACGTTCAAAAGTTTTGCAGGCGACGGGCATGCGGTGGTCGTGTTTCCTGAGGTCGGGCGACCAAAATTGTCTGTTGTCGTGACAGGATCCAACGTCCAGTCTCCGTTGCTATCTTCGCGCGCATACAACACGTCCTTCAGACGAGGGCCCCACAAGGTAGCTGGATTCGACGCATCGGGAATCAGGTCGATTGCCATGTCTTTCTGAGCCGACGTATTAGACGTATCCCAAGTCGATACATTTTTCTGGGTTTCACGTTCCAGAATGCAGCCATCCCAGTTAATCGTCGTGTTGGCCCCGTTTGCGCCGATCGGAACCTGAAGCGAGCTGTTCCAGCTGTTGTTTGCCGAATTTTTCAATCCTGCAACGTTCAATTCAATGCGATCATAGGTCCAGTCATCGAACGTCCTGCGCGGGGTCCAAGTGACCGGACGGGTTGCAGTATATTGAGTTGTGGTAACAGAAGAGTCGGTTTTGCGTTGCAAATAACACTTCTTGTTCTTTGTCACGTCCGTCTTGTCGGGGACATATCGATATTTGACAGCACCACTTGTTACGGTCGATTCATAATCGACAGTAATTGAAGCCGCCGGGTGAACCGGAGTAGGACTATTTGTGACATAGGGCCCATTCGTCGTCGGGCCAGACGACTGATCAGGCGGCGCTGATATGGTAGTGCAATCGAGAGGCGCATTTTTGACCTCCACCGTTTTCAAATATTTGGTGCCGTCAATGGTGATGCTGTTGGACATATAGTTCCAATCACCGGTCGAATCATCGACAGATGGATCTCCGACTTGCGTCAATTCGCTCGGTTCACCAAGTGTATAATCATATCCGGTAGCGTCGGAGAAATTGGCGCGGCGTGTCTGATAGAACCAGGTGTTCGCCATATAGTCCAGCGGCAGCAAACGACCGACATTGACGTTGATCGAATAGGGCACGAAGCCAAACCGTATCTGCGACGTGTTGGACGATGTTTCCGAAGGATCGGTTGTCTGGTCGCACTGTTCTTTAGTTACGTCCGTGATGTTTTTCTGCGTCAGTATCTCATAGAAACACTTGGTGGCGATCCTCAGTTCCGTGATTTTTGCAGGATTGGAAGAGCTCACACTTTCACCATTGGCCGCAGAATCCATCGACCCCGTGGTATCGAGCACAAACATGACGTCCGAATTCGGGATGCGCATTTCGGCGCTGCAGTTGACGCGGATTGTTCGCTGGTTCTGGCCGAGGGCCTTCATCAATGTCATCGGGATAGGGACCGAAGCCGTGCCCGTCACTTTGCCCCCTAACTCCGTGAATGATTTTGTGACCGCTCCCGTCCCATAAGCGCCGTTTTCAAAGTTTGCGGTAAAGGCCTGAACGGCTTTTGTGTTCGCCAGTCCGCTATTATCTGCCCAAGCGCCGCCGGCCATGACTTTCCGGCCCATCAAGGCGCCCGCATCGCAGGCGGACTGAAGGCGCGACTGCGTTAGATAGATCCGGCTCATATCGACACTGCCGCCAACAAGACCGATTACCGGAATGACAGCCGCCGCCATGATCGCGATGGTATTGCCAGCCTCGTCCTTGCACAGTCGTGAAAGCACGCCAGTGAGACTTTTGGTCTCCAGATTTTTCCTCACGGTCACTATCCCCTGTCAAATCCATTTGGACTTATCGTGTCGTTTACGAGCACGGATGTAACCGTCACTTGAAGAAACAGGGTTAGGAACACGTTAATTTGGCAACGCATAAAGAATGCTAAGCATTGAAAATTTGTAACTTCTCTCAAATTGCAGCGCCTCCGCGTTAACCTTCCGGTTCCATAGCGACAATTCGTGCAGCAAAATCTTCGCACTTGTGCGGCGCTGCATTTACGTGTTTTGGAATGCTCGGAATGGATGCCAAACGAAATCTTTCTCCCCCGCAACGCTTGGCTGTCGCCTATGCCCAACGAGATCTGCGTGAAGCATTTTCGTTGCTGCTTGAATTCGACAACCGCTTGATGGCGATTGCTGCAAAGGGGCAGGAGAGCTTGATCAAGCAATTGCGGCTCGCTTGGTGGCGTGAGCAAATTGGAAGGCACCGCGATGTCCGCCCGACTGGAGAGCCATTGCTGGCAAGATTGTCGGCTTGCGAGAATGCCGAAGGGTTGGATTCTGCGCTGCAATCTCTGGTTGATGCGTGGGAGCGGATTGTTTCGGCAGAAGGCGATCCGGCAAGCCCGGAAATCGCTGCCGCCAACCAGACGCGTGCCGATGCCATTTTCGGTAACTATGCGCATTGGGCGACCGACAGTTGCAATTCGCCAGAAGCTGTCCGTGTTGCAGGAGAATGTTGGGCTAGAGGAAGTCTGGGGCTCTTGATGTCTGACAATGACGCAAAACTTCTTCCGGGCCTGAAACCGTTGAACCTGCTGCAGCTCGCATATACAGTCGACGGCAATGCAAATGGGCTCGCACGTTTTCGAATATTTCTCCGGATGAGCTGGCACGGCTTGACGGGAATGTGATTTTTCGCACAATTGCAGTCTTCACACAGGGTGGTGCCGGAGTGTTGAGCCATGCGGAAGCTTTTGGCTGGCGCGGGGATTGCCCTGATAACCTCGTCATTGGGATATTGGTTCTGGCAGAGTTGGGCTGCTGACGACCCTATCATCCCGCAACCACCGCCTGAGGAGCCAGCGCCTTTGGTGCTGCCTGTTGCGGGCAAGGATGCACCAGCATTTGGCGCGCCGCCGCCCGAGCCGCCCAAGGCGGCGAAGCTGAGCCGCGAGGAAGTGCGTTTCAACCGATATGATCGCAACCGAGACGAGCTGGTTTCGCGCATCGAGATGATGTCGAGCCGCACCAAGGATTTCAAAAAACTCGATCGCGACGGCAATAATTTGCTGTCGTTCGAGGAATGGGCCGCGGCGACTGGAGAGCGCTTCGCAAAGGCAGATGGCAATCGTGACAGCTTGCTGACGCGCAAGGAATTCCTGTCAACGCGTCCCAAGCAAGCAGCCAAGCCTAACTGCCGTTGTTGAGGCCAAATTCGGTCATCCAGCGTTCCAGATCAGACCGCGCCCGGTTGGTCATGAAAGCCTTGCGCTCCTTCTTGTGTACCTTTCCCTCGGGCGGCGGGAAGAGGCCGAAATTGATGTTCATCGGCTGATAGCTTTCGGCCTCCGCGTCGCCAGTGATGTGGTGCAGCAAGGCGCCAAAGGCGGTCGTTTCGGGCGGCGGCGTGAAGTCGCGCCCAGCCAACTCGCTCGCCGCCATGATGCCCGCCATCAGGCCGACCGAAGCACTTTCAACATAGCCTTCGCAGCCGGTTATCTGCCCGGCAAAGCGGATATGCGGCGCAGATTTCAGCCGCAACTGGCGGTCGAGCAATATCGGCGAGCGGATGAAGGTGTTGCGGTGCAATCCGCCCAGCCGCGCAAATTCGGCATTCTCCAGACCGGGGATGGTACGGAACAATTCCACCTGCGCGGCATGCTTCATCTTGGTCTGGAATCCGACCATGTTCCACAATGTGCCCTGCTTATTATCCTGTCGCAATTGCACAACCGCATGCGGCCAGCGCCCGGTCTTGGGATTGTCGAGCCCGACTGGTTTCATCGGCCCAAAGCGCAACGTATCAAACCCGCGTTCGGCCATCACCTCGATCGGCATGCAGCCTTCGAAATAGGGGGTGTCGGTTTCCCACTCCTTGAACTCGGCCTTGGGAGAATCGAGCAGGCCTTGATGGAAGGTGAGATACTGGTCCTTATCCATCGGGCAGTTGATATAATCCTTGCCGTCGCCCTTGTCCCAACGCGAGGCGTACCAGGCGACGTCCATGTCGATGCTGTCATGGTAGACGATCGGCGCGATGGCATCGAAAAAGGCGAGGCTATCCTGCCCGGTTGCGGACAACACGCTTTGCGCGAGCGATTGCGCGGTTAGCGGACCGGTCGCGACAATGGTGAGCCCCTCTGTTGGCAGCACATCTACCCGTTCGCGGACAATTTCGACATTAGGCAGTTCGGAAAGCAGCCGCGTAACTTCACCGGAAAACACATCGCGGTCGACAGCCAGCGCTGAACCGGCGGGTACCTTCGCCACTTCCGCCGCGCGCATTACCAGCGAGTCCAGCTTGCGCATTTCCTGATGCAACAGGCCAACCGCATTATTATCGGCATCGTCCGAACGGAAGCTGTTCGAGCAGACCATTTCGGCGAGGCCATCGGTCTGGTGGGCGGGAGTCATATCGCCGCCGCCGCGCATTTCGGACAGACGTACCCGTACCCCGCGCTTGGCAAGCTGCCACGCCGCTTCGCTTCCGGCGAGCCCGCCGCCGATGATATGAACCTGATGATTAGACATAGGCCGCGCCGCTATCAAAAAAGCATGGCGATGCACAGGCAAAAGCGGCATGCTTTGCAGCATGAGCTTTCGCTGCACCCTTTCCGACGAGCATGTGATCGAGCGACCGGTGCTGCTGGTTCCACCCGCCGACACGCACAAATATGCGCGGGGGAGCGCTATGGCGTTCAGCGGCCCGGCCTTGCGCACCGGCGCATCGCGGCTGACGGCGCAGGCAGCGCTGGCGGTTGGTGCCGGGCTGGTGACATTGGTAGGCGAGTATGAAGCACTCAAAGAACATGCCGCGCATGTCACCGCGATCATGTTGCGTGAGGCGGATGCGGATCTGACCGTGGTGGATGATCGGGTGCGCGCGGCGGCAATCGGTCCCGGCGCAGGGATATCCAGCGAGACGCGCGAAACGGTGATGCACCTGCTCACGAAAGGGCTGCCGCTGGTGCTCGATGCCGATGCAATCACCAGCTTTGCCGATAATCCGGCCGAACTGTTTGAGCAGATCCACGACCAGGTGGTGCTGACGCCGCATGAAGGCGAATTCGCCCGGTTGTTTCCCGCCATCGATCTGGCCGACCGGCTGACGGCGGCGCGCTTGGCGGCGGACGTCAGCGGTGCCGTTGTGCTGCTGAAGGGGCCGGAAACGGTGGTCGCCGCACCCGATGGTCGGTTGGCGATCAACCGCCATGCATCGCCTTGGCTGGCGACCGCCGGTTCGGGCGATGTGCTTGCCGGGCTGATTTGCGGCGTGCTGGCACAAGGCAACACCGCGTTCGAGGCGGCGTGCATCGCGGCTTGGCTGCATGGTGATATTGGCGTTCGTGGCGGGCCGGGGTTGACCGCGGACCGGATGGCGGATTTGATTCCGCTTGTATTGGCTGGATGCCTCGGCGATGGGAATGCGCATGACACAAGACCTCGCCCATAAACGCCCCTGGCTGTTTGGCAGCCTGCTGTTCGGGCTGACCTATCCATTGTCATGGCAGCTCCAGATGCCTGAAATGGCCGCGATTGCGTGGAAGATGGGCGGGGTGGGGTTGCTCACCGGATTTGCCTTGCGCAAACATCACACTGGCGAATTTCTGCTGCTCGCGGCGGTCATGGCCTTTTGGGCGCTGGGCGACGGCTTGCTCGAGATCGACATGATCTGGGGCGCGATTGCCTTTGCCATTGGCCATGTGATTGCCATTGCGCTGTTCCTACGCCACCGGCGGGTGCATCCGGTGTTCAGCCAGAAATTGCTGGCCATCATGGTTTTCATTCTTGCGCCGGTTATTGCCTATTACTTGCCCGCCGAGCGGGAACTGGGAATGCAGGCGGCGGTCTATACCTTGTTTGTTGCGGGCATGGCGGCGTGCGCGTGGAATAGCAATTTCCCCCGCTACCGCGTCGGCCTCGGCTCCATGGCCTTTGTCGCCTCTGACCTGCTGATCTTCGCGCGGGCAGGGACCTTGGCCGAGGTGGGCTGGGTTAGCCTTGCGATCTGGGTACTGTACTATGGCGGCGTGCTGATGATCGCGACAGGGGTGGTGACGACCTTGGTCAAGCGCGGGCATTTCGCCGAGGGGTAGGCTTTTCCCTCTCCCGTTGGGAGAGGGTTGCGCAGACTTACTGCCTTTGGCGGTTAGGCGTAGCTGGGTGAGGGGCTGTGCACTATCGACAAGGCAGAACCCCTCACCAACTCCGGCTAGCTCCCCCGGATCAAGTCCGGGGTCCCAAGCCTTCATATCCTCTCCCAATGGGAGAGGGGACAATGGTGTTGTTGGCCCATCCATCGACTTATACTCGATCGGGGCTTCGTCCTCTTGATCCTCCTCCTCCTCAAAACCCGCGGATTCTTCACAAAGTAGAAGCGATTGGCGTACCCTTGCCCGGGTCTCGCGGTCGCTGGTGGGCAGGGCTTCGTTGAAGAAAAGCTGCCACAGTTCCTCTCCGTTCAAGCCTTCGTCGATCATCTGCAGAAAACAGTCGAAGCGCACCGCCACGGCCAGCACTTCGGGTGCGGCCAAGGCGGGATTGACGCGGTCGAGCAGGGCGAGTGAAAGTTTCGTATTTTGGCGCGTATAGGTGGTGACATTGTCCTCACGCACCCAGCGCGCTTCTTCGCCCTTGATCGCGGCGGTCATCAGCCGGTCGGAAATCACCCGCCGTGCGATAATCAGCGCCGCCTCCCACCCCAGATTGAAGGCATAGCCGCGCGATGTGCGGCGCAGCGAATAACCGCCCGATACGCTCATCCCGACACTGCGCGCCGCATCCTCGACCAGACCATTGTCGGCAAGATGCGACAAAAACGCCGCCTGCCGCCCGGGGCTCCAGCCATCGGCGCGGCTTTCGTAGCGGAGGTAAGCGGCGGCGGGCAGTTTGGCGTCGGTATCTTGGTGGAGGGGGGAGGGGTGGTTCATGGCATGCGTCCTTTTTCGAAAAGGCACAGGGCATAAGCGAGCGAGGGGCGTGTAGGACAGAATAATTGTCTTCTCTGTAGTTGACCCACGCTCACACTAGCGTCATGTCTATTGCTACTGGAAAGCGACCTCAGATGTTTATCAAGAGCTTCAAACTTAAAAATTGGCGAAATTTCAGGGAAGTCGATGTTCCAGTCGGCGACACAACCTACATTCTTGGTGCTAACGCATCAGGGAAATCTAACTTGCTAGATGTGTTTCGCTTTTTGCGTGACATCTGCAAGACTGAGGGCGGAGGCCTTCAGAAGGCTATCGCGCAAAGAAGAGGACTCTCGAAATTACGATGCCTTCATGCTAGAACAGACCCTGAAGTCGCGATAGAAATCACGCTAGAAGACTCCGATGGCATAGATTGGCGCTACGCATTAGCGTTCAAATCAGAGGGTAAAGGGGCTCAACGAGTTTTGATCTCTAAAGAAGAGGTTTGGCGAAAGAAGAAACTGTTAAGGCAACGCCCTGATAAAGAAGATAAAAAGGATGTGGCAAGGCTAACGCAGACACACTTGGAGCAAATTCAAACCAACGAGCCTTTCCGCGAAATCGCGGAGTTCTTTTCAGATATAAACTATCTTCATCTGGTGCCGCAGCTCCTAAAGTTCGGCGATGAGATCGGAGGACGTCGGTTAGAAGATGACCCCTTCGGTCAAGGTTTCTTGGAGCGTCTTGCTCGTACCACGACGCGCGTAAGAGATTCTAGACTGCGGAAAATTAGAGATGCTCTCCAAAAGGCTGTGCCGCAGTTTGAAGAACTTGATTTTGAAAAGGATGATATCACAGGGCGACCGCACTTGAAGGCGCTTTACAAGCATCATCGACCTCGCGGTGCATGGCAACGGGAAGATCAGTTTTCCGACGGAACACTTCGTCTTATTGGGTTACTTTGGTCGTTGTTGGAAGGTGACTCACTTCTCTTGATAGAAGAGCCGGAATTGTCGCTTAATCCGGCTATAGTTGCAGAGATACCATTGATGATTCAACAGGTTCGAAAGTCTGCGAAACGACGTAGACAAGTTTTTGTTACGACCCATAGTGAATCTCTATTGAGCAATCCGGGGATCGACGCCAATAGTGTGCTCATCATCGAACCAGGACCTAATGGATCAACAATTCGTGGCCCGAGTGTTCGGGAAAAACAAAGTGTTGAAGACGGCTTTTCAATCGCGGAAATAATTTTGCCTGTAACAAAACCTAAATTAGCTGAACAGTTGGCATTGGCGCTGTAACTTTGTTTGTTAACGTTGCCACGGAGGATGAGCTGAGCGAAGCCGTTGCAGTGCGACTGGTAACGGAGGTATTTGGAGATGGAAAAATTGGCAACCGTTTAGGACGCAAAGGAAACGGATACCTACGTACCAAAATTGGTAACTTCCGGCAAATGGCAAATCGCGAACCTGTGTTAATTCTAACCGATTTGGACGACACGAGTTGTGCACCAAATTTAATCGAACAATGGTCGGGCGGGATAGCCAATCCAGAAAATTTGCTTCTCCGTGTCGTTGTTAGAGAGACCGAAGCATGGCTATTGGCTGACAGAAAAGGGATTGCCGACTTTCTTGGAGTAAGTCCAAACAGGATACCTCTCAATCCAGAAAGTATACAAGATCCGAAACGATTTTTACTCAACCTGGCGCGCAGTGCAAAGCGCGATGTTCGCTCAGAACTTATTGTTTCTAAGGGCGTTGTCGCATCGCAAGGGCTCGGTTACAATCGCTTGCTGTCGGCGTTTGTTTCGACGGATTGGGGGCTAACGAATGCAGCCGAGAGTTCGAATAGTCTTTACAGGGCAATGACTAGACTTGTCGAACTCGCAGCCCGAATACCTGATTGATCATTAGCTATTTCTGGGCCGCTTACATATTCGGTTCAATGCATCTACTTTTCTATTCAGCTGACCGCTCCATTTGACGCAACAATGTCATCTTCATTCATTGGTTCGCCATCCTCATCACTCTCCTCAATCCGCGCAGCGCCAACGACATGTTCATTGTCATCAACATTGAACAACCGCACCCCAGCCGTCCCGCGGCCCAGCACACGCAGGCTATCCAATGGCATGCGGATCAGTTTGGCCTGGTCGGTTACCAGCATCAACTGATCGCCCTTGGTGGCAGGGAAGCTCGCCACTACCGGGCCGTTGCGTTCGATGTTGTCGATATTGGTGATCCCCTGACCACCGCGACCCGTGCGGCGATATCCGTAAGCCGACGACAGCTTGCCATAGCCATTGGCGCAGACGGTGAGGATGAACTGCTCGCGTTCCGCCATTTCGGCGAGGCGTTCTGCGGACAGCGTCGGTTCGCCTTCCTTTTCGGGCTTCCACGGAGCAAAGCGCAGGTAATCCTCGCGCTCCTCGGGCGTGGTGCCGACGCGTTTCAGGATCGAGAGCGAGATGACCTCGTCACCCCCTCCATCCTTTTGGGCGCCGAGCTTCATTGCACGCACGCCGGTGGAGGCGCGGCTCTGGAATTCGCGGATGTCGTCGGCGGCAAAGCGGATCGCCTTGCCCGCGCGGCTTGCCAGCAGCACATCATCATCAGGGGTCAACAGTTCGACGCCGATCAGCTTGTCGTCGGCATCCTCGCCCTCAAACTTCATCGCGATCTTGCCGTTGGACGGCACATTGGCAAACGCGTCCATGCTGTTGCGGCGGGCATAGCCTTTGGCGGTGGCAAAGACGACCGAAAGGCCGCCCCATTCGGCTTCATCCTCGGGCAGGGTCAGCACGTTGGAGATGACTTCGCCTTCGCCGAGCGGCAACAGATTGACCATCGGGCGGCCCTTGGTTGACGGCCCGCCTTCGGGCAGGCGCCAGACCTTGAGGCGATAAACCTTGCCGATGTTGGAGAAGAACAGCACCGGTGTGTGCGTGCTCGTCACGAACAATTCGGTGACGGCATCCTCATCCTTGGTCGCCATGCCGGCACGGCCCTTGCCGCCGCGATTTTGCGCGCGGAAGGTGGCGAGCGCGGTGCGCTTGATATAGCCGCCATGGGTCACGGTGACGACCATCTCTTCGCGTTCCATCAGGTCTTCATCGTCAAGACCATCCCAGCTCGGCGCGATTTCGCACAGGCGGGGGGTTGAGAATTCGCGGTCGATAGCTTCGAGCTCCTCGCGCATCACGGCGTAGAGTTTGACGCGATCACCCAGGATGGCGAGATATTCTTCGATCTCGATTGCCAGTTTCTTCAGCTCGTCGCCAATCTCATCGCGGCCCAGCGCGGTGAGGCGGTGGAGGCGCAGGTCGAGGATGGCGCGGACCTGGATTTCGGACAGCTGATAGCTGTCGCCCTCCACCTCGGTCTCGATCGCTTCGACCAGCTTGATATATTGTGCAATCTCCGCAACCGGCCATTCGCGTGCCATCAACGCAGCGCGCGCAACTGGCGGAGAGGATGACCCGCGAATGATCTTCACGACCTCGTCCAGATTGGTCACGGCAACGACAAGGCCGAGTAAGATGTGCGCGCGATCACGGGCCTTGTTGAGCTCAAACTTTGTGCGGCGGGTGATGACTTCTTCGCGGAAGCGGATGAACGCTTCGATAAAGTCACGCAGCGTCAACACTTCGGGACGACCGCCACGGATGGCGAGCATGTTTGCGGGGAAGTTCGACTGCGCCGGGGTGTGCCGCCAGAGCTGGTTGAGCACGACTTCGGGGGTCGCATCACGCTTCAGTTCGATGACGACGCGGACGCCTTTGCGGCTCGATTCGTCGCGAATGTCGGAGACGCCCTCGATCCGCTTGTCCTTCGCGGCCTCGGCGATCTTTTCGACGAGGCCGGATTTGCCAACCTGGAAGGGAATGGCGGTCAGCACGATCGAGCGGCGTTCGCCTTTGCCTTCCTCGATAATATGCCGCGCGCGCATCACAATCGAACCCTTGCCTTCACGATAGGCATTGCGCGCGCCGGTCTGGCCAAGGATCAGCGGGCCGGTCGGGAAATCGGGGGCAGGGATGATCTCGACCAGTTCGTCGATCGTGATCGCGGGGTTTTCCATATAGGCCAGACAGGCGCGGATAACCTCTCCCAGATTGTGCGGCGGGATATTGGTCGCCATGCCGACCGCGATGCCGCCAGCGCCGTTGACGAGCAGATTGGGGAAGCGAGCAGGGAGGACCTGCGGTTCCTGACGCGAACCATCATAATTGGGCTGGAAATCGACCGTGTCCTTGTCGAGATCATCGAGCAGCGCATTGGCGACTTTTTTCAGGCGCGCCTCGGTGTAACGCATTGATGCCGGTGGGTCGGGGTCCATCGAGCCGAAATTGCCCTGACCGTCGATCAAGGGAACGCGCAGCGACCAATCCTGCGTCATGCGGGCGAGCGCATCGTAAATTGCGCTGTCGCCATGCGGGTGGTAATTGCCCATCACGTCGCCGACGATCTTTGCCGATTTGCGATAGGGGCGGCCCGCGACCATGCCGCCTTCCTGCGACGCAAAAAGGATGCGGCGATGCACCGGCTTCAACCCGTCGCGCACGTCGGGCAGCGCGCGGGCGACGATCACCGACATGGCATAGTCGAGATAGCTCGACTTCATCTCGTCGACGATATCTACTGGGGAAATATCAGTGGGTTCGATCGGTTCGATCTCTTCGCTCACGCCGCAAAAATCCTTATGTTTTTATCTAGGCGGCAACCCTAGCCCAGCGGGGTGGAAATAGCCACCCGAGCGCCCCTGAAATGCGCGTTTTTCACCAGTTTATCCACAGATTCGGCAGGCCAAGACCAGTTTACAAAGGCATTCAACCACAATTCATCTAAACACCGCTATCCCGATTGCGAAACAGCGGTGAGGCGCGTAAGGATGGCGGCAATTCAGGGCCGCCTTTTGTGCGATTGGCCGGTCTGTTTTCTAGTTGGAGAGTAGAATGAATCGCATTTCTAAATTTGCCGCTGCGCTTGCTCTGGGTGCTTTTATTGCTGTTCCTGGCGCTTATGCCGCAAAGGAAGATAAGAAAAAGGCTGAGGCTGCCAAGCCGGTTAAACGGAACTTTTCCAAGGAATTCCAGAAGGCTTATGCGCCCGCCGTTGATGCGTTCGCCAAGAAAAAGGATATGGCTGCAGCAGCAGCCGCGTTCCCGGCGGTTGAAGCTGCGATCATGAATGCGGACGATCGCTATGAAGCCGGTGTTTTCGCTTTCAATCTCGGCGGCCAGATGAAGGACGCCGCGATGCAGCGCAAAGGCGTCAACCTGATCGTTGAAAGCGGAATGGCACCAGCCGAGGTCAAGCCGGCATACGCCTTCCAACAGGCGCTCTATTTCTACAACGACAAGGACTATCCCACCGCCACCACCAAGATGCTCGAAGCCTATAATATGGGATATCGCGGCAACAATGTTGAGGTGCAGATCTCGAACGCCTACCGCCTGCAGAACAATTATAGCGAAGCGATCAAATGGCTCGATACTGCTGTCAAGGCAGCCAAAGCGTCTGGGACCAAGCCGGATACGCAATGGTACGCACAGGCTCTGAACTATGCGACCCGGGCCAAGGACAATGCCCAGATCCTCTATTGGGGCAAGGAAATGATCAAGGTCGATCCGCGTCCCGAAACCTATCACGACGCGCTTTTCCAATATCAGCGCATCGCCGACCTCGATAATCTGGAATCGCTTTCGGTGTTGCGCCTCGCGCGGCTGAACAAAGCCCTGATGTTTGAACATGAGTTCAAGCAATATGTCGAATATGCGGACCCCCGTCGCTATCCCGCCGAGGTTGCAGCCGTGCTCGATGAAGGCTTCGCCAAAGGCACGATTTCGAAGAGCAACCTGACTTTTTCGGAAATCTATTCGAGTTCGCAAAAACTGATCCCCGAATTGTCGGGTAGTTGGGCGCAGGATGAAAAGGCGGCGCTGGCGTCACCCAAAGGCTATTCGGCGATGTTGACCGGCGATGCATTACTCTCGTTCGCCCAATATGGTCGTGCAAAGGCGATGTATGAAGCGGCGCTTTCAAAAGGCGGGATTGTCGATCGCGATGGCATCGACCAGACCGACCGCGCGCTGACCAATCTTGCCATCGCAAATGTCTATCTGAAAGATTATGCCGGTGCCAAGGCTGCGCTCGCGAAAGTCGCAAGCGCAAAGCGCAAGGGCATTGCCGAATATTGGACGATCTACATCGATCAGCAGACAGCAGTGCCAGCCGCTTAATCAATATGGTTGATCGACGCTAATCAGGGCCTGCGCAATGCGCGGGCCCTTTTTAGTCCGAGATCGGGACGCCCGGCTGATCCTTGGCTGTCCTGATCGTCAAGGATGTTTTGACGCTTGATACATTGGGGGCAGAGGTCAGCTGCGAAGTCAGGAACTCCTGAAATGACTGCAGGTCATGCGCGACAATTTTCAGGATGAAGTCGATTTCGCCGTTGAGCATATGGCATTCGCGCACATTGGGCAGCGAACGGACATGGTCTTCAAACGCCCGAAGATCGGCCTCGGCCTGGCTCTTCAGGCTGACCATCGCAAACACCATGATCGAATAGCCAAGTGCTGCAGGATCGATCTCTGCGTGATAGCCTCGGATTGCGCCCGATTGTTCCAACGTCCGCATCCGCCGCAAGCAGGGCGGCGCAGTCAGCCCAACCTTGCCAGCCAGCTCGACATTGGTGATGCGGCCATTTTCCTGAAGCTCGGCCAAAAGCTTCAAATCGATCGAGTCGAAACTAATTGCTGCCATATTATGTTATTTCCCTAACCAGATCACAGCTAACCATAAAATAAAATTATAGGCAATTGCAATTGTTCCAAAGCCGGACAGGCCCTTTTGTCAACCTTGTGGATAAGTGCTGTCCCATAGTGTGACGCAGCGAAAATGCTGCTTTTGCGGCTTCTCTACCCCCGCTATCGATAGGCCGGACCAAATCAATTTTGATCAGAAGAAGTTCCTTGCGCGTAGATGATCGCCTTGCCACTGCATTGCAGAATATTGACGCTTCTTCGGAGCCGGCACGCATTGGACAATGGCGCCAGCTGATCGACATATTGGCGCAAAATCCGCGTGATTTTGCAGGTGAGCTGGTTGCCAAGGGCTTGGTCAATGCGCATGCGCTGGGAAGAACGCTCGACGTCAACGAAAGACTGGCTGGGGTCCATGCGCTGGCAGGACGCATTCGTTCAGCACCGCTGGTGCAATTACTAGCCGGAGATGTGCCAGCGATTGCGGCTGCCGCCATTTTTGGCGCCGATCTTTCTGACACCGAATGGAGCGAATTGGTTCCCGAGCTTCCCGTTCGGGCGCGCGGCTTTCTGCGCAGCAGGTCGGATTTGGGGCAGAAGACCCGACTTGCCTTGTCCAACTGGTCAGGGGCAGATTTCCGCATCGCAGGAACGATCGCACCGACAGTTGAAACGGCCATTCCAGAGATTGCGCCATCGGGCGAAATTGGTGCGATTGTCCGTCGAATCGAACAATGGCGAAAGGACCGCGAGGCTGGCGATTCACCGCGTCTTCCGCTGGGCGACGATTTCGTCGACAGCGAACTGGCACCGCCGAGCGAAATCAGTTTCGAAACCGACGACAATGGAACGATCATCTGGGTCGACGATGTGCCGCGCGGTGCGGTCGTTGGCGTCGATATCGCAAGGGCGGCCTATGATGACGGTCCGGGGCCGGATGCTTATGGTGCTGCTGCCTTCCGCCAACGCATGCCACTCGAAAATGCGCGCATGCGGCTTCGGGGAAGCCCGCTGGTCGATGGCGACTGGCGGGTCAATGCGGCGCCATTTTTCGATCCATTGACCGGGCGTTTCCGTGGCTATCGCGGAATCATGCGCAGGCCGCGTCTGTACGAAAAGCCCGAAGCCGGTGCCGCTGGCGAAGAATGGCGGCGCCAGCGTGGCGAAGGCATGCAGCAGGTTGTGCATGAACTGCGAACGCCGCTGGGCGCAATCGCCGGATTCGCCGAAATCATCGAACAGCAGCTATTTGGTCCGGTAACCGAGGAATATCGCCAGATGGCCGGCGCCATCCTTTCCGATGCGCAGCGGCTGTTGGCGGGATTCGAAGATCTCTCGGTGGCATCGCGTCTCGATGCGGGCAATTTTGAGGTTGAACCGGGAGTGACCGATTGTCGCTGGCTGGCCAACCGGCTTGCCGAACGACTTGAGTCTGTCAGCGATGAAAACCGGATCGTGCTTAATCTGGCGATTGCCGATCCGGTCAGGGCCTTTGCCATTGATCGTGCACTGGCCGAGCGCATTTTTTCGAGGTTTCTGTCAGCGGTTATGATGGGGTGCGAAGAAGGCGAAAGCCTCAACGGGCGCTTCAAGACAGAGCCCGGCGTGTCGACGTGCAATCTGTTTCAACTCGAGCTGCCCGCCAAATTGAAGCAATGTTCGGATGATCAGTTGTTCGGGACAGATCCTTCATTCAACGAGTTTGAGACATCTGCCGATACGTCCTCACCGCTGCTCGGGCTCGGCTTTTCACTAAGGCTGGTCAGGAATTTGGCGCGAAAAGCAGGTGGTGATTTACGCTTTCAAAAGGAAAGTCTAGTATTGGCTATCCCGGCCGTTCAGGACGGCGATATGGATTTCAGGGATATCGGGGGCGACTAGCATGGGACAGATTGGGGAGGCGGCTCGATTGTCCGATCCTCAATGCTTTCCCAAAAGCGGACCATCGGTCGATATTGCGCAGCAGGCCACACCCTGTTTTCTGGTGACAGTCGATACCGAAGAAGAATTTGACTGGTCGGCTTCATTTAGTCGCGACCGTCATGGCCTGACGCATCTCAAGGCTATCGAACCCTTTCAAAAATTGTGCGAACGCAACGGCGTTAAACCCGTCTATTTGCTCGACTATCCAGTTGCACAAGACGGCTTTGGTGCCGAACTGTTCGCCGACTGGATTCGCAGCAATGTTGCAGAAGTCGGGCTGCAATTGCACCCTTGGGTCACGCCCCCCTTTGATGAGGAGGTCAATGTCCACAACAGCTATGCCTGCAATCTTGCGCCCGAACTGGAACGGGCCAAGCTGTTTGCGCTTTATGAACTGGTCGAAAAGAAGATCGGCTGCCATCCGGACAGTTACCGGGCTGGCCGTTATGGGGCAGGGGCGCACACCCCGGATATTCTTGTTGAACTCGGGATTCGGGTGGATTCATCGGTTCGGTCGTTGTTCGACTATCATAGTCAGGGTGGCCCGAATTATGCGCGTTGCCCGCTTAAGCCCTATTGGGCACGCCCGGGCAAGCTGATCGAATTGCCGGTAACTTCGCTTTTCGGTGGTGTCTTCCGGTCGATGGGGCCTCTGCTGTTCGATCAGGTATTTGGTTCGGAAACCATGCGGTCGTTGCTCGCCCGAAGCGGAATGCTGGAGCGGATTGCGCTCACGCCAGAGGGCATACCCGTCGATAAAGCGATTCAGGCTATCGACCTAGCAGTGGAACAAAATCTCCCGGTGCTGACTTTCTCATTCCACTCTCCGTCACTGGCCGTCGGGAACACACCCTATGTCCGGACAGAAAAGGAACTGGAAGATTTCTATCTCTGGTGGGAACAGGTGTTTGCGCATCTGGCAAAGCGGAACATCACGCCATCGTCGATAAACGAGGTTGCGACAGCGGCCTTTGAAAAGTGAATTGCAGGGCAAGTGATTTGTTGCTTGCCATTCGCGTCGTGCATCCGCTATCGGCGCGGTGCTTAGGGGGCCTGTAGCTCAGTTGGTTAGAGCTGGCCGCTCATAACGGCTAGGTCGGGGGTTCGAGTCCCTCCGGGCCCACCACCTTCAAAACCCGTCGGGTTTTGAACAACGAGTAAACTTGCTCCACGTCGGGGAGTAGCGCAGCCTGGTAGCGCATCTGCTTTGGGAGCAGAGGGTCGCAGGTTCGAATCCTGTCTCCCCGACCATTTTCCTACTTTGCCTGATCTGCCTTCATTTGCTCAATTTCTTCGCGAGTCTCTTCCTCAACCAGTTTCGCGGCGGCATCCGCAGCTTCTTCGATGCTTTTCTGTTCGGCTTTTAGTGCAGCAGCATCGTCTTCGGCAGCGACGACGGCAGATGCCTTTTCATTCTCTTTGGGTGTCGTCTCTTCGACGCACCCCATCAAACAAAGCGGCAGGAGGAGGAGCGGAGCCGGTTTCATGGCTTGGGTGCAACGGTCAGGTCGCCCTCATAATTGGCCAGTTCGGACAAGACGGACGTCCATGCCGCGACATTTTGCCGCAACTGCGCCTTGTCGATCATGCTGAGCGTATCGTCGGGGGTATGGTGCAGATCGAAATAGCGGGTGCCATCCTGCTGCAGGTCGATAATGCCCAGATTTTGCGCGGCAATAATCGCACCGACATCCGCCCCGCCGCTGGCTGGGTCTTTGCCGCGAGCGATGCCCAGCGGCGCGAGTTTTGCCGCGATCCGGTCGGCCAGCGGTTTCGCACTATCAGGCAGTTTGAAATCGACACGCCAGACGCGATCCGCGCCGAAATCGGATTCCATCGCGAGCGCGTGAGGGACGGATTTATGGGTTTCGGCATAAGCCTTGCCGCCCCAGATGCCTACCTCTTCGGCCCCGGCCCAGAGCAAGCGGATGGTCCTTTGGCGCTTCATGCCCTTGATGGCGCTGGCTGCCGCAGTGATAATCCCGCAACCGGCTGCGTCGTCAATCGCACCTGTGCCCAGATCCCAACTGTCCAGATGGCAGGCGATGACGATCGGGGGAAGGGCAGGGTTGCTACCCGGCAGTTCCGCAACGACATTGCCCGATTTTTGTGTGCCGATATTTTGCGGTGTCAGCAGAAGGCGCAGCTTGACGGGTTTTCCGCGCTCGATCATCCGCACCAGATTATCGGCGTCCGGGATTGAAAGCGCGCCCGCAGGGATGGGCGTTATCCCGGCTTCGAAGTTGGTGTTGCCTGTGTGCGGATTGCGGTGGCTATGGTCTGTGCCGACCGAACGGATCACGATCGCCGCCGCACCTTTTTTGGCGGCAATATTCGGGCCGACAAAGCGGGCTGGCCCGAATGCACCATAGCTTGAGCCATCCTGCGTCGGCTTCATCGCGTGGCTGACAAAGGCGATCTTGCCCACAAGGCTGCCATCGGGTGCGGCGCGCAGGGCTTCGATTGTCGGGAAATAGACCACCTCTGCCTCAAGGCCAGAGGCTCCTGTGCTGCCGCTGTTGCCCAGTGCAGTAATCGCCATTTTCTGCGGGAAGGGGCTGACGACCGAGGCGCGTTCCTCTCCGCGCACCCAAGTCGGCATGTCGAACGCTTCTTCGCGAACATTGGCAAAGCCTGCCTTGCGCAGATAGTTCAGCGCCCATGCCCGCCCGCGCGCTTCGGCCTCGGTCCCGCCCTGACGCGCGCCGACTTCGGTGGTTAGTCCTTCGGTGATCTCCCAAGCTGTGGGGTCATGGTCCAGCGCCCACATCGCCGGATCGGTCTCGGCAGGAGCGGCTGCAAAAGCGGTTGTGGAGAGGATTGTCGATGCGCCCAAGGCTAGCAATAGTCGTTTTGTCATGATGCGGGCTTAGCCATCGCAAAGCCGCTTGCCAATCCTGCCTTGCGACAAATGCACAGCTTGGCTAGTAGGCGCGTCGAATTCCGCATTTATTGCTTTTTGAGAAAGTGACCATCGATGGCCGCCCAATACGCCTTTGTCATGAAGGGGATGACCAAGACTTTCCCCGGCGCGCAAAAGCCCGTGCTCAACAACATCCACCTTCAATTCTATCAGGATGCCAAAATCGGTATCGTCGGCCCAAATGGTACGGGTAAGTCGACGCTGATGAAGATCATGGCCGGTATCGACAAGGATTTCACCGGCGAGGCATGGCCAGGGGAATATATCACCGTCGGCTATCTGGCGCAGGAGCCCGAGCTTGATCCGACAAAGACGGTCAAGGAAAACGTCATGGACGGCGTCCGCGAGGTCGCCGATCTGGTCGAGCGCTTCAATGAAATCAGCATGATCATGGCCGACCCGCCCGAGGACGTCGATTTCGACGCGCTGATGGAAGAAATGGGAACGCTGCAGGAAAAGATCGACGCGGTTGATGGCTGGACGCTCGATAACCAGCTCGAAATCGCGATGGACGCGCTGCGCTGCCCGCCGGGTGACTGGTCGGTCGAAAATCTGTCGGGCGGTGAAAAGCGCCGCGTTGCGCTCACTCGCTTGCTGCTTGAAAAGCCGGACATCCTGCTGCTCGACGAACCGACCAACCACCTTGACGCTGAGTCGGTGGCGTGGCTCGAAAAGCATCTGGTCGACTATAAGGGGAACGTCATCCTCGTCACCCACGACCGTTACTTCCTCGATAATGTGGTGAACTGGATCCTCGAACTCGATCGCGGCCGCTATTTCCCCTATGAGGGCAACTATTCGACCTATCTGGAAAAGAAGGCGAAGCGCCTCGAGCAGGAAGCGCGCGAAGATGCCGGTCGCCAGAAAGCGATCAAGGACGAGCTGGACTGGATTCGACAGTCACCAAAAGCGCGACAGACCAAATCCAAGGCGCGTATCAAGAGCTTTGAGCAATTGGTTGAAGCGGCCGAAAACCGCACAATCGGTAAGGCCCAGATCGTCATCCAGAACCCCGAACGCCTTGGCAGCAAGGTGATCGAGGTCAACAATGTCACCAAGGCCTATGGCGACAAGCTGCTGTTCGAAAACCTGTCCTTCACTATCCCGCCCGGCGGCATTGTTGGCGTGATTGGCCCGAACGGTGCAGGCAAATCGACGCTGTTCCGTTTGATAACCGGGCAGGAGCAGCCCGATAGCGGCGAAATCGTGATCGGCGATACCGTCCATTTGGGCTTTGTCGACCAGAGTCGCGATGCATTGGACCCCAACAAGAATGTCTGGGAAGAAATTTCGGGCGGTGCTGACTTTATGAAGGTCGGCAAGCACGAAACGCCGACCCGCGCCTATGTCGGCGCGTTCAACTTCAAGGGCACCGACCAGCAGAAAAAGGTCGGCCAGCTATCAGGTGGTGAACGCAACCGCGTACATATGGCGAAGATGCTCAAAGAAGGTGGCAACGTCCTCCTGCTCGACGAACCGACCAACGACCTCGACACCGAAACGCTGGCGGCGCTTGAAGAAGCGCTGGAAAGCTTCGCCGGTTGCGCCGTGGTTATCTCGCACGACCGTTTCTTCCTCGATCGTCTGGCGACGCACATCCTTGCGTTCGAAGGCGACAGCCATGTCGAATGGTTCGAAGGAAACTTCGAATCTTACGAAGAGGACAAGATCCGTCGTCTGGGAGAAGAAGCCACCCGTCCGCACCGGACGAGCTATAAGAAGATGACGCGGTAAGCGTCAGGCGGGTCTGGCGGCCTTGGTCGCCAGACTCACCAACATAATCGTAGCAAAACTGGCCAGAAAGCCGGGTACGATTTCATACATCGCGCCGCTCCACCCCAGCGCGATCCAGCCAATAACCACCAGCGCGCCGGTCACCATGCCGGCAAAGGCACCGGCGAGCGTCATGCGCTGCCACGTCAACGCGAGGATGATGACGGGGCCGAAAGCTGCACCAAAGCCTGCCCATGCGTTGCTGACAAGGCTCAACACGCTGCTTTCCGGATTCTGGGCGAGCACCATCGCGATCGCTGCGACCGCGACGACCGAAAGCCGACCAACGGTGACCACTTCCTTCTCGCTCGCATCGCGGCGGATGAAGAGGCGATAGACATCTTCGGTCAGTGAAGAGCCAGTCACCAGCAGCTGCGCCGAAATCGTGCTCATGATCGCAGCGAGGATCGCGGCGAGCAGGAAACCGACAGCGACCGGCGCGAACAATTCACCAGCAAGCAGAACGAAGATGGTTTCGGGGTCGGCAACGGTCAGGTCTTTGCTTTCCGCATACACCCGCCCGATCAGCCCGACCAGTAAGGCACCGCTAAGTGTGATGGCCATCCACACCATACAGATATTACGCGCAATCGGCATTTCCTTGACCGAACGAATGGCCATGAAGCGCACGATGATATGCGGCTGTCCGAAATAGCCGAGGCCCCAGGCAGCGGTCGAGATGATGCCCAAAGCAGTGGTGCCCGCGAACAGGCTGGTCATCTTGGGATCAATGCTGTTGAGCGCTGACGTTACCGACACGCCATCGGGCAAGCCTTGCCAGGCCATAAAAGGCACCACAACCAACGCGATGGCCATGATTGTACCCTGCACAAAATCGGTCAGGCTGACCGCGAGAAACCCGCCCAGCACGACATAGGCGACGACAACCGACGCCGTGATCCAGAGACCGGTCTGATAATCTGCACCAAAGGCGCTTTGAAACAGCTTGCCGCCCGCGACGAGGCCCGAGGCCGAATAAAGCGCAAAAAAGACTATGATCACAATGCTGGCGGTGAGGCGAAGCAGATGTTTTTCGTCATTGAAGCGATTGCCAAGAAATTCAGGAATGGTCAGGGCATTGCCATAGCGCTCGGTCTGCTCGCGCAGGCGCGGGGCAACGATTATCCAGTTGAGCAATGCGCCGATAAACAGCCCGATCGCAATCCACGCCTCTGCCAGACCCGAAGCATAAAGCGCGCCGGGAAGGCCAAGCATCAGCCAGCCGGACATGTCCGACGCACCCGCAGCGAGTGCCGTGACGGCAGGTCCAAGTTGTCGTCCGCTCAACATATATTCACTGCTGTTCGCGGTAGACTTGCGCCAGGCGTAGATGCCTATGCCGAGCATCAGCGCGAAATAAACCGAAAGGCTGGCAATCACACCCGGTTGCATCATGGCTTCCCCCTCTTGTTCGATAGCGCCGCGCTTCGGGGCTGTTATCTCATCGGCAATGCTATAAGCAGTCGGCATGCGCATTGCACCCTATCTCTTTGCACTGGCACTTTATTGTTTCGCTCCAGCGGGTCAGGCGATGGAATGGCGGTCGGTCGACAAAGCGATGCTGGCCGCGCTACAAGACGATGATATCAATCGGTACAGCGATGACTCCGCTTTTCTGGAAGGTATCAGCGTTAGCGAAATTCGCTTTTCGGAAAAAGGTTTCGACTGGCATCTGATCCGTTTTTCGAACAATGCCAAAAGCGACGGCCCGTTATGGGTCGTGCCGCATGATGATGAAAATGCGGCGTTCGAATCGATGATCGCGGCACTCCGCCAGCATGGCGGTGTCGGAATTGCGGTGAATACAGGGCCAGCCAGCACAAGGCGACAGGCCGGCTATGGTCTATGCGGCGTACGTTCGGCGATGGTCTCGGCCTGTGATCCCAACCGCAATTTCGATGCACGCACACCAGTCTTCACACGAGCCATCCTTGACGCGTGGAAGCCGGGACGACCCGTGATCGCCTTGCACACCAACAGCCACGGCTTTGGCGGCGATGGTGCGGGTGGGCGAGGGGATATCACCATGCTCGATGCGAAGGCCTATGCGCGCGGTGAAATCATCGCACGTTCCGATGGCTATTTCGGTACCCGCAGCGTGGCCATATTGGATAACCCGGATGTTTACGCGATCCTGCCATATTCTGCGACCAAGGCTGTCAGCGACGGCGAAACCCTATGTCGCAATGCGATGAACGAGGCGGGCATCAATGTGTGGCACGAACGGGTAGGGCTCAGCGACGGGTCGCTTTCCAACTTTGTGGCGTTGCAGCGACCCGAAATTGCCTATGTCAATTTTGAGGCGAAGCGCGAAGATGATCTGTCGACAGCAGCCAAAGCGCACGGGTTGATGATCGACCCTTATCTGCAACAATGTGCTGCAAAATGGATGGCTCCATCGGCCAACACCGATGCTGGCAAATGAGGGCTGCCGGGGCCCTAAATTACATCAACGAACCGTCAAAAATCAGGCCAACCGGCAGCCCTGACCGGTCGAACGCCGCCAGTGCAGTGAGATCGATATAGCATTCGAACCCGCACTCGTTTCCGGCAGTTTCTAGCAAAGCGGTAACCTGATAACGGTCAGTAGCCTGACGGCAGCCGTTCTGGGCTGCGTTGCGTGCCAGCTTTTTGCTGAAATCCGCCTCCTTCGCTTGCTCCATGCCCTTCATGCCGGACACCACCAATTTGGCAGCTTCGGGGGTTTTGCACCGATAGAATGTCGCCACAGTCTGAGCTCCACGGGCATCGAGCCAGCCATTGCTGGTGCGCTCCGACAGCCAGCGGGCCAGATCGGTTCTGGGGAAGCTGTTATTGCCATCTTCACTGACAATGCCTGCAATGATTTTGCCAGTTTCGTCGCGGCCTTCATAACGCAGCATCCGTTCGGTGCCGCCAGCCAGTTCCACGGTTGCGCGCGACTTGGCTGAAAGGATCGTAACCACGCCTTTGCGTTCTGCATCTTGCGAGCAGCCAGTGGCGCGAAGACCGGCAAAGAAATGCTCGATATCGATGGTGTGGTTGTTCGGCGCGGGTTGCACCCGGTAATATTGGTTGAGCATGGTTTGCGCTGCCGCTTGATTGGGGCAAATCACGGTCGAATGCTCGTTCGGAATGTCGACATGCTCCGGCAACGGCTCGGCGGTTGCGGCGAGAAACAGATATGCGAGCAGCGCGTTCATTAATTGTCCTTAAACCGCGGAAAAGTCGCCAGATGTCTCATCCAATACGCGCAATAGCCCGTCCGAAATCGCGAACACCGCCCCGTGCAAAGTCAGTTCGCCCGACTTTTCCTTTTGCCGGACGCAAGGGAAAGTTCGCAGATTGGCAAGGCTGACCTTGACGGCTTCCATCTCCATCGCTCGCTCTGCGGCATCGCCATGCGTGCCGTGGCTATGCGCGACCTTTGCTTGTGCTTCATCGAGCAGGCTGATCCAGTTGGCGATGAAGCCGCCTTCGCCGGGCTCCATTCCATCCATCGCCCTGCTGAGTGCGGCCTGGCAGCCGCCGCAATAGCCGTGGCCCATGACCAGGATCTCCTCGACCTTCAGGAACTGCACCGCGAACTCCAACGCCGCCGAAACGCCGTGGCGACCGGGTGTCGTTTCAAAGGGCGGGACTAGCGCCGCCACATTGCGCACGACGAAAATCTCGCCGGGGCGTGTGTCGAAAATCTGCGTTGGGTCGACTCGGCTGTCGGAGCAGGCAATGACCATCACCTTGGGGCTTTGCCCTTCTCCCAATTTCTCCCACTGTTCGCGTTCGGACACCCACTCGCTGGAGCGGAAACGGGCATAGCCCTCAAGCATGTCTGAAAAGTGGGTCATGGCGCTTCCATAGCAAGCAAAATGGGGGTGGCAAGATACAGGCTATCGTCCTAAGGGCGGCGCATGAACAATCCCACCCCTGTTCGCACCGCGCCGCGTGAGCGCAAGCCTGACTGGATTCGGGTTAAGGCGCCGACCAGCGCCGGTTTCAACGAAACCCGCAAGCTGATGCGTGACTTGAAACTCAATACGGTGTGCGAGGAAGCGGCTTGCCCGAATATCGGTGAGTGCTGGACGAAGAAGCATGCCACGGTGATGATCCTTGGCGACGTCTGCACCCGCGCATGCGCCTTTTGCAATGTGAAGACCGGCATGCCGCGCGCGGTCGACCCGCTGGAACCCGAACATGTCGCGATTGCGGCCGCCAAGATGGGGCTTGAGCATATCGTCATCACCTCGGTCGACCGCGACGACTTGCCAGATGGTGGCGCGAGCCAGTTTGTGAAGGTGATACAGGCGCTGCGCAAGAATACGCCGTCGACAACGATAGAGATTCTGACCCCTGATTTCCGCAACAAAGTGGAAAGCGCGGTGGAGTCGATCATCGAGGCGCGGCCCGATGTGTATAACCACAATCTCGAAACCGTGCCGCGGCTCTATCCGACGATCCGCCCCGGTGCGCGTTATTATGCGTCGCTGCGGTTGCTTGAGTCGGTCAAGCGCCATGATCCGTCGATTTTCACCAAATCGGGCGTGATGCTCGGGTTGGGCGAGGAGCGGATGGAGGTGCACCAGGTGATGGATGACATGCGTTCGGCCGACATCGATTTCCTCACTATGGGCCAATATCTGCAGCCGACGCCCAAACATGCCAAGGTTGCCGAATTTGTGACGCCGCAAGCGTTTGATGCCTATGCCGCAATTGCGCGCGCCAAGGGCTTTCTGCTGGTGGCGGCCACACCGCTGACGCGGTCGAGCTATCATGCGGGTGACGATTTCGCAAAGATGAAGGCGGCGCGCGAGGCGCAACTCGCCAAGGCGGTTTGATCGAAAAAGCGGGGTAGGGGCATGCCGCATCATCACGAACGCCGGTCGCTGCCCTATAGTGCAGACCAGATGTACGAACTTGTCGTCGATATACGCCGTTATGGGGAGTTTTTGCCTTGGGTGGCGGCGGTGCGCGTCCGGACTGACAGCGAAACCGAAACAATGGCCGACCTCATCGTCGGTTTCAAATCGCTGCGCGAATCCTTCAGTTCAAGGGTGCTGAAAACGCCCAAGTCAAAGATTGAAGTCGACTATCTCGACGGGCCTTTGCGGCATCTGCATAATCAATGGCTGTTCGAAGAAACCGCAGACGGCTGCATCGTCGACTTCACCGTCGATTTCTCCTTCCACAACCGCGTGTTCGAGGCTTTGGCCGGGCAGTTTTTTGATCACGCACTGCGCAAAATGACCGACGCCTTTATCGAGCGGGCAGGCGTGCTTTACGGAGATGGTATCAGAAGCTGAAGCGCGTGTAGCGTAGCCGCCTTGCGGATTTCAGCGCGGCTTTTGTCTTCACCAAAGTGGATCTTGTCGGCCACGACATCTTCGGGGTCTTTGCCGCGTTCAGCGACCGCAAAGACCACCGTGCCGACGGGCTTTTGCGGGGTGCCGCCATCTGGCCCTGCAACGCCGCTGATCGCGACCGCTATATCGGCGCTGCTGCGTTTTAGAGCGCCCTGGGCCATCGCCCATGCGACCGCGATGGACACCGCGCCGAAGGTGTCGATCAATTCTTCACTGACCTTGAGCGTCTTGATCTTGGCTTCGTTCGAATAAGTCACAAAGCCCGCCTGCAAAACGGCGCTGCTTCCCGCGATTTCGGTAATCGCCGACGCGACGAGGCCCCCGGTGCAGCTTTCGGCGGTGACGATCATCCGGCCCGCCGCCTTGTTTGCCGCCACGACCTCGGCTGCCAACTTATAGACTTCTTTGGGAAGCATGCTGTTCACGAACCGGGTGCCTGCGCGGTTGCGACATAGGGGCAAACGGCAAAATCGTCGAAAGAACGGCGGTCCGATTTGTTCTTGCTATCCTTTGCTTTGTCTTTCGATGCGGCCAAAAGGATCGCACCCAGTGTCGAAGCAATATTCTCGGGCGGCAACGGCGCAATGGCAGTCCATATGTTGTTCGCGACTTCGCAGGCTTCTGCGTCAATCTCTTGCGCCAGCATGGCAGGCACCATGCCTTCGATAAAGGGCAGTATCGCCGAACCGGACATGGGAACCGGCATTTCCTTGGCCAGTAACCGCGCCAATATGTCGCCGGCAGCGGTGCGTTCACGTTCCGCCGACGTCGCATAGCGCGCGGTTAGCTCAGCGGATTGGACCAGCAGGCCTGCATTGGCTGGCAGAAACGCCTTGCAGCTGGTCACCGCTTGGCTGTGGAGCGCAGGTAGCAGCACAACAGCTACGCTCTGAAACTCGCTGTTGGTCATGCATGGTTTGGTGGCTTGAGCAGCCAAGGCACCTTGATGGCTGCACATGGCAACCAAAGCAGCGGCACTTGCGAGAAGTTTTTTCATATCAGGCCTTTCATTTGACCAAAGTGGCTATTGCCTGCGCCGCGATTCCTTCGCCGCGACCGGTAACGCCGAGTTTTTCAGTTGTTGTGGCTTTTATCGAAACCCGGTCGGTTTCGATAGCCGCGATCTCTGCAACACGCGTTTTCATCGCCTTTTTGTGCGGACCGATTTTCGGCGCTTCACAGATGATAGTGACGTCAAGATGCGCAATCCGGAATCCTTTGTCCGCCGCCAGCTTGGCGGCGTGGGCGAGAAACCGTTCGGAACTGGCGCCTTTCCACTGCGCATCGCTGGGCGGGAAATGGTCTCCGATATCTCCCAGCGCTGCCGCCCCCAATATGGCGTCGGTCAGGGCGTGGAGCGCAACGTCGGCGTCGCTATGCCCGGCAAGGCCATATTCATGGTCGATACGAAGCCCGCAAAGCCACAATTCCTCACCTTTGGCGAGGCGGTGGACATCATAGCCGGTGCCGGTGCGGACATCATGCATGTTTTCCGATTGGCCCAACTGGCGATCAAAGTCATCGGCAAAGGTGAATTTGGCGAGATTTTCGTCGCCCTCGACAATTTTGACCTGATGCCCAGCGGCCATCACCATCCGGGCATCATCGGTGGACACCTGACCTATGTTCCAGTCTTTATGGGCCTTTGAAATGACGTCATGACGGAAGGCTTGGGGAGTCTGGATTCGATAAAGTTGTTCACGATCAACAACTTCTGTCAAGCTGCCTTCGGCGTTGCCGCGCGAGAGGCTGTCGACGACAGGCAGTGCGGGAACCGCGCCCTCGGATGACGCCAATGCTGCAAGCAAGCGATCAATCACCTGCCCCGACAAAAATGGCCGGGCAGCGTCATGGATAAAAGTGTTGCCACTAAAACCTATCTTATCAAGATAATGGATCGCACATCTAACACTATCTATGCGCTCTTTTCCGCCTTCGACCAAAATCACGTCTGGAATGCCCAACAATGCATCGCGGGCAAGTGTATCCTGACTCTTACCAATCACTACAATGATGTGCTGGAAAGCCGGATGCGTGACAAAGGCCTCGACGCTGTGTCGCAGCATCGCTTTGCCGCGGACCAGCCGGTATTGCTTGGGAATATCGCCACCTGTGCGGCTGCCCGCCCCTGCGGCAACGATGATCGCGGCTGAAGGCAAATCGCTTTGCATGGCGAGCGCCCTAATCGCTGCAGACTTGCGCGCCAAGGCGAATATCGCTAGGGCGCTGCCTAAATTTTAGGCAGCTTTGTGCTGTACGACATATTCTGAGACGCAGATGAAACTTAAACCCATCCAGATCGGTCCGCTGGAAATCGCATGCCCGGTGGTGCTCGCCCCGATGACAGGCGTGACCGATATGCCGTTCCGCACGCTGGTCCGCCGTTTCGGTTCGGGCCTGAACGTTACCGAGATGATCGCCAGCCAGGCGATGATCCGCGAGACGCGCCAGTCGCTGCAAAAGGCGGCCTGGCATATGTCCGAAGAACCGGTGTCGATGCAACTTGCCGGTTGTGGCCCCAAAGAAATGGCCGAGGCAGCCAAGCTCAACGAAGATCGCGGCGCTGCGATTATCGACATCAATATGGGTTGCCCGGTGAAGAAGGTGGTCAATGGCGATGCCGGATCGGCGCTGATGCGCGATCTGCCACTTGCTGCCAGCCTGATTGAGGCGACGGTGAAGGCGGTTTCGGTCCCTGTCACGGTCAAAATGCGCATGGGCTGGGATCATAGTAGCCTGAACGCCCCCGAACTCGCGCATATCGCCGAAGATCTGGGCGCCAAGCTGGTCACCGTCCACGGCCGCACGCGCAACCAGATGTATAAAGGCCATGCCGACTGGGCCTTCGTCCGCAAGGTCAAGGACGCCGTCAACATCCCCGTGATCGTCAATGGCGATATCTGCTCGATCGAGGATGCCGACAAGGCGCTCGCCGATAGCAGCGCCGACGGTGTGATGATTGGCCGCGGGGCCTATGGCAAGCCGTGGCTGCTGGGGCAGGTGATGCACTGGTTCAACACCGGCACGCGCCTGCCTGACCCGTCTATCGATGTGCAATATGATCTGATCGTCGAACATTATAAGGCGATGATGGATCATTATGGGCGGCAGGTCGGCGTACCTTGCGCACGCAAGCATATTGGCTGGTACACCAAAGGGCTGACGGGATCGGCCGAGTTCCGCAATATGGTCAACCGCATCGATGACGCCGACCAGGTGCTGGGCGAACTCGCGCGCTTTTACGAGCCACTGTTGATGCGCAATGCCGCCTGAGGCGACGACGATCGCGGCGAACCGCCCGCCCGACGGGCTGTTGCTGTCAACGATATCCCTGCCATTGCTGTTGTCCGGCGCGGACAATCTTATCCTCTATGCCAATGAAGCAGCCGAAGCCTTTTTCGGTAGGAGCAGCCGTCGTATCATCGGTGAACCCTCGCAATCGCTGCTGCGTTTCGCAAGCGAACGCCTCAACGGCGCGGTTGCGGTGCGCGAGAGCGATATCAGCGCACAGAATATGCGCTTCCTGACGCATGGCGCGCAGACAAATTATGTCGATCTGAATATCACCACACCGCTGGGCTATCCGGACTGCCGCCTCTACATCCTCGTGCCGAGGCAGGCCGACCGTGACCAAATTGGCGAACAGACCGATGGCGGCAAACAGCAGGCAATGGGCGCGCCCGCCATTCTTGGTCATGAAATCAAAAACCCGCTGGCGGGCATCAAAGGCGCTGCCCAATTGCTCGCGCGCAAGGTCGATCCCAAGCAGGCACCGCTCACCGACTTGATCGTGCATGAGGTGGATCGCATCGCACGATTGCTTGACCAGATGCAAAATCTGGGACGCGTGATGCCAGGCCAGATGCAGGCCGAGAATATTCATGAGCTGATCGAACGGGCTATCCGCTCGGTTCGTGCGGCGAACAAGGCGATGCCCGCAATCGACATCAACTATGACCCCTCGCTGCCCGATGTGCAGATAGAGGCTGACGCCATGGTGCAGGTTTTGATCAACCTGATCCAGAACGGCATCGACGCGCTGGCGCATACCGAAGACCCGCAAATCGGCATCTCCACCCGTTTCGTGATGGGGGCAGCACTTCGCAGCGAAGGCGACAAGGGTGTGCGCCTGCCGGTTGAGGTGGCGATCAGCGACAATGGGCCGGGTATTGCGCAACATATAGAAAATGAACTGTTTTCGCCCTTTGTCACCACCAAACGTGAAGGGCAGGGGCTAGGCCTCGCCATTGTGCGCAAATATCTGTCGCAGATGAACGGTCGCATTTCCGTGGAACGCGACCCTGAAAGCCAGCGGACGATTTTCCGCATTTTCCTTCCTGTAGCCGAAAGAAAGACCAGCGCATGAGTGCCGACAAGGTATTGATTGTCGAGGATGATCTCTCGATCGGCATGGTGGTGCGTTCCGCGCTTGAGGCGGAGGGTATTGAAGTTGATGTCTGCGAAAGCGCGAACGCGCGCGACGCCGCGCTCGCCGGAAACCGCTATGATCTGATGCTGACCGATGTCGTGCTGAAGGATCGCGACGGCATTTCGAGCCTCGAAGAAGTGATTGCAAAATCACCCGACATGCCGATCATCATCATGTCGGCACAGAATACACTCGATACCGCGGTGCGTGCGAGCGAGATCAACGCCTTCGAATATTTCCCCAAGCCATTCGATCTGGATGAGCTGGTTCTCGCGGTCAAACAGGGGATCGAGAAGCGACGCTCCGACAACCAAGGCGAGAGCGGCACGCTGCTGGAAGCGACCATGCCGATGGTTGGGCGCAGCCCGGCAATGCAAGATGTCTATCGCATGGTCGCGCGGCTTTTGCGCAACGACCTGACCGCGCTCATCCTCGGTGAATCGGGCACCGGCAAGGAACTGGTCGCAGAAGCGATCCACAATCTGGGCCACCGCAAGACCGGCCCCTTTGTTGCGGTTAACATGGCCGCTATTCCCTCAGAACTGATCGAGGCTGAATTGTTCGGCCATGAAAAGGGCGCTTTTACGGGCGCAGTCGGACAGGGGATCGGCCGCTTTGAGCAGGCGCAGGGTGGCACGCTGTTCCTCGATGAAATCGGCGACATGCCCTATCATGCGCAGACCCGCCTGTTGCGCACGCTGCAGAGCGGAACAATCAGCCGCATCGGCGGCAAGGCGAGCATCCGTCTGGATGTACGCATCATCGCAGCGACCAACCAGGATCTGGAGGCGCTGATCGCCGAGGGCAAATTCCGCGAGGACCTATTCTACAGGCTCAACGTTGTGCCGGTGCACCTGCCGCCACTCCGTGCTCGACCAGAAGACATCGGATTGTTGACCCGCCATTTCCTCAATCTTGCTGCAGGGGAGGGGTTGCCTTCCAAGCAGATTGACGAGGATGCCATCGCGCGCCTCACGCAGATGCCGTGGCGGGGCAATGTGCGCGAGTTGAAGAATTTCATTTATCGGCTCACGCTGACCGCGCGCGAGGATTGTATTTCAGAGGCAACCGTCATGCAAATAGCGGGGTCAGCCGATGCCGAGCCCATGCTTGCGGGTGGTATGTGCAGTTTCGAAGCTGCGGTGGCGCAATTCATGGCCGAGCAGCGACAGCGTGGTCATGGGCGGGAGCGCATTTATGTGCGCGCGCTGGCGGCCTTTGAAAAACCCTTGCTGCAGGCAATCATGCAGCAGGCGCGCGGCAACCAGTTGCAGGCAGCGGCGATATTGGGGATCAACAGAAATACGCTGCGCAAAAAGCTGAATGACTATGGTCTGGCGAACAGCAAGTTAGGCGAAACGCGTCGCTAATGCGGCCAACTGGTTAGTTTGCCGACTGATTGTGCTTTTCTTGCCACGTTTTGCATGGCACAAGTTGCTCAATGGCAACAGTCCCAGACTCTCACGCCGACGGCAACGTTTCTATCAGCGCATCGCGCTGGGTTGAGGCGATACGCTGGCTGGGCAAACCCAATGTCGTCAGAATATTAGAATATGGCTACGCTCTCATCCTGTTGGTCATGGCAGGGTTGACCGCGTGGATCCTTATTGGGCAGGGTCCGGAAACCGAGCCCCTTTCTCCCCCATTTGCCGCCGCCTTGCTGATCGCCAATCTGTTGCCGGCCACCACTTCGATAATGCTCGCCGGGCGACGTATTGCGATCAAGCGGGCATCGACCGTCGGGGAAAGCGAAGGGCAGTTGCACGTTAGACTCGTAGCGATTTTTTCCTTGCTCGCTGCGGTCCCGGCTCTCTTGCTGTCGATATTCGCATCGGTGCTGTTTCAAAGCGGGGTGCAGTTCTGGTTTTCCAATTCCGCGCAAGGCATGCTCGAAAATGCGGGTGCGTTGGCAGAAGGCTATTATGAAGAAAAGCTGCGCGATGTCGGCGATGAAACGATTGTCATGGCCGGTGATATCCGCTTCGCTCTTGAGCAGGCGAGCGCAACCGATCCGCAATTTCTGAGCTTTTATTATGATCAGGTTTTGCGACGGAAATTGAGCGAGTCGGCAATTGTTTCCGTGACTGGTGGAGGCGAGCAACGGACGGCTGCGCTCGTTTCGCCCGAAGAAAAGCCAAAGCCGCAATGGATCAGTGCCGTCGATTTGAAACGGTTGCGTGGCGGGCAGGACCTTGTGGTGACGGCACAGTCAGACAGGATTGTGGCCGTTAGCCGACTTTTCGACAAGCCCGAAACCTATCTCTACGCAAGCCGCACCGTCAGTGTTCCTTCGTTCATGCTGGGCGAAAAGGCGCAGAGCGTATTGGAAGACTATAAGGCGATGGAATCGCGTTCGCGAAGCCTGCAGTTGCAGTTCAACGCCTTGCTCTACATTGTTTCGCTGCTGATTATCGGTGTCGCCGTGTGGGTGGCACTGTTTGTGGCCGACAGGCTTGTTCGCCCGGTCAACAATCTGGTCGATGCGGCGCAGCGTATTGCCAATGGCGACCTCTCAATCCGCGTTGCCGAAGAGGGGCTTCGCAAGGATGAAGTCGGTTTTCTGTCACGCTCGTTCAATCGGATGACCGAGCGGCTGCAATCACAAACTGAGACTCTGCTGGCGGCCAACCGGCAGCTCGACGATCGCCGTGCCTTTATCGAAACGGTGCTGGAATCGGTTTCTGCCGCTATTGTGAATGTGGATCGTGATGGCACGATCCGCCTGGCCAATGGCACAGCCGATCGGTTGCTTTCGAAAGGGGAGGGCACAATTGTTGGCCGCAAACTGGCCGAGGTCGCACCTTTTGTGAAGGACCTGCCAGCCGATGGCCGCTCGCACGCCATTTTGCAGGTGGGCGATGGCACCGAACCGCAGACGCTGGCGATCAAGATTTCGGATGGCGAAGGCGGGCAGGTTGTCACCTTTGAGGATATCACCCAGCAGCTTTCGGACCAGCGGCGCGCGGCATGGTCCGATGTGGCGCGGCGGATCGCGCATGAAATCAAAAACCCGCTAACCCCGATCCAACTGGCAGCCGAACGGCTGCGCCGTCGCTTTGGCAAACAGATCGATGACGGCGCCGACGTTTTTGAACAACTGACCGGAACGATCATCCGGCAGGTGGGCGATCTGCGCAATATCGCCGACGAATTTTCATCCTTCGCACGCATGCCCAAACCGGTTTTCCGCGACGAGGATATGGCCGATATAGTTGGCCATGCGGTGTTCCTGTTCGAGGTCGCGAATACGGATATTGAATTTGACTATCAGCCGCCAAAGGGCCCCGTGTCGATGCTGGCAGACCGGCGGCAACTTGGCCAGGCGGTGACCAATATCCTCAAAAACGCGGTAGAATCGATCAAGCAACGCGAGGCGGCAGCCAAAGGGCGTGTCGAAGTGCGGATCGAGACCGGCGACGGAAAAATATCGGTGCAGATCGCGGATAATGGCATCGGCCTCCCCCCCGAGCGCGACCGGATTGTCGAACCCTATGTTACCACGCGGGCGACCGGATCGGGGCTGGGGCTGGCGATCGTCAAGAAGATCGTCGAGGAGCATCAGGGCGTGCTGATGTTCGACGATAATGGCGAAGGCGGTGCGACGGTGACCATGAGTTTCGATCTACTCCGGCTCGATGCAGTTCTCTCCGGTGGCGCTGGGGCGCGATCTGACAGCAAAAATGATAAGACAGAATAGGATCTGACGATGGCACTCGACATTCTCATTGTCGACGACGAGGACGATATTCGCGAACTGGTGGCCGGTGTCCTGTCAGACGACGGCTATGAAACCCGCACCGCGGCAACCGCCGAAGCGGCGCTGGAAGCATTTGACGACCGTTTGCCCTCTCTGGTCTTGCTCGACGTCTGGCTACGGGGGTCGAGCATGGATGGGCTCGAATTGCTCAAACTGTTCAAGGCGCGCGATGCCAATGTGCCGGTGATCGTCTTTTCCGGACATGGCAATATCGACACGGCTGTTGCGGCGATATCCTCGGGCGCTGTGGATTTCCTCGAAAAGCCGTTTGAGGCTGAAAAGCTGCTCCATCTGGTCGCGAGAGCAACCGAAACGCAGCGTCTACGGCAGGAAAATGCCTCGCTGAAGGCGCTTGTAGGGCAGGCAGAGGAGCTGACCGGCACATCGGCAGTGATCAATGCGGTGCGGGCAACGCTGAAAAAGGTCGCAGGCACTGGAAGCCGCCTGTTGATTACCGGACCTGCCGGGGTGGGGAAGGAAGTGGCCGCGCGTTTGCTTCATAGCTGGAGCCCGCGGATGGATGATCCGTTCATTTCGGTCAGTGCCGCGCGTCTATCGCCTGACAGGTTTGAGGAAGAATTGTTCGGCGTCGAAGAAAATGGGCAGTTGATCCAGGCAGGCATGCTCGAACGCGCGCATGGTGGCACGCTGTTCCTTGACGAAGTGGCTGACATGCCCTGGACGACGCAGGGCAAGATTTTGCGCGTGCTGACCGAACAAAGCTTTGTTCGCGTAGGCGGCAATCGCCCAGTCAGGGTCGATGTGCGCTTCGTTTCGGCGACCGCGCGTGATTTGCAGGACGAGATAGCCAATGGCCGGTTCCGCGAGGATTTGTTTTACCGGCTCAATGTCGTGCCAGTCGCCATCCCGCCACTGGCGGAAAGGCGGGAGGATATTCCCGCGCTGGCCAGTCACTATGCCGCCCGCTTCGCAGTCGAACATCGCGTCCCGGCGCCGACCATATCGGACGATGCCGTTGCTGCCCTGCAGGCATGTGACTGGCCCGGAAATGTGCGGCAGTTACGCAATATCATCGAGCGGACAATCATCCTCGCCCCAGCAGACCGGTTACGCCAGATCGATGCGGATATGCTGCCTGTGGAAATCAACGGCATCAATCCGGGCTATAGCAACCAGATGACGTCGATCATGGGGTCACCTTTGCGTGAGGCGCGCGAAGCCTTTGAACGTGAATATCTGCAAGTCCAGATACGCCGCTTTTCCGGCAATATTTCCAAAACGGCTACCTTTGTCGGGATGGAAAGATCAGCGTTGCACCGCAAACTCAAGCTGCTCGGCATCGTTGTGCGCAAGGGCAGCGAGGGTGGAGAAGAGGAGGAGTTTTGAAGCGCACGCGCACGCGCAATGATGCAACTTTGTGAACTGGTGTAGCACAATTTTCATATTCGCGGCGCAGAAATATCATGTTATAGATTGCGAAAGTCGCCAATTTGGCGGCGTTGGTACGTTCTCCCGACCCAAAAACATAACAGGAAAGCATAATGACTGAAAAAAATAACGGCCTCCAGGACCTGTTCCTGAACTCTCTCCGCAAATCCAAAACACCGGTCACAATGTTCCTTGTCAAAGGCGTCAAGCTGCAGGGCGTTGTCACCTGGTTCGACAATTTCTCCGTGCTTCTCCGCCGCGACGGCCAGTCGCAGCTGGTGTACAAGCACAGCATTTCGACGATTATGCCCTCGCAGTCGCCCGATCGTTCGATGTTCGATGCGATGATGTCCAATGTGCAACACCGCCCGGGCATGCTGCAGGATGTGTTCCTTTACGCCATGCTCGACAAGAAGGAGCCGGTGACGACCTTCCTTGTCAACGGCGTGATGTTGCAGGGAACCATTGCCGCTTATGACCTGTTTTCGCTGTTGCTTGAGCGCGATGGCACAATGCAATTGGTCTATAAGCACGCAGTATCGACGATCCAGCCTTTGCGCACGGTCAACCTTGCCGAATATAACAAGGAAGCCGACGGAGGGGATGATTGAGCGTCTTCAACCGGAATGAAGATGACGGTTTTTCCCGCGATACACCGACTATAATTGCCTATCCCGAATTGCCCGGCACCGCGTCGGGCAATGCTGAATACCGGCTTGAGGAATCGATCGGGCTCGCGGCCGCCATTGGTCTCGACGTGATCGAAGCACGCCATTATCGCGTTCGCTCCCCGCGCGCAGCGACGCTGTTGGGGGGAGGGCAGGTTGATGAACTCGCCGCTCTGGTCGAGGATAAGGGTGCGGAACTGCTGATCATTGACGGCGCTTTGTCGCCTATCCAGCAACGCAACCTGGAAGACAGGGTGAAGGCAAAGGTGATCGACCGGACCGGCCTGATCCTCGAAATTTTTGGCGAACGAGCGGCAACGGCGGAAGGGCGGTTGCAGGTCGAACTGGCGCATCTCGATTATCAGGCAGGGCGGCTTGTGCGCAGCTGGACCCACCTTGAGCGCCAACGTGGCGGCTTTGGTTTCCTTGGTGGTCCCGGCGAAACCCAGATCGAGGCAGACAGGCGGATGATCCGCGACCGCATGGCGCGGCTTCGCAAGGAACTGTCACAGGTGCAGCGCACACGCGGCATCCACCGGGCGCGTCGCAAAAAGGCCCCTTGGCCCACAATCGCGCTCGTCGGCTATACCAACGCCGGAAAATCTACGCTTTTCAACCGTCTGACCCACGCTTCTGTGCTCGCCGAGGATCTTCTATTTGCCACACTCGATCCGACGATGCGGCAGGTCAGACTGCCCGGCGTCGAAAAGGCGATCCTGTCCGACACGGTGGGCTTCGTCTCAGATTTGCCGACGCAGCTGGTAGCGGCTTTTCGGGCGACGCTCGAGGAAGTCACCAGCGCTGACTATATCGTCCATGTCCGCGATATCGCGCATCCCTCTACCGAGGGGCAGCGCGCCGATGTGCTGTCGATCCTGCGCGAGCTTGGCATCGGGGAGAATGGGGAAGGGGATAGCCCCCCAATCATCGAAATGTGGAACAAGTGCGACAAATTGCCTTTTGAAGAAAAGGCGCAATTGTCTGAACTGGCCAAACGTACTCCCAATTGCTTCCTGATATCGGCGCAAATGGGAGAGGGCGTCGATCAATTCATCGAGCAACTGGCCGCCCGGATCACGGCGGAGGGAATAGAGCGCGAACTGGTGCTCGATGCTGCACAAGGCGATGTATTGGCGTGGCTGCATTCAAAGGGGCAGGTTTTCTCGGTCGAGGAAAAGGCAGGGAAGCTGCATATCATTGCCAACCTGACCCCGCGTGGCTGGGGCAAGTATGATAAGCTCTACCCCCACGCCTAACCGCGTTCGGCTGCCTTTACCTGCTGCCACAGGCCTTCCTTGGCATCCAGATCCAGTTGTTCGAATTGATCGCCCGCGATCGTTTCCATCGCACGGAAGCGGCGTTCAAATTTGAGGTTCGCCGCCTTGAGCGCGGTTTCTGCATCGACGCCAGCCAAACGACAGACATTGACGGCGGCAAACAGCAGGTCGCCGGCCTCTTCGGCTTTATCAGCAGCCGAGGTCGCTTCGCGCAGTTCGACGACTTCTTCTTCGAGTTTTGCGATAGCATCTTCGACATTGTCCCAGTCGAAACCGGTGCGCGATGCGCGCTTTTGTAGTTTCTGTGCGCGCAGCAGCGCTGGTAGCGCGTAGGCGATATCGGCAAGCGCTGATGCATCCGGCGACTTACCCTGCCGCTCGGCAGCTTTGATGGCCTCCCAATTGGTCACGACCGCATCGGCTGTATCGGCATCTGCATCTGCAAAGACATGCGGATGACGACGGATCATCTTGTCGCTTATGCTGTCGATAACGTCCTGCAGATCAAACAGGCTAGCTTCTTCGGCCATGCGGCTGTGGAATACGACCTGCAGCAACAGATCTCCAAGCTCATCCTTGAGCGCTGCCATGTCATTGCGTTCAATCGCGTCGGCGACTTCATAAGCTTCTTCGATTGTGTACGGCACAATCGTGGAGAAATCCTGCTCCAGATCCCATGGGCAACCGGTTACCGGCGTGCGCAGCTTTGCCATGATTTCCGCCAGTTTCATGATTGAAGGGGGTGTCATAGCTTATCCATCTTTAAGTGCGATAATATATATTATGTTAAATCGAGTTTAATACGTATTCGGAGAAGACCCCCTCAGGGCTTGAGCTCCATGATATCGCCCTTCACCGTCCAGCTATCAAAGCTATCCAGGAAGTTCATGCCGACGACATTGGTGTCGCCAAAATTTTCGGCGATGACGACGCTATGATTGTCAATCTGCAACTCGCCAATGCGGAGCGCACGGACTTCACCGAGTTTCGCTTCGATTACACCATTGGCGGTTTCCAGTTCGGTCGACCGACCGTCCAGCTGCACTTTGGCTTCTTTGGCCAAGGCTGCGCCGACTGCTGTTGTCGATGCTCCGCTGTCCACCATGAAATCGGCTTCAACGCCATTTATCGACGCACGAAGCCAGAAATGCCCGTCATCCTGCCGCACAAGGCGGAGCGTTTCGCCTTCAACGCTTTGCCGCGGCGCACCGGTCAGTTCGCCTTTGACGCGGTTCCAAGCCATCGACAGTTCGGGGCGGAAGCTGAAGCCGACAAAAAGAACTGCAAATATGCCGATCCAGGCTAAGATCATCTTGGCATATTGTTTAAACGGAAGCCGTCGTGCGATCAGGCCGCTGGCGATGACGATCAATATGATAATCGCATAAACGGCTTCGGGCGTCGCCAGCCTATCCATCGCGTGAGGCCTTGCTGAACAGATTGAAGAAGTTTTCCGTACTCTTCTCTGCAAGCTCTTCGACTGGAACGTTTTTCAGGTCCGCTAAAAACTGTGCCGTATTGCTCACAAAGGCTGGTTCGCAGGTTTTGCCGCGATGCGGAACCGGCGCGAGAAATGGCGAATCCGTCTCGATCAGCAAGCGGTTTTCGGGAATGGTCTTTGCAATATCCTGCAAATCCTTGGCATTTTTGAAAGTCACGATGCCCGACAGCGAAATATAGAGCCCCAGATCAAGTGCAATCCGCGCAAATTCTGCACTTGCGGTGAAACAATGGATCACGCCGGGATAGGCGCCCCGCTCCATTTCTTCACGCAGAATTTGCGCTGTATCTTCTTCGGCATCGCGCGTGTGGACGATGATCGGCAGTCCGGTTTCACGCGCTGCGATGATATGCTGGTGGAAACAGGCTTTTTGCTGTTCACGATCGCTATAATCATAGTAGTAATCGAGACCGGTTTCACCGATACCGATCACGCGTGAATTTCGCGATTTTTCGATGAGTTTTTCGCTGGTTATCTCGCCATGCTGATCAGCTTCATGGGGATGGATGCCAACAGAGGCCCAAACGCCCTGCTCGCGTTCTGCCAGACCAATCACCGCATCCCATTCGTTTTCGCGCGTCGAGATGTTGAGCATCGCCCCCACCCCTGCCGCACGTGCACGCTCCAGCACCCCCCTCTCCTGCTCGACAAGGCCTTTGTAATTGAGGTGGCAGTGCGAATCGACGAACATGGCTCAGGCCTCTTCGGGCAGTTCCAGCCGGGGGAATAGCCCTTGCGGTTGTTCAAGCCTGAAATCGGCCTCTGCAAGGGGTGAGTACCAGTGGCTGGCAATTCCCTTGAAATTGCGCAATTCAGCCGGAACACCCATGCTATCGAGCAGCTTTTCAGCGCCTGCCGGGATGATCGGCGAAATGGCGACCGCCAATTGCGCAATCGAGATATAGAGAGTCGCCAGCACGGTTTCCATACGGGCAAAATCGGTCTTTTTCAGCGTCCACGGTGCTTGCGCATCGATATAGGCATTGCAGGCAAAAACGGCTGAAATCCACGCCTCTACTGCCTGCGACAGAGCAAGATTTTCAAGAGCTGCCGGAATAGTCTCAGAAACGGTTTTGCCGACAAGTTCGAACAACGCATTGTCGTCCTCTGTATGGCCATGAATTGCGGGCAGATAGCCGTCGCAATTTTTGAAGATCTGGCTCAGTGTGCGTTGGGCCAGATTACCAAAACTGTTGGCGAGTTCGGCGTTTGACCGCGTGACAATCGCTTCCTCGCTCCAGCTGCCATCCTGCCCGAAATTGACCTCGCGGAGCAGGAAATAGCGAAACTGGTCCACGCCATAGCGTTCAGCCAGTTCGAGCGGATCGGCGGCATTGCCCGCTGACTTGCCCATCTTGGCGCCATCGCGGGCAAGAATGAAGCCATGCCCGAACACTTGTTTGGGAAGCGGAAGACCCGCCGACATCAGGAAGGCCGGCCAGTACACGGCGTGGAAACGCACAATATCCTTGCCGATGATATGGACATTTGCTGGCCAGTAGCGGCCGAATTCGCCTTCCATATCGGGATAACCGATGCCCGACAGATAAGTCGTCAGTGCGTCGACCCAGACATACATGACATGTCCTGGAGACCCCGGAACCGGCACCCCCCAGTCGAAACTGGTGCGCGAGACGCTGAGATCCTTGAGGCCGCCTTCGACAAAGCGCAAAACCTCATTCTTGCGCCTTTCGGGGCGGATGAAATCCGGATTGTCACGATATAGCGCGAGCAGTGCATCCTGATATTTGGAAAGACGGAAGAACCAGCTTTCCTCGACAGTCCATTCGACTGGCGTGCCCTGGGGCGAGAGTTTGACACCCCCTTCCCCTTCAGTCAGCTCTTCCTCGCCGTAGAAGGCCTCGTCGCGAACAGAATACCAGCCTTCATAGCGATCCAGATAGAGGTCATCGCTCGCTTCCATCGCCTTCCAGATGGCGATGCTCGCTTCGTGATGTTTATCGTCGCTGGTGCGCATGAAAACATCATTCGAAATGTTCAATTTCTCGCACATATCCCTGAAATAGGATGACATTTCATCGGCGAATTCGAGCGTATCGCGCCCGGCGGCACGCGCCGTCTGCGCCATTTTCAGGCCATGCTCGTCGGTGCCTGTCACCATCCGCACATCGCGGCCCATCAGGCGCTGGAAGCGGGCAACGGCATCGGTGGCAATCGCTTCGTAGGCATGGCCGATATGCGGGCGGCCATTGGGATATGCGATGGCAGTTGTGATATAATAGGGTTCCGACATGGTCTTTTCTGTTATCAGCAAGGAAGGCTTATCAGCCGCGCTTTTGCAGGCCGGCCAGCAGGTTGCCCATTTGGAGGAGAACCGCCTGTTTATCAAGTGTCAGCCCGATGGCGCGTGCCGCCAGCCTGTCGGCTTCATGAAAGGCGTCAACCGCCTTGATAGCAGCCCCGGTATCAAGAGTGCGGCCAATGGCTGCGATCCGCACCGGAACAAAGCGCAAAAAGGCCTCATAGCTTGCCTGTGCGTTCTTCAACGATAGAGTCTCGGCCAGCTTGTGGCGCAGCTTGTTGGTCGGATCCCCACTTCGTATGATCTCGTCAGCCATGTCTTCGATTGCGCCGAAATCCATGCCCGCGAGCATCATCGCCTGCCCGGGAAGCCCGCGGCCTGAACGGACCAGCGCATCGACCTCGCTTGTCGACGCCTGCGGCAATGCCTGCAATAGTGCTTGCTGCATTTCGGCATCGCCCAATGCTTCGAAGCGCATGACCTGACAGCGCGAGCGGATCGTGGGCAGCAACCGGTCGCTTGCATGGCTGACCAGCATGAAATAGGTGCCGACCGGCGGCTCTTCGAGTGATTTGAGCAGCGCATTGGCCCCACCGCGTTCCAGATCGTCCGCCGCATCGATGATGACGACACGTTTCGGCCCCATTGAAGGCCGCGTTGTCAGGCTATGCTGCACGCTACGTATCTGGTCGATGGCGATGCTGCGTTTGAGTTCGGCATCGGGATCGGCGGCTTCCCCCTCTTTGGGCACTTCCTTGGGCAAGCGTTGCACCCAGATGATGTCGGGATGGGTGTGGTGATCGACCATTGAGGCATAGCGGTTGTCTGGATCGACCAGCAACCGCGCGGCTTCCTGCGCAAAACCCGCCTTTCCTACTCCGCGCGGTCCCGCCAAAATCCAGCCATGATGCAGCCGCCCGCTCGCTATCGCCTTGGCGAAGCTTTGGAAATGCGTGTCATGGCCGAAAATGCGCGTCATGGCAGCAGGTCGGCTATCTCGGCAAAAATGCGCGCCGAAACCTCGTCCGGCGTGCCGCTGGCATCGATCAAGCGGACACGTTCGGGCTCGGTCTGCGCGATCCGATGGAAGGCATCGCGCACCCGCTGGTGGAACGCATCATCGCGTCCGCCGATGCGGTCCGCACTGTCCCCATCGCGCGCCTGTGTCCGCTGGCGCGACGCGTCGAGTGGCAAATCCAGCACAATCGTCCGATCAGGCAGATAGCCGCCGCTGCCGACTCGGTGCAGATCCATGATGACAGCATCGCTCAACCCTAGGCTTGCTCCCTGATAGGCGCGGCTGCTGTCGAGGAAGCGGTCGGAAATCACCCAGATGCCCTGCGCCACCGCCGGCTTGATGCGCTTTTCGACATGGTCGCTGCGTGCGGCGGCGAAGAGCATGGCTTCGGCGGATGGGCCCCAGCGGTCGTCCCCTCCCCCCAGCAGCAGCTGACGGATCGCCTCCGCGCCTTCAGTGCCTCCGGGCTCGCGGGTCAGATCGACCGACAAGCCGTGAGCTTTCAGTCGTTCGGCCAGCAGGGCGATCTGCGTCGACTTGCCTGCGCCTTCGCCGCCTTCGATCGAGATAAACCGTCCCTGCGTCATGCGGCTTTGCTCCATATCGACACGAAGCCATTCCACGCGCGTTCGACAAAGTTGGCTGCATCTACATCATTTGCAGCCACCAGCGGGAATTTCTGCTGCAAGCCATCGGGATAGTGCACCGTCAACTGACCAACGGTGTCGCCTTTGCGCAGCGGCGCTTTCACGGGGCCGGTGTAGCGCATCGTCAATCGTGGCTTAGCGAGATCGCCCTTCAATCCGAGCATCGAAATCTTGTGCGGGGCGATCGCACCGACGGTACTGTCTGTTCCGAGCTGAACCGGAATGTCCGCCACCTGTTGTCCGGGATCGAACAAGGGCTTTTCCTCCCATTTATCAAAGCCCCAGCGCATCATCGCCCGCGCTTCTTCCACCCGTGATTGCATCGTCGGCAAACCTGCCACGACCATGATCAACCTGCGAGGTCCGCGCTGTGCGGTCCCGACGAGGCAATAACCTGCCTCGTTGCTATGCCCGGTCTTCATTCCGTCGGCGCCTTCAATGGCACCCAGTAACGGATTGCGATTGGGCTGCGCGATATTGTTCCACTTGAACGAGCGTTGATTGAAAAATTCGGCAAACAATTCGGGGTGATCCTCGATGATCCGCTTTGCCAGCACAGCCAGATCATGCGCGGTCGAATAGGTACCTCCCTTGTCGGGCCAGCCATTGGCAGTGCCAAACCGGCTGTCTTTCATGCCTAAACGCTCAGCCGCTGCATTCATTTCCTCGGTAAAGGCCTTTTCGCTGCCGCTGATGCCCTCAGCCAATACCACCGAGGCATCATTGCCTGAAAGCGTGAGGATGCCGTGCAGCAGATCCTCCACACTCGCCTGCTGCTTCGACTTCAGGAACATGCTTGATCCGCGATTATTCCACTTGGCCCATGTCTCGGGGCGCATCGCGAATTTCTGCTTCCGGTCAAGCTTGCCCGCCTTGATTGCTTCAAAGGCTACATAGGCCGTCATCATCTTTGCCATTGATGCCGTCGGGATGCGCTTGTCGCTCGCCTTGTCGAACAAAACAACGCCGCTATGCGCATCGACCAGATAGGCGATCGGCGCCTGTGTCTTATAGGTTAGCACGCCTGCAAAGGCAGGTTGGGTCAGGAACAACAGGATGAAGGACAAAAGCAGTCGCATTCCGGCTAGTTAACCGGCGAATGCGACCTTCGCCAGTCAAAGCTTTTCGCGGAGCATCCTTGCCTGTGGATAGCCGCGCTTTTTGGCATCGGCGAGTGCCGCCTGTGCCTCTTTCTCGGTTGCAAATGGCCCGAAACGCACGCGAAACAATTTGCCATCGGCACTAGGCGCTACCGAAGCTCCGAGTTTCTTGGCCAGCGCATCGGCATTGGCGCGCGAGGCGAAGGCCGCCACCTGCACGACATGCGAGCCGCCAGTGGCCGCCTTGGGCTTGGTTTCGTCCTTGGGCTTTGCTGCCACTGGAGCCGGTTTGGCGTCTTCCTTCTTGGCTGCCGGTGCGGGCTTGGGAGCTTTTGTTGGCTCTTTCTTGGCAGGCGCCGCTGTTACCGGCTTTTCAGGCGGGGCAACCACCACCACCGGCTTTGCCTGTTTGGCAAGCTTGTCGCGCAACACCTTCAGCAGCGATTCCGGCGTATCCATCCGCACCGTTGCCGGTTGCCCTGCGCGCAAGGTTGATCGCTCATTCTCTGGCGGATTGACGCGGCGCACGCGGACCCCGGTCACGCCCTTGTCGGCGATGCCCAGTTGCCGCGCCGCACCTTCGGAAAGGCCAATCAAACGGTCGTTGTTCATCGGGCCGCGATCATTGATCCGGACGAGGATGGTGCGACCGGTATCGAGTGCAGTGACTTCGACATAACTCGGCATCGGCAAGGTCTTGTGCGCAGCGGAGATCGCCGCAGCAACAAAAGGTTCGCCATTGGCGGTCGTGGCCCCGGCCAACTCACCCCCATAAATTCCGGCAAGGCCAACATCGTCATAGAGCGCGACGTCTTCGGGCGTGTATTTGGTTGTGCTTATGGTGAATGGATCACCAAGCTTGACGGGATAATCGCTGACCCGCTCGACCGAAGCCGAACTCGCCGTTGAAACGGCGTTGCCTCTGCCGCCACCACATGATGCCAGCGCCAAAAGCGCGGCAGTGGCTGCCAAAAATCTAGTTTCGAACCGCATCTGCAAGCAACCCCACCGAAAGAGCGTAAAAATTGGAGCAATTATAATCCAATATCGCGCGATAGTTGCTGCCCAGTAAATATGCGGTCTGCCCTTCACCATCGGGCTCTATCAAGGCCGCCTGCATATTATCATCGGGCCAGACGCCATTTTGCACGTTGATGCCACGCTGTTTCCATTCCGATATCCGCATCCAGCGGCTGTGACGGGCAAAGACGCGAGCGCAGCGGGGCGGCACCATTGTGCTTTTTATGCTGTTGCGATCGAGCGAGGCGGGCACATTGACGGCAAAGCCCCACGGCTCATTCCGGCGCCAGCCTGCGTTCATCAGATAATTGGCGATTGACGTCATCGCGTCGACTTCGCTCTTCCAGATATCGGCATAGCCATCACCGTCACCATCGCGCGCAAGACGCAAATAGACCGAAGGCAGGAACTGCGGGCGACCGAGTGCGCCAGCCCAGCTGCCGGTAATGGCATAGCTGGGCACGCCGCGGTCGATCATTTTTAGCACCGCCACCAGTTCAGCCTCAAACAGATCGCGACGGCGGCCTTCAAAGGCGAGCGAAGCAAGCGCATCGGGTGCGTGGAAATTGCCCATGACCGCGCCATAATTGGTCTCATGGCCGTAAATGGCGATCATCACCTCTTCGGGCACGCCGGTTTCATTTTCGATCCGCTGCAGCAATGGGCGCAATTCGGTATATTTCGAGCGGCCACGGTTGATGCGCGCCGCATCGACATGCTTGCGCCGATAGGGCTCAAAATCCGGAATGGCGGTAGCGCCCGGGGTTTCAGGCTGGCCCCGATCGAGTTGCACAACGCGAGGAAGATAGGTCAGCGTCGGGATAACACGATCAAGCGTCGCCTTGCTGACCCCTTCCCGCTCGGCCCGGGCGCGCACGGTCTGCAGATATTGGGCGAAGGCGTGCGAATGGCTTTGTTCGGTGGTGACAATGGGTGCCTGCTGCGCCGAAAGTGCAGCAGGCGGGCTCAACGCCGCAAGCAACAATGCTGCCGCCACACCATCAACCGGATATTTCCCGAAACGCAAAGCCACACAGCCTCCTCTTCAGCCTATGGCAAATCATAACATGGTTTTGCTGTCCTTACACAATAATAACAGCAGATTGCCGCGCCGGCCGCTCCCCTCGTCGCGGCGGAGACATTCGCGCAACTTTGGCGTAGAGAAAAGCAGCCGCACCGGCGCGGACCGCTTGCCAGCACGACAATTGATAGCTAGGGCGACCCGCGACGCGGACAGGTGGCCGAGTGGTTTAAGGCACCGGTCTTGAAAACCGGCGTGGGTGTAAGCTCACCGTGGGTTCGAATCCCACCCTGTCCGCCAATCCCTTACTTCTCTTCTGCCAATTGTCCGCCATTCGACGCGTTTTCACCGAACGCGCTGGTGGTGCTATCGATCATCATCTGGATCTCTTCATTGGCATATTTTTCGGCGTCAGCCTGTTTCGATCCATAGCTGCGTTCTGATTTGACCAGCAGGTCAAAATAGCTTTGGCGTTCGGTCATGCAGGCTTTCTGGATCAGTTCGTTGAATTCCGAACCAGATTTTTTGACCTTCACCGATTCATTATGCTCGCGGATCAGGCAATTGTTGAAGCCCTTGCGCGCTTCATCGAGCGCATCGCCCTTCATTGCCGCCATGTTGAGCGCCATGGCCAGCGCCAAGCTCATAATCATTTCGTTGCTCCCCAGTTTCTAGCGAACGATTTATCTTCCCACATCGACTGATTATCACAGGGCTGCGGGCAATCGCAATGTTTCAAATTGCCACTGAATTGATGCTGAACTCATTAGCTTAGCGGATGCGTTTGCCACCTTTTACAACTGCGTCGACCGACTCGAGTTCGCGCACGTTGGAAAGCGGATCACCATCAACCGCAACAATATCGGCGTAGCGCCCTACCGCCAAAGCGCCGACATCCTTTTCCCGATCAAGCGCCTGTGCGGCGTTGCGCGTCGCTGCCTGAATAGCTTCCAGCGGCGTCATTCCATATTCGACCATCACGCGGAACTGTTTGCCGATTTCGGCATGCGGCATGACACCCGCGTCGGACGCAAACACCATCTTCACGCCCGCCTTGTGCGCCTTGCGGAAATTATCGCGCTGGATCTGCGCAATCTCTCGGTCCTTGCGCAGATTATCCTCGAGCACGCCATTTTTGGCGCCTTCGGCCTGGGTATATTCGGTGTTGTAGATGTCCATTGCGAACCAGACCGGACGGGCGCGCGCCGCCGCCAATTTGATGCCTTCATCGTCGACAAGGCTGGCATGTTCGATCGTATCGATACCCGCCTTGATCGCAGCCTTGATGCCATCACCGCCATGTGCATGCGCCGCGACGCGGATGCCCCATTGATGTGCCTCGTCGGCAATCACACGCATATGCTCTTCGGATAGCTGCTGCTGCCCTGGCTCGGTGTTACGCGAGAAAACACCGCCGGTTGCGCAGATCTTTATAACTTCCGCGCCATATTTGCGCTGGCGACGCACCTGATAGCGCAGCTCGTCGATGCTATCGCCAATGCCTTCTTCTTTCCCGTCCTTTTCAAGACTCGGTGGAAGGAAGGTGGAGTCGCAATGCCCGCCGGTCGCGCCAAGCGCATAGCTTGCAGGAACAATGCGCGGGCCGACAGCATAGCCATTGTCGATCGCCTGTTTCAGGCCGATGTCGTTGCGGTTGTCCGATCCGACATTGCGCACGGTGGTAAAGCCCGCATCGAGCATCGCCTTGGCACTGCCCACCGCCGTCATTCCCCAGAAGCTGTCTGTGAATTCCAAGCCGCGATAGCCACCGATATCGGCGGGACCGTCCAGATGAACGTGCATGTCGATCAGGCCGGGGAGCAATGTGCGATCGCCAAGGTCGATATGGGTGACGTCGCTGCCCCATTTGACGGTTCGCGCATCGGCAATGCTGGTAATGCGGCCGCCTTCATCAACGAATATTGCGGGATATTCGACGGTCTTGCCGGTCAACACATCGAGCATGCGCGCGCCGGTGATGACCGTGTTCGCCCAGGACGGCGCAGACTGAACTGCCGCCAATGCCACCGCCAAAACCCCAGCATTTCTCAGAAAGTTCACGCCATAACCCATGTCTATCTTCTCCCGAATCTTGCTTTCAAACATTAGGCAGATTGGGCGGCGGTAGGACAGCGATTTTTCGGCAATTGGCAGATCAGCCGATCAATCGAGTAGAATGCGTTCGAAGCGGGAGACGATCACAGCGCCTTTGCTCTGTTCGCTAAATTCATTGGCACGAGCCAGCGCCGCTTTTTTGAGTGAGTCATAGTTTGAAAACTGGCAGTCGGTGCCGTCGCTTTCGACCCCCGGCAGCGCCGTTTCTGGATCGCCGCAGTCAAAATCCATTTCAAGTGCTTCGTTGCCGTCGTCGTTGATGCGAAACATGCGATACGCCTCCATCTTGCCATTCGCGTTAACGACCTGTGCAAGATATAAGTCGTCCACCAATGCGTCGAACGTTATGGCATAGGCTGGTTTGGCAGCGTTGCCGAATTCCGAATGTTCAACCGCCAACTCATTGCCATCCAGCGACACAACATAGCGATCGCCGGTGAAAACCTCGCCTTCGAAGCGTGAATAGGTTCCCGACAGCGACGGTGTGTCCATCACCTCATCGGGCATCAGCGGCGCTTCGGACGTCCAGCAGCCGGTGAGAAGCAGAGCCAGAGTCGCGGAAAACAGTGCATTGATCGGTTTCATAAGCCTCCTTCGCAACCCACTATGAAGCTAGCCGAACGAGGCTTTTGGTCAACTGCCGATTACATATGCAGCATCTTGCCATAGGCCCCCAGCACACTCTCATGCATCATTTCAGAGAGCGTCGGATGCGGGAAGACGGTGTGCATGAAATCGGCCTCGACCAGCTCGGCGGTCTTGCCGATGGTATAGCCCTGGATCAGCTCGGTCACTTCCGCGCCGACCATATGCGCGCCGAGCAGCTCACCGGTCTTGGCGTCAAACACGGTCTTGATGAAGCCTTCGGCCTCGCCGAGTGCGATGGCCTTGCCGTTACCGATGAAGGGGAAATTGCCGACCTTGACGTCGTAACCCGCTTCCTTCGCCTTGGCTTCGGTGAGGCCAACGCTGGCGACCTGCGGGTGGCAATAGGTGCAGCCGGGGATGTTTTTCGGGTCCATCGCGTGCGGATGACCGCCGAATATGGCTTCTGCAGCTATCACGCCCTCGTGGCTCGCCTTGTGCGCAAGCCAGGGGGGCGCCGTGACGTCACCTATCGCCCACAGGCCAGGCACATTAGTGCGGCACATCGGGTCGGTCTTGATATGCCCGCGCTCGGTTGCAACGCCAAGCGCCTCCAGCCCGATATTCTCGGTATTGGGGACGATACCGATGGCGACGATGCAATGGGTGAATTCAGACGCAACGACCTTGCCATCTTTACCCTTGATCGCGGCGGAGACGCCCGAAGCGGTGGCTTTCAGGCTTTCGACCCCTGCCCCGGTCATGATCGTCATACCCTGCTTCTTCAGTGCCTTTTCAAGGAAAGTTGAAACGTCCGCGTCCTCGACCGGCACAATGCGGTCCATCATTTCGACGACGGTCACCTCCGCGCCCATATCGTTGTAGAAGCTGGCAAATTCGATGCCGATCGCGCCGCTGCCGATCACCAGCAATTTCTTGGGCATTTCAGGCGGCACCATCGCGTGGCGATAGGTCCAGATGCGCTTGCCGTCTGCAGGTGCGAAAGGCAGGTCGCGCGCGCGCGCGCCTGTTGCGACGATGATATTTTTCGCGGTCAGCTCTTCGGTCTTGCCGTCTTTGGTCACTGTCAATTTGCCGGGCGCGGTCAGCTTGCCATCGCCCATATGGACGGTGATCTTGTTCTTCTTCATCAGATGCGTGACGCCCTGATTGAGCTGCTTGGCAACGCCGCGCGAGCGCTTCACCACCGCGTCGATATCCGCACTGATATTCGCCGCGGTCAGCCCGTAATCGCCCGCATGCTGCATATAATGATAGATCTCCGCCGAGCGCAGCAAAGCCTTAGTCGGGATGCACCCCCAGTTAAGGCAGATCCCACCGAGATTCTCCCGCTCGACAATCGCGGTTTTCAGCCCAAGTTGGGCTGCACGGATGGCCGCAACATAGCCACCGGGGCCGGAACCGAGGACGATTAGGTCATATTCAGACATGATAGGCACTTTCTAACCCCTCTCCCCTTGCGGGAGAGGGAGGGAGCCGCGTAGCGGCGGAAGGGAGAGGGGGTGATTGCAATGCGTGCCAGATGGTTTCGGCGACAGCATCGCTGTCTTTCAAAATGTCGCTGTTCCAGAAACGCAGCGCCGAGAAGCCCAGCTTTTCCAAATATGCGTCACGCCTTTTGTCATACTCGCTTTCGGCGTGCTGAGAGCCATCAGCCTCAACAATCAAACGGTGATCGAAGTTGATGAAGTCGACAATGTAGCTGTCAATGATGACCTGCCGTTTGAATTTATAGCCGACCAATCGTTTGGCTCGCAATATCATCCAAAGACGCTTTTCGGCCTCTGTCGGGTTGAGACGCATCCATTTGGCGCGGGCGAGCAGGTCAGACTTTGAAGGGACACCCCCTCTCCCTCCCCCGCCTGCGGCGCGGGCCCC
>NZ_JBEBKL010000011.1:0-63156 GCF_040079335.1 Sphingorhabdus sp.
CCCAACCCCTCCCCTGAAGGGGAAGGGCTTTGGAGCCTCAGGGCGAAAAGCCGATCCGGGCTTGATATCGGTTATAACGGGTGATGCACCGGTTCATAACTCGCCTCTTAACGCCTTTCCGAGCAGGTGAAAATAGGTCTGCGAGTCCGGATCGCTCTCGGTGCCCCATTCGGGGTGCCACTGGACTGCAAGCAACGGTGCGCCATTGGGGCGGGCGCTATAGGCCTCGACTAGGCCGTCGGGTGCACGGGCCTCTATAGCCAAGCCGTCTGCCAGCTTGCCGATGCCCTGATAATGCACCGAATTCACATCCAGTGCAGGCTTGGCATAAGCTTCGGCCAGCATGCCGCCTTCGACCAATTCAACAGGATGGCGATGGTCGAACATCGCACCGAACGATACGCCATCCGGTGCGTGGTGACGGATGAGTTCGTCGCTCGCGCTGGTATCGCGGCGCAATGTGCCGCCAAGCGCCACGTTGATTTCCTGAAAGCCGCGGCAGATGCCAAATACCGGCTTTTGCAGATCGATCATCCGGTCAACCATGGAAAGCGCGATTTCGTCTCGACCTTCGTCAAACGGGCCTTCTCCGCCGTCGTCACCATAGCGCGTGGTCGCGACATTGGACGGGCTACCGGTCAGCAATATGCCGTCAAGCCGGGGTGCGACCTCGCCAGCGGTCATCAAGTCGGGCAATGACGGAACAATCAGCGCCGCGACATCGGCATAGGTCATCGCCGCCCGAATATAGCGCTCCATCACCGCCTGCGCGGGTTCGGTTCCCACGATGCGGTTGCAAGCGATAACGCCGAGGACGGGGCGTGACGTCATGCCGCCCCAATCAACTCCCGCCCGATCAGCATGCGGCGGATTTCGTTTGTGCCTGCACCTATGTCGAGCAGCTTGGCATCGCGCCAGTAACGCTCGACCGGCCAGTCCTTGGTATAGCCCGCGCCGCCCAGCGCCTGGATCGCTTCGCCAGCGACCTTCACAGCGCTTTCGCTTGCCAGCAGGATCGCGCCTGCCGCATCAAAACGCGTGGTCTGCCCGGTATCGCACGCCTTGGCGACATTGTAGACGTAAGATCGTGCCGAATTGAGCGCGACATACATGTCTGCAACCTTGGCCTGCATCAGCTGGAAGCTGCCAATCGCTTTGCCGAACTGCTTGCGCTCACGGACATAGGGCAGCACGACGTCGAGACAGGCCTGCATCACACCCAGTTGCAAGCCAGCAAGCACCACGCGTTCATAATCAAGCCCGCTCATTAACACGCCGACGCCGCCGTGCAGCGGGCCCATGATGCGGTCTTCGGGGATGAAGCAATCGTTGAACACCAACTCAGCTGTTGGCGACCCGCGCATGCCGACCTTGTCGATTTTCTGACCGATGCTGAACCCTTCGTCATCCTTTTCGATCAGGAAAGCACTGATCCCGCGCGATCCGCTTTCGGGCGCGGTCTTGGCGTAGACCACCAGCGTATCGGCATAAGGCGCATTGGTGATCCAGAATTTGGTGCCGTTGAGCACGAAACCACCCTGCACGCTGTCGGCCTTCAGCTTCATCGAAACAACGTCTGACCCGGCGCCTGCTTCAGACATGGCAAGGCTGCCGACATGTTCGCCCGAGACCAGCTTGGGCAGATATTTCGCCTTTTGATCGGGATTGGCCCAGCGACGGATCTGGTTGACGCACAGGTTCGAATGCGCGCCATAGGACAGGCCGATCGAAGCCGAGGCGCGGCTGACTTCCTCAACCGCAACCACATGCTCAAGATAACCAAGCCCAAGCCCGCCATCTTCTTCGGCGACGGTAATCCCGTGCAGGCCGAGTTCGCCCATCGCGGTCCATAATTCGTCGCGCGGGAACCAGTCGTCGGCGTCGATTTTGGCGGCCAGCGGCGCGATTTTGTCGGTGGAAAAGCGATAGGTGGTTTCGCGGATCATCTCCGCATTTTCGCCCAGGGCGAAGTCGAGTGTGGGTAGGTTGCTCATGGCCAAGCAAATGCCCTGCGACGGTTGCGGTTGCAACCATTTATGGCTCGCCACTGGCTATCGCCCAATTGTGGACTAGCGGCTCTACTCAACCGCTGTTAGGCACAGCCAATAATGTCTCCCCCCAAATTTCCTGTAAAAGCCGTTCTGGGCCCGACAAACACCGGCAAGACGCACCTCGCGGTCGAGAGGTTATGTGCGCATTCGAGCGGGGTGATGGGCTTTCCACTGCGGCTGTTGGCACGGGAGATTTATGATCGGGTGGTCGCAATCAAGGGGCCAAAAGAGGTTGCGCTGATTACCGGGGAGGAGCGGATCGAGCCGCCCGGGGCGCGCTGGTATCTCTGCACGGCGGAGTCGATGCCCGTTGGAAGGCAATTTGCTTTTGCCGCGCTCGATGAGGCGCAATTGGGTGCTGATCCCGAGCGCGGGCATATCTTCACCGACCGGATGTTGCATGTGCGCGGGCGTGAGGAAACGATGATCCTCGGTTCTGAAAGCCTGCGTCCGATGGTCCGGGCGTTATTGCCTGACGCCGAGATCATTTCACGCCCGCGTTTCTCCACGCTGAGCTATTCGGGTCCCAAAAAGCTCTCCCGCCTACCAAAGCGATCCGCCATCGTCGCCTTTTCGGTCGAGCAAGTTTACGCCGTTGCCGAACTGTTGCGCCGGTTGCGCGGCGGGGCGGCGGTGGTGATGGGGGCGTTGAGCCCACGCACTCGCAACGCACAGGTTGATATGTTTCAGTCGGGTGAGGTCGACTATCTGGTCGCGACAGACGCCATTGGAATGGGTCTAAACTTGGATGTCCAGCATATTGCTTTTGCTGGATTATCTAAATTTGATGGCAATCGCACGCGCCGGCTGACGGTCTCAGAAATGGCGCAGATCGCCGGTCGGGCGGGGCGGCACCAGCGCGACGGCACTTTCGGCACGGTGGCCGGCGAGGCGAGTGAAATGACCGCCGAGGAAGTGCTCGCCATCGAAAGTCACCAATTCCCGGCGCTCGACTGGATGTATTGGCGCGAAGCAGAACCGCGCTTTGACAGTCTGGCCCAGTTGATTGCCGATCTGGAGGCAAAGCCCGGTGGTCCGCCTTTGCGCGCAGCACCTGAGGCCGTCGATCTATCCGTACTCAAACGCCTCGCCGATATGCCGCAGGTCACCCAGCGACTGTCCGGTCCGAAAAGCGTCGCACGTCTATGGGAGGTCGCAAGCCTCCCCGATTTCCGCCAGACCGGCTCCGAACATCATAGCCGTTTTGTTTCAGCGCTTTGGGAGCATATGGCGCAGGGCGGCCCTTTGCCGCACAGCTATGTCGCGGGTGAACTGGCACGGCTCGACAATATCCAGGGCGATGTTGATACGATTTCGGCACGGATCGCAGCGGTGCGGACCTGGACTTATGTCGCCCATCGCGGTGATTGGGTGGAGGATCCACCAGCAATGGCAGAACGGGCACGCGGGATAGAGGAAAAGTTGTCCGACGCGCTGCACAATGCCCTGCGCCAGCGTTTCGTTGACCGGCGCACTTCAATGCTATTGCGAAAGGGCGGCAAGGACGAAGCACTGCTTCCCGTTCTGGTCGACGCGGAAAACCAGGTGTTCGTCGATGGCGAGCATATCGGCGAGCTTGACGGCTTCACCTTTCGCGTCGATTCCACGGCGCGAGTCGGGGAACGCAAATTGCTGCTTGCAGCAGCCGAGCGACATCTGGCAGCATATTTGAAAGACAAGGTGAGGGCGCTATTAATGGCCGAAGGGCAGGAATTTTCGCTGACACGCGATGCCGATGGACGTCCGGCATTGCAGTGGAATGGCGCTGTGCTCGGCCATCTGGCCCGGGGACGCAGCCTTTTGCAGCCGCTGTTCAAGCCGGTCCGTGCGGTGGCCGGCCTTGAAGGCGACGATTTGCGTGCCATCGCCGAAAAAGCCGAGAGCTGGATCCACGAACAACTGGCCAAACATATGGGTGGGCTGGTTGCTCTCAACCAGCTAGCCGCTGATGCGGCGACCGATGGTGTGGTTCGTGCCTTGGCTGCGCGTTTAGCCGATGCGGGTGGTATTGCGGGACGCCAGTTTTTGGCGGAAACGCTAACGGCATTGCCCAAGGAAGCCCGTGGCGCGGCGCGTAAGGCGGGGATCGTTTTCGGCGCTCTTGACGTTTATCATCACGCGATTCTGAAGCCCGCGGCCACGCGCTGGCGCTCTGCGTTGTTTGCGGCACTAACCGAAAAACCGATGCCTGAATTGCCGCCTGAAAGCGCGGTGCATCTGAAAGAATGGAATTTTGCGTCGACTGCCGACTGTCGCAATGCCGGCTATCGCCGCGTCGGTAACGAATATGTCCGCATCGATCTGGCCGAGCGGGTGATCAAGAAAGCGCACGAAGCACGCGGGCAGGCGCTCGAGTTCGGCATGGATATGGCCTTTGCGACATCGCTGGGTTTAAGCGAAGAGGGGCTGCAGGCGCTGATGCGCGATGCCGGTTTCCGTCGGATTGAGGCTATTCCTCCCCCATCGGGTGAGGGGGACCAAGGCGAAGCCTTGGTGGAGGAGCACGTTGAAGTTGTCCCTGAGCCAGACGCGGCAGAATCCTCGCCCAAAGCTGAAGAAATCGACAGCGAAGTTCAGGAAATCCCGCCTGCGCCCCACGACCATCCCGCGGATGGTTCCCCTCCCCATGCTGGGGAGGAACTGGTCGCCGAAGCGCCTAAGGATACAGTCCCCGAACAAACAGCGAGCTTGACCTTTTGGCGTTGGGTCGGAATTCGCAAAGCAAAGCCCGCACCGCGCCCAGACCGAACGCAGGACCGCAGGCCGCAAAAATCCGGCAAACCCGCACATGCGCCAAAGCCCGTTCCAGCCGCATCCAAACCGAAGAATGAAGCCCCATCGGCGCTTGCCTTGCAGCTTGCGGCGCTCAAGGAAAAAATGGGCGGCTGAGCTTGGCGGGCGACGCGTTGCGGATCGACAAGCTGCTCTGGCATTTGCGCCTGTCCAAATCGCGCAGCCTTGCCCAGGCTTTGATCGCCGAAGGTCATGTGCGGTTGAACGGCATTCGTGTTGAAAAACCCAGCGTTGAGGCGAAATTGGGCGACAGAATCACTCTGCCGAGGGGAGAGGGGGCACTGGCCATCCGCCTTCTTTCGATCCCGCAACGGCGCGGTCCGGCAACTGAAGCGCAGGCCTGCTACGATGAAATTTGATGGCCCAGCACATTTCCCCCGTTGACTTGCGTGCCCAAGGCACAATAGGCGTTGGTCAACAAACCGAACTGTTCAGGGGAGAAACCGAGCAATGACCTACGTCGTCACAGATGCCTGCATCAAATGCAAATATATGGACTGCGTAGAGGTCTGCCCTGTGGATTGCTTTTACGAAGGCGAGAATATGCTCGTCATCAACCCCAATGAATGCATCGACTGCGGCGTGTGCGAACCCGAATGTCCGGCCGAAGCCATTCTGCCTGACACAGAAAATGGCCTTGAGCAGTGGCTTGAGCTCAATACGCAATATAGCGCCGAGTGGCCAAACATCACGACGAAGCACGAAACCCCGGCCGATGCCGACGAGTTTAAGGGCGTCGAAGGCAAGTTTGAGAAATTCTTCTCTCCCGATCCGGGTCAAGGCGACTGATCGTGCGCGCTGCGAAGGCGCGCATTTTCGCGATTTGTTTATCTGTTGGACTGCTGCCCTTGCATGGCGCGGCGGCAAAGGCGCCTGAGCCAACGGATGAAGCTGCCGTTCGGGAAATCGTAGCAAAAATCTACGCGCCTTATTCACAGCCCATCCCTGAAGCGCCCGAGGATGGCAGTTATGCCCCGGACAATGCAGCAGGCGCTTCGGCTGACGGTTACGAACCGCCCTACACACATTCGCTCGCCGCGCTGATCGGGCGGTGGGACAGGCTGATGCAGGAGAGCGAGGAGCTTTACGGGCTCAATGGTTTCGACTGGTATTGCCAGTGTCAGGACAATGATCCGGCGACTTCCCGGCTGGTGCGGCAAAGCTATACCGCTAAGGGTAAAGACGCCATCGAGGCCAAAATCCTGTTCTCGCCTGGCCGCTTTGAGGGCAAGGATATGGGCGAACCTTTATTGTTTCGCTTCAGGCGAGAAAGTGGGCAGTGGAAGATCGACGACCTGAGGTTTCACGATTGGGATACTCTTCGAAAGGGTCTGGCTGACGATATAAAAGCAGCCTCAAAGAAGCCTTGAGCGACTAAATCAGTCCCGCGCTGCGCATGCTCGAAAAGCCATCCTTGCCGACAATCACATGATCATGGACGGAAATTCCAAGGCGCTTTCCGGTTTCGATAATCTCGCGCGTCATTGAAATGTCCTGTCGGCTGGGCGCGCTGTCGCCACTAGGGTGATTGTGGACCAATATGATCGCGGCAGCGCCCAGATCGATCGAACGGCGGATGATTTCGCGGGTGTAGATCGGGGCCTGATCGATCGAGCCTTCGCCCGCCACCTCGTCGCGGATCAGCATATTTTTCGAATTGAGATACAGCACCCGCACCCGCTCGATCGTCAGATGCGCCATGTCGAGCCGCAAATAGTCGAGTAGCGCCTGCCAGCTTGAGAGGATGGGCTGTTCGCGCACCGGCTCTGAAGCCATGCGCAAAGCCAGCGCCTGCACCAGCTTGATTGCCGCCGCTGCCTTTTCGCCAATGCCCTTCTGGTTTTGAAGGCTATAGGCGTCTGCGGTAAATACCGATGACAGATTGCCATAATGCGCGATTAGTTGCTTGGCGATCGGTTTGGTATCGATTCGGGGAATGGCAAGCATCAGCAAATATTCGACCAGCTCATGGTCCAGTAATCCGTCGCCGCCATTGTCCAGCAAACGCTCACGCAGCCGCTCTCGATGGCCTTCGCCATAATTTTCGTCTTTGTCGCGTGCTGTAGCCATTGAACAGGCTTGTTCCGCAATTTTGCCTTCGCTGCAAGGCGTTTGGAAGAAATCCGAGTTGCATGGCGCAAGTCTTTGGCGCATTTGTCGCGCGATGGAAGAAGAGCTTCCCGAAGCCCCACCAGCTAGGCGCTGGACGAAGCGCCGCATATTCGGCGCTGTGTTGCTGCTATTGTTTCTGCTGCTTGCTTATGTTTGGTGGAAGCGTGTCGATATCGCAGACGGCTTCGTGCGCGACTATCTGGAGAAAAACGGCGTTCGCGCGACTTATGAAATCGAGGATATCGGATTTCGTACCCAGCGGATCCGCAACGTCGTTCTGGGCGATCCAGCCAAACCCGATTTGACAGCAAAGCTCGTTGAAATCGAACTGGCAATCGGCTTCGGGCAACCCGAATTGCGCGAGATCCGCGCCGATGGTGTGCGCTTGAAAGGGCGCTTTGCAGACGGCAAACTCTATCTCGGCGAAGTTGACAAGCTGCGCGATATGGAGAGCAAAGAGCCGCTGTCGCTGCCTGACCTCAACCTTGCCTTGTCGGACGCGATCCTGTCGCTTGCCACGCCCTGGGGTGGGGTAGGGATAGCGGCGCAGGGCAAAGGCAATTTGCGCAATCGTTTCGATGGCAAAATTGTTGCACGCTCGCGGCAGATGGCGGGTGGCGGATGCAGCGCTGCTGGTGTGCGCTATGACGGCACGGTCCAGATTCGCAACGTCCGGCCAGAATTTATTGGCCCGCTGACGGCGACCGCTGCGAAATGCGATGCACAAAAGCTGGCGCTCGACGCCCCAGTCATCAATGGCAAAGTCCAGTTTACCGAAGCGTTCGACCGCTGGATCGGCGATGTGGCGATCGCCGCCAAGTCCGCGCAAGCGAACAAGCGCCGCGCCGATGGCCTCTCCGGAAAGCTGGCCTTCAACGGCAGCCAGCAACGAACCGAATATGATCTGGCACTGACAAAAGCCGCGCTGCGCATGCCCGAATTGTCGATGCGCAATCTGGCAGGTGCCGCTGAGGGCACGCTTTCTTTTTCCGACGCCGGCCTTGCCTTGACGGCGCGCGGCGATGCGAAACTGACGGGCACCGCTTTGCCGCAATCGATGCTGCCTTCGATGGACGAGCTGGTGCGCGGTACAAAGCCCACACCGGTCGGGCCTGTCGTTGCTCGCCTCGATCCGGCGCTGCGCAGTGCGATCCGCAGCTTTGATGGAACGTTGAATTTCGACATCGCAACTGCTCCGGCGGGCAGCAAGGTTGCAGTGGACCGCCTTTTTGTCCGTTCGGACAGCGGCGTCATTCTGCGGCAACAGGCAGAATTTGCGCTTGCGGATGGCCGGTTGAGCAATCCGGTGTCGTTGACTATGACCGGCGGTGATCTGCCCACAGGCAAGGTTTTGCTGCGTCAGCAGGGCGGCGGCTGGGCAGGCACGCTCAATCTGCAGCCCTATTCGGCCCCCGGCGGCAGTATCCACATTCCCACGCTCGCCTTTGAAGGCGGTGGCCGGAGGCCTTGGCGATTCAACGGTCAGGCAACGGTCACAGGACCATTGCTGGGCGGGATCGTGACTGGCCTCAGTCTTCCGATAGACGGGTCGTTTTCGGGCAATAGCTTCGCGATGAACGCCGCCTGCACCAATATCCGGTATAGCGGGCTCGCGACCGGATCGTTGCGTTTGCCGGCGGGCAGTTTGCGGGCATGCCCCCAGCGTGGTTCGATTTTGAATGTAGCCGGCGGCGAAACACGATTTGCGCTGGTGATACCTTCGCTCAGCGTCGACGGCACATTAGGCTCCTCTGAGTTGAAAGCCAGCGGCAGCAGCATCAGCTTTGATCTCGACAGCGGATTTGGCGCAAATAATCTGGCGATAGATCTGGGCCGCGAACGCACACAAAGCCGCTTCACGATTGCCCGGCTGGATGGGAAACTTGAAGGCCCAGGTGTCCACGGCACTATCAGCGGTGGAGCAGGCCGGATCGGCGAAGTGCCGCTGCTGATAAGCGAAGCCGACGGCCAATGGCGTTGGCAGGGCGATGTTCTCGGGCTAGATTCCAGCCTCTATTTGTCGGATGCCGAACAGGTTGACCGGTTCAACCAGCTGCGCGTGCCCGATTTGCAGGTGACTCTTACCAACAATGTCCTGTCGGCCATCGGCAACTTGCTGGAACCCGACACCGGCGTGAAGGTCGCCGATGCGCAGATATTGCATAGTCTCGATTCGGGCACTGGGAATGCCGTGCTGTCGGTTGACGGCCTGGCATTCAACGACAAGTTTCAGCCCGAAAAGATTACGCCGCTCACCCTTGGTGTGATTGCCAATGTGAAAGGGCGATTGACTGGAGATGGACGTATCGACTGGACTCCGGAAGCTGTGCGCAGCACGGGCCATTTCACTGTGCTGAATACCGATCTCGCCGCTGCCTTTGGCCCGGTCGAAGGGATCGAGACCGAGATCAAGTTCACCGATCTGCTTGGCATGGTGACCGAGCCGGGGCAGATTGCCCGCGTCCGTTCGGTTAATCCCGGCATTCCAACCTATGAAGGCGTTATTCGATACCAGTTGTTACCCGACCAGCAGGTCCGGATAGAGGAGGGCCGCTGGCCATTTTATGGCGGTGAGCTTATCCTTGAGCCGACGGTGCTCGATTTTGATATCGCATCGGAACGCAAGCTGACTTTCCGAGTGATAGGCCTCGATGCCGAGAAGTTCCTTGCCGGTTACGATCTGCAGAATTTGCAGGTTGAGGGCGTTTTCGACGGGACTTTGCCGATGGTGTTCAATCAGGAAGGCGGGCGTATCGTGGGCGGATATCTGGCTTCGCGTCCTGGCGGCGGTGAGCTCTCTTATCTGGGCGAGTTGACCTATGAGGATATGGGCGTCTTCGCCAATTTCGCCTTTCAGGCGCTGCGCTCGATACGCTTCCGCGAAATGCGCATTGGTGTTGATGGCAAGATAGATGGTGAGATCGTCACCGATGTCGCCTTTGAAGGGCTGCAGCAGGGCAGCCTTGCCAAGCAGAATTTCATCACCAAGCAACTTGCCAAGGTGCCGATCAAGTTCAACGTTCGCATCGAAGCCGAGTTTCTGCAGCTGATCGGCTCGATCCGCGGGCTTTATGATGCAGATTATGCGTTGCAGCAGGGCAGGGATATTATCGAAAGCCAGAACAAACCGGTTCCCGGTGAGGGTCCGCCGCCCGGAGGGAAAAGATGAACGAAATTGATCGCCAAATGAACGGCCTATTCAGCCTGCCGAAAGCGAGGGAGGGGTATATGCAACATAGATTGACGATGGATGGCAATGGTGCGATCCGTCGAAAGATGACGAAAGGGGCAATTCTCTTCCTATGTTTGGCTGCATCGGCCCTTCCGGGTTGTGTGCAGGTAACAGCGCCTGACAAGCCAATTGTGATCAACCTCAACATCGCTATCCGTCAGGAAGTGCTGTACAGGCTGGATCAGGCTTCGAAGGAAGTGATCGAAGAGAATTCGGAGATATTCTGATGGCTTTGAGTGAAAAGATGAAAGACCGTATCGAAATGGTTGCAGCCGCGCTGCTGATCGGTGCTGCTGTTGCAGGCAGCGGCGCAATGGCGCAGCGCGACCCGGCCTATCAACAGGCGCGTGCCGAAGGTTTGATCGGTGAGAAGACAGACGGCTATCTCGGCTTTGTCAGCGCACCTTCGCCTGCCGTGAAAGCGCTGGTTGACGACCTCAATATCAAGCGCAAGGCGAAATATACCGAAGAGGCGCTCGCCAACGGTGCAACGGTTGAAGAAATGGCGTTCCGAACAGGTTGTCGTTTGATCAAGGAACGCACGGCGCCGGGTGAGAAATATCAGGCGCCAGACAAGACGTGGAAAAACCGCGACGCTACCGATCCAGTGGTGGATGTGCGCTGCCCTTAAGTGCCGGTAAAAAAAGTTTAGGAGGCCCGGAGAAGCAATTTTCCGGGCCTTTGCTTTTGCACTGCAGCATATTTGCCGCCGGGCAGTTGACTTGGGGCAGGCCCTCTCCTAAAGCGCGCGTGCCTTGGCGGGGTTGCCCGGAGTCTTGGCGGTTCTCCCCAGTTGATACCGAGTATCAAAATAGGAGGAATTGCATGGCTTCAGAAGATCCCGCGCAGGATGGCAAAGGCCAAAAAGACCCTCGGCTCGATTCGTTAGACATGCAGCTGAAAATGGTCCGGAAGGCCGAGGCAGAACGTACGGGGCAAGACGTGCCCCCGGCCAAAGGAATGCGGCAGGGGAACCGGGTCTTGACCGAACTGATCGCCGGTCCTGCGGGTGGTGCTCTTGTCGGCTGGTTGTTTGACCAGCTGTTCGAGACCACGCCAGCGCTTCTGTTGGTCTGCATGTTTTTGGGCATCGCGGTCGCCTTCAGGAATATATACAGGATTTCGCAGGAGCGTCCGGAATAGCACTACTTGTGCTGCAACTGGGCGTTCTCGTCGTATAAACGCGGCCCCGCTTGCGGGGCTGTTGGCATAAGCAGGGTACGGGAAAAGTGGCAGGCGAAAGCGGCAAAATCGATCCGATGCACCAGTTCCAGATCGAGCCTTTGGCGAAGCTGGATTTGTTCGGATATGACATCTCCTTCACCAACTCTTCGCTGTTCATGCTGGTCGTGCTGGGTGCCATCTGGGTCTTCATGGCTGGTGGGATGAAGCGCGAACTGGTGCCCGGCCGCTGGCAGATGGCAGTTGAAGGCGTAACCGGCTTCATTAACAACATGATGAGCTCGAGCATCGGGCCCGAGGGCAAGAAATATGTGCCTCTGGTCTTCTCGCTTTTCATGTTCATCCTTTTCGCAAACTTCATGGGCATGATGCCAATCGGTATAGTCCCCGGCGCACATGCATTCACCGTTACCAGCCACCTGACTGTCACTGCGGTGCTCGCGGTTCTCAGCTTCGGCACGGTGCTGGTCGTTGGTCTTTGGAAGCATGGCCTGCATTTCTTCAGCCTGTTTGTTCCGCACGGTACACCCTGGTGGCTTCTCTGGCTCATCCCGCTGATCGAGCTCTTCTCCTTCCTCATCCGCCCTTTCAGCCTCGCGCTGCGTCTTTTCGTCGCGATGACGGCGGGCCACGTGCTGATGAAGGTGCTCGCAGGCTTCGTAATTAACGGCCTGAATGCCGAGGCGCTGTGGGTTGCCCCGCTCGTCGCCTTGCCCTCCTTCATCCTGATGATCGGTATCACCCTGCTCGAACTGCTGGTGTGCGCCATCCAGGCCTATGTCTTTGCGCTTTTGACCTCGCTCTACATCAACGACGCGGTCAATCTGCACTGAGTTTTTTCGACGTTTTCCAACCAAGTTTGAGTTTTAACAGGAGTTTATATCATGGAAGCAGAAGCAGCAAAATTGATCGGTGCCGGTCTCGCAGCTATCGGTGCGGGTCTCGCAGCTGGCGGCGTGGGTAACGTCTTCGGTTCGTTCCTTCAGGGCGCATTGCGCAACCCCGCGGCTGCCGACAGCCAGCAGGGCCGTCTCTTCATCGGCTTCGCGGCTGCCGAACTTCTCGGCCTGCTCGCGTTCGTCGTGGCGATGATCCTGATCTTCGTTGCTTAAGAGTTATTAGGGGAGGACACCCCGGCGCATTGACGCCGGGGGCCACTTCTCCAAATTAAAAACCCTCCATTTAGCGAGCGGATCAAATGCCTCAAATCGCCCAGATACTGGAAACCTATGCCTCGCAGTTCTTTTGGATGCTGCTGGTTTTCGGCATTCTCTATTTCGTGATTGGCCGCGGCATGGTGTCGAAAATCGACGCCAATGTCGAAGCCCGCGATCGCAAGATTGCCGATGACCTTGCCGCCGCCGAAAAGGCACGTGCCGAAGCCGACGGACTGGTAGCGGGCGGTAGTGAGGCATTGAACGCCGCTCGCGGTGAAGCCCAGGCCAAGGCGGCTGCCGCCAAGGCCAAGGGTGCCAAGGATGCCGAGGCACGTCTTGCCAAAGCGGACGCAGAAGTTGCAGCCAAGCTGGCCGCAGCCGAAGCCGACCTCGCCAAGGCACGCGCCAAGGCGATGGCTGGGGTTGAAAGCGTTGCAGCCGAAGCCGCGGCAGATATTGTCGCCAAGATTTCGGGTGCGAAGGTCAGCGCTGCGCAGGCGGCGACTGCAGTGAAGGCGGTATTGAGCTGATGACACAGGCAGCAGCCCCCGAAGCAATGGCCACCGAAAAGGCCGTGATCGATAACACCACGGTTGATGGCGCACCCGTTGCGGACACGCACGCTGCCACCGAGGCGCATGGCGGTGCGGAAGCACATGCCGCACCCGCCGCGCTCGGCATGGATGCGACGATGTGGGTCGCGCTCGCGATGCTCGTCGTGATCGCGTTGTTCATCTGGAAAAAAGTGCCCGCTATGATCGGTGCGGCGCTCGACAAGCAGATTGACGGCATCAAGGCGCAGCTCGATCAGGCAACCAACCTGCGCAAGGAGGCCGAAGCGATCAAGGCTGACTATGAAGCCAAGGCGAAGCAGGCCGCTGCCGACGCCGAAGCGATGACAGCGCATGCCGAGGAAGAGGCGAAAGCAATTCTCGCCAAGGCCAAAACCGACGCAACCACATTGATCGCGCGCCGCGCCCAGTCTGCTGAAGACAAGATCGCCGCCGCCGAACGCGCAGCCATTGCCGATGTTCGCGCCAAGGCCGCCGCTACGGCTGCTGCAGCTGCGGAGGCACTGATCGCCAAGCATCACGATAGCAAGGCCGATGCCGGTCTGGTTGACGCAACGATTGCAAAATTGAACTGAATCCTCTCTCCCCTTCAGGGGAGAGATATGAAGCCTTTGCCGCGTATGCGGCTTAGGCGAAGTTGAGAGGGGGAGTGCGCCAAACCCCTCTCCGTTGCGACTAACTCGCTTCGCTCGCAAGTCTCACACCTCTCCCCTGAAGGAGAGAGGGGTTTTGCATCAATAATTGATCATAATCTTCCGCGCCAAGGCAGGCGATATGCTTTCGACGATGCGCAAAAGCTTGGTCATTCCCACATTGGCTTCCTTGGCATTGGTCTCGATCGCATCGACAATCTGGGCCGCGCATTCCGGCGCAGGCATCTTGCTTTTGCCGCCGCGCCCTGCGGTCAGCTTGGTTTCGACCACAGGCGGCAGCACCTCGAGCACATGGATAGCAGTGTCGCGCAACTGGTGGCGCAGCGCCATCGTATAGCTCCGCAGTCCCGCCTTGGTCGCGCAATAGATCGGCCCGCCCGATCGTGGCGCGATGGCAAGGCCCGACGTCACATTGACGATCATCGCCTCAGGTCGCGCGCGCAACACGGGCATCAAACCGGTAATCAGGTGGATGGGCGCATTGAGGTTCGCGGCGATGCAGCGGTCATTGTCGGCGAGATCCGGCATAGCCTCGCGGAAATCATGGTCGCTGCCAAGGCCAGCATTGTTGATGAGGATATCGATATCGCGGTCCTTAACCGCAGCAAGGATCGCATCGACACCCGCCTTCGACGACAGATCGGCTGCAATCACTTCATAACCCGCTGACTTGGCCGCCTCAATCCGCTCTGGCGTCCGACCGGTGACGATTACTGTCGCGCCCTTGGCCTTGAGTTGCCCTGCCAGTTCGCGCCCGATGCCGTCGGTGCCACCGGTCAACAATATGGTCTTTCCCGAAACTTGCATCTAATGTCCTCCTCAGATCCAATTTAAGTAGCATTTTGAAACTAGATGTCAAAGGCCGACCGTCCAGACCAGCCCAACTCGGCTTCTCGCTTTAACGAGGAGGCGCAGACCTATGCCGTGCGCGGCGCCGACCAGCCTGATTTAGAGGGCGGGGTCGCCGCGATCCGCAATGTCTGGAAAACGCTGCCGACCAAGCCCGGCGTGTACCGTATGCACGATGCGCGCGGCGATGTGCTTTATGTGGGCAAGGCGCGGGCGCTCAAGAACCGCGTCACCAATTACACGCAGGTTGACCGGCTGCCCAACCGGCTACGGCGGATGGTTTCGCTGACGCGCAGCATGACGATTGTCACGACCAACAGCGAAGCCGAGGCGCTGTTGCTTGAGGCGCAGCTGATCAAGCGCTATCGCCCCGCTTACAACGTGCTGCTGCGCGATGATAAAAGCTTCCCCTTCATCCTGCTGCGCGCCGACCATGATTTCCCGCGCATCCAGAAGCATCGCGGCGCTCGGCGGCATAAGGGTGAATATTACGGGCCTTTCGCTAGCGCCGGCTCGGTCAATGTCACGCTGAATGCGCTTGAAAAGCTGTTTCTGTTGAGGAGTTGCACCGACAGCTTCTTCAACAATCGCGACCGGCCCTGTTTACTCTATCAGATCAAGCGCTGTTCGGCCCCCTGCGTCGATCGGATCGACAAGGCTGGCTATGCCGAGCTGGTGGCGGACGCCAAGGCGTTCCTCGGCGGCAAATCGACCGCGGTGCAGGCCAAGCTGGCGAAGGAAATGGAGGGCGCTGCAGAAGCGCTCGATTTCGAACGCGCGGCGATGGTGCGCGACAGGTTGAAGGCACTGACCTTCATTCAGGGCTCGCAGGCGATCAACGCGGCGGGGATTGGCGATGCTGATATCTTTGCGATGGCGCATAAGCAGGGTGTGATCGGAATCCAGGCTTTCTTCATCCGCGGCGGGCAGAACTGGGGCCACCGCGCCTTCTTCCCCGCACACACACAGGACAGCAGCGACGAAGAAGTGCTGACGCTGGTGCTCGCGCAATTTTACGAAGAAGTGCCGCCCGCGCGGTTGCTGCTGCTCGACCGTGAACTGCCCGAGGCCGATTTGCTCGCCGAGGCGCTGAGCGAACGGGCAGGGCGCAAGGTCGAGATCGCCGTCCCGCAACGTGGCGACCGTACAAGGCTGGTTGCACAGGCCAAGCGCAATGCCGAGGAGGCGCTCGACCGGCGGCTGGCGGAGACGACCACGCAAGGGAAGCTGTTGCGCGAGGTCGCCGAACTCTTCGAATTGGCCGAGCCGCCGCAGCGCATCGAGATTTACGACAACAGCCATATTCAGGGCAGCAATGCCCTCGGCGCGATGGTGGTCGCGGGGCCGGAAGGCTTCATCAAGGGGCAGTACCGCAAGTTCAACATCAAGCAGGCGGCCACCGACGATGATTTCGCGATGATGCGCGAAGTGTTCGAGCGCCGTTTTGCCCGCGCGCAGGAAGAGGACCCGGATCGCGAGAAGGGCGAATGGCCCGATCTCGTCCTGATCGACGGTGGCAAAGGGCAAGTGAGCGCGGTGCGCGAGGTGTTCGAACGCCTCGGCATAGAGGATGTTCCCTATATCGGCATCGCCAAAGGCCCGCATCATGGCCGCGAGGGGCGCGAGGTTTTCCACTTCCCCGACGGCCGCGAGCTGACCCTGCCGGTGAACGCGCCCGTGCTGTTTTACCTGCAACGCCTGCGTGACGAGGTGCACCGCTATGCCATCGGCGCCCACCGCACCAAGCGCGCCAAGGCGATCACCGCGAGCCCGCTCGACGAAGTGCCCGGCATCGGCCCTTCGCGCAAAAAGGCGCTGCTACTCCACTTCGGCACCGCCCGCGCGGTGCGTTCAGCGAGCCTTGAGGATTTACAGATGGCGCCGGGGGTGTCAGCTGCAGTGGCGCAGACGGTGTATGATTTTTATCATGGGGGAGGCGAATAATGCCCAATATTTCAGCCAACGGAATTGAACTACATTACGAAGACCACGGCCCAACCGGCGCACCCGCTATCCTGCTCGTCATGGGGCTGGGCGCGCAGATGATTGCCTGGCCGGACGAGTTTGTTCAGGGCATTGTTGGCGAGGGCTTTCGCGTTATCCGCTATGACAATCGCGATGTCGGCATGTCGCAGCGGATGGAGCAGGCGGCGACGCCCAATCTGGTGTGGACGATGTTGAAGGCGCGTTTCGGCCTGCCGTTGGGCGTGGGCTATACGCTGTCCGATATGGCGAAGGACGGGATCGGGCTGCTTGATGCGCTTGGGATCGAGCGCGCGCATGTCGTCGGTGCGTCGATGGGCGGGATGATTGTGCAGCTGATGGCCGCAAACCACCGCGAACGGCTGTTGAGCATGACATCGATCATGTCCTCCAGCGGTGCACCGGGATTGCCCGGCCCACGTGCGGATATACGTCGGGGGATGATGGCAAACCGTCCATCGGGAGCCGACCGTGATGCGGCGGTCGCCTTTGGGGCGGAGCTGGTGAAGTCTTTTTCCTATCCCGATCCTGCCCGCCCGGAAAATGCCCATGCCGAAATGGCCGGGCAGGCCTTTGACCGGGGCTATTATCCGATTGGCACCAGACGCCAGTTGCTGGCGATCATTGCTGATGGCAGCCGGGTCGAGCGTTTGAAAACGATCAGCACGCCTACCTTGGTCATCCATGGCGGTGCCGATCCGCTGGTTCCCAAGGATGGCAGTATCGACATTGCCCGCCATGTGCCCGATGCGCGGCTGGAGATTATCGACGAAATGGCCCACGACCTGCCGCCATCGCAGGTGGGCCGCATGGTCGGGCTGATTGCTGGGCATGCATCCTCGACGAACTAACCAATCCTCCCCATCGACTTGCGATGGGGAGGGGGACCACCGAAGGTGGTGGAGGGGTAGCGGGCGTGAGCCCGCCTAACGGCCGTTGCAATTCCCCTCCGTCATCGCTGCGCGATGCCACCTCCCCATCGCAAGTTGATGGGGAGGATCATTCACCTATTATCCAACTGCCCCCGCACAGCCCGCAATCCCTCTCGTGTAATACGATAGGGTGCGCCGCCTGCGCTGGCGATCAGCCTTTTGCGCCGCAGCTTCTGGAAAACCGCAATGGTGCAATCGCCCAACCGCCAGCCATCGCGGTTCATGCAGTCGACTTCGATGATGCGGCCTTTGTCGTCAAAGCGGTGGATGATCGAACCGCCCTGCGCCAGCGCGTGCAGCACGCGCTGTTCATATTTTGAAACATTCATGGAAAACCTGTCCGTTGAACGCGGAAATTCATCCGGAACGCGTTGTGCGCTTCGGACTTCACGGTCGGCGGTCAGCGTGAACTGGTCACGCGCGCCGGATCAACGGATGGCAATCTCTTGCATTATTCCCTCAACGGATTCGCGGGTGAAATAACATCGAACTACCCCGCGGCAAAGAGCCAAGCTGTATTATCCGCCTAACTCTGCGCATGACATCGGGCTGATTAGGCGTTAGTCCTCACGCTATGAACGACAAGTCCAAGCCCCAGCCAACGGCCACTCCGGCGAACACTCAGTTTGAGGATCGCGTGCTGGTTGGCTTCTTGCTGGCGGTGTCGCTGGCGATGGCGTGGATTGCCTGGCCGTTTTTCGGGGCGATCCTGTGGGCGCTGGTGGTGACAATTGCGTTCGCCCCGGTGCACGACCGGTTGCTGCTCAAAATGCCCGCGCGCAAGAACACGGTCGCCTCGCTCACGCTGTTGCTGGTGATCGCGCTGGTGATCATTCCCGCCTTCATCGTCGGCTCGCTGATGGTCGATGAAGCTTTGCGCACCTATGATTCGGTGCAGACCAAGGAAATCGACTTCGCCAAGCTGGGGCAGGATCTACAGGCCGTCATCCCACAGCGCTGGCAGGATATGGCCGGGCGCTATTTCACCCCTGATTTTGAGGAGCTGCAGTCAAAGGCGAGCGCGCTGGTGACAAGTGGGGTGCAGATCATTGCGGGGCAGGCTGTTTCGGTTGGGCAGCGCGCGTTCAATTTTGCGATGGCTCTGGGCGTGATGCTCTATCTCACCTATTTCCTGCTGCGCGATGGCCGACAGATCACTCGTCGTATTGGCGAAGCCATTCCTATGCGCGCCGAACAACGCCGGGCCTTTTTTGACAAATTCACCACCGTGATCCGTGCGACGGTAAAGGGCAGCATCGTGGTCGCCATCGTTCAGGGCATCTTGGGCGGCGTAATCTTTGCATTTCTCGACATAAGGGCCGCCGTGCTTTGGGGTGTAGTAATGGGTTTGTTCTCGCTGATCCCTGCCGTAGGCACCGGCATCATCTGGGTGCCGGTTTCGATCTATTTGCTGGCAACCGGAAGCGTTTGGGAAGGCGTGACGTTGTTGCTTCTGGGCATTTTCGTGATCAGCATGGTCGATAATGTCCTGCGCCCGATACTCGTCGGGCAAGACACGCAAATGCCCGACTATGTTGTGCTGATTTCAACGCTGGGCGGATTGAGCGTGCTGGGTATCAACGGATTGATTGTCGGCCCCGTCGTTGCGGCAATGTTCATTTCCGCGTGGGAAATTTTCACCGAAAACAGGGCCGTCGCCAATCATAGCATCAGCTAGTGCTGTTCAACCTCGCGGGCGCAATTGATGCACAGAGCGGCCTCGGGAAAAGCCTCTAACCGCTTTTCGCCGACATCTTCGCCACAGCGCGTACATTCGCCGTAGCTTCCGACGTCCACTCGCGCCAAGGCTGCCTTAACCGCAACGATTTCGCGTCCGAGCAGGGCATCCTGACCTTCCAGTGCATCGTCATCCTCGCGTTCGGTTGCCTGTTCGGCAAAATCGGCGCTCAGGGGTTCGGCCAGATCAGCCTCGATACGCGCTGCGCGCGCTTCGAGCTCCGCCAGCCTTGCCTCCAATCCGGCTTTGACGCTTTTAAGATCGGTCATGCTTATGCTCCTGCCTTTGCCGCAGAAATCATAGCTGAAACCTGATCGAGAATCGACAGCCGTTCTTTTTTGAGTTCTTCCGCCCGTGCATCGGACGCGGGTTCGATCCCTGCTTCGATGCGGTGAATCTCGCGATTGAGATCGTGATAATGGTCGGCGAGCTTGGCAAAGTGCGGGTCGCTGACTTTCAATCCGTGCAGGATTTCGGCATCTTCGGGAAATTCGGCATGCAGTTCGTGCGAAACATGGGTCATTTTCTGTCCTTTATGTTCTGGTTCAACAAAGGCCAGTATGGCGCAGTTTTTGCTTCTGCGCTTTGCGCAAGATCAAAGGCTTGAACCCTGCGGGTCAGGATTTGCGTTTTGGTGCCGCACTTTTGGGTTTGAAGCTGCACAAATCGGCGACCGCACAACGCCAGCATTCGGGTGTCCGGGCCTTGCAGACATAGCGGCCATGCAGGATCAGCCAGTGGTGTGCGCCCAGGCGGAACGGGGCTGGAGTTTTCTTGTCGAGCTGCTTTTCGACTGCAAGCGGCGTCTTGCCCTTGGCAAGGCCGGTGCGGTTGCCGACGCGGAAGATGTGGGTGTCGACGGCAAAGGTTTCGGCGCCGAATGCGGTGTTCATCACGACATTGGCGGTCTTTCGCCCGACTCCCGGCAAGGTTTCGAGCAGATCGCGATCCGCCGGAACCTTGGCATCATGATCGCGCACCAATATTTCGGACAGCGCGATCACATTTTTTGCCTTGGCGTTAAACAGGCCGATGGTCTTGATATGCTGCTTCAGGCCGTCTTCGCCCAGATCGAGCATATGCTGCGGCGTTTTCACGCTTTCGAACAGCTTCCGCGTCGCCTTGTTCACACCGACGTCGGTCGCCTGGGCGGATAGCACCACCGCGACCAGCAACTGATAGTCGTTGCCATATTCCAGCTCGGTTTCTGGCGAGGGGTTATCCTCAGCCAACCGCCGGTAGAATTCGAAAATATCCGCCTTTTTCATAGCCGCCACTATTTGGCGGATTCTGTCGCGCTGTCATCGGAAAAAGCGACGCTATCATCGCGCAGGCCAATACCGATCATTGCCCTCGGGACATCGGCCTCCGCCGAAACCACCGGAAAGGCGCAATAATCGGCGGCATAATAGGCGCTGGGGCGGTGATTACCCGATAGGCCGATGCCGCCAAAGGGGGCGGCGGAGGACGCGCCGTTGGTCGGCTGGTTCCAGTTGACGACACCAGCCCGGCTGTTTGCCCAAAACTCGTTATATTGCTCCGGCGTCCCGCCGACCAATGAGGCAGACAGGCCAAAGCGGGTATTGTTGGCTTCATCAATCGCTTCGTCGAATGTAGCAACGCGAATAACCTGTAACAGCGGGCCGAACAGCTCGATATCGGGCCGCTCGCGCATATCGGTGACATCGATGATACCCGGCGAAAGGAAGGGCCGTTGCGGCTGCGGCCGGGTCATGTGCCGGATTGGGCGACCGCCATGGCTCATCAGCGCCAGAAAGCTTTCGGTCAGGCCATCGGCGGCCTCGTTATCAATCACAGGCCCCATGAACGGCGGCACTTCGGCATGCGGTTCATCGATCACCAACCGGTCGACCAGCCGCTTCAGTTCGGGAATGAAAAGATCGTAGAGATCCTGTTTGATGATCAATCGCCGCGCGGCGGTGCAGCGTTGGCCCGCCGACAGAAATGCGGATTGAACGACCAGCACGGCGGCGCTGTGCAGATCGTGCGTATCCCACACGATGATCGGATTGTTCCCGCCCATTTCCAGCGCCAATATCTTGTCCGGGCGCGATGCAAATTGGCGGTTGAGGGCTATGCCTGTCTGCGCGGAGCCGGTGAACAGCAGCCCGTCCAGTCCTGCATGACCCGAAAGGGCCTTTCCGGTGTCGGGCCCGCCTTGGACGATATTGACGACCCCGTCCGGAATCCCGGCCTTGCGAAAATAGTCGATCAGCATCGCGCCGACCGCAGGTGTTTTCTCGCTTGGTTTGAACACTATCGCGTTGCCAGCAATCAGGGCCGGAACGATATGGCCGTTGGGCAAATGGGCAGGGAAATTATAGGGACCAAGCACTGCGAGCACGCCATGCGGTTTGTGGCGAACGGCGTTGCGCGTTCCGGGCTTGCCGTCAAAGCGGCGTTGCGACGTGCGGTCCGCATAGGCTTTGACCGAGATGTCGACCTTGTTGACGACAGATTCGACCTCGTTGCGCGCTTCCCACAACGGCTTGCCGGTTTCGCGTGCGATGCAATCGGCAAAGCTTTCCAGATCGGCCTTCACCCGGCTGCCGAACGAACGGACGAACGCAATCCTGTCACTCAGCGGGGCGGCAGCCCAATTGGGCCAGGCCCCCCTTGCGGCAGCCACAGCCGCATCGACATCACTGGTCGCGCCGCGCCACAGCTCGGCCCCGGTCGCGGGTTCGTAGGATACCAGTTCCGTCAAATTCAAACTTGCCCTTACGCAATCATTTCATGGCCATTTACCATAGTTTGCCGCATCCGGCTTTATATCAAGTAAATATACCGACTTTCGGGATGTAAAATCACCCGTTTCGAAGCGCGGCGCCAAATGTGCGAATAGCTTCGATTTTCTGCGAAAGCGGTGCCCAGTCGTCGTCTGATGCAATCGCCTGCCAGATCGCCTCAACCTCTTCGATCAGCATCGAACAAGGTGCGTGTTCCGCCCAGTAAGTTGACGGGGTCGATGTCGCGGGTCCAAACTGGCTCAGAATTTCGGTGAAAGCGGAATAGCGTTCGCCCTCATAGCCCCGGTTTGGAAGCATTCCGCCGCGATGATAGTGGAAGAAATCTGCAATCGGAATCGCTGCATCAATCATCGCCCGCTCGCCAGCCTCGACCAGCGCACGGTCGGTTTCGATGCCCTTGGACACGACTCCAAGTCGCCACAGGAAGCGCTCAACGATCGCCGCCTGAAACAAGGCTGGAAAGCGTTCGAGTGCCTCGACCAAAGGCGGGGCTTCGCTGATCAGGCGCAATGAAATCGCCAGTTGCGCAAGGTTCCAGTGCATAGCCTCGGCCTGCCTACCAAAGGCATAGAGCCCCTGCTGATCGAAATAGGCGGCGGTGAAACGCGGGTCCCAATTCGGGTTGAAGCGCCAGGGGCCGTAATCGAAGCTTTCCCCCGTCACATTGATATTGTCGCTGTTGAGCACGCCGTGGACAAATCCGGCGACCATGAAGCTGGCGGCTTGTTGCGCAATCCGTTCTACAGCGCCGTTGAGCAGCTGAGCCGCCGGGTTCTCTCCGGGTTCCTGTTCGTACAGGTGGATGAGGACATAGCGCGTCAGCCGATCGACCATCCCGGTGTCGTCTTCATAGGCCAGTCGCTGAAAGGCACCGATGCGGATATGGCTGTGGTTGAGACGCACCAATACGGCAGAGCGGGTCGGCGAAGGTTCGTCATTGCGCGCCAGATCCTCCCCGGTTTCTATCACCGAAAAGGTTTTGGAGGTCTCAACGCCCAAAGCCTCCAGCATTTCGGTTGCCAATATTTCGCGCACGGCGCCCTTTAATGTCAGACGTCCGTCGCCATCGCGGCTATAGGGGGTGGTCCCCGACCCCTTGGTGCCAAGGTCAAGCAACCGCCCCTGATGGTCCCGCAATTGCGCGAAGAGGAAACCGCGTCCGTCGCCAATGTCGGGATTGTACACTCGGAACTGGTGGCCATGATAGCGCAGCGCCAGCGGTTGCGGTAGGTTGTTGGGCAGCGGCTTGAACCGGGCGAAATGTTCGATCCATTCGGCATCATTCAGCCTGTCGAGCCCGACCGTCGCCGCCCAGCGATCATTGCGATACCGCAATATGGCATCAGGAAAGTCGGCAGGCCGCACCGGATCACCAATTTTGTCGCCAAGGCTGGTGATTTTCGGATCGGCGCGGTAGGGGGCGGGGGAGGGATTCACATTCATCGTCCGCAATGTCTGGGGGCATAGGGCAGGAAAGGCAAGCATGGCCGAATTTGAAGACGGCTATTGGTGGTCGGGCGACGAGCTGCGGCTGCATTACCGGGATTATGCTGGGCCGGTTACCCGTGCACCACTGATCTGCATGCCCGGCCTGACGCGCAACGCCCGCGATTTCGAACCGGTGGCGGCATTATTGGGCGGAAAGCGTCGTATGCTGGCGATCGACTTCCGTGGCCGCGGCGAAAGTGCCTATGCCAAGGATCCGATGACCTATGTCCCGCTGACCTATGCGCAGGATATGGATGTCCTGCTGCGCGAACTGGATCTGAAGAAGTTCGTCCTGTGCGGCACCTCGCTCGGTGGGATCGTGTCGATGCTGCTCGCGGCGCAATGGAAAGACCGGCTCGCGGGCTTTATCCTGAACGATGTCGGCCCCGAAATCGGCAAGGCCGGGGCGGAGCGTATCCGCAACTATGTCGGGCAGGGGCGTAGTTTCGAAACCTGGATGCACGCCGCCCGCGCGATGGCAGAGGCGCAAGGCGATATCTATCCGGGCTATGGGCTGGAAGAGTGGCTGCGCTTTGCAAAGCGCACCTGCAAACTGGCGTCGAACGGGCGCATCGTGTTCGATTATGACATGAAGATTTCCGAACCCTTCAAGCTGCCCGGCGGTGAAGCAGGGGTTGATCTCTGGCCCTTGTTCGCCATGCTGGAAGAAGTGCCCTTGCTGGTGATACGCGGTGAGAATTCAGATATTCTTGAAAAGGCAACCGCTGCCAAGATGGTGAAGAAGTCGAAGCAGGCGACGCTCGTCACCGTCAACGCCACCGGTCATGCACCCTCGCTGGATGAACCTGAAGCGCTGTCGGCGATTTCCGATTTTCTGAAAACTATCAAATAAGAACAATGTCCAAAGTCCGTATCCTCCATCTTTTCAGCAGCTTCGATCTTGGCGGCAAAGAGGCGCGTGCGGTGCGCCTGATGAACCATTTTGGCGACAAGGCGATGCATACGGTGCTGAGCGCCGTTCCAGATGCCTTGGGCGCGCGCGAGGCGATAGATCGCAGGATCGAGGTCACCTTTCCGGGCGATGCTGCTCCGGCGCTGCACGGGCGGCCGGGCATGGGGCGCTATCGCAAGCTGGCCCAATATATGAAGAAATTCCATCTGGTGCTCAGTTATAATTGGGGAGCGATGGACGGGGTGATGGCGCGCACTTTGTTCGGTTCGAGCATGGGGCTGCCACCGCTGATCCACCATGAGGATGGCTTCAATGAAGACGAGTGGGAAAAGCTGAACTGGAAACGCAACTGGTTCCGCACCATCGCGTTGCAGCGTTCGGCGGCGCTGGTGGTGCCTTCGTTGACGCTGGAGAAGATTGCCAAGCAGGTGTGGCATCAACCTGCCGAGAAAGTTTATCGTTTCCCTAATGGCGTTGACGTTCATCGTTACGAGAAGAAGCCGCAGCGTGGTTCCTTTCCTGGCTATGTCAAACGCGATGGCGAGATTGTCGTCGGCACGATTGCCGGATTGCGCGCCGTCAAAAACCTGCCGCGGCTGGTGCGGGCGGTTGCAGCAGCTGGACCGAACTTCCGGCTGGCGATTGCGGGTGAGGGGCCTGAGCGCGAGGCGATATTGGCTGAGGCGCAGCGGGTCGGTTTGTCCGACCGTCTGATCATGCCCGGCTTCCTCAAAGACCCTGCGCGTTTTGTCGGGCTTTTCGACATTTTTGCGCTGTCGTCCGACAGTGAGCAATATCCGATCTCGCTGGTCGAGGCTATGGCGGCGGCGCGGCCGGTTGTGTCAACCAAGGTAGGCGATGTCGCCGCGATGGTTTCGCGCGAAAACCGGCGGTTCATTGTCGATCGGAATGACGAGGCGGGCTTTGCCGCGGCATTGCGGGAGATTGGCAACAATCCGGAATTGCGCACCGAACTGGCACACGCCAATTATGCCCGCGCGCTGGCCGAATATGGCGAGGCAGAAATGCTGGCACGCTATCAGCAGCTTTATGGTGCAACGATGCGGCGCGCAGATTTTGCGCGACAAGATTGAGGCATTCGTTTAGCGAATCTGCCATTGGGGAAGGCGCGCCGGTTGGCGCAAATTGATAGGGGTAGCTTGAGTGTTTAAGGGTCTGAAACCCATTATTTATGGTGGCCGCGAAGTTTGGCCGCTAATCGAAGGCGGCAAGGGCGTTGCTGCAACCAATCATGCCAGCTCGGGCGCGTGGGCCGCCGCTGGCGGTATCGGTACTGTCTCTGCCGTCAATGCCGACAGCTATGACGATAATGGCGACATGATCCCGCAGGTTTTCTTTGGCAAAACCCGCGCAGAGCGTCATGAAGAGCTTGTCGAATATGGCATTCGCGGCGGCATCGCGCAGGTCAAGCGCGCGCATGATATTGCGGGCAACACCGGTGCGGTCAACATCAACGTGCTGTGGGAAATGGGCGGTGCGCAGCGCATCCTGCACGGCATCCTTGAACAGACCAAGGGGCTGGTCACCGGCGTTACCTGTGGTGCAGGGATGCCGTACAAGCTATCCGAAATTGCTGCGCAATATGGCGTCTATTATCTACCGATCATCAGCTCCGCCCGCGCCTTTCGCGCGCTGTGGAAACGCGCCTATCACAAGGTGCCCGAATGGCTGGGTGCAGTGGTCTATGAAGATCCCTGGCTCGCGGGTGGCCATAATGGCCTCTCCAATGCCGAAGATCCGACCAAGCCCGAAGATCCCTATCCGCGCGTCAAGGCGTTGCGCGAAACGATGCGGCAGGAAGGCATCCCTGACGAACTGCCGATCGTGATGGCGGGTGGCGTCTGGTATCTGCGCGATTGGGAGAATTGGATCGACAATCCCGAACTAGGGCAGATCGCCTTCCAATATGGCACGCGGCCGTTGTTGACGCAGGAAAGCCCGATCCCGCAGGGTTGGAAAGACCATCTGACCAAGATTCCCGAAGGCGGTGTGCTGCTGCACAAATTCTCGCCCACCGGTTTCTATTCGAGTGCTGTCATCAACCCGTTCCTGCGCCAATTGCAGGCGCGGTCGGAACGGCAGATACCTTATTCGACCGAACAGGCGGGCGATCACACCGCGACGCTTGATGTCGGGGTGCGCGGCAAGAATTTCTGGGTAACCCCGCATGATCTGCAGCGCGCGCGCGAATGGGATGCGCGCGGCTATACGATGGCGCTTAAAACGCCGGACAATACGGTGATTTTCGTCAAGCCCGACGAAGGTGCCGTTATCCGCAAGGATCAAACCGATTGCATGGGCTGTCTGTCACATTGCGGTTTTTCGTCATGGAAAGACCATGAGAATAATACGACCGGGCGCCTCGCCGATCCGCGCAGTTTCTGCATCCAAAAGGCGCTGCAGAATATCGCGCATGGTGCGCCGATCGACGAAAACCTGATGTTTGCCGGGCATTCGGCCTATGAATTTGGGCGCGATCCCTTTTATTCCAATGGCTTCGTGCCGACGGTGAAGCAGCTGGTTGATCGCATCCTGACCGGCGATTGATCTGCGTTTACATTTACCAATCGTTGACCTTGTTCCCTTAGACTTCGGTCTAGTGGGGAACAGGGTATGGGTTTAGCAACATCTGCCTATCGCAAGGTAGCTCCGGCACGGCTTGAACAGCGTGGAGCCGTGCGCCATCCGGTCGCCATAAAGCGCGCAAGCATAAGAGGGCATGGCCGCCAGCCAGCAGATGCCGAGCTGGACGACCTCTCGGTCTATGGCTGCCGCATTTCGGTCGATGGTGAGTTCAAGACCGGCGAGCGACTGTGGCTGCGCTTCGCGGGTGGCAAAGCGATTGCGGCCAGCACCGTCTGGTGCGACGGCGGCAAACTGGGCTGCCGCTTTGACGAACCGCTTGAGCGTGATGTCTTCCGGTCGCTGACGCTGGTCTTTGACTGAGCGCTAATTGCGCTCAATCCAGATCCCACGCCCTTTCGCCGTGGTTTGAAATATCGAGGCCATCGCGCTCCTGCTCTTCGCTGACGCGCATCGGGATCACCATCGCAACCATATAGCCGATAATCAGTGTCACGACGGCGGAATAGACGCCCACAATGCCGACGCCCTTGATCTGCGCCCACAACTGGCTGCCCATTGCCATTCCTTCTGCATAGCCATTGCCGCCAAAGGTTGGTGCGACCAGGATCGCAAGCAGGATCGAACCCATGATCCCGCCCACGCCATGCACCGCGAATACATCGAGTGAGTCGTCGATCTGCAATTTGCCTTTGACCAGATGCACCGCGTAAAAGCAGACCACACCTGCGAGGACGCCAAGGATGATGGCGCCGAGCGGTCCGACCGAACCAGATGCGGGCGTTATGGTTGCAAGGCCAGCGACTGCGCCGGTCGCAAAGCCGACGGCTGTTGCCTTGCCGACCTTGATCTTCTCCAGCAGCATCCAGACCAGCGCTGCGACCGATGCTGCAAGATGGGTGACGATGATCGCGGTTGCCGCGCCGTCATCATTCGCGGCCAGCGCCGATCCACCATTGAAACCAAACCAGCCCACCCACAGCAGACCTGCACCCGCGACGGTGAGCGCCGGGCTGTGCGGCAGCATCAGCGTGCGTGGAAATCCGATGCGCTTGCCGAGCATCAATGCGACAACCAATGCCGAAACACCGGCGGTCGTGTGCACGACGATGCCGCCGGCAAAGTCGATCACGCCCTGATTGGCCAAGAAGCCGTTACCCCAAACCCAGCGGGCGACGGGGACATAGACCAAAAGGCTCCAGAGCGCGCTGAACGCCACCACCCAGCCGAAGCGCGCGCGCTCAACCCATGCGCCGACAATCAGGGCAGGGGTAATGATAGCAAAGGTCATTTGGAACAGGCCGAACACCAACTCGCCGATCGTTTGCCCATCGCGCATCGCGAACATGTTGGCGAACATCATATTTTGCAGATTGCCGATCACCGTGCCTTCGGAGGCCGAGAAGGCAAGGCTGTAACCGATCACGATCCACAGCAGCGACGTGATTGCCGCAATCGCACCGCACTGGATCAGCACGGAGAGGAAATTTTTGGTGCGCACCAGCCCACCATAAAAAAGCGCAAGGCCGGGTAACGTCATCATCAGCACCAGTGCCGACGACGTCAGTATCCAGGCCGTATCGCCGCTGTCGGGGACGGCTTCTGCCACGACATCCTGCGCAAACCCGGCAGATGCAAACAACAATGTGCTGAAAAATGCAGCAATCTTGAACGAACCGCGCACGGCAAACCTCCCCGATATGTCGTTATTTTGGGCAGGTCTCTAAGCCAGAGGGTGGGCGCTCGCAATTGCTAATTGCGCGAATGCGGGCTTTGTCGACAGGAAATTACGCCCAGCCTTCGAGCACCTGATCGGGAGGGCGGTGGCCGTCGCTGAAAATGCGGATATTGGCGATAACTTTTTCGCCCGAGGCCTCGCGCCCTTCAAATGTCGCACTACCCAGATGCGGCAACAGCACGACATTGGGTATCGCCAGAAAGCGCGGGTCGATGGCTGGTTCGTGATTATAGACATCAAGCCCCGCACCCGCGATCCGCCCACGTTGCAGTGCCTCGATAAGCGCGTCCTCATCAACCAGTTCGCCGCGTGAACTGTTGATCAGATAGGCGTCGCGCTTCATCAGCCCGATGCGCTCGCGGCTCATCAACTTGTCGGTTTCGGCGGTCAATGGGCAGTGCAGCGTGATGATGTCACTTTTGGCGATCAATCGGTCGAGGTCGGGTTCAAAAGTGATGCCCATTTCATCCTCGATACTCGCAGGCAGGCGGTGGCGTTTGTTATAGACGATGTTGAGCCCGAAAGCGCGCGCGCGGAGGGCAACCGCCTCACCGATGCGACCAAAGCCGATGATCCCAAGTGTCTTTCCCCCAATCCGGTGGCCAAGCATGCCCGAGGGAGTCCAGCCCTGCCATTCGCCGGAGCGCATCAGGCGGTGGCCTTCGCCCAATCGGCGCGGGACATTGAGGATCAGTGCCATCGTGAGATCAGCCGTATCGTCGGTGAACACGCCGGGCGTATTCGTAACGAGGATGTCCTTCGCCTTGGCCGCAGCCAGATCGATATGGTTCACACCTGCACCGAAATTGGCGAACATTTTGAGCGAGGCGGGCGCTTTGGCGATTAAGTCCGCATCAATGCGATCGGTGACGGTCGGCACCAATATGTCGGCATCTTGCATCAGTTCCACGATTTCATCCGCCGACATCGGTTGATCGTCTGCGTTGAAACGGCAATCGAACAGTTCAGCCATGCGCGCCTCAATCTGAGGCAAAAGTTTGCGGGTGACGGCGACGCGCGGGCGTTCGATGCGTTGAAACTGGGTCATGCAGACGACCCTATGGCGCGAAGAAAGGCGACGTCAAGCTATCACCCTTGAACTGTCGGCACAGCTTACACTATAGGGGATGGATTGGGGCGGCAGGTTGCTGGAATATATGCAAAATATCGTAAAATCCTTGATTGTTGTTGCGTTGGTTGTCGCAGGGGGCGGTGCATCGGCGCAAACAACAAAAAAGACACCTTATTGGGCGTCGATTGACGAACCTGAAGCGCGGACTCGCACTGGGCCGAGCACGGAGTTCCCGGTCAAATGGGTTTACAAACGACAGTTTCTTCCGGTTAAAGTGGTTTCTGTGCATGAAGTCTGGCGCAAAGTGGAGGATCCAGACGGCGATCAGGGTTGGATGCATGTCCGCTTGTTGAGCCCGGACCGCACCGCGATCGTCACGGCACCTGGTGTTTCCGATCTGCGCGATGCACCTTCCGCTACCGCGCGAATTTCGTGGCGAGTGGAAAAAGGCGTCGTCGGTCGTATCGACGATTGCCAAAAAGGCTGGTGCCGCCTCGATATCGCCGGGAGAGTTGGCTATATCGAGACGGACCGCATCTGGGGCGAGGAAGTGCCCTAGAATGTAATCGGTTTAGGAGAACTTGTTTCACCTGTGATCGCCCGTGGTCGGTTGACCACTTCATCGAACTTTTGATGATATTTAGGGTGCTCCGTGCCCATCCACTTGTCCCACCAGGTGAAATAGAGTCCGTAATTCGTATTGAATCCACCATTGTGGTGCAGGTCGTGGTGAACCGTCGTATTGATCCAGCTCGTCAGCGGCGTAGACAGCCACCAGCGCGGGAAAAATTCAAATCCGGCATGCCCCATGGCGTTGCGGATGATCTGGAAGTTCAGCCAGGCAAACATCACCCAGCCCGGAGTCGGCACGAAGAATTGCCAGATCGGCACGAACAGGAACATTACAAAGGCTTCGGGTATTGCGAAGCTATAGGCCGCCCATGGTGTTGGCGTTATCGATTTGTGGTGCGCGCGGTGGAAATGCTTGAACAGTTTCGGATGGTGCATCATCCGGTGCGCCCAATAGAAATAGGCATCATGGGCGATCACAATTCCAGCGAGGATCAGTAGGTCGACACCCCAGCCAAAACTGCCATCAAATTTCTGAAAAATGCCGTTCTGCGTTCCCCAAATCAGGAAGGCCGCACCAAAGGTGTAAACCAATGCCGATTGGAGCGATTGCAGGAACTCGCGCCGCATTTCGGAAGCGGTCGCTTCGCGCGCTTGTATTTTACGCGCTTTCAGGCTGGATCGCCGAAGGATCCAGACGATGCCAACCGTCAGCGTCGCCGCAATCAGATAGCGCCCGAAATCAAAGGCAAACACATAGTGCCCTTTTTCGAGCAGTATATCGAAGGGAGGAAATCCTGTTGTCATAATCTATTCCTTGGCAGTGGATGATCGCCATCTGCGTATTACCAGCGTCGATTACTCCCGTTTTTTCGAAACTGGCTAGCCGATTCTGGAATCAGCCAGTGGCGCGCGCCCGATACTCGCTGGGCGTCATGCCTTCGGCTTCACGGAAGGCACGATTGAAGGGACCGAGCGAACCAAAGCCTGCATCAAGCGCGATAGTGATGATCGGCACATCTTTCTGGGAGGGGTCAGCCAGAGCGGATTTGACTTCGTCGAGACGATAGCCATTGAGGAAGGCTGCAAAATTGCGGTGGCCCATTGCACCATTGATATGACGGCGAAGCCGGTATTCCTGCTCACCCAGCGCGGAGGCGAGCTTGGATATTGTCATCTCTTCGTCGCGATGCGGCATTTCGCTTTGCATGAATGCCAGCAGCCGCTTGGTTAGCGCCTCGTCCGCGGGAGGGCGGTGATTAGCGGATGAAGCCTTTTTCGATGGGCCGAATAAATCGGCTTGGCGCATGCCGAACATCGCGCCACAAAATAGCAAGGTGATGACAGCGATACTGCTGCCAACGCTGCGGACAACCCAGTCGGGTGCATCATAGCTGTAGACTGCAATTTCGGAAGCAGCGATCAACATAACATATATAGCGACAGCAACCACAATGCGCGGGCGTAATTTGCGCCGAAACTCGACCAAGTCGCCCGCGCGCCCGCGCCATGCCTCCCATAGGCCGGCTGCGGCAAAGCCGAACATGAAGAACCGGAATATTACTGACGTCGTGTAGAAGATCAGATTTTTGTATGGAAATGCCAGCTGCATCACCATGATATTCAGCGCGGTCAAAACAACAGCCGGGATGCCCCAACGCGGCAGCTGATTCTCGTCATTGAACCATGCACGTGTGAAGAGCCAGAAAAGCGCGGGTGCCGAACCCGCGACCATGTTGACCGGAATGCGCGCCAGTTCGCTGGGCCATTGCCAGTTCGCGGCGATCAATATGTAGCACATGATCGCGACATTCATCGCGACGGCTATCCGTGCCGCGAGCATTTCGCGATGATCTCGCATCAAGATCCAGCTCCAGAGCACAAAAAGCGCAATCGAAGCACCGCGCGCCATCAAGTCGATTTGCGTGAACATCGTCATGGCGTGTTGCTGACATAGCACAGGAAGAACGACAAGTTGATTTCGGAATCGGCTAGGCTTTCGAGTATCAACACGCATTCAGCGATTCTTTGCAATTTGGCCGCTATGGGGGTCGCAACAGAGGAAGCGTATTTGCCGACTGCCACTACATTGCAGATGCTTGGGCTCGCCGGGCTGATGTCATACGCCGCCGCACGCTTTGCGGCGCGCGCAGGCGTGATTGGATATAATCGATACACGCTGGTGGCCGTGCCGGTAGATGGCATGCCTAAAATGCCGCGCGGTTTTCGCGTAGAGCAGATGACTGCAGAGGCATTGTCGCGTCATGAAATCGATGTTTCGCAAGCGGTTCAAGCTGCACGCTTTGCGCAGGGTCTGATCTGCCTCGGCGCTTTCAACGCCAATGATCAATTGGTTGGGATCAATTGGGTCGGCAGCGGGCCTTTCGTTGAAGATGAAGTCCATGTCCGCTTTTCGGTGCCCGTCGATGCGGGCTGGGATACAGGGCTTTGGGTGCGCCCTGAACATCGTTTAGGCCGCGGATTCGCAGCCCTTTGGGCCGGGACGGCGGACTGGTTGCGTTCGCAGAACCGCACATGGTCGATGAGCCGGATTGCCGATTACAACCTGCCATCCATTCTTTCACACAAGCGCATGGGAGCGGTAACGGTAGGTCATATTACCGCGATCCGTTTATTCCGCTGGCAATATATGTCCGATGGTAAACCGAGGATCGTGATGCTTTCGGGTGGTGCGCTTGCCGATATGAATGTTGTGCTGTCCGCAGCGTGATTTGCGCAAGACTTGGGGCAACGCCGCTGCTATCCGTCCGGCATGTCTGATCACAAGCATCTCTACCTCGTTGACGGTTCCGCCTATATCTTCCGCGCTTATTACAGCTTGCCGCCGCTGACCAATCCGGCGGGCGTGCCGGTGGGAGCCGTTGCGGGCTATTCGAACATGCTGTGGAAGCTCGCCAGCGACCTGCACGCTGCTGACGGGCCCACACACATGGCAGTAGTGCTCGACAAGGCAGGCACCAGTTTCCGTAACGAGATTTACGATCAGTATAAAGCCAACCGTCCACCAGCACCCGAAGATCTCCGCCCCCAATTCCCGCTGATCCGTGATGCCACGCTCGCTTTCTCGCTGCCGATGATCGAGGAGGAGAATGTCGAGGCGGACGACATGATCGCAAGCTATACTATTGCTGCGCGTGCGGCGGGGTGGGATGTGTCGATCATCTCTTCGGACAAGGATCTGATGCAACTCGTCGGCGACGGCGTCGACATGTTCGACACGATGAAGGACAAGCGCATCGGGCGCGAAGAGGTGATCGAGAAATTCGGCGTCGGCCCCGAACTGGTCGGCGATGTCCTCGCGCTGATGGGCGACAGTTCGGACAATGTCCCGGGCGTTCCGGGTATCGGCCCGAAGACCGCGACCAAGCTGATCACCGAATTTGGCAATCTCGAAGCAGTGCTGGCAGCAGCGCCAGATATGAAGCCATCGAAGATGCGCGACAATCTAATCGAGCATGCCGAACTGGCGCGGCTTTCCAAAGTGCTGGTGACGCTGAAAGAAGATTGCCCGCTGCCGATCGCGCTGGAAGATATGGCGCTGGGTCCGATCCCCGAAGAACCGTTGCGGCCTTTCCTTGAGGAGCATGGCTTCCGCTCGCTGCTCAACCGCATCGGCAAAACCAGCGACACTGCGTCGGCAAACAAGGCGATTGCAGGCCAGCCCAAGGCCGAGCGTAAGGGTGACGGTGGAGCGCAGGCGGTCGAGACAGGCAAAGCCGCAACGCCCGCACCGATGCCGCCTATCGACGCCAGCAAATATGAATGCGTGACCACGCTCGACCGGCTCGAACACTGGATCGCCGAAGCGACTAAGGTCGGCGTGGTCGGCTTCGACACCGAGACCGATAGCCTGGAGGCTGTGACCGCGCGGTTGGTGGGATTCAGTCTAGCGACCGCCCCTGGCACGGCCTGTTACGTGCCGCTCGCGCATGGCGGAACCGATATGTTCGCCGAAAAGCCCGATCAGATCCCGCTGGATGCCGCGTTGGCGCGGTTGAAGCCATTGCTGGAGGACGAGAGCGTCCTCAAGATCGGGCAGAATCTCAAATATGACATGTCGGTACTGCGCCAGCACGGCCTGACCATTGCGCCCTTCGACGACACGATGGTGATGAGCTTCGCGCTTGATGCGGGACGGCAGGGGCATGGGATGGATGAACTGTCCGAGCTTTGGCTCGGGCATAAACCGATCAGCTACAAATCACTCACCGGCACCGGCAAGAGCCAGATTGGCTTTGCCGAAGTGCCACTGGTCGAGGCAACCAAATATGCTGCCGAAGACGCAGATGTCACACTGCGACTGTGGCACCATCTGAAGCTGCGTCTGGCGCCTGAAAAGGTGACGCGCGTCTATGAACTGGTCGACCGGCCATTGGTGCCGGTGCTGAGCCAGATGGAATGTGCGGGGATAAAGGTCGACCGCACTGTTCTGGCCAGGCTGTCGACCGAATTTGCGGCACAGATGGAGATACTCGAAAAAGAAATTCACGGGCTTGCTGGCCAGCCCTTCACCATTGGCAGTCCGCAACAATTGGGCGCGATCCTGTTTGACAAATTGGGCCACAAGGGGGGCAAGAAAGGTAAGTCGGGGCAATATTCGACCGATGTCACCGTGCTCGAGGATCTGGCAGGGCAGGGCGTCGAAATTGCGCGCAAGGTGCTCGATTGGCGGCAGCTGGCGAAGCTGAAATCAACCTATACCGACAGTTTGCAGGAACAGATTAACGCGAAGACCGGGCGGGTTCATACCAGCTATAGCCTGGTCGGTGCGCAGACCGGTCGTCTGGCCTCGACCGATCCGAACCTGCAGAATATCCCGATCCGCACCGAAACCGGGCGGCAGATCAGGGACGCTTTTGTGGCGGAGCCCGGCAATGTCATCTTGTCTGCCGATTATAGCCAGATCGAGTTGCGTCTGGCGGCGCATATGGCCGATGTCGGGCCGTTGCGCGAAGCCTTCGAGCAGGGCGAGGATATCCACGCCCGCACCGCGCGCGAACTGTTTGGAGAGGTCAACCGCGATACTCGCGGTCGGGCGAAGACGATCAACTTCTCGATCCTTTACGGCATTTCGCGCTGGGGGCTGGCAAAGCGGCTCGAGTCGAGCTCGGAAGAGGCGCAACAGCTGATCGACGCCTATTTCAAACGCTTTCCGGGTATCAGCGCCTATATTCAGGAAACGCTGGCGAGCGTGAAAGAAACCGGCTTCACCACGACCCTGTTCGGCCGCAAATGTTGGTTCCCGCGCATCACCTCGCAAAGCCAGGCCGAGCGGCAGGGCAGCGAGCGTGCAGCAATCAACGCGCCGATTCAGGGCACCAGCGCCGACATCATCAAGCGCGCGATGGTGCGCATGGGGCCTGCCTTGATCGAGGTGGGTCTGCCCAATGTCAAAATGCTGCTGCAAGTTCATGACGAACTGGTGTTCGAACTGCCTGAGGATGATGTGCCTGCCGCGAGCAAGGTGATCGAAGCCGTGATGGCAAGCGCGGCAGAACCGTTGGTCAAGCTGTCGGTTCCTCTAGGCGTTGAAATCGGCACAGGCTCAAGCTGGGGCGCCGCGCATTGAACAGGCATATGGGGATTTCTCCCGCCTTGTAACCATGGTCGGTGTGCACCACCTTGATTGGTATGAAAAAGCGCAAAGCACTCGTCATCACCACAGCCATATTGGCTTTGGCCGGTTGTTCCACTTTTGAGGCCGGCCCGGTCGGTAATCGCGCCGTTCCCGAACCTGCGAAGGCGGTCGAGGTCGATCGCTATCTGGGGCGCTGGTATGAGCTTGCCCGCTATGAAGCGGGATTTCAGAAGGATTGTGAGGGCGTCACTGCGGATTACAGCCTGACGGCACCCGGGCGGATCAAAGTGATCAACACCTGCCTGCAGGGATCGCTGCAGGGCAAAAGCAAGCAGGCCAATGGAAAGGCCAAGGTCGTCGAAGGCAGCCAGAACGCCAAATTGCGCGTCTCCTTCTTCGGGCCATTTTACGGCGATTATTGGGTGCTCGACCATGCCGAGGACTATAGCTGGTCGATCGTCGGCGAACCGAGCGGACGCTATTTGTGGCTGCTGCATCGCCAGCCCTATCCCGGTGCGGCGACGCTCAATCGTATGAAAGCGCGGGCCGCCGAACTGGGATATGATGTCGGGTTGCTCAGGATAACCCAGCAACCCGCCAGCTAAACCGGCTTATTTGCGGATATTGACGAGACCGGCAGTCTTGCCGTCTTTCTCGGTCAGTTCGATGGTGAAGGCTTCGCCGTCCTTCGTGGTGCCGGTCAGCTTGGCTGCATCGCCTTCAGCCTTGATCGACTGCTTGCCGAATTGATCCTTGAACCAGCCACTGACTTTTGCAGGATCGGCCGGGGAAGTGAAGCCGATGCGGACATCGGTCTGCTCATCTTTGCCGCCCTTGTCATTGGCGGTGATATTGACCGTTTCGACGGTCGAACCCGGATAGAGTTTCACGCCGTCAATGTCGAAATTGCTGTCGTCGAGCAGCTTTTTCGGCAGACGGATATTGGTATCGAATCCAGGAACCTTGAACCCGACATTGCCCGTTTTGCCGTCTGCAGTGATCTTGACGGTCGAGCCTTTATCAGTTGTGGCGTCGATATTGACGGTGGTGCCTTCCTCAGGCTCTTCCTTGGCACCGCACGCAGCCAATCCAAGCGCAAGCGGCAAGGCGATCAGGGCATATTTCATCGATAAAACCTCCATGTGTGTTATATAGATAATACAGTCATGGTGAGCCGTCAAGCTCGGTTCGTCGCACAAACGCCGTTAACGTGATTGACAGCGGCGTTAACAATGACGCAATTTTACACATGGTGGCTCCAACCAGCGACGCGTGTCGCGTGAATTCAGAGGGACGCACATGCCACGAACGACAACCGGCTTGTATCCAAGCGACCGAAAATGGGAATTGGAAGGCAGGGGGCAACCGCACCCGGGCGTTCTCGTCGGCGGCCCTGCTGCGCGCGCCAAACAGATCGAATATAGCATCCTCGCGGTGCTGCAGGTTGGCGGTGCTATGGCGGCGATCTGGTGGATGTTCACCCAGCCGAGCGGCTGGGTCGAATGGTCGGCCTTTATATCCGGCTATCTGATCATCAACTATGGCCTATCCTGTGGCTTTCATCGGTATTTCACGCACCGTTCGTTCGAAACCTCGATATGGATGCGCTATCTGATCGGCATTTGCGGGCAGATGGCCTGTCAGGGGTCGGTCAAAAAATGGGCGGCAGACCATCGGCGTCACCACGCCTTTTCCGATGAAATCGGCGATATTCACAGCCCGCATATCGACGGCCACGGTCGCAAGATGGGTCCCTTCAAAGGATTGTTGATCGGGCATCTCGGCTGGCTGTGGGACAATGCGCACACCGATATGCGGCTATATGGCAAAGGGCTGGTTGGCGATCCTGTTGTCGAGTTCTGTCACAAGACGCGCTGGCTGTGGGTTGCCTTTTCGCTGGTCATCCTGCCTGCGGGCTGGGCGTTGGCCTTTGGTGGGCCCGAACATGTCGTGGGCACCGTTCTGATCGGCGGCTTTTTGCGCACCTTCATCTTCTTGAATGGCGTGATGGGCACCAACAGTCTGGCGCATTATTTCGGTTATCGCCGCTATCATGATGTTGGAAAAGCGACCAATAACTGGTTCATTTCCATACTGACTTTGGGTGATGGCTGGCACAACAACCACCATGCCCAACCGCGTGCGGCGAGCAACCATGTCAGTTGGTGGGAACTGGATTTCAACGGCTGGACCATCGAAACATTGGGCAAGCTAGGATTGGTCTGGAATGTGCAAAAGCGCGATAAATACCGCGCTGCAGGCCATCCTGATCCGCATCAACTGGAAGGCAAACCCGTGATGAACTTCGCCGAACCCGCCAAGGCCGACGAAGCCGTTTCCTAACCCCGTTTGCGTTCCTGCTTGTAGGTCCCGAGCAGGCGCACCTTGTTACAGTGGAAGGCAAGCTCCTCGAGCGCACGGTCGACTGCAGGGTTGCCGGGCGCGCCTTCAATGTCGGCGAAAAACTCTGTCGCCGCAAAACTCGCGCCATTTTGATAGCTTTCGAGCTTGGTCATGTTGACGCCATTGGTAGCAAATCCGCCCATCGCCTTGTAGAGCGCGGCGGGTATGTTCTTCACCTCAAAGATGAAGGTCGTCATCAAGGTGCCATCGTCGGCGTTTGGAGTTACAGGATCGCGGGAGAGCACGACGAACCGTGTGGTATTGCGGTCATCGTCCTCGATGCCTTCCTGGATCATCTCCAGTCCGTAAATGCCCGCTGCAATCGGCGGTGCGACGGCGGCCGCGCCTTCGTCGTCGCTGTCTGCCACAAAGGCAGCGGCTGCCGCCGTATCGGCATAGGCGATTGGCGTGATTCCGTTTGCGCGCAGATAGTGGCGGCATTGGCCGAGAGCTTGGGGGTGGCTCATCGCGGTGGTCAGCTTGGCATCGGCATGCTTTGCCATCAGACAATGGCGGATGCGCATGAAATGCTCCCCAATGATCGAAAGCCCGCTTTCAGGCAGCAGGAAATGGATATCGGCAACCCGCCCGTGCAGCGAATTTTCAATGGGGATCACGGCGCGCGCGGCACGCCCTTCTTTTACCGCATCGATCGCGTCTTCGAATGAAAAGCAGGGCACCGGCAAGCAATCGGGGTCGACTTCGAGCGCGGCCAGATGCGAGTTGGCGCCGGGCGCACCCTGAAAGGAAACCGCACGCGCGGGGTCGGCTGCGGCGGCCTTGGTCATTTCCTCGACGCGGGCGAGGGCGCTCTTGGGGAAGCTCTCCATATCGGGGCTGGCCGATAGGGCAGTCAAAAGGCGTGGGCAAGCGGGATTTGGCCTATTGCACCGTCCAGCTTAGCAAACTAGAGGGGCGAGGGGAATCAACCGGCCCCGCGCGCTTGTGCGGGCCATAGCGAATATTCAGGGCGTTTCATCATGGCAGATCGCAACAACACCATCGCAGGCTGGGCCTTGGCAGCGGGCATTGCCGCTCTCGGTTCGTCGATCCTATTCGGCAAGATCATTCACAGCGAAGTGCCCGGTGAAGGCAAACAAGGCTATGTGATCCAGGGCGTCGAAAGCGGTGAAGGCGGCGGTGCCGCCGAAGTTCCGCTCGCAACTTTGCTCGCGACTGCCGATCCCGCCAAGGGCGAAGCGATCTTTGCCAAGTGCAAGGCCTGCCATACTGTCAATCAGGGTGGCGCCAATGGCGTTGGCCCCAATCTGTATGCCACTATGGGCAAGGCGCATGGCCATGTTGCCGGTTTCGCTTATTCGGACGCGTTGAAGAGCGTTCCGGGCAATTGGGATTGGGAAGGCATGAACAAATGGCTCGCCAACCCGAAAAAATATGCGCCGGGCACCAAGATGAGCTTTGCCGGTCTTGGCAATCCCGAAGAGCGTGCTGCCTTGTTGCTGTATCTCAACGCACAGGGCTCGAACTTGCCGCTACCCGCGGCTCCTGCAGCTGAAGCTGCGCCTGCAGAGGGCGCTGCCCCGGCAGAAGGTGGAGACGCGGCTGCCGCCGCTCCGGCTGACGCCGCCAAGGAGGCCGCAGCCGCTCCGGCCAAATAAACAGGGAGCATAAGTTATGCGCAAATTTACAATGATCGCCCCGGTGCTGGTCGCGCTGGCGGCTTGTGGTGGTTCGGAGCAGAGCGAAACCGCCGCGCCTGAGGCTACTGAAGCCGTTGAAGCTGCACCTGCCGCAACAGCCGAAGTTTCTGGCGAGAAAAGCTTCGCCAAATGCGCTGCCTGCCACAAGGTTGAAAAGGGTGCGCCCAATGGCGTCGGTCCGAACCTGCACGGTATAGTCGGCAAGGCCGTCGCTTCGGTTGAAGGCTTCAACTATTCGCCGGCGATGAAGGCGAAGGGCGGAGTCTGGGATGAAGCGACCCTCGACGCTTATCTCGAAAATCCGCGCAAGGTCGTTCCCGGCACCAAAATGGCCTTTGCCGGCCTCAACAATGCCGAAGAACGCAAGGCGCTTATCAGCTGGCTCAAAGAGCAGAAGTAAGCTTTAAAAGTCGCCCCGGCCTGCGCCGGGGTGACGATCATTCAATCACACGCCTCAAGCTCGTAAAAGATAGAGATTTCGCGCCAGGCGTCTTCGGCGGTTTCGACGAACTGGAACAGATCCAGATCCTTGGGGCTGATCACACCTTCGAGCATCAGCTCCTCGAAATTGATCACCCGCTCCCAGAACGCCTTGCCGAACAGCAGGATTGGCATCGGTTCGATCTTGCCGGTCTGAACCAGCGTCAGCAGTTCGAAAAATTCGTCAAAGGTGCCAAAGCCACCGGGGAAGACCGCCACCGCGCGGGCGCGGAGCAGGAAGTGCATTTTGCGCAAAGCGAAATAGTGGAACTGGAAGCTGAGGTCCGGGGTCACATATTCATTCGGCGCTTGTTCGTGCGGCAGAACGATGTTTAGGCCGATTGTGTCGGCGCCGACATCGCGCGCACCGCGATTGGCCGCTTCCATAATAGACGGACCGCCGCCCGAGCATACGACGAAGTGACGGTTGCCATGCTCGTCCTTGATACCGCAACTGCTGGCGAGCTGGCCGAGCTTGCGGGCTTCATCGTAATAATGCGAATTGGCTTTCAGTCTTTCGGCTATCGTCCGGCTGCGATCGTCGGTTGCAGCGGCCAACAGCGCGTCGGCTTTCTCCGGCGAAGGGATGCGCGCCGATCCATAGACCACGAGCGTTGACGCCACCTTGGCCTCGTCGAGCAGCATTTCGGGCTTGAGCAATTCAAGCTGAAAGCGCACCGGGCGCAATTCTTCGCGCAGCAGGAACTCATTGTCCTGAAACGCGAGCTTATAGGATTTGCTCTGCGTTTGCAGGGTCTGGGGGGTCAGGTCCTTGGCAAATTTGGCTTCTTGCTTCGCTTTGTAGAAGCGGCGGTCTTTCAAGTCTTTTTGTGTCATGCCCGCCTGATAGACGATTGGGTATGAATATCCACCCCTCAGCGACAAAAGGCGCTGCCATCCTTCATCGATTGCGCCATGTCGAAATGGAGGTGATTGGCATGCGCAGCGTTATAATCCGGCCCCAATACTGTGCCAAAACGCTTGCACGCCGATTGGTGAAGGCGGCGCAGAAAGGCGCGTTCATCGGCCTTGCCATTCCAGCCGCTAAGCACCGAAATGCGGCGTCCGTCTTTGAGAATGAAGGCCGAGACATCGACGGCATTACCAAAAGCGTGCTGCGATAACCGCCCGCTGCGCCCGCCATTGATGTTGCGGCAATTATAGGTGCCCATGGTTTCGATGCGGACCACGTCGCTGCCTAGATAGGCTTTGGCGGCAGGTGCTACCGCATGTTTGGCCCATGCGGTGAAATTGGCCGCGAGCGGACAAGTCATTGCCCCCAAATTGGTCGCCTCTGTCCCGAACGACATCAGCTTGACCGTGTCGATTGTCTGGCATCCGCCGGTAAAGCTCTGATTGGGCAGGGGGGTGAAGCGAACATTGGCCGCTTTCAGCGTCGACAGGCATACGCGTGCCGGCTCGCTGCGGAAAACATCATTGTCGCGACGCACCACCTCACGTTCCGAACGCCCGCCGCATGCGGTGACCAGAAGGGCAAGAAGCAAGATGGATGCGCTGCGTACCATATGTAATAAAATGTAAGCAGCATGGTTAACAATGGGTAAATGGCGCCAACGGTTGGCCGCAAATCCAGATATGACTGCCGCCCTGTTCTGCTGCTCCCGCTGGAGGTAGGTAGGAGAATATATTTGACATTCCCGGGGTCGTCCCTAAACGCGGCGCCGGGCCACGCGGTCCCAACGCCGCGCGAGCTCTCTGCAAGGAGAGAATGACATGACGAGTAAACCCGCGGCCAAACCGGCCCGCCCCTATTTTTCCTCTGGTCCCTGCGCAAAGCCGCCGGGCTGGGAAGCTTCCAAACTTAACACCGAATCACTCGGCCGTTCGCACCGTGCGAAAATCGGCAAGTCGCGCCTGCAATATTGCATCGATCTGATGCGCGAAGTGCTGCAGCTTCCCGATACGCACCGCATCGGCATCGTACCCGGTTCGGACACCGGCGCCTTTGAAATGGCGATGTGGACCATGCTCGGCGCGCGTGGCGTGACGGCACTCGCTTGGGAAAGCTTTGGCGAGGGCTGGGTTACTGACGCGGTCAAACAATTGAAGCTGGAGCCCAAGGTGCACCGCGCCGATTATGGCCAGCTACCCGATCTCGACAAAGTCGATTGGACCGACGACGTTCTCTTCACCTGGAACGGCACCACATCTGGCGTGCGCGTTCCCGATGGCGAATGGATCCCTGACGATCGTGAAGGTCTGTCCTTTGCTGATGCGACCAGCGCGGTTTTTGCCTATGACATTCCGTGGGACAAGATCGATGTCGCCACCTTTAGCTGGCAAAAGGTTCTGGGCGGAGAGGGCGGCCATGGCGTCCTGATCCTCGGCCCCCGCGCCGTGCAGCGCCTCGAAGAATATACCCCTGCATGGCCGCTGCCCAAGGTGTTCCGCCTGATGTCAAAGGGTGCGCTGGCCGAAGGCGTGTTCAAGGGTGAAACGATCAACACTCCGTCGATGCTGGCTGTCGAAGACGCGATCTTCGCTCTCGAATGGGCCAAGGGCCTGGGCGGATTGAAGGGCTTGCAGGCGCGCAGCAATGCCAATGCCCACGCGCTCGACAAGATTGTCGCCGACCGCGCCTGGCTAAGCCATCTGGCGGCCGATAGTGGTATTCGCTCCAAAACCAGCGTTTGCCTATCAGTTGAAGGTGCTGATGCGGATTTCATCAAGAAATTAGCAGGGCTGCTCGAAGCCGAAGGTGCGGCCTATGACATCGCCGGATACCGCGATGCCCCTCCCGGCCTGCGTATCTGGTGCGGCGCGACCGTCGACACGGCTGATATCGAGGCACTCGGGCCATGGCTCGACTGGGCCTTTGAGTCGCTGAACTCTTAATAGATTCACCGTAGCCCTGAGCTTGTCGAAGGGCGCTTTTCAGCCGAGAGCCGGGCTTCGACAGGCTCAGCCCTACGGTATTTTAGGAACAAAATCATGACCAAACCCCGCGTACTCATCTCTGACAAGATGGACCCCAATGCCGCCCTGATCTTTCAGGAGCGTGGCTGTGACGTTGATGTCATCACCGGTAAAACCTCCGAAGAGCTGAAAGCAATTATTGGCCAATATGATGGCCTTGCGATTCGCAGTTCATCCAAAGTCACCAAAGAAATCCTCGAAGCAGCAACCAATTTGAAGGTTGTTGGCCGCGCCGGTATCGGCGTCGACAATGTCGATATCCCCGCCGCGTCTGCCAAGGGCGTGGTCGTGATGAATACGCCGTTCGGTAACTCGATCACCACCGCCGAACATGCCATCGCGCTGATGTTCGCGCTCGCCCGGCAGATCCCTGAAGCCAATGAGCAGACGCAGGCGGGCAAATGGCCCAAGAATGACTTCATGGGCGTCGAAGTGACCGGCAAGACACTTGGCCTGATTGGCGCCGGCAATATCGGCAGCATCGTTGCCAGCCGCGCGCTTGGCCTGAAGATGAAGGTCGTCGCCTTCGATCCCTTCCTGACGCCGGAACGCGCCATTGAAATGGGCGTGGAAAAGGCCGATCTCGACACATTGCTGGCGAAGGCCGATTTCATCACCCTGCACACGCCGCTAACCGACCAGACGCGCAACATCTTATCTGCCGCCAATATCGCCAAGTGCAAAAAGGGCGTGCGCATTATCAACTGCGCGCGTGGCGGGCTGGTTGACGAAGTGGCGCTGAAGGAAGCGCTCGACAGCGGCCATGTGGCTGGTGCGGCGCTTGACGTGTTCGAAACCGAACCGGCGAAGGACAGCCCGCTGTTCGGCACCCCCAATTTCATCTGCACCCCGCATCTGGGCGCATCAACCAACGAAGCGCAGGTTAATGTGGCATTGCAGGTTGCCGAGCAGATGGCGGACTATCTGGTCAATGGCGGCGTCACCAACGCGCTCAACATGCCGAGCCTGAGTGCCGAGGAAGCGCCGAAGCTGAAGCCCTATATGGCGCTTGCCCAGCAATTGGGTTCGCTCATCGGGCAGTTGCAGCATGGTGATCTGACGCAGATCAGCATCGAGGTTGAAGGCGCGGCCGCCGAACTCAACATCAAGCCGATTACAGCTGCCGTGCTCGCCGGTTTCATGCGCCGCTTCTCTGACGCGGTGAACATGGTCAACGCGCCCTATCTCGCGAAGGAACGCGGCTTCGACATCCGCGAAATCCGCCATGATCGCGAAGGCGATTACCACACGCTGGTGCGCGTATCGGTGAAGACGGACATTGGCGAGCGTTCGGTGGCTGGCACGATTTTCAGCAACGCTACACCTCGTCTTGTCGAACTGTTTGGCGTGAAGGTAGAGGCCGATCTTGAAGGCAATATGCTCTACGTCGTCAATCAGGACGCGCCCGGTTTCATCGGTCGTCTGGGCACGACATTGGGCGAAGCCGGTATCAATATCGGAACCTTCCACCTTGGCCGTCAGGAAGCCGGTGGCGTTGCTGTGCTGCTGCTCTCGGTCGATACGCCGGTGCCTGCTGCCACGTTGGAGGCGATCCACAACCTGCCGGGCGTGAAGCGCGCGATGGCGTTGCGCTTCTGATGTGCTAAGGCGCGCCTCATGACCAACAGCCTGCTGCCCACCGGATTTCGTGACCGCCTGCCGCCTGAGGCCGATGCCTCGGCGCGGTTGGTGCGTGCTATTCTCGATACCGCAGCAAGCCATGGCTATGAGCGCGTGCAGGCGCCGCTCGCCGAATATGAGGCGAGCCTGACGGGCAGCCTCGGCACTTCGGCGCGCGATCTCCTGCGTTTTGTCGATCCCGTATCGGGTGAAACGATGGCGGTGCGCAGTGATATTACCGGCCAGATCGGACGGATTGCCTCGACCCGCATGGGGCACCATCCCCGCCCGGTACGCCTGTCTTATGGCGGGCCGGTGGTGAAATTGCGCGCGACGCAATTGCGCCCAGAGCGTGAGATGATGCAGGTGGGCGCGGAGCTGATCGGCCTCGACAGCGTGGCTGCTGCGACCGAAGTGGTGACAGTTGCCATCGAAGGGCTGAAATCGGCAGGCGTCAAGGACATCACCCTTGACCTGACCATGCCCGACCTACTCGATATCCTGAAACCGAAAGGCGATAGGGAAGAGTTGAAAGCTGCGCTCGATGCCAAGGATGCAGGCGCGGTTCCAGCTGCACTGGCGCCGTTGATTGCAGCTGCCGGAGCCTTGCCCGATGCACTGGATCGAATGCGCGCCTTTGATGGTGAGGGCAAGCTCAAGGATCGGCTTGATGCGATTGAGTCGATCGCCGCTGCCGTGCCGGCCGATGTGCGCGTCACCCTCGATCCAACCGAACGGCATGGGTTCGAATATCAGACCTGGTTCGGCTTCTCACTCTTCTCCGCCCACGCCTCGGGCGAAATCGGTCGCGGCGGGGCCTATCGCATTGGCAAGGAGCCAGCGATCGGCTTCTCCGCTTATATCGATCCGCTGATAGATGCTGGCCTTGCACAAGGCGAACGCCGCCGCCTGTTTCTGCCTATCGGAACAATGCCGCAAAAGGCCGCAAGCCTGCGCGCCGAGGGTTGGGTTACTGTCGCGCAACTGACCGAGGACGATAACGCCGAAGCGCAGATTTGCACCCATGTATTGCGCGAAGGGCGACCTGAGCCTGTTTGAACAAATTTTCCTCCCCATCGACTTGCGATGGGGAGAAATAATCAACGGAACATCCCCTTCAACCAAGCATCCACCACCGGCGTTGCCGGATAGGCCGGATCGCCGAGCTTACGGTTGATATCGGCGTGGCCTTGCAAGCCTTTGCCCTCGAACGCGTTGATCTGCACTTTGGTGCCACTCTTGCGCAAGGCGTCGGCCAGTGCTTCGGATTGACGTTTTCCATCTTCACGATCGACATGGAGGATCAGGAAGGCAGGCGCATTGGGCCCCTGCGCATGCCAATAAGGTGATAGCGCCTTCTGCCGCGCAGGATCGGTGCCAAAGGCCTGCACATAGGTTTCGCCCATGATCTTGGCGCCTTCGCTCATCTGAGCAGGCACGTCGTACGCCGCTCCGTCGATGGGAATTACGCCCGACAGATCGTCAAGATCGAGACCCGCTCCACGCAAATATTGCGGATCGCTGCCTACCAGCGCCGAAAGATGCGCGCCTGCACTATGCCCCATCAAAACCACGCGCGACCGGTCGATTCCGAACTCTTCGGCATTTTTGAGGAGGTAGGCGATGGCTGCCGCGACATCGGCACCTTGCTGTTCAACGGTCGCCGCAGGCACCAAGCGGTAGTTGATCGACGCCATATGATAGCCAAGCCCCGTATAGTGCGTCACCTTGTCGCTACCGGTCGCATTGCGTTTGTCGCCGCGCTTCCACCCACCGCGATGGACGAAGATCAGCAAGGGTGCGCGCGCGGCTTCTGTCTTGGCCTTGTAGAAATCCAGCTTCTGCAAGTCATCGCTGCCATAGGCATGTTCAACGCCCCCCAGCGCGACATATTGCCGGTCGTTGGTCGGGTTGGCGCTGCGTTTGTCATTGCCGAGGCGCGCCTTCACGCGTTCCATAATCTCGCCCGAGCATTTCTCCGACAATTCGCTGCTTTTGGTCTGCAGGCATTCGCGCATTTTGCCGCGATCCATGCCGCACAGCTCAACCACCTCGCGGCGGCATTCGCGACTCAGCCTGTCGCCGCGCTGCGCCTGACAGGCGGTCGCCACCAGCGCGATTGTCGAGGCCGTCACTATCCACTTACGCATCTATTGCCCTTTCAACTTTCTTTGGGGTGGACTGTATGCGTCCATCGTCTTAACGGGGCTCACGGCGAATCCCTTCGCGGAAAATCCCTTCTGCGCAGAAAAAGGCCACCATGTCCTCTTTGGGGCATGTGTTGTTTCGGGAAATCCGTAATGGCAAATGTAACCGTAATCGGCGCTCAATGGGGCGACGAAGGCAAAGGCAAGATTGTCGATTGGCTGGCAAGCCGCGCCGATGCCGTGGTCCGCTTTCAGGGTGGGCATAACGCCGGACACACTCTGGTGGTTGGCGACCAGGTCTATAAATTATCGCTCCTCCCCTCCGGCATAGTCACCGGCACTTTGTCGATCATTGGCAATGGCGTGGTGCTCGATCCCTGGCATCTGAAGGCCGAGATCGAAAAGCTTGAAGGGCAGGGCGTTGTCATCAATACTGAGAATTTCGCGATCGCGGACAATTGCCCGCTGATCCTGCCGATACACCGCGATCTGGACGGGCTGCGCGAAACTGCAGCGGGTTCGGGCAAGATTGGCACCACCGGCCGCGGTATCGGCCCCGCCTATGAAGACAAGGTCGGGCGTCGCGCCATCCGTGTGTGCGATCTGGCCCATCTCGACGCGCTCGATTCGCAGCTCGACCGGTTGTGCGCGCACCATGACGCGCTGCGCGCTGGCTTCGGAGAGCCCCCGGTCGACAGGCGGCGCCTGCTCGATGACCTCAAAGAAATTGCGCCTTATGTGCTGCAATATGCCCAGCCGGTCTGGAAACGACTGAAAAAAGTCCGCAAGGCGGGTGCGCGTGTGCTGTTCGAAGGCGCGCAGGGCGTGCTGCTCGATGTCGATCACGGCACCTATCCGTTCGTCACCAGCTCGAACACGGTCAGCGGCACGGCGGCCTCAGGGTCAGGCCTTGGCCCCAATGCCACTGGTTTCGTGCTCGGCATTGTGAAGGCCTATACCACCCGCGTCGGTTCGGGTCCGTTCCCGACCGAGCTGGAAGACGAAGTCGGCCAGCGCCTTGGCGAACGCGGCCATGAATTCGGCACGGTGACAGGGCGCAAGCGCCGTTGCGGCTGGTTCGATGCCGTGATCGTGCGGCAAAGCTGTGCGGTCTCAGGTGTCACCGGTATCGCGCTCACCAAGCTTGATGTGCTTGACGGTTTCGAGACGATCAAGATCTGCACCGGCTATCGCCTCAACGGCAAAATCCTCGACTATCTGCCGAGCCACTCTGCCGATCAGGCCAATGTCGAGCCGATCTATGAGGACATGCCCGGCTGGCAGGAAACCACGGCAGGCGCGCGCAGCTGGGCCGATTTGCCTGCACAGGCGATCAAATATGTCCAACGCATCCAGGAATTGATCGAAACACCGGTGGCGCTGGTCAGCACCTCGCCCGAGCGTGAAGACACCATATTGGTGCGCGATCCGTTCGCCGATTGAGGCTGCCAGAAACGCGCATTTTCCGAATTCCCTGCTTGATTTAATCATTCGATTAACTCAAGCAGGAGGCTTGGAAAGAGGAACGTATCATGGAATTTGCAGGCATCGGCTATAGCGAGGAGCAGATCCAGTTGCTCGACGTGGCGAGCGAATTTTGCCGCGAAAAATCGCCGATTTCCAAGGTGCGAGCACTGCTCGAAAGCGAAAGCGGCTTCGATGCCGACGTCTGGCAGGAAATTGCCGAGCTGGGCTGGCTGGCCATCGCCGTTCCCGAAGCACAAGGCGGCGTCGGCTTGTCGTTGGCGGAAGTTGTACCAGTGGTCGAGCAGATGGGCCGCAATCTTCTGGCCTCTCCCTTTGTGTCCACTATCGTGGCGCAGCAGGCGTTGCTCGCGGGCGGCACATCTGAACAACAGGCCGAATGGCTGCCGCGTCTGGCTGCCGGCGAAATCGGAACGCTGGCGCTGGGAGAGGCGCATGGCGATTGGGACCTCGCCAATATCACGGCAACGGCGAAGCGCGCGGGTGGCCAGATCGAGTTGTCGGGAATCAAGCATTTCGTGCTGTGGGCCGATAGTGCCGCAGTGGTGCTGGTTTCGGTCCAACTCGACGGTAAGCCAGCGCTCGTTCTGGTTGAAAAGGGGGCCATCCCCGAAGGTGCACTTCGCCGTGAAATCATCACCGATGAAACCAAACGCAGCTTTGCACTCAAACTGGACGGAATATCGGTGGCCGAAAACGCGGCCCTCGATGTGTCGCGGACTGGTGCAGCACTGGCCCAGATCGAACTTTCTACAAACCTGCTTCAGTCCGCTGAAATGTGCGGCGGGTCGCAGGCGGTGATTGACTATACGCTGGATTATCTGCGTACCCGCAAGCAGTTCGGCAAGTTGATCGGCGAATATCAGGCGCTCAAACATCCGATGGTCGATGCCTATGTCGGTTATGAAAAAGCGCGCACGCATTTGTACAGCGCGGCGCACAGCATTTCGGATCAGGGCAGGGGTGAGGTTGCCGTGCGCATGGCCAAGGCTTCGGCGGATGGTGCCTATAGCTTTGCTGCAGACCGGGCGATCCAGTTTCACGGCGGATTCGGTTTCACCCATGATTGCGATGCCGGGCTCCACCGCCGGGCGGCGATATTCCACGCTTCGCAATTTGGCGATGCCGCCTGGCACCGCAAAAAACTGGCGGATTTGCTGCTGGTTTGAGCAACATGCCGCGCAAAGGCTTGACCTTTGACGGGCACAAGGTTAGGGGCAGCCACTTTCCGGGAACAGCGATTCCCGTAACTCTTATATTTATAGGGATTTTGAAGATGTCGCGCATTTGCGAACTGACCGGTAAGGGTCGCATGGTAGGCAACAATGTGAGCCACGCTAACAACAAGACCAAGCGCACCTTCCTGCCCAACCTGCAGAATGTCACGCTGCTTTCAGACGCTCTGGAACAGGCATTCAAGTTCCGCGTTTCGGCTTCGGGCCTGCGTTCGGTCGAGCATGTTGGCGGCCTCGACAACTGGTTGCTCAAGACCTCGGACGAGAAGCTGAGCACCAACGCCCGCAAAGTGAAGAAGGCCGTTTCGAAGAAGCAGGCTGTAGCCGCTTAATCGCGCCTAATTTGATAGAGTTTCAAATCCGGGGGCGGTTTCCGCCTCCGGTTTTTTAATGCGCAGATTGAGCGCGAATTTCATCAGGATCGTGCGCTGCAGCGCGGTGAAATTGTCGTCGGAAATCATCCAGACGATGATGCGGCCTTCCTCCTCGGTGATTGCCACACCCTCCATATTATCGACCAGAAGTGGCGGCGCGAGTGTTGCGATGACTTTTGGTGCTACCGCCTTGCCTGATTCTATTTCGGCCGGGTCGAGAATTGCCAGTTTCGCGGTAAAGCCGTTGGGAAAACTGATCCGGCGATTGAGGATCAGCAAGCGACCATCGGGCAGCAGCGTCGCATCGGTCGGGCGATATCCCTCCGGCGCTACATAACCGAAGACTGTCGCTCGCGAACCGGGCTCAACGGGATCACCAGAATAGAGATAAGCACTATTGCTGCCATCTGCACGCTGATGCGCTTCGGAAAACAGCACGAACCTGCCATCGCGCAACCGGGCGATTGCTTCGATACCGCCATTTGCCCTCCATCCAATGGTGAAGGTAAGTTTGTTGATGCCATCCACTCTCCCCAAGGAAGGGGAAATACGGCGAACCGCGTGGTGCGCTTCGTAACTGATCCAGATGCGTCCAGAGGCGGGATCATAGGCCATGCCTTCGCTGTCGCGATCCCGATAATCGATTGTATCGCCAAAGGCGCCGGGAAGGGCGGCGATGAAGCTATTCTCCATCCGGTCGCTCTGTCCAAGGGTGAAGCCGATCAAGGTTCCGGCGTCGCTGACCGCAAGAAATCGGCTGTCGCGTGTGACGACCAAAGCGGAAATTCCGCCGAAATTGCTATTATCACTCTGCAATTCCCACGCGTTCAGAAATGTCAGTGCGCCCACTTTCGTGCGTTCGAGATTGGTTTCATCAAGCGCCAACGGCAGCAGCTCGATCCTTTGGCTATCGTTGCGCGAATAGACGCGGTGGCCACCGACCGAGGCCGCCATCAGCAGCAAGAGCAGCAATATCCGGGGCAGGCGGTGGCGCATCGTCGCACTCATAGCATTCATCTAAAAAAGCCCAAGCCTGAACAGGAGATAACATCCGCATTCAGCAAAGGCTCAAGCCGAATCGCCTAGCCAATGCTCAACAGGGCAAAATTCGAGGCGGGTTGGGAGCAAGAACCCGCCAGCGCAAAGGAGAAAGAAGATGAACATGAAAAAGTCACTCGGCGCACTGGTCGCAGCCGCAACTCTGGTTACCGGCTTTTCGGCGACCCCGGCCTTTGCCGATCGTTATGACGATGATGGCTATTACAGCTATCGTGACCGCGACAATCATCGTTACAGCCGCCGCGATCGTGGATATCGTTGCGACAAGGGTACCGGCGGCACGATCATTGGCGCAGTTGCTGGCGGACTGGCAGGCAATGAGATAGCGCGTCGGGGAAGCAAAACCGAAGGCGCCATCATCGGTGCCGCAGTTGGTGCACTCGCCGGCCGTGCGATCGACAAGTCGGACAGCAACTGCCGCCGTCGCTATCGTTAATTGGTAACAATTGAAACTTGTCGCCGCATAGCCACTGGCGCTATGCGGCGGCATGGCAAATCCAGTCGATTCCGCGCGTGCGGCCATCCGGCCGATGTTCCGCGCATCCGAACCCGAAACTCTCGCACCGCTAGTCGCCGCAGCACAGCTTTCGGCAACTGAGCGCGATGGTGTGGTTACCCGAGCGCGCGACCTGCTGGGCGAATTGCGCGCGGCGCAGACCGACGGCTGGGTCAACCAGTTCCTTCAGGAATATCGCCTGGGCACTGAAGAAGGTACCGCGCTTCTCTCGCTCGCCGAGGCATTTCTGCGCGTGCCCGATGCGGACACGGCCGACCTGTTGATCGCCGATAAGCTGGGCGATGCCAATTGGCGTTCGCACAGCGGCAAATCCGCAAGCCTGCTGGTCAACAGCGCGACCTGGGGATTGGTTCTGGGCAAAGCGATGGTCGGCGAAGATGGACGCGGCGTGTTGCGCAAATTGGTGTCGCGCGCAGGCGAACCTTTCGTCCGTCAGGCCGTAGGCGCTGCCATGCGCCTCATGGGGCAGGTGTTTGTCATGGGCCGCACCATCGACGAAGCGATCAAGCGCATGGAGGCATCAGAGAATAAAGGCTTCACCGCCAGTTTTGACATGCTGGGCGAAGCTGCGCGCACCCGCGCCGATGCCGAACGTTATTTCGAGGCCTATCGGGGCGCCATTGCTGCTGTAGGTGCCAATCCGGCACGCGGGCATAGCGTTTCGGTAAAGCTCTCCGCGCTTCATCCGCGCTATGAAACCGCCAAGGCAGCTACTTGTGTTTCCGAATTGTCCGCGATGCTGATCGATCTGGCGCGTCAGGCTGCAGCGGCTGGTGTGCAACTGACGGTTGATGCCGAAGAGGCCGCGCGGCTGGAAATGAGCCTCGACATCATCGAGGCCGCAGCGCGCGATCCGCAGCTCAAGGGCTGGGACGGGCTTGGTATGGCTGTGCAGGCCTATTCAAAGCGCGCCCGCCCGGTGCTCGCATGGGCCGATGCATTGGGGCGCGATACCGGCCGCATCATGCAGGTCCGGCTCGTCAAGGGTGCCTATTGGGATAGCGAGATCAAATGGGCGCAGGAACGCGGGCTTTCCGATTATCCGTTGTTCACACGCAAGCCTTCGACCGATGCCTCTTATCTAGCCTGCGCGAAAGATATGTTGCGCGCCTCCAATATCCGCCCCGCCTTTGCCACGCACAACGCGCTGACCGTTGCGACCATCCTCGAATGGGCCGGGCAGACGCGCGATTTCGAATTTCAGCGGCTGCACGGCATGGGGCAGGGGCTGTTCGAACGGTTGGTGCAGGATGACGGCTATCACTGCCGCATTTACGCGCCAGTGGGCGGGCATCGCGATCTGCTCGCCTATCTGGTCCGTCGCCTGCTCGAAAATGGCGCGAACAGCAGTTTCGTGCACCAGCTGGCCGATGAGGAAGTGAGCGAAGACGAACTGCTCGCCGATCCGGTCGAGAAAGTCATGGAAGTTGGCGGCACACGCCATCCGGCCATCCGCCTGCCGTCCGAATTGTTCTTGCCCGAACGCTCGAATAGTGAGGGAATGGATCTGGAGGATGCAGCGGTGCTGGCCGAGATAGCTGGCAAGGTTGCTTCTATGCCAGCGGTGCCAGCGGACATCGATGTCGATGTGGCAACCGCGATTGCTGCGGCAGAGGCGGCCTATCCGGCTTGGTCTGCGACGCCGGTTGAAGAGCGGGCCGCTTGTCTCGATAGGCTCGCTGACCTGTTGGAGGAACATCGCGCGGCCTTGATGGCGATTGCGGTGCAAGAGGCCAAAAAGACGATTCCCGATGCGCTCGCCGAAGTGCGCGAGGCGGTCGATTTCTGTCGCTATTATGCGGCGCGGGCGCGTGAGGATATGCGGCCGGTCGAACTGCCCGGGCCGACAGGGGAGCGTAATGTGCTGCGCTATGAAGGCCGCGGCGTCTGGGCGGCGATTGCGCCGTGGAACTTCCCGCTTGCTATCTTTTTAGGGCAAGTGGCGGCTGCACTCGTCACCGGCAATACAGTTGTTGCTAAGCCTGCTCCACAAACACCTGATATTGCGCGATATTCTATCGACCTTGCACGCAAGGCCGGCATCCCCGCAGGCGCCATCCAGCTTGTGACCGGAGACGGTAACATAGGTCAGGTTCTTCTGAATGATCGCCGCATCGTCGGCACCGTTTTCACCGGCTCCGTCCCCACCGCCAAAGCCATCGCCCGCAACCTCCTCATCGACGATGCCCGACCTTTGGTACCGCTGATCGCCGAAACCGGCGGTTTGAACGCGATGTTCGTCGATTCGACTGCGCTTTCCGAACAGGTCGTACGCGATGTCGTCATCTCCGGCTTCCAGTCCGCCGGACAGCGCTGTTCGGCTCTCAGGCTCTTGTTGCTGCAGGACGAAATTGCCGAGCACACCATCGAAATGCTTGTCGGCGCGATGAAAGAACTGGTGGTCGGTGATTCTGCCAATCCAGCGAATGACATCGGCCCGGTTATCGACAAAGCGGCCTATGACCGGCTGATGGCCTATCGTCAGAAAGTCGCCGACCGGATCGTGTTTGAGGTTCCGGTGCCCACCGACGGCCTGTACATCCCGCCAACGCTGGTGCGCCTTGATAGCCTCGATGACCTCAACACCGAATGGTTCGGCCCGATCGTCCATGTGGCGACTTGGCCTGCAGGCAAACTGGAAGAGACCATAGCGGCGGTCAACGCAAAGGGCTTTGGCCTGACCATGGGTCTGCACAGCCGCATCGCGCGGGTTTCTGAACTGGTCGAAAGCACAGCACGGGTCGGCAATCTCTACATCAACCGGTCGATGATTGGTGCCGTCGTCGGCAGCCAGCCCTTTGGCGGTGAGGGGCTTTCGGGCACTGGTTCTAAAGCAGGCGGGCCCAATTATCTGCACCGCTTCTGCGCCGAACGGACGACCAGCATCGACACAACTAGCGCGGGAGGCAATGCGTCTTTGCTTTCGCTGGAGGATAGCTAAAGAAAAGGGGCGGTGCGCGATCCGGCACCGCCCCTCCCCCGTTAACGAAATTGCCCCCCGTTAACGGTGTCCCTGTTGACGAAAATTCTCAGTCGCGCGTGGCCTTGATGTCTTTCATGCTGCGTTCCAGATCGCGACCCATCGCCTCAAACTCGGGCATCATGGTTGCGAAGGCTGATGCAAATCCGCTCAGCATCGTCATCATCTGACGGCTGCCCTTGCCCAACTCACGCGGAAGGCGTTCCGCATCGCGACCTGCCAGATCGGCAACGGTCGCATCTTCGCGGATACGCTTCTCGATTGTTCCCGGACGCGCTTTTTCTATAGCAGCGGCAAATTTACCGACGGGTAGGTCGAGCATGGTTTCACCCATGCGTTCGACGATAGCGGCAACTCCATTCTGGACCCGTGGGTCGATCAGATCTTTGGCCAAATCGTTTAGTTTGGCTTCGGCATCACGACTGTCGCGCTCGCTATTCGCAAGTGCTAGCGGCGCAGCGGTCGACACTTCACCTGTTCCAGCAACGAACTGGATTTCCTGATACTCAGCAGCTTTCGCTCCCGGCGCGAATGCGAGAAGCAAGACTGCAAAACCGGCCACTGCCGGAACCCGCAAATCAATCGAGCGCATGGCCCATCACCCCAAAATTGCCTGCTGTTCATGCAGGCGCGCGACAGACCCCATTTCGGTCTGAACTCGCTGCCATTAGCAAACCAAGGCTGACGTCGCACTGAACAATGCTGTCAATAAACAGCAAGCAAGGTAAATGGTTGTAAAATTCCGTGCCGACTGCGCCTACTCGGCGGCCACGCTCGCCAAAGCATCTGAGAGCGGATGTTCGAGTCGAGACAGCATCTCTTTCGGGCACACCTGCCAAAACTCGCCGCGTCGCCGTTCCCAATCCTCGATGATCGAGTTCGACCACTGGCTGTCGGTGGCCGCGGCATGTTCGGTGATCAGTGCCTTCAGCCCTGCTTCCCAAAAGGCGCTATCGAGGCGTTGCCAGACGATACCGTCGGGGTTGGCGCGTTCTGCAAAACGACCATCGGGATCGAGGACAAACGCCATGCCGCCTGTCATCCCTGCGCCAAAATTGCTGCCAGTTTCGCCGAGAATCACGGCGATCCCACCGGTCATATATTCGCAGCCATTGGCGCCGCAGCCTTCAACAACTACCTTCGCGCCCGAATTGCGCACGGCAAAGCGTTCGCCCGCCTGACCAGCGGCAAACAGCTTCCCGCTGGTCGCGCCATAAAGGACGGTGTTGCCGATGATCGAGTTGTGCTGGCTTTCAAGGTTTGAACTTACCGTCGGACGCACCACGATCTTGCCGCCGGACAATCCCTTGCCGACATAGTCATTGGCGTCGCCAAAGACTTCGAGCGTGATGCCCTGGCAGAGGAAGGCACCAAGCGATTGCCCCGCAGACCCGCGCAGTCGGACGTGAACATGATCGGCTGCAAGCCCCTTCATCCCATATAGACGGGTAATCTCTGAGCTCAATCGTGTCCCCACTGCCCGGTGCGTATTGCGGACATTGTAGGTGAGTTGCATCTTTTCGCGTCTGTCAAAAACGGGCTGCGCGTCCTTGATGATCTGCGCATCGAGGCTGTCCGGAACAGGATTGCGGAAGCCTTCGATGTGGAAACGACGAGCCTCGTCCGGTGCATCAACCTTGGCGAGGATGGGGTTGAGGTCAAGGTCGTCGAGATGCTCGGCACCGCGATTGACCTGACGCAGCAATTCGGTGCGACCGATCACTTCATCGAGCGAACGGAAGCCCAGCTTGGCGAGGATTTCGCGTACTTCTTCGGCGATAAAGGTCATCAGATTGATGACCTTTTCGGGCGTGCCGGTGAATTTGGTACGCAGCTTTTCATCTTGCACGCAGACACCGACAGGGCAGGTGTTAGAATGGCACTGCCGTACCATGATACAGCCCATGGCTACAAGGCTGAGTGTACCGATGCCGAATTCCTCGGCACCCAATATCGCTGCGATCACGATATCGCGCCCGGTTTTGAGGCCTCCATCGGTGCGCAGTTTCACACGATGGCGCAGGCCGTTGAGGGTGAGCACCTGATTGGCCTCGCTCAAGCCCATTTCCCAAGGCGTTCCCGCATATTTGATGCTGGTGAGGGGGCTGGCGCCGGTGCCGCCTACATTGCCAGATACTAGTATAACGTCGGCATGTGCCTTGGCGACTCCCGCCGCAATCGTTCCGATACCTGCCGCGCTGACCAGCTTCACGCATACCCGCGCGCGCGGGTTGATCTGCTTTAGATCGTAGATCAGCTGCGCGAGATCCTCGATCGAATAAATGTCGTGGTGCGGGGGAGGGGAGATGAGCGTCACGCCCGGCGTCGAATGGCGCAGCCGCGCAATCATCTCGGTCACCTTGAAGCCGGGAAGCTGCCCGCCTTCGCCGGGCTTTGCCCCTTGCGCGACCTTTATTTCTATTTCCTCGCACGCACCCAGATATTCGGCCGTGACACCGAAACGCCCGCTGGCGATCTGCTTGATCACGCTGTTGGCATTGTCGCCATTTTCGTAAGGGGTGAAGCGTTTACTGTCTTCGCCGCCTTCGCCGGATACTGCTTTCGCGCCGATCCGGTTCATAGCGATGGCCAGCGTTTCATGCGCTTCGGGCGAGAGCGCGCCGAGCGACATGCCAGGGGTCACGAAGCGTTTGCGGATCTCGGTGATCGCCTCCACCTCGTCGAGCGGTACGCCGTCCTTCGGGAAGTTAAACTCCATCAGGTCGCGCAGATAGATGGGCGGCAATTCACGGACGCCAGCGGCAAATTGCAGATAGGTCGAATAGCTGTCCTTGGCGACCGAGCTCTGCAGCAGGTGCATGAGGCCGGCCGAATAGGCATGCGCCTCGCCATCCTTGCGCTGCTTATAGAATCCGCCAATCGGCAGACGTGCAACCGCGCTGTCGAATGCGCCCGCGTGCCGGTCGCGCGCGTTAACGAACAGCGAATGATAGCCTTCGCCCGAAATCTTGTTCGGCATGCCGGGGAAAAAATCGTTGACCAGCGCGCGGCTCAGGCCAACCGCCTCGAAATTATAGCCACCGCGATAGCTGGAGATCACAGCGATCCCCATTTTGGACATGATCTTGAGCAGGCCTTCATTGATCGCCGTGCGGTAATTTTCGACAGCTGTGCTAAGTGACTTGTCGCCAAACAGGCCGCGCGCATGACGGTCTGCAATTGACGCTTCGGCGAGATAGGCGTTCACGGTGGTTGCACCCACACCGATCAGAACGGCGAAATAATGCGTATCAAGGCATTCCGCCGAACGTACATTGACCGAGGCATAGCTTCGCAGACCTGCACGAACGAGATGCGTGTGAACGGCGGCGGCGGCCAAAACCATCGGAATGGCGATGTGCTCTGCACCAATAGTTATGTCGGTCAGGAAGAGTTCGGTCTGGCCCGAACGCACAGCGGCCTCGGCATTCTCACGAATGCGGCGGATGGCCGCGCGCAGCCCGGTTTGCCCTTCGGCAACCGGATAAGTGCAATCGATCTCGGCTGCTGCCTTCCCGAATGCGGCCTTCAAGCGCCCCCATTCGGCATTGGTGAGGACAGGGCTTTCCAGCACGAGAACGTCGCTATTCTGCCCGGTCTCGTCGAGAATGTTCGCAAGGTTTGAAAAGCGCGTCTTCAGGCTCATCACATGCCGCTCGCGCAGTGAATCGATAGGTGGGTTGGTGACCTGGCTGAAATTCTGACGGAAGAACTGGCTGATGATGCGCGGCTTGTCCGAAATCACCGCGAGCGGTGTATCGTCGCCCATCGACCCGACGGCCTCCTTAGCGTCTTCGACCATGGGTGAGAGGATCATTTCCATATCTTCGAGGGTCATGCCTGCTGCTACCTGCCGTCGTGTCAGTTCGGCACGGGTCCAGTCGAGCGATGAATCTTTGCCTTCCGGGAGGTCGTTTATGCTGCGGAAGCCGCCAACGAGCGCGGCATAATCCTGCTCGGCAGCGACTCGATCCTTGAGCTCGCCGTCACGATAGAGTTTGCCCTCGTCGAGATTGACCGCGATCATCTGGCCGGGGCCAAGGCGACCCTTTTCGACGATGGTGTTTTCGGGAACGATGACCATCCCCGTTTCGGACCCGATGATGAGGAGGCCATCATTGGTGCGGCTGTAGCGTAAGGGGCGCAACGCGTTGCGGTCAACGCCTGCCACCGCCCAATGCCCATCGGTCATGGCAAGAGCGGCGGGACCATCCCAAGGCTCCATCACACTCGCCATATATTCGTACATCGCCTTGTGGTTGGCGGGCAGGTTCGGGTTTGATTGCCACGCTTCGGGAATCAGCATCAGCTTTGCCGTCGGCGCTTCCTTGCCCGACCGAACCAGTGTTTCGAACACCGCATCGAGTGCGCCGGTATCGGAGGCCCCTGCCGGGATCACGGGCTTGATATCGTCCGAATGGTCACCGAACGCGATAGAAGCCATCTTGATCTCGTGGCTTTTCATCCAGTTCTGGTTGCCACGAATGGTGTTGATTTCACCATTATGGGCTAGCGAGCGGAAGGGTTGTGCCAGCCACCATTGCGGGAAGGTGTTGGTCGAATAGCGCTGGTGGAAAATCGCTACGCGGCTTTCGAAGCGATCATCCTGCAAATCAGGATAGAAGATCGACAGGCTCTCGGCGAGGAACAGCCCTTTATAGACGATCGAACGGCACGACAGCGAGCAGATGTAGAAATCCCGGATTTGCGCGGCAATCACTTTCTTCTCGATCCGGCGACGGACGAGGTAAAGGTTCTTTTCAAACTCGACGGCATCCACATCCTCGGGCATCGGCCCAGCGATCATGATCTGCTCGATCTCGGGCCGCGTGCGCTGCGCTTTGTCGCCGATGACTGAGACATCGACCGGAACCTGCCGCCAGCCATAGATGGTGTAGCCAGCCTCGATGATCTCTGCTTCGACAATCGTGCGGCATGCCTCCTGAGCGCCCAGATCGGTGCGTGGCAGGAAGACCATGCCGACGGCGAGCCGGTTCGGTTGTGGCTTGTGACCCGCAGCGGTGATCGCATCGTCGAAGAAGCGCACGGGCAGGTCGACATGAAGGCCAGCGCCATCGCCGGTCTTTCCATCGGCATCGACCGCACCGCGATGCCAGACAGCCTTCAGCGCCTCGATCCCGGCTGCGACCACCCGGCGCGAAGGCTTGCCATCGGTGGCCGCTATCAGGCCGACGCCGCACGCATCGCGCTCGGTTTCGGGATAATACATGCCTTCGCGGGCAAGGCGATCATGTTCGGGGGAGGGGAGGTGGTGGGTCATGCCGCAACCTTTTCTTTTGCTTTATGGCTTTGCATCCAGTGGTGCATATGTTCGACCACATCGCGGCCATCCTTGATCGCCCAGACGACTAGGCTGGCGCCGCGGACGATATCGCCGACGGCAAACACGCCGGACAGGTTGGTCATGCCGGTGACATGATCGGCACGGATTGTGCCCCAGCGGGTGACGTTGAGGTCAGGGGAACCGAACAGGTTGGGCAGGTCTTCGGGTTCGAAACCGAGCGCCATGATGACCATGTCAGAATTCAGCGTGAAATCGCCTTCCGGATCCTCCTCCGGCGCGCGGCGACCGCTGGCGTCGGGTGCGCCGAGGCGCATCTTGCTGACATGCACTTTCTCGACAGCATCCGTGTCGTCAAACGCCTTGGGCGCGGAGAGCCAGACGAACTCGACGCCTTCTTCCTCTGCATTGGCAACTTCGCGCTGGGAACCCGGCATATTGTCGCGGTCGCGGCGGTAGAGGCACTTGACCGATTTTGCCCCTTGGCGGATCGCGGTGCGGACGCAGTCCATCGCTGTGTCGCCGCCACCGACGACGACGACATTTTTGCCCTTGGCATCCAGCGTGCCGTTGTCAAAGGTGGGCACCACATCGCCAAAGCCCTTGCGGTTGGAGGCGGTCAAATAATCGAGCGCCGCGTGGATGCCGCGCAAACCAATGCCGGGTGTCTTGATGTCGCGGGCCTTGTAAACGCCCGTTGCGATGAGGATGCTGTCATGCTTTGCGTGCAATTCATCGAGGCTGGCGTCGCGGCCCACCTCGAAATTGGCGTGGAAAACCACGCCGCCTTCGGCCAGCCGGTTGATACGGCGCATCACGACGTTCTTTTCGAGCTTGAAGCCGGGAATGCCGTAGGTCAGCAAGCCGCCCATCCGGTCGTTGCGGTCATAGACATGCACATCATAGCCCGCGATGCGCAGCTGCTCCGCCGCGGTCAGTCCGCCGGGGCCGGCGCCGATGATGCCGACCGATTGGCCGCGCGCGGGGCCGACTTCGATGGGTTCGACCCAGCCCTCGGACCAGGCGGTGTCGGTGATGTATTTTTCGACTGAGCCGATGGTGACGGCACCATGGCCCGAAAATTCGATCACGCAATTGCCCTCGCAGAGGCGGTCTTGCGGGCAGATGCGGCCGCAGATTTCGGGCATGCTGCTGGTCAAGTTTGAAAGCTCATAGGCTTCGCGCAGGCGGCCCTCTGCGGTCAGGCGCAGCCAGTCTGGGATGTGATTGCCGAGCGGGCAGTGGACCGAGCAATAGGGCACGCCGCATTGCGAGCAGCGTGACGCCTGTTCGGCGGCTTTTTCGGGGGCGTAGCGGTTGGCGATTTCGGCGAAGTCTTCGGCGCGCAGGGTCGCCTCCCGTTTTTCGGGGAAGGATTGGGTGGTGCCGACAAATTTGAGCATGCGTTCTTGTGCCATGGCGCGGCCATAGCCAAAACTGACAAAGCTGACATCAAGAAAATGCCCTAATAGGGCAAATATACTGACCTATTTCACCGCATTTGAAACCAAGTTAGTTCCACCTGCAACTTTATTTCAACATAAAAGGACCGAAACGGACATTACCGCATTTCCAGCCACACCAAGGCCGCCACCCCCGCAACGATTCGGTACCACGCAAAGGGCCCAAAGCCATAGCGCGTCACCACCGCGAGGAAGGCCTTCACTACCGCCCAAGCGACCAAGAACGACACCACAAAGCCCACCGCCAGCAAGCCCATATCATCCGCGCTCACCTCGCTCCTGTGCTTGTAAAGCTGCAACACCGTCGCCCCGGTCAGCGTCGGCAAAGCGAGGAAGAAGCTGAATTCGGCGGCGGTCTTGCGGTCGACCCCCATCGCCATCGCCCCCAATATCGTCGCCCCCGAACGCGACACGCCCGGGATCATCGCCAGACATTGGACGAGGCCCACCGCGGCCGAGCGTTGCCAGCTGATTTCGGCCACGCCGCCCGCATCGCTGGTCTTCGCATATTTCTCCACCACCAATATCGCAAAGCCGCCGATGATCAGCGCCCATGCGACGATGACGGCGTTTTCGAGCATCATCTCAATCGCGTCACCAAAGGCCAACCCCAGCACCACGGCGGGGAAAAAGGCGAGCAACAGGTTGCGGGTAAAGGCCACTGCCTTCGCATCCCATTTGAACAGCCCGGTAAACACCTCCCAAAATGTCCGCCAATAAAGCACGACAATGGCCAAGATTGCGCCGGGCTGGATCGCGATGTTGAACAGCGCCCAGCGCTTGGCATCATAACCCATCAGCTCGGTCGCGAGGATCAAATGCCCGGTCGAGGAAACGGGGAGGAATTCGGTGATCCCTTCCACAATGCCCAGGATCACGGCGGTCCAGAATTCACTCATGCAGTCATTGCCCCTTTGTGCAGGTCAAGCGCGCGGATCAAGCCGCCGCCGCATCACCAAAGCGGCCATGCTTGCGATAGAGCGTCATCCAGTCATGCGCCACCGCATCCAAAGGCGTCGGCACGATGCCGAGCGCGGCAAGCCCGTCTACCCCCGACACCACATTGTCATGCGCCAGCATTTTGAGCTGATCGCCCGAAATCGGCCCACCGGGGATGAAGCTGAGCAGCTTGGCCGCGGCATCAGGCACCGGCACGAACAGCTTGTTGTGGCCGGTTGCCTTGGCAATCCATTCGTTCAATTGCAGCATCGAGAAGACCTGCGAGTGCCGCCACCACAGCGCGTGCCACATCGCCGACAAACACCGGCTGGAATTTCGTCTCCGCGCCAATTACCGGCACAACGGGCAGCATCCGGATCAACCCGGCAAAGCGGTTGATAAACGCATCCTCCCGCCCAAAAATGATCGAGGGGCGCAAGATGGTCGCGCTGGGGAAGGCCGCGCGCACCGCCGCCTCGCCACCCGCCTTGCTGCGCCCATATTCGGCTTCGCTTTCGGCATCCGCGCCGATGGCAGACATATGG
>NZ_JBEBKL010000012.1:0-61757 GCF_040079335.1 Sphingorhabdus sp.
GCGACTAGGCATCAAAGATGCCAAGTCTCGCTGCCCCTCCCCTGAAGTGGAGGGGAGAGTTTGAGCGCATGTCCCGCTACAGGCAAATTCCCAGTTGAAATTCGCGTATCAACCCCTAAATCGACGGTCAATCCGGGCCCCTCTGGCGCATGCGGCGGCATGCGTGATGTCGGATTGTTCATCCGAAAGCGCGACACGCGGCGCAACCTCCGTCCCTAGGGACGGATTGGACACATAAGGGGCCCGTTTGATGGATTTCCTGTTTGATATGTTTTTGGGTACGCCGGTCTGGTTCTGGCTGGCCTTCCTGGGCATTGTAATTGCCTTGACCGCTTTTGACCTTGGTTTCCTGCACAAGGAAGACAAGGAAATGGGCATCAAGGAGAGCCTGAAGCTTTCCGCCTTTTACATCGGCATCGCCTTGGCCTTCGGCCTGTGGGTCTGGTACGCCAAAGGCCCCGATCTGGGCATGAAATATTATACCGGCTTCTTCATCGAGAAGGCGCTGTCGATCGACAATGTCTTCGTGATCAGCCTGATCTTCACTTACTTCGCAATTCCAGCCAAATATCAGTATCGTGCGCTGCTGTGGGGGATCATCGCGGTAATCGTGCTGCGCGGTATCATGATCGCGGCGGGTGCGGCGCTGGTGCAGGAATTCTACTGGACGCTTTACCTGTTCGCAGCCTTCCTGATCGCGACGGGCGTGAAGATGCTGTTCACCGGTGACCAGGAAATGGACGTGTCCAAAAACCCGGTCGTCAAGTTTATGAACAAGCATTTCCGCGTTGCGCACGAACTGCATGGCGAGAAGTTTCTTGTGAAAGTTCCCGACAGCAAGACTGGCAAGATGGTCACCGCGATGACGCCGCTGTTGCTGGCGCTGATCGTGATCAACCTCGCCGACCTTGTGTTCGCGGTGGATTCGGTACCGGCGATCTTTGCAATCACTACCGATACCTTCATCGTCTATACCTCGAACATCATGGCGATCCTCGGTCTGCGCGCGCTCTATTTCGCGCTCGCGGCGATGGTGCACCGTTTCCATTATCTGAAATATGCTTTGGCGCTGGTGCTCGTGTTCATCGGGTCGAAGATCTTCATCTCCGACTTCTTGATCGGCGGCGACAAATTCCCGCCGGTGTTGAGCCTCGGCGTGACCTTCGCGTTGATATTGGGCGGGATATTCTACTCGCTGTGGAAAACGAAGAGCGAGGACGAGAAGGCGACAGCCTAAACCCACAGGTTTCTCCCAAGGAAGACCCCGTAGCTTTAACCAAGTTGCGGGGTTTTCTTTTGGCCAGCCAAGGAAAAAGGCCTTGTGTCCCCTGCCCGCTCTCCCCAAATGGAGCTTATGATAATCGAGACCGAACTGACACCGAACCCGGCAACGATCAAATTCCTGCCCGGACGCATCGTGATGGACGCAGGGACGCGCGATTTTGCCGACCATGAAGAGGCCGAAGCCTCTCCGCTGGCCGAAGCTTTGTTCGGGCTGGGCGACGTGACCGGCGTGTTTTTCGGGCGCGAATTCATCTCGGTCACCGCCGCCCCCGGCGTCAACTGGGCCGATCTGAAGCCCGATGTGCTGTCAATCCTGCTCGACCATTTCAGCGCAGACATGCCGCTCTTCAATGCGCCCCAGGCCGGGTTCTCGGTCCCGGCGGCGGACGATGAATATCCGCTTGATGACCCTGCCGACGCAGAGATTGTCGACCAGATCAAGGAACTGATCGAAACCCGCGTCCGCCCGGCGGTGGCCAATGATGGCGGCGATATCGTCTATCGCGGATTCCAGCGTGGCGTGGTGTTCCTGCAGATGCAGGGTGCTTGTTCAGGTTGCCCGTCGTCGAGTGCCACGCTGAAAAACGGGATCGAGCAGCTTTTGAAGCATTATGTGCCCGAAGTGACCGAAGTCCGCGCGGCCTGATTTTCTAATAACTGGGGAACAATACATGCCGATCAACCAGCCGCTGGGCGATGCAGCCCTCGACCAGCTTTTCCGCACCGCACGCACCTTTAATGGCTATCTCGACACACCAGTGTCGAACGAGCAGCTGGAAGCCGTCTGGGAGTTGATGAAGTTCGGCCCGACATCGGCCAACTGCCTGCCCGCGCGCATCGTCTGGTGCGTCAGCGAAGAGTCCAAGCAGAAGCTGGCCGCACTTGCCATGCCCGCCAATGGCGAAAAGATCCTGTCGGCGCCCGCGACCGCGATCATCGGCATGGACCTGGAGTTTTACGAAAACCTGCCCGAGCTTTTCCCCCACACCGATGCGCGCAGCTGGTTTGTCGGCAATGATGCGCTGATCGAAAAGACCGCCTTCCGCAACAGCAGCTTGCAGGGCGGCTATTTCATCCTAGCTGCGCGGGCATTGGGCCTCGATACCGGAGCGATGTCGGGCTTCAACAATGATGCAGTCGACGAAGCCTTCTTCGCGGACACCAAGGTGAAATCCAATTTCATCTCGACCATTGGCTATGGCGATCCTGCGTCGATCTTTGAACGCAGCCCGCGTCCTGCATTTGACCGCTTTAACAAGATCGTCTGATCGTTTACGCGGCTTCGCGTGAGACGGTTGGTCATAGACACGGCAACACGCGCCTGTTCGGTTGCGCTTTTCGAAGACATGGAATGCATCGCTGCGTGCCATGAAGTCATCGGGCGCGGACATGCGGAACGGCTGGTGCCGATGATTTCCGAACTGCCCGGGCAAGGCCTTGCCGACATCATCTCGGTCAATGTCGGACCCGGCAGCTTTACCGGTATCCGCGTGGGCCTGTCGGCGGCAAAGGCGCTGGGGTTTGCATGGAATGTCGACTGCGAAGGCTTTAACAGCCTCGCACTGCTCGCCGCAATCGCGCGAAACAGCCTAGGTTCAGCACAACCGATCGATGTTGCCATCCACGGCGGGCATGGAGAACTGTTTTTCCAACCCTTCGACGCTGAAGGCGCACCCACAGCCGGGGCGCGTTCGCTTTTGCCGGAAGCGGTCGCGCAGATTTCAATCGCAGACTATCTGACCGGCGATGCCGCTACCGGGCTTGTTGAAATGCGCGCCAATGCTGTAGCGTTAGATGTCGTCTCGGATGCCCGTTTCTGGCCAAATATTGCGCACCTTCCTGTTATGCCGCCGTCGGCCGCTTATGTTCGCGGCCCGGATGCGAAATTGCCCGCAGCAAAATGAGCGAGAGTCGCATCATTTCCGGTGACGCCCGCGACATTGCCGCTATCATGCCTATTATGGACAGCGCATTCGCCCCCGAATTCGGAGAGGCGTGGACGTCCGCGCAATGCCTGTCGCTGCTGACTGTCCCGCAAACGAGCCTGCTGATCGCTGAACAGAGCCAAAAAGCTGTCGGCTTCGCACTGACCAGATGGGTTTGCGATGAAGAAGAGTTGCTGATGATCGGCGTAGCGCCTGAACGCCAGCGCAGCGGCATCGCAAAGGCATTGGTGAAGCATATTGTTGCACGAGCTCAACAATCGGGACGCGATCGCATTTTTCTGGAAGTGCGGTCGAACAATAGCGCGTTGCATTTTTATAGAAGCCGGGGGTTCGAAAAATGCGGCGTTCGAAAATCATATTATAAAGGGGTCGATGGCGGTCGCTATGACGCAATCACCATGGCATTGAACCTTTGATATATTGTTGACCATTTATGCAACTAAACAAAATTTGGTATTTCCACCTGTAAAATTCGTTGAATTTACTGCGCCAAGCTGCTTTAATGACATTGCTGTCAAAAACAAAATACCGGGTAAGGGAGAATATATATGGCTGAAGATAGCAATGACACGAATGAAATGCTGATCACGCTTACGGCAGATATTGTTGCCGCGCATGTCAGCAACAATACGGTGGCGGTTTCCGATTTGCCGACCCTGATTTCAAATATCCACGGGGCGCTTGCAGGCTTGTCTGCCAATGTTGCTGCTCCAGCGGCGCCACTTGAGCCCGCAGTGCCTATTCGTTCTTCGGTAAAGCGCGACTTTATCGTTTGTTTAGAAGACGGTAAGAAGCTTAAAATGCTGAAACGCCACCTGATGACGCATTATGGCATGACGCCCGATGACTATCGCGCAAAATGGGGCTTGGCTGCCGATTATCCGATGGTAGCACCCGCTTATGCCGAACAGCGCCGCGATCTCGCCAAAGCGATTGGCCTTGGCCGTGCACCGGGTTCCGGCCGCAAGAAAAAAGTGAAATAGTCGCTTTTTCAAACCGAAAATTTTGAAAGGGCTGGCCTGGTGTGGGCTGGCCCTTTTCATTGACGAATCCAAGCATGTGACTAAATATCGCTTGATGGAAACCCGGATTGACCTTGAAGCGCTCTGCGCCGAACGCGGCCTTAGAATTACTGACCAGCGCCGTGTGATCGCGCGGGTTATTTCCGACGCCGATGATCATCCCGATGTGGAAGAATTGTATCGGCGCGCTTCAGCTATCGACCCCAAGATATCGATCGCCACGGTTTACCGGACTGTTCGCCTGTTCGAAGAGGCCGGAATCCTCGATCGCCACGATTTCGGCGACGGGCGCGCGCGCTATGAGGCATCGCCCGAAGCGCATCATGACCATCTGATCGACGTTGAAACAGGCAAAGTCATCGAATTTGTCGATCCGGAGCTTGAGGCTCTGCAAAAGGTGATAGCGGAAAAGCTTGGCTACCGCTTGGTCGATCACCGTATGGAACTGTACGGCGTTGCTCTCAGCCGCGACGATTAAGCAGCGCAACCCGCTTGGCCTGATTTTCGGGCAAGTGATGTTCGCCGCGCGGCTTTTGCTCATGGCTGCGTCGCTTTTGGTTGGGTTGCTCCTCCATAACATCTGGCGGCTGTTTCGACGGCCGTCACCCTGGCCCCGCCTCTTCCTGCTGTCGATCAGTTGGACGGCTGGAATTGCCACCGCAACCAGCGGGCAGCGGATCCGCAAGAATGTGTTTTATGCTGCCAATCATCATAGCTGGATCGACATTCCCGTGATTTCTGGCGTCACAGGATGCACTTTCGTTGCCAATGACGGTATCGAGAAATGGCCGCTGATCGGTTGGCTTTGCACGATCAACAATACGATCTTCGTCAGCCGTGAAAACCGCTTGAGCGTTGGCGATCAGGTTGACGATTTGCGCGATGCGATGTCGGGCGATCAACCGGTGACGATCTTTCCCGAAGGCACGACGCATGACGGCTCCGGCCTGTTGCCATTCAAGCCCTCGCTGTTTGCCGCCCTTGTGCCGCCGCCGCAGGGGATGATGGTGCAGCCGGTTTTCCTGACCTATGGCGAGCATACGCGTCGTCTGTCCTGGGTGGGTGAGGAAGGCATTGTCGAAAATTTCTGGCGGATCATGACCTATGTCCGGCCGGTGACTGCCACGCTGCACTTTCTGGAACCGTTTGATCCGGCGCATTTCCCGGACCGCAAGGCGATTTCGTCCGAGGTGCGACATCGCATCGCAGAGGCAATGCAGGGTGGCGACCACTACAGGCGCGATGTATAGCGCCGCTCCATGAGCACCGAGTCGCCCAAAAGCTTTCACGTCAAAAATTACGGCTGCCAGATGAACGTCTATGATGGCGAGCGTATGGCAGAGATGTTTGCTGCGCGCGGCATGGAAGCGTCGGACAAGGAGGATGCCGACCTCGTCATCCTCAACACCTGCCATATTCGCGAGAAAGCGGCGGAAAAGGTCTATTCCGAAATCGGTCGCCTGCGTCGCAAGGATGGCAGCAGCCCGGTGATTGCCGTCGCCGGTTGCGTCGCGCAGGCCGAAGGTGGGGAAATCAGCCGCCGGGCGCCTGAAGTTGATATCGTCGTCGGCCCGCAGGCCTATCACAAACTGCCTGACATGGTTGAAGCCGTTACACGCGGGGGGAGTCTGGTCGACCTCGACCTGCCCGGGCTCGACAAGTTCGACACCCTTCCCAAGCGGCGTAAAACAGGACCAACCGCTTTCCTGACGGTGCAGGAAGGCTGCGACAAATTCTGCACCTATTGCGTGGTGCCCTATACCCGCGGTGCAGAAATCAGCCGCCCGTTTGCCGACCTTGTCGACGAAGCCAAGGCGCTGGTCGATGCGGGTGCCAAGGAAATCACGTTGCTGGGGCAAAACGTCAATGCGTGGCGGGACAGCAATCAGGATCTGGGTTCGCTGATCCGCGCGCTAGACCGGATCGATGGGCTGCACCGCATCCGCTATATGACCAGCCACCCCAATGACATGACCGACGGCCTGATCGCCGCGCATGCCGAGGTGGAAAAACTGATGCCCTATCTGCATCTTCCTGTGCAGGCTGGGAATGACCGCATCCTGAAGGCGATGAACCGCAGCCACAGCCGTGAGAGCTATTTGCGGATCATCGAAAAAGTGCGCGCCGCCAGGCCCGATATCGCATTGTCGGGCGATTTCATCGTCGGCTTTCCCGGCGAGACCGATGCCGAATTTGAAGACACGCTGAGCATCGTGCGCGAAGCGGCTTTTGCCCAGTCGTTCAGTTTCAAATACAGCCCGCGTCCTGGCACGCCTGCGGCGACGATGGACGATCAAATTACATCCGAAGTTGCCGACGAACGGCTCCAACGACTTCAGGCGTTGATCAACGAACAGCAACTCGCTTTCAACCGCGCAACGGTAGGCAAACGGACATCTGTGCTGCTGGAAAAGCAGGGCAAGCTCGACCGCCAGTTGATCGGTCGATCACCTTGGCTACAATCTGTGCATATCTTGGGCTCGGGGCTTTCCATCGGCGATATTGTCGATGTAGATATTGTCGAAGCAGGTCCGCTGAGTCTCAAGGGAGAGTTATTGATGCAGGTCGCAGCCTGAATGGCGAAAAAAGCCCAAGCGCAAGCCGGCGATATGTCGCGGCTCGAAATCACCTTCGACCGCCCGCACCTCATCAACACAGTATTTGGCGAATTTGATCGCAATCTGGTCGCCATCGAGAACCGGCTTGGGGTCTATATCTCGGCGCGCGGTAACCGGGTGCAGATCGAGGGCGAAGCAGGAGCGATTGCCCGCGCCCGCGATGTTCTGAACGATATTTACAGCCGCGTGATGCGCAGCGAGGAGATTGACCCTGAAGCCGTGCAAGCGATCATTTCGATGAGTGCCGAACCGACACTCGACGGCATAGTCCGCAAGGATGCTGACGGCGCGCCCGAGGTGATGATCCGCACCCGCAAGAAAACGCTGGTGCCGCGCTCGGCCACGCAGGTGCCCTATATGCACGCGCTGGCGCGCGACGAGATCATCTTCGCTTTGGGCCCGGCGGGCACCGGCAAGACTTATCTGGCGGTCGCTCAGGCGGTCGCCATGTTGATCACCGGGGCGGTTGACCGGCTGATCCTGTCACGCCCCGCAGTCGAGGCAGGCGAAAGGCTGGGCTTCCTTCCCGGCGACATGAAGGAAAAGGTCGATCCCTATCTGCGCCCGATCTACGACGCGTTGCATGACACTTTGCCGGTCGAGCAGGTCGAGCGGCGGATCGCGAGCGGCGAAATCGAAATTGCCCCCCTCGCCTTCATGCGCGGGCGCACGCTGTCGGATGCCTTCATCATTCTCGACGAAGCGCAGAATACAACGCCGGCGCAGATGAAGATGTTCCTCACCCGCTTTGGCATGAACAGCCGGATGGTGATCTGCGGCGACCCGAACCAGGTCGATATCCCCGGCGGCGCCACCTATTCGGGGCTGAACGATGCCGTGCAGCGGCTTGACGGGGTGGAGGGCATCACCACTATTCGCTTCAACAGCAGCGACGTTGTCCGCCATCCGCTGGTTGGCCGGATAGTCGATGCCTATGAGGGGCCAAATGCTTGAGGTCGATATCGACCGAACGCGCGATTGGGATGGCCAGACTGATTGGGAACGCATCGCAGAAGATGCTGTAAAGGCAGCTTTTTCGGTTTCGTCGCACGGTGACTTGGCCGAAGCGCCCTTCACGCTTTCGATCAGCATCCGGCTTTCGGATAATCAAGAAGTCCATGAACTCAATCGCAATTGGCGCGGCAAGGACAAGCCGACCAATGTGCTGAGTTTTCCGATGCTCGAAGCCGACGAACTAGACGGACTGGCGAACACCGACGATGGCGAAGTGCTGCTGGGCGATATGATATTGGCCTATGGTGTCTGCGCATCCGAAGCCGAGGAAAAAGCCATCCCGCTGACCCGTCATGTGAGCCATCTGATCGTTCACGGCACGCTGCACCTTTTAGGGCTCGACCATATCGACGAAGCGGAGGCTGAACATATGGAAGCTCTGGAGGTAAAAGCGCTTGCATCGCTGGGCATCGCCAATCCATATAGCGACCTCTGAAAACAGCCGGAGGCAGCATAGCCAACCCCATGACGGAGGGCGAGAGTAGTAGCGGTTTACGACCCCGCAAGGACGAAACCGAGGAAGGCCGATTATGGCAGCGCGTTAAGTCACTGCTTTTCGGACGCAACCATGAACCGACGCTGCGCGAGCAGCTCGAAGAAAAAATCGCCGAACATGAGGAAGATGTAGAAGAAGGCGAAGCGCCCGACAGCGAAGGCGACCTTTCGGCCATCGAGCGCGAGATGGTCCGTAACCTCCTCCATTTTTCCGAGCACCGCGTCGACGACGTGATGGTCCCGCGCGCCGACATTTTGGGTATCCGCGACGATGCCAGCTTTGACGAGGCCGTTGCTGCCTTCGTAGAGCATGGCCACAGCCGAATGCCGGTTTACAAGGACTCGCTGGATAACATCACCGGCATGATCCATGTGAAGGATATCTTCGCGGTCCTCGCCGATGGCAAGGAAAAGCCGGACAGTCTGGAAGCCTTTATCCGTCAGCCACGCTTTGTGCCGCAAAGCATGGGAGTGATGCAGCTGCTCGACGAAATGCGCCGTACGCGCACCCATCTGGCTATTGTATTCGACGAATATTCGGGAACCGAAGGTCTGGTCACGATTGAAGATCTGGTCGAAGAAATTGTTGGCGAGATCGAGGATGAGCATGACGACGAACCCGAAGCGCTTTTCGTCGAAAACGCGCCGGGTATCTGGGATACCGATGCGCGCACCGAACTTGATGATTTGGCAGACGCGCTCGACGAGAAATTGTCCGAGGTCGATGAGGATGTCGACACGATCGGTGGCCTCGCCTTTGTGCTCGCGGGTCAGGTTCCCGATGTGGGCGACATGCTGATTCACCCGGAAAGCGGTTGGAAAATCGAGATAGTCGAAGGCGACGAACGCCGCGTCACCCGCGTGCGTTTGTACAGGCCAGAGGTTGTGGGTGAGGCGGCTGGCTAAGCTTGCCTATTTGCCCCAAACTTCCGCCAGCCGGTCATCGCGGCCACAACGGCTGCGATAATAGCGATAGCGTATCGGGTTCTTTTTGTAATAGTCCTGATGATAGCCTTCGGCAGGATAAAAGGCGGCGCGGGTCTCTATTTTGGTCGCAAGGTCGCGCTTGAAAAAGCCGACCAGATAGTCGCGTGAAGCAAACGCGGCTTTGCGTTCGGGAGCGCTTCCCGGGAATAACGCCGCACGATAGCTTTCACCCTTGTCACAAAATTGACCGGCAGTATCGAACGGGTCGACATTCTTCCAGAAGACGGACAACAGATCGGAATATTTCACTTTCGCCGGATCATAGGTGACGCGCACTGCTTCATAATGACCTGTCCCGCCCGCACTCACCTGTTCATAAGTCGGGTTGAGCAAGCGTCCGCCAGTATAGCCCGATACGACATCGATCACGCCGTCGACCTTTTCGAAATCAGCCTCGGCGCACCAGAAGCAACCCATCGCGAAGATGGCAGTTGCGGTTTCAGCTTTACTACGTTTTTCGGCCGCGCTCGCCGAAGAGAAGATGAGCGTGGCAGACAGAATAGCGATGACAATGTGGTTTAGTTTTTTCATCATACCCTTTGGTTCGCCACGAGTTGGCGGAAAGTTACGCTTCGCCCAGACCTTCGAGCAGTTGCCGGGCCCGCCAGCGCCAATGGACAGCAAGTTTTTCCATTTCCGCCAGTTCGCGTAATGCAGCATTTGCCCCGTCCATACGGTGCAGGCCGCCGATCAAAAGCTGGAAGGCACGCTCGACGGTCCAGCCATGCCGGGCGCGTTCGACTTGTTCGATACGGTCATCAGGCTTTACGTGGCCAACTTCGATCACCCTGAAATAATAGCCGCTACGTCCTGTCTGCACGACAGCGGCCATCATTCCTTTCATCCCGAAATGATGGTCTATTTTCCAGCAGGGCTGTCGCCCCTGGCTGATCTCGACCAACGCTTCTCCGATCCGGAACCGGTCGCCAATCTGCACCTTGTCCTCGGTCATTTCCAAAGCGGAGATGTTCTCGCCAAAACCACCCAGACGGCCAAGATGCGGGTGCGGTTCACGTCCGGATTTGGCAAAATCGGCCTCCCAAAGCGGATAATGTTCACCCGGATAGAAATGCACTGCCTTGTCCTCACCGCCATGCACGGTTGGGTCGCCGACGCGGTCACCTTCAAAGCCTGTAAAGGTCAGATAGACCGGGGCTTCGACCGGAAGGCGCGAGCCGATGGAACTTTCTTCCTTCTCGCCCCTAAACGAAACGGGTTTACCAACCAGAAGTGCTTCTATTGTCGTCTTGATCATAGCCAAGCTTAACCTCGCCGCCATTGCTTGACCATTGGCAATCGCGCCCGCGCTGTCTAATAGACTGCGGATGCAGACGGCGGACCTTCGCATTGCCCTGTTCAGCGGCAACTATAATTATGTGCGCGACGGCGCAAATCAGGCGCTCAACCGGCTGGTGGGATATTTGTTGCGTCAGGGTGCGCAGGTGCGCGTCTATTCACCGACTGTTGCCGAACCGGCCTTTGAGCCAACCGGCGATCTTGTCAGCGTGCCCTCCATGGCAATCCCCAACCGCCCCGAATATCGAATCCCGTTGGCACTTTCGGGGGCGGTCAAACGCGATCTGGAAGCGTTCGCGCCCAATGTCGTCCATATCTCCAGCCCCGATCGCGTCGCGCGCAAGGCTGTAAAATGGGCGCGCAAGCGCAACCTGCCGGTGCTGGCATCGGTCCACACGCGGTTCGAGACCTATTTTCGCTATTATAACATGTCGTTCCTCGAGCCGTTGGTCGAGGCGTGGCTGCGCACGCTTTACCGGAAATGCGACGCGCTGGTGGCCCCGTCGGAATCGATGGCGCAGGTGTTGCGCCAGCAGCGGATGAATTATGACATCGACATCTGGTCGCGCGGCGTGGACCGGGAGATATTCCATTCCGGCCGCCGGGACTTGGCCTGGCGGAACAGTCTTGGCATCGAAGATGACATGCCGGTAATCGGCTTCCTCGGCCGACTGGTGATGGAAAAAGGCCTTGATGTGTTCTCCGACAGCATCGACCAGCTGAAACGACGCAATGTGCGGCACAAGGTGCTGGTGATCGGCGAAGGCCCCGCACGCGGTTGGTTCGAAACGCGCCTACCCGACGCCGCCTTTGTCGGCTTTCAGGGCGGCACCGATCTTGCGCGCGCGGTGGCCAGCATGGACATGCTGTTCAACCCCAGCGTCACCGAAACCTTCGGCAATGTGACGCTTGAGGCGATGGCCTGCGGCCTTCCGGTCGTCGCAGCCAAGGCCACCGGTAGCCAGAGCCTTGTCGACGACAACCGCTCAGGCCGTTTGATTACGCCGGGCGCAATTGCCCAATTCGCCGAGGCCCTGCGCAGTTACTGCGAAAACCCAACCTTGCGCGCCCAGCATGGCAAGGCCGGCGAGGATCGCAGTCTCGACTATAGCTGGGATGCGATCAACCAGGCGGTTGCCGACACCTATGTCCGGCTTGTCAGGCAGCACCGTAAAGAGATTGCCCCGGCGTGAGCGACCTTTTCGGCGATGCACCGGCAAGCGCCGCACAGGCTATTCCGACGAATGCCCCACTCGCGGATCGCATACGCCCGCAATCGCTTGCCGACATTGTAGGGCAAGAGCATTTGACCGGCCCTGATGGCGCGATCGGGCGGATGGTCGCGGCAGGACGACTGTCTTCGATGATATTATGGGGTCCGCCCGGAACCGGCAAGACCAGCATCGCCCGCCTACTCGCCGATGCGGTGGGCATGCACTATATGGCAGTGTCGGCTGTTTTTTCGGGCGTTGCAGATCTGAAGAAAGCCTTTGCCGAGGCCGAACAGGTCGCGCGTACCGGCAAGGCCACCTTGCTGTTCGTGGACGAAATCCACCGCTTCAATCGTGCACAGCAAGACGGGTTCTTGCCCTTTGTCGAGCGCGGGATTGTGACACTGGTCGGCGCGACAACAGAAAACCCCAGCTTCGAACTCAACGCCGCCTTGCTTAGCAGGGCGCAGGTATTGGTACTGAAAAGGCTTGATGAAACAGCCTTGGGCAAGCTTCTGGAGCGGGCAGAAGCTGTTGAGGGCAAGCCCCTGCCCCTCACCGAAGATGCGCGCTTTGCCCTGATCACCAGCGCTGACGGCGACGGCCGCTTCCTGCTCAATCAGGCCGAAACATTGTTTGCCATCGCGCCACCCGACACACCCTTGGATCCGCAAGGCATGGCGGCTTTGCTCCATCGTCGCATGCCGGTTTACGACAAGAACCGTGAGGGGCATTACAACCTCATTTCTGCGCTGCATAAATCTATGCGCGGTTCGGACCCGCAGGCTGCGCTCTACTGGCTGGCCCGCATGCTGGTGGCGGGAGAAGAGCCGCTTTACGTCCTCCGCCGCATCACCCGCTTCGCGGTCGAGGATGTCGGTCTTGCTGACCCGCGCGCGCTCGAACAGTGCATGGCCGCAAAGGACGCCTATGAATTTCTCGGCTCGCCCGAAGGCGAACTCGCAATTGTGCAAGCCTGCCTCTACTGCGCGACCGCACCCAAATCGAACGCCGCCTACAAAGCGCAAAAGGCTGCGTGGAAATTGGCGAAAGATACCGGATCGCTAATGCCGCCAGCCAATATCCTGAACGCCCCGACAAAGCTGATGAAGGATATCGGCTATGGCGCTGGCTATTCTTATGATCATGATACCGATGAAGGCTTTTCGGGTGCCAATTATTGGCCCGACGAAATACAGCCGACCGAACTATACCGTCCGGTCGCACGCGGATTGGAGGCCAAGATTGCAGAGCGACTGGCCCATTGGGATGGACTGCGCAGGGAGAGGAACCCGAAATGAGTTATCGCGCTGCCGTCTGCACCGCATTGGATGGGCCTGATAGCATCAAAATCGAAACCCGCGAACGGGCGCCGCTGAAACCAGGCGAGGTGCGGATTGTGATCAAGGCAGCGGGGCTGAATTTCCCTGACCTGCTGATGACCTATGGCAAGTACCAGTTCCGACCCGACCCGCCTTTCATCCCCGGCATGGAATTTTCAGGCGAGGTTATCGAGATCGCCGATGGCGTGACTGCGTTCAAAGTGGGTGATGCCGTGATGGGTGGCGGCAAGGGCGATTGCATCGCCGAAGAAGCTTTGGTTTCAGCCGCCGCTTTGGTCGCGAAACCTAACGCCTTGTCATGGGAGGAAGCTGCCTGCTGGCGTGCGGGCGGCGTCACTGCCTGGCACGCTTTGCACGATAAGGCTGCACTCAAAGCAGGCGAAACACTGCTCGTGCTTGGCGCCGCGGGCGGTGTCGGGATGGCGGCGGTTTCACTGGGCAAGCATATGGGCGCGATCGTCATCGGTACCGGCTCCAGCGCAGAAAAGCGCGATGCCATCCTTGCAGCAGGTGCCGACCATGCGCTCGACCCGGCCGACCCAGAGCTCGCCGCCAAGGTCAAGAAACTGACAGGCGGCAAAGGCTGCGATGTCGTCTTCGATCCAGTCGGTGGCGAACTGTCTATCACCGCAACCCGTGCCATTGGCTGGGGCGGGCGCTTCCTCATCATCGGCTTTGCCAGCGGAACTACGCCCAGCTTTCCGGCCAATCATGCGCTGATCAAGGGCTACAGCCTGATCGGTCTGCGCGCCGGAGAAGCCAGCCGCCGCGACGCCGATCTGGCCGCACGGACCGGTATCGAACTAAAAAAGCTGGCCGAAGCGGGCATCATGCGTCCGCATATCTCGCACCGCCTATCGCTCGAACAGACCCGCGAGGCGCTGCTGGTGCTCGAACGACGCGAGGCAATCGGACGCGTCGTCATCAGCATCGACAAACAATAAAGCGAGTCAAATCATTGCTTTGACTCGTAAAAATGCTGCGCAATATAAAGTGCAGCAAAAATTTGCCAGAGTCTTGATTCTATGTTAGATTCTGTTCGCTTCTAGGCCCTTTGAGGTCGTTATATGGGGGGAGCGAAAATGGATAGTTTCCAAATTGCGGGTTACGCTTTCGACAAACTACTTTTCATGGAATGGGCGGAGAAGATATTCTTCGCCCTTGTCATTTTGGGCATCACCTGGGCGCTCGCCAAGGCGGCCAAATGGACCTTCGCCAAGATGGTCGACCAGATACCGTTCCTGCAACGCGGGACATCGAGCGGCGAGAGTGTCGGCATGGCGCTCGGCAAGATTGTGTCGCTACTTGTCTGGTTGCTCGGCTTGCTCGCAGTTCTGCAGCAACTCGGCTTTGATAGCGTGATTACACCGGTGCAGGGCTTGCTCGGCAATTTCATCGGCTATCTCGACAATGTCGTTTTTGCAGCAGCGATCTTTTTCATCGGTTCGATGATCGCGGGAATTGCGCGCGATCTCGTAGAAACTGCATTGGGGGCCGTCGATTTCGACAAATGGGCCAATAAGGGCGGCGTCGAAGCGATTACGGGCAATAATGCGATCACCAAGACCATCAGCACCATTGTCTATGTGCTGGTAATCATTCCGGTCGCAATTGCTGCCCTGCAGATGCTCGAAATCTCGGCGATTACCGAACCGGCAATGAACCTGCTCAACATGGTGTTCAAAGCGATTCCGCTGATTATCGGCGCTTGCCTGTTGCTTGGCATCGGCTTTGTAATCTCGCGCTGGATTGCCTCGCTGATCCGCGATTTGCTGCCCAGTCTGGGTGCAGATCGTGCGATTAACGAGCTTGGCATTCTGCCCGAAGGCCGCAGCGCTTCCGGCGTTATTGCAACCATCGTAACCATTGCGATCATGATCTTCTTCGCGATCGCAGCGACCAATATGCTGGGTTTCCCGCAACTGACGAACATCCTTGAAACGGTGCTGGCGCAGGCAGGCAATGTCGTCTTTGGTGCAGTCCTGATTGCTCTGGGCGTGTTGATTGCGAATATCCTGCGCAACCTGATTGCTGACGCGACAGGGCCGGGCATCGCCTCAAACTTGACCTATTGGATCACAACGGGCCTGTTCGTCTTCATCGGGCTCAAGCAAATGCAGATTGGCGGAATGATCGTCGACTATGCCTTTGGCGCGCTCGCCATTGGTGCGGCGGTTGCCTTTGCCCTCGCGTTCGGCCTCGGTGGACGCGATGCCGCGGCACGGATGCTGTCCGACCTGCGGGCTCCTGCGGCACCTGTGGTCAAGAAACCGGTCGCCTCGCTAGCGCCCAAGACAGTCAAGCGCGCACCGGCCCGCAAGGCACCTGCCAAGAAATAAGCTGCCTTTACCGAAGCAGCCAATAGGGGCGGGGAAAACTCCGCCCCCTTTTATTTGTGTGATGGCGAGCGCATATCGGGCGCCATGCGCCGCTTCTCCCGCTTTGCCTGTATCGACTGGTCCGGCGCGGTCAGCGAATTCCCTACCGGCTTAGCATTGGCGAGCATTGGCCATGTAGGCGCACCCGAACTGATCGGTCCCGAAAAGCGTTGGTCGCGGCAAGCTGTTCTCGAATGGCTGGTCGAATGCGCCGATGCGCAAGAGGATATGTTGATTGGCCTCGACCTGTCGCTCGGCTTTCCCTTCCTCGATCACGGCAGCTTCTTTCCCGAATGGAGGGACAGCCCCGCCGACGCCCGCGCGCTATGGGCATTGATAGACCAGCTCTGCACCGAGGACCGGCATCTGGCCGCGAACAGCTTTCTTGCTCACTCTGAAGCCCGCCGTCATTTCCGCCACGCCAAGGGTGATGTCGGCGATCTGTTCGAGGGCGGCATAGGCCGGTTGCGCGAGGTGGAGCGCCACCAGCGCGAAACCAAACAGGCTAATAGCTGGAGCTGTTTCAATCTCGTCGGCGCAGGCCAGGTCGGCAAAAGTTCGCTCACCGGCATGCGGATGATGCACCGGCTGGGCGGGCGCATCCCAGTCTGGCCGTTTGATCCAATTCCCGAAAACGGCCCCGTCATCATCGAAATCTACACCACCATGGCCGCGCGTGCGGCAGGCTTGCCCGCCAACACCAGCAAGATCCGCGATGCAGCGACCCTGACAAAGGCACTTGCAGCATTCGGAGCCGAAGCCCCTTCCCTGCTCCACAGGCTTGACGACCATGCCACAGACGCGCTGCTGACCGCCGCATGGATGCGCAGCGCCAGCCAGAATGCTCACCTTTGGACCCCCGAATTGCTGACCCCCGATATCGCACAAAGAGAGGGCTGGACCTTTGGGGTGCTATGACGCTAAAGGGCCCGCATTGGTCGCGCCGGCTTAGCTCAGTTGGTAGAGCACCTGATTTGTAATCAGGGGGCCACGGGTTCGAATCCTGTAGCCGGCACCATATTTCCGGATAAACTTCCCAAACATTTCTCGGCAGAGAAAATTGCCCTTTGGGGCTTCACGAATCCCTTCTGCTCGGCCAAGGCTTAACTGACCGCTTAAATTGCAGGCTGGAGAGAGGCGATGGGAATGCTTGAGGGCAAGGTTGTGGCCGTGACTGGCGCAGGACGCGGGGTTGGCCGGGAAATTGCCTTGCTGTGCGCGAAACATGGCGCTGCAGTCGTCATCAACGATCCCGGTGTGGGCGGCGGCGGCGAAGGTGGCGATGCAGGACCCGCGCAGGAAACCGCGAACGACATCATCGCTGCGGGCGGCAAGGCCGTCGCCAATCTGGCCAGCGTCGCCGATCCGGTGGGTGCCGCATCCATCATCGAAGATGCCGTAAAAGCCTTTGGCCGTATCGATGCAGTGGTGAACAATGCAGGCATCTTGCGCGACACTATCTGGCACAAGATGAGCCATGAAGATTGGCGCGCGGTGATCGACGTGCACCTCAATGGCAGCTTCAACGTCTCCAAGGCCGCCACGCCCTATTTTCGCGAGCAGCAATCGGGCAGCTTTATCCACTTCACCTCAACCAGCGGCCTCATCGGCAATATCGGGCAGGCCAATTATTCGGCTGCCAAGCTGGGCATTGTCGGCCTGTCGCAATCGATCGCGCTCGATATGGCGCGCGCTGGCGTGCGGTCGAACTGCATCGCGCCCTTTGCCTGGAGCAGGATGACTGCCTCCATCCCCGCCGAAACGCCCGAGCAGAAAGAGCGGGTCGAGCGGCTGAAAACGATGAGCGCCGACAAGATTGCGCCTCTGGTGGTGTATCTCGCGAGCGATGCTTCAAAGGAGGTATCGAACCAGATATTCTCGGTGCGCAAGAATGAGATTGTCCTCTATAACAAGCCGCGTCCGATCCGCTCGATGACGAAGGTTGAGGGCTGGACGCCGGAGAGCATCGCCGACGAGCTGATCCCGGCGTTCAAACCCAGTTTCGCCCGTGCCGACGAGGTTTCGGCGCATGTTTTCCCTTACGACCCCATCTGAGGAGCAGGTTATGAGCAACCCCGGCATGGATTCTGAAATTTTCGACGCCTTCATTGAACAACTCCGCCGCTATGTGCGCGAGCGGCTGATCCCTGCGGAAGAAGATGTGATCGCCAATGATCGCATCCCCGACGACATCCTGACCGAGATGCGCGAAATGGGGCTGTTTGGCATCACCATCCCCGAGGAATTTGGCGGCGCAGGTATGAGCATCAGCCAATATATCGAGACGGTGAAGCAGATCAGCTACGCAGCCCCTGCCTATCGTTCGACCATGTCGATCAATGTCGGGATGACCGGAAGTGCCATCAAGAATTTTGGCACCAAAGAGCAGAAGGACTTTTGGCTGCCGCGCATCGCCAGTGGCGAGATAGCCTGTTTCGGCCTGACCGAACCCGGCAGCGGTTCCGACAGTGCCGCGATGCAGACCATGGCGGTGCGCGATGGCAATGGATACAAGCTGACCGGCACCAAGCGCTACATCACCAATTCACCTTCCGCGAAAATCGGCCTGATCATGGCGCGCACTTCCAAAGAGGCGCTGCCCAAAAATGCCCATGTATCCGCCTTCATTGTCGATATGACATCGCCCGGCATCAGCATCGGCAAGTCTGACAAGAAAATGGGGCAGGCAGGCGCGCATATCGCCGACATCGTAATGGAAGATGTCAAGATTCCAGGCGACGCCTTGGTCGGCGGCGAAGAGGGCCGTGGTTTCCAGATCGCGATGCAAAGCCTCGACAATGGCCGCCTGTCGGTTGCCGCAATGGGTGTCGGCATGGGCCGCCGCATTCTCGACACCGCGATCCGCTACGCCACTGAGCGCAAGGCCTTTGGTGAGGCGATTGCCAATTTCCAGCTGATTCAGGCGATGCTGGCCGACAGCGAGGCCGAACTCTACGCAGCCGAATGCATGATTGCCGATGCCTGCGCGCGCGCCGACCGTGGTGAGGTTATCCTGCGCAAGGCAGCGGCGGCCAAATTGTTCGCTACCGAAACCTGCGGTCGGGTCGCTGATCGCTGTGTGCAGATCTATGGCGGTGCCGGCTATCTCGCCGAATATCCCGCCGAGCGTTTCTTCCGTGATGCCCGCATCCTGCGCATTTATGAAGGCACCAGCCAGATCATGCAGTTGCAGATCGCCAAGCATTTGCTGCGCGAGTTCGAGCGTGAAGGCGCGGTCTGGTAGTCACCCGGAATGTACAACCTTCTCAATGGCCTCTCCGTAATCGAAGCATCCAGCTTCGTCGCCTCCCCCACCGCTGGATTATATCTGGCGCAGATGGGGGCGGAGGTCATTCGCGTCGACCAGATTGGCGGCGGCCCCGATTTCCGGCGCTGGCCTGTGACCGAAGCCAATGACTCGCTTTATTGGGAGAATCTCAACCGCGCGAAGAAATCGGTCGCGCTGGACCTTGCTACCCCGCAGGGGCGCGAATTGCTGCAGGAATTGGCGCGCAAGACGGGGCAGTTTGTCACGAACTTCCCTTCCGAAGGCTTCCTGTCGCATGCGAAATTGGCCGAAGGTCGGACGGACCTTATCACGGTCCGCGTGATGGGTTGGGCCGATGGCTCGCCCGCGCTCGATTACACCGTCAACAATTCGGTCGGCTATCCGATGATGACAGGTGCGGGGCCGGAGCCGGTCAACCACGTCCTGCCTGCATGGGATCTGCTCACCGGGGCCTATGCTGCGTTCGCGATGCTTGCCGCAGTGCAAAAACGTGCGACGACCGGCGAAGGACTAGAAGTGCGTATCCCGCTTTCGGACGTCGCGATCGGCACCGTTGCCAATTTGGGCGGCATTGCCGAGATGCTGCATACTGGTGCCAACCGGCCACGGCTGGGCAATGCGGTTTACGGCCTGTTTGGACGCGATTTTGTGACCGCAGATGGCGTTCGCACGATGATCGTGGTCGTCACGCCGCGCCAATGGGCAAATCTTATCACGGCCTTGAAGCTCGAAAATGCGGTCGCAGCATTGGAGGCCGAGCGCGGGGTAAGTTTCGCCAAGGACGACGGGCTGCGGTTCAACCATCGTGACGCGCTCTATCCGCTTTTCGGCGCCGCCATCGCCGCGCGGAGCCATGCCGACCTTGCTGCCGCTTTCGACGCGGGCGGGATCGTTCATTCGGCCTATCGCACCATGCTCGACGCGGCGAATGACCCGGCGCTGGTTGCGAACAATCCAGTCTTTGGAGCGGTCGCCAATCCATCGGGCTTCGACTATCCGGCAGCGGGCAGCTTTGCGACCGTGCCGCAGCTTGATCGCCAAGCCCCGCAACCCGCACCCCGCAACGGCGCCAATAGCGAAGAGATACTGGCGGAGCGACTCGGCCTGTCCTCCGGCGCCATTGCAGCCTTGATCGACGCCGGAACGGTGGCAAAGGGATGAGCGGAGCACTCGCCATCGCCGAAAGCTATGCGGCAGCGACTAGGGTTGCGGTGCAGGAGCGCGTCGCCGCTGCCTCGCTGGATGCCGAACAACATGCAGCGCATGGCTATGCTTGGATTGAAACCAGCGTTGAAGCACTGCGGGCATTGCTTGTATGGGGCGAGAAGCAAAGCGGGGAAGCCGAAGCGCTGGTCGTCGCCATCGGCACCGGTGAAACGCTCGCCCAATTGGCTGGTGGCCTTCCCATGGGGCAGAATGAATTTGTCCGTCCGGCAGATTTCGGGCTCGAAAGCCATGTCCCTGCCCTGATGGCGGCGGCACAGGGCAACAGCGCGACCAATCGGGCGCGGCTGGTCGAACTGCTCGCCGAGGGTGCGACCATCTCGGACCGGTTCGACGACGAACTGCTCGATACCATTCGCGACCAGTATCGTCGCTTCACCGACGACCGCATCCTGCCGCAGGCGCATGGCTGGCATCTCGCCAATGCGCTCATCCCCGATGAAATCATCGCCGAAATGGCCGCGCTCGGCACCTTCGGCGTCTGCATAGCCGAGGAATTTGGCGGTCTGGGCCTTGGCAAGCTGGTGATGTGCGTCGTCACTGAAGAGTTGTCGCGCGGTTGGATCGGCACGGGTTCGCTCGGCACGCGCAGCGAAATTGCGGGCGAGCTCATCATGATGGGCGGTACCGAAGTGCAAAAGCAGCATTGGCTGCCGCGCATCGCGTCGGGCGAAGTGTTGCCGACTGCGGTTTTTACCGAACCCGATACGGGCTCCGACATGGCCAGCCTGCAAACCCGCGCGGTGCGGACCGATGCGGGATGGGAAATTAGCGGCGCGAAAAACTGGATTACCCATGCCGCGCGCACCGACCTGATGACCTTAATGGCGCGTACCTTGCCCGATGTGAAAGGTTATGCAGGGCTGTCGATGCTGCTGGTCCCCAAACCGCGCGGGACCGAAGCCAACCCCTTCCCCGTTGAGGGCATGAGCGGCAGCGAGATCGAAGTCCTCGGCTATCGCGGAATGCGCGAATATGCGTTGCAGTTTGATGGCATGAAGGCCCCTGCCGATGCCCTGCTCGGCGGAGAGGAGGGCCAAGGGTTCAAGCAATTGATGCGCACCTTCGAAGGCGCGCGCATCCAGACTGCTGCCCGTGCGGTCGGCGTTGCCCGCCGCGCCATCGATCTAGCCTTTCAATATGCGCTCGATCGCAAACAGTTCGGCCAGCCAATCATCCACTTTCCGCGCGTCGCCGATAAGCTGGCGATGATGGTCACCGACATGGTGATGGCGCGCGAGCTGACCTATTTTGCCGCCCGCGCCAAGGATAGCGGCAAGCGCTGCGACATCGAGGCGGGCATGGCCAAGCTGCACGCTGCCCGCGTTGCCTGGACCAATGCCGATGCCGGTCTGCAGATCCACGGCGGCAACGGCTATGCCATGGAATATGAAATCAGCCGGGTGCTGTGCGATGCCCGCATACTCAACATTTTCGAAGGCGCAGCCGAAATCCAGGCGCAGGTGATCGCGCGGGGCAAGCTGCAGGACCGCAATTAGCAAAGGAAGCCAACATGACTCTTCGTCGCGCCGCCATAGTCGCCCCAATACGCACCGCCGTGGGTAAATTCGGGGGCTCGCTGTCTTCGATGACTGCAGGCCAGTTGGGAGCTGTGATCCTCAAAGCCCTGATGGAGCGCACTAAAATCGAACCGACGCGCGTCGACGATGTCATCTTCGCGCAAGGCTATGGCAATGGCGAGGCGCCGTGCATTTCGCACTGGTCGTGGCTGCTTGCAGGCCTTCCCGAAGAGGTTCCGGGTTACCAGCTTGACCGTCGCTGTGGTTCCGGCCTGCAGGCGATCGTCAACGCCGCGATGATGGTGCAGACCGGGGTTTCGGATGTGGTTGTTGCGGGTGGCTGTGAAAGCATGTCGAATGTCGAGCATTACACCACCGACATTCGCAAAGGCATTCGCGCCGGCAACCTGACACTGCATGACCGGCTGACCCGCGGCCGCGTGATGTCTCAGCCAGTCGAGCGCTATGGTGTGATTTCAGGCATGATCGAAACTGCCGAGAATCTGGCCAAGGACTGGAATATCAGCCGCGAAGCCTGCGATACCTATGCCGCGCGCAGCCACCAGCGCGCGACGGCGGCATGGACAAATGGGCTGTTCGCCGACGAACTGGTGCCGGTTTCGATACCGCAGAAAAAGGGCGATCCGGTCGTCTTTGACCATGACGAAGGCTATCGTGCCGATGCCAGCCCGGAAACGCTGGGAGCCCTGCGCTCATTGGAAGGCGGCGTAGTGACGGCGGGCAATGCCAGCCAACAAAATGATGCCGCCGCAGCTTGCCTTGTTGTTGCCGAGGATAAGCTCGAGGAACTGGGCCTCGAGCCCATCGCTTTCTTCCACAGCTGGGCCGCCGCTGGCTGTGATCCTAGCCGGATGGGCTATGGCCCTGTGCCCGCGACCGAACGGCTGTTTGCACGTAATGGGCTGTCTTGGAACGATATCGGCCTGATCGAACTCAATGAAGCTTTTGCGCCGCAGGTGCTCGCCTGTCTCAAGGGCTGGGGCTGGTCGGATGACGATAGCCGCCACGACATCCTCAATGTCAACGGCTCGGGCATCTCGCTCGGCCATCCCATTGGCGCAACCGGCGGGCGTATTCTTGCCAATCTGACCCGCGAGATGCAGCGGCGCGATGTGCGCTACGGCCTTGAAACCATGTGCATCGGCGGTGGTCAGGGCATAGCCGCTGTGTTTGAGAGGGCGTAATGCAGGATTATACCGCCATACGCGAAGAGGTCGCCAAACTATGCGCTGGATATCCCGGCGAATATTGGCGTGCCAAAGATAAGGTGCGTGAATACCCGTCCGAGTTTGTCGCAGCCTTGGGTGAGGCGGGCTATCTCGCCGCGCTGATCCCCGAAGAATATGGCGGTGCGGGCCTGCCGCTTTCCGCAGCGGCAGCGATCCTTGAGGAAATCCAGAGACAGGGCTGCAATGGCGGTGCTGTGCACGCCCAGATGTACATCATGGGCACGGTGCTGCGCCACGGCAGCGAGGAGCAGAAGCAGCGTTATCTGCCCAAAATCGCCACTGGCGAACTGCGTTTGCAAGCCTTTGGCGTGACCGAGCCGACCAGCGGCACCGATACGCTGAGCCTCAAGACCGTCGCCAAAAAGGATGGCGACCGTTACATCGTCAACGGCCAGAAAATCTGGACCAGCCGCGCCGAACATTCGGACCTGATGCTGCTGCTCGCCCGCACCACACCAAAGGAGGAAGCCGCGAGCCGTACCGAGGGGCTGTCGGTCTTTCTTGTCGATATGAAGGAAGCGCTGGCCGCGGGTTCGCTCACCATCAACCCCATAGACACGATGATGAACCATGCGACCACGGCTGTCTTCTTCGACAATATGGAAGTGCCCGCCGCAAATCTGATCGGCGAAGAGGGCAAGGGCTTCCGCTATATCTTGTCGGGCATGAACGCCGAGCGCCTGCTGATCGCGGCGGAGTGTATTGGCGATGCCAAATGGTTTATCGAAAAGGCGACCGCCTACGCCAAGGAAAGGGTGCTGTTCGGTCGGCCCATCGGCCAGAACCAGGGTGTGCAGTTCCCCATCGCCCGCGCTTATGCGCAGATGCGCGCCGCCGACCTGCTCGTGCACGAAGGCATCCGCAAATATGAGGCAGGCGAGAATTGTGGCGAGGAAGCCAATATGGCCAAGATGCTGGCTGCCGAAGCCAGCTGGGCCGCGGGCGAAGCCTGTGTGCAGACGCATGGCGGCTTTGGCTTTGCCGCAGAATATGATGTCGAACGCAAGTTTCGCGAAACGCGGCTCTATCAGGTCGCACCAATCAGCACGAACATGATCCTGTCTTTTGTTGCCGAGCATGTGCTTGGCCTGCCGAGGAGCTATTGATGGGTGCCTGGGATGCCTGGATAGGCCGCCAATTGGTGCAGAGCGATCGGCTGACCCCTGCCCTGCTGCAGCGCTTTCGTGCAACGATCGATAGCGCGGAGGGCGGCGATGTCGCTCCGCAAGCGATCCACTGGGTGCTGTGCACGCCCGAGGCAACTACGGCGCAACTGGGACTGGACGGCCATCCGCAGCGCAGCGACAGCCCCGACAGCTTTTTTCCGCCTGTCCCGCATCCCCGGCGCATGTGGGCGTCGAGCAAGGTGGAATTCGTAGCCCCGATACAGGTCAATGCCGAAATCGAGCGTGTTTCGACCATCGCCTCAATTAACGAAAAGTCCGGTAGCACCGGCAGCCTTGTCTTCGTTGAGGTCGCTCATGAGACAAATGCCGATGGTGTCTTGGCTATCAAAGAACGGCAAACTTTGGTCTATCGCGAAGCCAATACCGCCAAGCCTGCACCCGCACCCGAACCGGTCACCATCGATTTCAGCGAATGGGATTTCCACCGCACACTGGTCCCCAACGAGGCGCTGCTGTTCCGCTTTTCAGCCATCACCTTCAACACGCACCGCATCCATTATGATGCACCTTATGCGATCAACGAAGAGGGCTATCGCGGGCTTGTCGCGCATGGGCCGCTGAATTCATCGTTGCTGTTGGATCTTGCGGCGCGGCAATTTGGCGCGAACGCTGTAAAGCAATTCGCCTTCCGCGCACAGAGCCCTGCCTTTGCGGGCGAACCGCTCCATCTGGTCGGGCGACGCGAGGGCGATGCTTTGATCTTGGCAGCACTCAATCCGGCGGGCCAGACCGTCGTAGCGGCAGAAGGAAGTCTATGACCGATTTGGTTTCTCGCGAAGACCGCGATGGCATTGCCATCCTGTCACTCAACCGGCCCGACAAGCGCAACGCGCTCAACATCGCGCTGTGGCTCGAATTGGAAGCGCATATCGATGCGATCCGTGCGGCGAGTGAGGCCGTCGGTGCCGTCATCCTTCGCGCCAATGGGCCGACATTCTGTGCGGGCAACGATTTGAAAGAGCGAGGCGAGGCGTTGCCTCGCCCGCATTTTCAGGCATCGATCGTCACTGCGCTCGCTACACTGCCGCAGCCGGTTATCGTCGCCGTTCAGGGCGGATGCTACACCGGCGGACTTGAGCTTGCTTTGGCGGGTGACATCATTTTGGCAGCCGAAAATGCGGTTTTCGCCGACACGCACGGCAAATTCGCGCTGGTCCCAATTTGGGGAATGAGCCAGCGCCTGCCCCGCCGCGTCGGCCAGTGGAAAGCCCGCGAGATGAGCTTTACTGGCCTGCCCGCATCAGGGGTAGAAGCTGCGCGCATCGGCCTTGCCAATCACGCCGTGCCAGATGCCGAACTCGATGCCAGGGCGCTGGAACTCGCCCGCGCTATCGCCGCGCAAAGCCGCCACAGCGTCTTTGCCTATAAGCGGCTCTATCAGGAACAGGCCGACCTGCCGCTCAATGCGGGCCTCGCCCACGAAGTGTTCAACAGCGTGGGCGTGGGTCCGGATTTTATCGAGCGGGTCAGCGGCCAGTTTGGAAAGTGAACCAGCCTAGGGCCGGATCAGATATTTCTCACCCGTGCGCTTGGCATTATAGGCCTGCATCGTTGCAACATCGACCGCCTGCTCCAGGCTGACTTCATGGCTGTAATGGCTCTTGAAAGTCGTCGTCAGCTCAGCGGCAACGCGGGCGCGCATGCGGCCAACAATTTCAGGGCCAGCCTTTGCCATGAACGGCGTGAGCAACCAGCCGCTCAGACTCCAGGTCAGACCGAAATTGCGGTTAAGAATGGTCGGGCCAACATCAAGCGCGCCGTAGATATAGACCTGTTTCATCTGGTCTGAACCATAGCGGCTATAGGCCGACATGCGGCGCACAGCTGCTGCCTCCATCGCGCCCAATATTTGCCCGGCCAGCTTGCCGCCGCCAATCGGATCAAAGCCCAGAAATGCTTCGGTCTTTTCGATCGCACTGGTTAGTTGCTCCACAAAATCGGCGTCGTTTGAATTGAGCACAATTTCGGCGCCAATGCCCTTGAGCAAGGCAACTTGCTCTTCGCTACGCACGATATTGACGAGCGGAATGCCATCTGCCTTACAGATCTTCACCAGCATCTGGCCAAGGTTGGAGGCGGCTGCGGCGTGGACAATCGCCTTGTAACCTTCCAGCTTCATCGTCTCAACAAAGCCGAGTGAAGTCAGTGGGTTGACGAAGCAGGATGCGCCATCTTCCGGCGCAGTTCCATCAGGGAGCGGCATACATGCCATTGCTGCCAGACAGCGATATTGCGCATAAATCTCACCGCCGATGAGTGCGACGGTTTTGCCTATCAAAGCCTGTGCTTCCGGTGAAGCGCCCGCCGCGACAACGACTCCGCAGCCTTCATTGCCAATGGGCAATGCCTGACCGACACGACCCGCCATGAAGCGCATACCTGCTTCGGGAACATTCATCGCAATTCCGGGAAGGCCATCACGATCGATCGCCCGCGCGCTGGTCACATCGGCAGCACCGACCATCAGGCCGAGATCAGAGGGGTTGATCGGGGTTGCCTGCACCTTGACGACAACTTCATGGTCCTTCGGCGTCGGCATCGGCAGATTCGCAAGATAGAGTTCCAACACCCCTTCCGGCTTTACTTCGGTCAGCATGGTACGATTTGCTGTGGGTAGTTCGGTCATGTCGGTCTCCTCTCAAACGTCCGGATTCGGTTCGCCTTTGCAACTGGATTAGCCGAACGCGCCAAAGGCTTCAACGACACTGTTGGAATCAGCCTGCTTTAACAGCGAGCACGGCGCATAACAGGGTGATCCCCATCGCAAGTACGCTCAAACCGGTCCAGGGAATGAAGCCGACCCGATCAAGACGCTCACGTTTTTGCCGTTTTCGATCCGCCAGCACAAACAGCGCAGATGCCATTGCCGAAAGCACGGCAATGACCGCCCACATATGAAAGTTCCAGTTTTCTGCTAGCCAATCGATCATCCCGGCCAGATGCGCATTCAGCCCAAGCATTGCAAGAGGCTGGACGGACGGCATTATCCGCCTATGCAGGCGGCGATGCGGCCCGACGAACCCAAAAACACGACTTTCGCTAGCTCCAGCCAGCATCCGTTGCTTGGCGTAGCCCTTCGACTTGCCGCGATGGCAGTGCTTGGGATCATGTTTGCGCTGGTAAAACTCGCAGGTGCGCATGGCGTCCATGTTACCGAAAGCTTGTTTTACCGTCAGCTCGCCGGGCTTCCGGTTGCCGTTGCATGGCTTTGGTGGACAGGCGCGCTCGCCTCCATTCGCACCTCACGACCCATGGAGCATGGCTTGCGCATGATCCTCGGCGTGTCGGCGATGACGCTCAATTTCTCGGCGATGCTGTTGTTGCCTATGGCCGAGGCCACAACCTTTGGTTTTGCTGCGCAGATATTTGCGACAATCCTCGCTGCATTGCTGTTACGCGAACCCACCGGGCGCTATCGATGGGGCGCGGTGGTCTTGGGCTTTGTCGGCGTGGTGGTTGCACTGCAGCCAGGTGGTCGGGCCATCGTTCTGACCGGTGCAGCTGTGGCATTGGGCGGTGCGTTAATGACAGCATGTGTGATTATCCAGCTCCGTCGGATGGCGCAGAGCGAGCCGGCGGGTGCCATCGTTTTCTGGTTCAGCCTTACCTCGCTGGTTCCGCTGGGGGTGGCCGTTTTGCTGTTTGGCAAAAACCATGATCTGGCCAGTTGGGCGATTATAGCTGGTCTCAGCCTTTCCGGGGCCATCGCGCAGATACTGCTGACCGCATCCTTGCGCCACGCGTCTGTCGCCGCGATCATGACGATGGATTATAGCGCGCTACTTTGGTCAGCATTGATGGGATATGCTGTGTTCGGTGATATTCCGGGACATTCAGTTTGGCTGGGCGCGCCGCTAATCGTAGGCGCAGGCATGATCATTGCCCGGCGCGAACAGCATCTAACCAGACGACGCGCTATGGAAGTGGTGGAATATCCCGTCGGTTGAGATGCACCGGGATTTGCGCGCGCACTTCATCGACGCGGGCAGTATCAATTTCTGCAAAACCCAGCCCCTCGCCTTCACCCATGTCGAGAATGACCTTGCCCCAGGGATCAACAACCAACGAATGGCCGTAAGTTTCACGACCATCCTCATGCTTGCCCGATTGCGCTGCCGCGATCACAAAGGCTGCGGATTCGATTGCTCGCGCTCGCAGCAAAATGTGCCAATGCGCGCTGCCGGTCGGAACGGTGAAGGCCGCAGGAACAGCAAAGGCGCGGGCGCCGCCACGCGCCAGCAGACTATAAAGATCCGGAAAGCGCATATCGTAGCAAATCGTCAGCCCCATCCAACCCAGCGGTGTATCCGCCAGCACCGGGGCACCGCCGCCAACATAAGCTGACGATTCTCGCCAGGATTCACCCGTGGCCAAATCGACATCGAACAGATGCATCTTGTCATAACGGGCAACCAACTTGCCGGAACTGTCAAAGAGTATGGTTCTGTTTGCCATACGTCCCGGAGCGCGTTCGGACAGGACTGGAACCGATCCCATATGCACCCAGAGTTCTAATTCTTCGGCTAGAAATGCTAGTTTACGCAACCATTCATTTTCGCCTTCCAACGCGATGTTCGCTTTTGCTCTTTCCCTATCGCGATCGAGTAACAGGGACATCTCCGGCGCAAAATAGAACGCGGCCCCCTGCGCTTTGGCTTCTTTCATTGCCGCAACCATTGCGGCGCCATTCCTGTCAACATCGGTACAACTGTTCATTTGATGAACTGCAATTAGCACGACTCTAACACCCTTCTTCAAATCGATTCATCGTGTTTGACCGAGAATTACTATGAACAGAAGCAAATGACGAAAACTTACAGCTTTCGTGACATGGTAATTAGCATCATTTAGCGTTTGCAACACTGTGTCGGCTGCGCAACAGTCATGCAAGCTATGAAGAGAAAATGAGATTTTGCAATTTCCCACTAGATTCACGGGTTGCACAGAACAGCTGATTGTGCCAATAAGCGCTCGGTGTGTTTAAAACCACATTCAAAAAAGGAGCCAAAAAATGCGTTTCGGTAAAGTTTCGCTCGCTGCAGCGGCTGCTGTTGCTCTCGCCGGTGCCCCGGTGATTGCACAGGCTGCTGCTCCTGCAAAGCCCGTCGCTGCCAAGGTGCAGCGCGCTGGTGCCGCTAAGGAAGAAAGCAAGCTCGGCGGCGGAAGCGGTGTCATCATCGCTGTTCTCGCAGCTGCAGCTGTTATCGCCGGTATCGTCATTGCCTCGGGCAACGACGACGACGCTCCGACCAGCCCCTGAGCTCGGTCTGAGATTAAAAGGAAAGGCGGCTTTTTGGCCGCCTTTTTTTTGCCTCGGCTCGACGAAATGCACTTGCATCCTTCCAATGTAACTGACATTTAAGGTAAATGTGGCCGGGGTCGCAACTCAAAGTCACACATTGAAACACAACACGTCCTATTCCAAAGGGAGTTTTAACATGAAAATTGCGAAAATATTGCTGGCATCTGCCGCTCTCGCTGTGGCCGGATCTCCCGTTGTAGCTCAGGCTGCACCGTCCGTTTCGAAATCAGCCACGTCTCAAGTCAAGCGTGCGAACTCGGTCAAGAAAGCCGAAAGCAAGCTCGGTGGTGGCAGCGGAGTCATTATCGCAATCGTTGCGGCTGCGGCAGTGGTGTTGGGAATCGTTCTACTTTCGGACGACGACAATCCGACCAGCCCCTGAGCCTAGTCAAAAATTCGACGAAAGGCGGCTTTTTTGCCGCCTTTTTTATTATGATCGCTTGGTTAGCGCGAATCGCCGAGGATTTTAACCATCTGGTCAATCGCTTGTGCTAGGCACACTGTCATGTCCCATAGTCTCAAAGTTCTCGTAACCGGCGGTGCTGGATATATTGGCAGCCACGCCGTTCTCGCCCTGAAAGATGCCGGGCACAGTCCCGTCGTTATCGACAATCTGGTAACGGGTTTTCGTTGGGCGATCCCTGACGATGTGCCGTTGGTCGAAGGTAATGTCGCCGATGAAGCACTGGTCGCCTCCGCGCTACGCAATCATGGGATTGAGGCAATTATGCATTTTGCGGGTTCCATCATCGTCCCCGAATCAGTCGAGAACCCGCTCAAATATTATCGCAACAATACCGCCGCGAGTCGCAGCGTGATCGATTCGGCTGTGCAGGCGGGCGTGAAGCATTTCATCTTCTCTTCGACTGCCGCCACCTATGGCATCCCCGAATCGAGCCCGGTGCGCGAAGACATGCCCAAGCTGCCGATCAATCCCTATGGCATGTCGAAACTGATGACCGAATATATGCTGCGCGACGTCGCGGCCGCGCATGACTTCAACTATTGCGCGCTCCGCTATTTCAACGTCGCAGGGGCCGATCCTCAAGGCCGCACCGGCCAGTCGACCGCAGGTGCTACCCACCTGATCAAGGTCGCGGTCGAAGCCGCATTAGGAAAACGCGATTCGGTGGCTGTGTTTGGCACCGATTATGCCACTCCCGATGGCACAGGCGTCCGCGATTATATCCATGTCAGCGATCTGGCCGCAGCGCATGTCATCGCACTGGAGGCGCTGGTGGCTGACCCGAAAGCCAGCCACACGCTCAATTGCGGCTATGGCCATGGCTATTCGGTGATGCAGGTTCTGGACGCCGTCGACCGCGTCACCAATCTAACCATCGACCGCAAGATCGAAGGTCGCCGCGCCGGCGACCCTGACGAACTGATTTCGGACAATCGCGAGATCAAGGCACGCTTTGGTTGGCAACCGAATTATGATGACCTCGACACCATCGTAACCCACGCCCTGCAGTGGGAACGCAAGCTAGGCGAGCGCAGCTAGTCTTGCACAGTTGAACCATGCGCCCCATATCCGGGGCTATGGACAATCAAGCGCATAACAACCCGTCGACCTGGTACGGCACCACCATCCTTTCAGTCCGCAAAGGCGGCAAGGTAGTGATTGCGGGTGACGGTCAGGTCTCGATGGGCCAAACCGTCATGAAGCCCAATGCCAAAAAGGTCCGCCGCCTGCACGACGGCAGCGTGATTGCGGGCTTTGCGGGTGCAACGGCCGATGCCTTTACACTTTTCGAACGGCTCGAAAAAAAGCTGGAAGCGCATCGCGGGCAGTTGATGCGGGCTGCAGTCGAACTCGCGAAAGACTGGCGGACTGACAAATATCTTCGCAACCTGGAGGCGATGATGATCGTCGCCGACAAGGAAGTGACACTGATCCTGACCGGCAATGGTGATGTACTCGAACCGCTCGATGGCATTGCGGCCATTGGATCGGGCGGCAACTTTGCACTCGCAGCCGCGCGCGCACTGATGGACTATGAGGCCGACGCCGAAACACAGGCGCGCCACGCGATGAAAATCGCTGCCGAGATTTGCGTTTACACCAATGACCAGCTGACGGTCGAAAGCATGGACAGCGTCGGCTGACCCCGGGAATCCCTTTATTATGAGCCAAAATCTTACGCCCAAGGCGATTGTCGCCGCATTGGACGAACACATCATCGGTCAGGCCGACGCCAAGCGCGCAGTTGCCGTTGCCCTGCGCAACCGCTGGCGCCGCCAACGCCTTCCCGCCGAGTTGCGTGACGAAGTGACGCCCAAGAACATCCTGATGATTGGCCCGACGGGCTGCGGCAAGACCGAAATCAGCCGCCGCTTGGCGAAACTGGCCGATGCGCCGTTCATCAAGGTCGAGGCCACCAAATTCACCGAGGTCGGCTATGTCGGCCGCGATGTCGAACAGATTGCCCGAGATTTGGTCGAGGAAGCCATCCGCCTCGAAAAGGATCGTCGCCGTGAGGTTGTGCGTGAAGCAGCCGAAGCCGCCGCGATGGAACGCATCCTGAAGCCGTTGGCGGGCGATACCGCCAGCGAAGCGACGCGCGAAGCCTTTCGCCAGCGCATCCGCGACCACCATATGGATGATGTCGAAATTGAAATCGACGTTGCCGATGCCCCGCGCATGCCGATGGGCTTGTCTGACCTTGGCCCAGGAATGGGCGGCGTAGGCATGATCAATATCGGTGAGATGATGGGCAAGGCGTTCGGCCAGAACAACCAGAAACGCCGCAAGCTGAAAGTGCCCGAAGCCTGGGCAAAGCTGGTTGACGAGGAAACCGAAAAGCGGCTCGATCAGGATGATGTTGCGCGCACCGCGATTGCCGATGCCGAAGCCAATGGCATCGTCTTCCTCGACGAGATCGACAAAATTGCCGTCAGCGATGTGCGCGGCGGTTCGGTGAGCCGCGAAGGCGTGCAACGCGACCTGCTGCCTTTAATTGAGGGCACAACGGTTGCGACCAAATATGGTCCGATGAAGACTGACCATGTGTTGTTCATCGCCAGCGGTGCCTTCCATATCTCCAAGCCCAGCGACATGCTGCCCGAATTGCAGGGCCGCCTGCCGATCCGTGTCGAGTTGACCGCGCTGACGCAGGAGGATTTTGTCCGCATTCTTTCGCAAACCAAGGCCAATTTGCCGCACCAATATGTGGCACTGCTGGGCACCGAAGATGTAGCGCTGGAGTTTACCGACGACGCGCTTACCGCGCTCGCACGCATCGCGGCGCAGGTGAACGAAAGCGTCGAAAATATCGGTGCGCGCCGCCTGCAGACCGTGATGGAACGCTTGCTTGAGGACATCAGCTTTGATGCCGAGGACCGCAAGGGCGAGACGATCAAGATCGACGCTGCCTATGTTGAGCAGCAGCTTTCGGGCATTGCCAAGGACGCCGATCTTTCCAAATATGTTCTATAATTGTTCCATACTTCCTGCTATGTGAGTCGCAGGAAGGAGACAAACATGACCCATCAAGGCGGATGCCATTGCGGCGCGGTGCGCTATAAGGTGAACGGAGAGCCGCAACATGTGGCGCTTTGTCACTGCAGCGATTGCCGTAAATCGTCGGGAGCGCCGATGGTGGCATGGGCGGCCTTTACCGAGGATCAGTTCAAACTGGTCGAGGGCGAGCCTGTGACTTTCAATTCCTCAGGTTCGGCGATGCGCAGTTTCTGCCCGAAATGCGGATCGGGGCTCTATTATCGCAACGCGGAATTCCTGCCCGGTATCGTCGATATCCAGTCGGCAACGCTCGACGATCCCGAAGCCCTGCCCCCCGGCGCGCATATCCAGACGGCTGAACGGCTCGGCTGGATGGAAACCGCGCACAGCCGTCCGGCATTTGAGCGCTTTCCGGGTTAGAGACTAGCGCGAAGCAACCGCTCCGGCCTCTGGCTCTACAACCATCGTCCAGGCCTTGGTAGTTACCAGATATTTGCGCGCCAGCGCTTGCAACTGCTCGGGCGTGACCTTGCTGTAGTCGCTGTATAGTCGTCCCAGCGCGTCATAGCGCGCGGCATTATAAGTCGCGCCCTCCAGCTCGTTCATCCAGAACAGATTGCCCGTCGTCGCGCGCTCGACATATTGCAGGATCGGCTCCAGCGCACGCTGCAGTTCGTCCTTGCTCACTGGCGTAGAAACCAAATCTGCTGCGACCGCATTTGCAAAAGCGAAGAAGCGGTCCTTATCCTTGGGCTGCATCTGGCTGTACGCCATCAGGAAGCCGCCCGATGCAAATTCGTCCGGCCAAGTCGCAGTTGCGTCCGGGCTATAGCTTGCAGCCTGTTCCGATCGGAATTTTTCGAATAGCCGGTCGCGGAACAATGCCGCGAGCACTTCCAGCTGGCGGGCTTCGCTGATCTGCGCAAGCCCTGCCCCGGTGGGCCAGCCGATGACGGCCGCCAACTGATCCTTGGGGCCCTTGTGCGTAAAACGCAGCGGCTTTGCGTTGGCCGCAGGGAAGATGACTTGCGAAGCCTTTTGCGAAATCGAAGCCACACTCCGCGGTTTCAGCGCGCCAACGGTGTTCTGCAGCGCATCGACCGCTTTTTCAGTTTCAAAGTCGCCGAACAGCAATACTTCCACCGGGCCGCTGGCCAACAAAGGTTCCCAGAAGCGACGAAACGCCCTGGCATCAACTTTGCGCACTTCGTCGGGAGTGGGGATTTTCCAGCGCAAATCATTGCCTGACAACCGATATTGCAGCTCGCGTTGCAGCACCGCAGTCGCCGACATGTCGAAGCTGCGATAGCCCGCAATCGCCAGCGCCTTTTCGCGTTCGAGCGGAGCGCTATCCCAATTGGGGTTTTCCATCTTGGTCGCGATCAACCGCAGCTGATCAGTCAAATCTTCTGGACGCGTCGATGCGGTATATTCGAACGCATCATTGTCGACATTGAAACCCAGTTCGATGCGGCGACCATTGACCAGCTGATCAATCTGCGTCCGACTAAATTGCCCAATGCCGCTTTCGCTGATGATGCCCTGCCCGGTCCAGAACAAGGCACCCTTGGCCGGATCGACTGCCTGATAGCCCCGGCCGAAGCGCACGAGCACGCGGACCTGACCGCTCTCTGCCTTGTTCGGGAACAAAAGCGCGCGCACGCCATTCGACAGCTCAACCGATTCCATTTCCAACCGCGTTAGCGTATTGCGCGACACGACTGTAGCGGGCGCTCCCAGCTTGGGCAGATCCTCGATGGTGATCGCATTTTCCGACAGGCGCACCGTAGTCGCCGCCGTCACCGGATCGGTAAGAGCCTTAGCCAAACGGACATCGGCGTCTGCCCCGTCCGCAACAGGCGTGGTACGCAATATGCGAACGGCATCAGCCGCGAAAAGCGCCTTGGTCGCCGCGAACAGGCGTTCGGGCGTGAATTTGCTGCGCATATTTTCATAGACCGACACGACCGTATCGGGATCGGCGATGGTTTCGCGGATATCGACCGCCTTGACGATGTCGTCGGCCTGCTTGGCCGCCGCTTCAAACGGATAGCTATCGCGCATTGTGCGCAGCGCATTGCCGAACAGCGCCAATTCGCGTTCAATATCGGCGGCCGAAGGTGGCGTAGTGGTCGCATCGGCGATAATCGCGCGCACGTCCACCACCGCCTTTTGCCAATTGTCGCCAATCGGGGTGATGATAACCGTAGTGGTATCGGCGCTGCGCGAGATATCTTCCTGCGCCACTTCGGCGACGCTGAAGGTCGACCCGGCCCGCGCCTGCGTCACCAGACGGCGGTTGATGATCTGCTGCGCCAGCGCATCGACCAGCAATTGTTCATTATAGGCTATGGTGTCGGCGACCTTTTCCCAAGGCCGGGCGTAGATGACCGCAACATTGGGCGGCAGCGTGGGAGCGACCACAGTCTTCGCGACAGCGCCGTTGGGATCAGGGCGTCCGAAATCGGGATCGGCAACGGGGGCACCCTGCCCTTTCCAACTGCCGAAATGCAGACGGACAAGGCGTTCGAGTTCAACGGGGTCGGCATCGCCTGCTATCGAGACCACGACTTTCTCGGGCCGATACCAGCGTCGGTGGAATTCTTTCAGTCCCGCAGCCGAGGCGGTGTCGAGGCTTTCTATTGTTCCGATGGTCGAACGCTTTGCGAGCCGCTGCCCCTGGAAAGCGTGCTGGCGCATCGCTTCGCCCAGATCCATCCCAGCGCCAGCGGATTCACGTAGCTCGGCCTGAACGATCGCACGCTCCGCATTCAACGCGCTTTCGGAGATGTTGGGCGCGCGCACCATTCCCGCGAGGATTTTCAGCGATTCATCGAGCGTGGCAGGCGAACTGTTGGGCAGGTCGAGCTTATAAACCGTCTGCGTTGGTGTGGTCTGGGCATTGCTGTCGCTGCCAAAGCTGACGCCGAAGCGCTGCCAGATGCGTTTGGCTTCACCTTCGGGGACATGTTCCGAACCGCGGAACGCCAGATGCTCCATCAGATGCGCAAAGCCGAGCTCATTATCCTCTTCATGCAGCGCACCCGCATCAACGCGCACGCGGATTGAGACCTGACCCTGCGGCACGATATTCTTCTTCACCGCATAGCGCAGGCCATTTTCGAGTACACCGAAGGTCCAGCTGGCGTCGACTGGAACGTCGCTATTCTCGTAAAGCCAAGGGGTCTGGGCGGGTTTGGTTTCTGTCGCAGGGGTGGTTTCTGCAAAAACCGACTGTGCAGGAATGAGCAGCGCAAGCGCGGTTGCCAGGCGAAGACTAGGGAGAAATTTCATCGACCGGCTTCCTGCTGCGGCGTCGATTGACGCAGGATGAATAAGCGGTCAAATCCCGCCATCGATGGTTTCATAACCAAAGCCGGCTAGCCCCGATCGCAGGGCCTCGACACAGGCCGCCAACTGGTGCGCGTCGGTGGAGCGTACCACGAAATTGGCGCCAACACGGCCTTCACGGAAAAAGGGATAGCTGCCAATCTGGCAGCCTTCATGCGCCTTTTCGGTATCGCCGAGCAGCTTTGCGATCTCGCTTTCGGCGACCCAGCAGCCGATCTGGTGCGACAGCAAGGGTGCGCCACCCTCCAGCGTGCCGGTCAGAGCATCGAGCATGCCAGCGGTGATGTGCGGCACACCCGCCATAATGAAGATATTGCCAATCTTGATCCCCGGCGCGCCCGACATCTTGTTCGGGATCAGGTCCGCGCCATCGGGCACCCTCGCCATGCGCAGCCGCTGTTCGGTCACACCACCACGGGTTTCGTAATAGCGCTCGAGGATTTCCTTCGCGATAGGATGCAGGACCACCTGCACGCCTAGCGCCGCTGCAATCGCATCGACGGTGATGTCGTCATGCGTCGGCCCGATCCCGCCGGTGGTGAACAGATAATCGTTGCGCGCGCGCAGTGTGTTCACCGCCTCTACAATCGCCTCCTCGACATCGGGCACCACGCGCACCTCGCGCAGGCGGATGCCCTGCACGTTAAGCCAGAGCGCGATCTGGCTGATATTCTTGTCCTGCGTGCGGCCGGAAAGGATTTCATCGCCAATGATGACAAGTGCGGCGGTGTAGATGCGGTTTGAGGTCATGGACTCGGGCATAGCCGCAAAGACTCCCCTCGCAAAGCACGGATAAAGCGCCTATATGCGCCCTCATGAACCAATATGTTGCCGTTACCGCCGAAGAGGCCGCCATCCCGCGTGACGGGGTGATCAAGCTGCACGGCGCGGAAGCCTTTGAAGGCATGCGCAAGGCAGGCCGTCTTGCCGCCGAAATCCTTGATGCCCTCACCACCTTCGTCGTGCCCGGCGTGACCACGGGCGAGATTGACGATCTGGTGCGCGAAATGACACTGAAGGGCGGCGGCATCCCGGCGACGCTCGGCTATCGCGGCTATACGCACAGCTGCTGCACCAGCATCAACCATGTGATCTGCCACGGCATCCCGTCGGACAAGAAACTGCGCGATGGCGATATCGTCAATATCGATGTCACCCCGATCGTCGATGGCTGGCACGGCGATACCAGCCGCATGTATCTGGTCGGCGATGTGCCCACCAAGGCAAAGCGGCTGGTCGATGTGACCTATGAATGCCTGATGCTCGGCATTGAACAGGCCAAGCCCGGCAACCGCATCGGAGATATTGCCCATGCGATCCAGACCCATGCCGAAGCGCATCGTTATGGCGTAGTCCGCGAATTTTGCGGGCATGGCCTTGGGCGTTTGTTCCATGACGCGCCCGAAGTGGTGCATGCCGGAAAGCCCGGCACTGGGCCCGAACTAAAACCCGGCATGATCTTCACCATCGAACCGATGATCAACATCGGCAAACCGCACGCCAAGGTGCTGGAAGATGGCTGGACAGCAGTGACGCGGGATCGCTCGCTATCGGCGCAGTTCGAGCACTCAATCGGGATTACCGACAAAGGCTGCGAGATCTTTACGGCGAGCCCCAAGGGGCTGCACAAGCCGCCTTATTGAGGCTGCGGTAAAGCAGATGCAGGAAGGCGTTCGCGTTCGACGGTTACCGTGCTGGTGCGGCTCTCGACGTCGCCATCAGATTTTGCAATGTCGAGTTTTGTTACCGTCGTCTTCTTTACGATGAGGCCTGCTGGGTCTGTTTCGATTTCTACAGACATGATACCGGATATTTTTCTGTCAGCCTGATTCAGCAGGGCATCCTCTAGCGACTTATTGTCGCCCATAATCTTTCCGACAACCACTTCAGACTCAGCCTCAGCTAACCTCACCTTTTCAGGGTCTACTGCAAGCTCAACAGTATAGGTTGCACCTTCGGCGTTGCTGGTTCTGAGACGTATGGGCGAAGGAGCAGAAGCGTATGGATCACTATAAGGCATCCTGTCCGATATCCACGTCCACAAATCATACTGCTTTACAATTCCAAGTGCTGAAACGGGATCGCATTCAATTTTGAAAGCATTCCACGTGAATATCCACTGACCGCACGCAGCACGGGGAAATTTGGCTTTCTTCAGCCAAGGGTCAACGCGGCTCTCAAGTTCTTCCGTATTCAACAGTGAAGGCTCACCCTCGAACGGCCGAAAAATGCGAGCGGGCAGTTGCCAGTTAGCGCCCTTCTTTGTCCCATCTTCGGCTGGAAATTCATCATACTCCAGCTCTAAACCACGTTCATCGACACGAATTACTCGCTCGATGATGGCAGTCTGACCGCTTGAACTGCTTGATCCATCCTCGCGTTTTTCTTCGTTTTCATAGCGGGAGAATATCTTAAAAACGTCTCCAGCTTTTACGGGTTGCGCGAAAGAGGCATCAGCCGTGGCTAACACCGTTATCGCAATAAATAGCTGCACGGGGCGTGCAATGCGCATCACAACCGCAACCCGCTCACCTCATCCAGCCCGGCCATGATGTTCAAATTCTGCACGGCCGCACCGCTGGCGCCCTTGCCCAGATTGTCGAGCATCGCCATCAGCCGCACCTGATCGCCCTTGGGGCTGCCCATCACGTAGAGGTCGAGCCGGTCGTTCGGTTCCTGCGTGTTGAGGATCAGCAGTTCGGACGGCGCCATGTCGGTATGGACCTTAACCACCGGCGAACCCGCATAGTGCTCCATTAGGCAGGCACGCATCTCTTCGGGGCTATCGCTGCCGGGCATCACCGAGATCGGCAGCGGCACCTCCACCATCATGCCGCGGAACGCCTTGACCACTGCTGGCGCAAAAATCGGGGCGAGTGACAGGCCGGCATGTAGCTGCATCTCCGGCACATGTTTGTGGCTGAGGTCAAGGCCATAGGTGCGGAAACCGATATCGGCGCCCTCCCCCTCGAACCGTTCGATCAACGCCTTTCCGCCGCCCGAATAGCCGGACACGGCGTTGACGGTATAGGGCCAGTCTGACGGGATCAGCTTGGCCGCGACCAGCGGCGCGACAAGGCCTAGAAAGCCGGTGGGGTAGCAACCCGGATTGGAAACGAAGCGTGCCGCCGCGATCCGTTCATGCTGGCCCTTTTTGAACTCCGGAAAGCCATAGGCCCAATGGGAATCGACGCGGTGCGCGGTCGAGGCATCGATCACGCGGGTGCGATCATTGGCAATCATCGCCACCGCTTCCTTCGCCGCATCATCGGGCAGGCAGAGGATGACGAAATCGGCATCGTTCAGCGCCTCACGACGCGCGGCGGCATCCTTGCGCTTGTCCTCGGGCAGGATGATCTGCGCAAACTCGCTGCGGCCCGAAAGCCGGTCAGCGATTTCGAGGCCGGTGGTGCCGACTGCGCCGTCGATGAAGAGGGTGTGGGTCATATTCCTCTCCCTTTACGGGAGAGGATATGGAGACTTGGCAACTTGTTGCCTAGTCGCAATTGGAGAGGGCTTGTGGCGGCCACCCCCTCTCCAAGACTTGCTAGGCAGCAAGCTGCCAAGCCAAGTCTTTCCTCTCCCGCAAGGGGAGAGGGGCAGAAAACCGATGGGGCAGTCACAACGCCACCCTCTTCCGCGCCAAGACCGGCACCTCATGCTCGGCAAAACGCGCCGTCGCATCGGCCAAGGGCTCGATCGAAACCGCCATTGCCGCGCCATTGGCGTGGATCAGGTTGCTGTCATCCGCCATGATGCCGACATGGCCGGGGAAGAAAACAAGGTCGCCGCGCTGCAGTTTTTCGTCCGCGCCCAGTTCTTCACCGAAACTGGCCTGCTGCATATCGGCATCGCGCGGGGCCTTAATGCCCTTCAGGCCGAGAACCAGTTGCACCAACCCCGAACAATCGAGCGCATCGCCGCTGCGGCCGCCCCAACTATAGGGTACGCCAACCAGCTTTTCGGCCAGATCGGCAGGCGAACCATCGACCTTGCCGGGTTCGGACAGGTGCACGCGCGGTATCCAGCCGCCTTCGCAGGCAAGGAACTTACCGCATTCGCTGGCTTCACCGCAGACGATCTGCGCCCCCATCGGGTAGCGGGCCAGCACGGGCGCCTTGATCGAGGGTTGCGCCACCAGCAAGGTTGCAGGCGCGCTGACCACATGGGTCGCGGTGAAATCATCGCCCAGATCGGCAAAGCGCAGATAGCCGAGATAATCGTCGTGCAGGCAATAGCCCCAGGCCCATTCCCCCGCGACATCGAGCACGGCAAATTCTTCGCCGTGCATCAGCGCGCTGACCGGCATCGAACTCAGATGCGGTTCGGCATGGATTTCGGTGACGGGCGCAATCCCGGTGCGCAACATCGGCACCGCATAATGCGGTGCGAACAGCTTTCCGGCGAGCTTGATGTCCGCCAGATCGCCACGGATCGGCGTCGTGCGCTTGTCGCCTTCGATGCTATGCCCGCTGAGGCGATAGGTCGCGCGCTGTTTCGGTGGTGCCGTATCGGCCACTATAATTCCCCTAGCTTAGCGCGCCCCTTAGCGGACCGGATAGGCCTGCGACAAGTAGCGATAGACCGCACGCAGCCCCAGCGCCTCTCCGCCCTTGGGCCGCCCCGGCTTCGCGGTCGGCCGCCAGGCGAAGGTATCGAGATGCGCCCAGCGCACTTCATCGGGCACGAATTTCTGCATGAACAAGGCCGCCGTGATCGCGCCTGCAAAGCTGCCACCTGCATTGGCGGTATCGGCAATGTCGCTGTCGAGCATATCGGCATAGGGCTTCCACAACGGCATCCGCCACAGCGGGTCGGCCACCGCTTTGCCCGCATCGAGCAGGCCGTCGGCCAGTTCATCGTCATTGACAAAAAGCGCAGGCAAATCAGGGCCGAGCGCCACGCGAGCCGCGCCTGTCAGCGTCGCGAAATTGACGATCAGTCCGGCCTTGTCCTCCACCGCCTTGGCCAGCGTATCTGCAAGGATCAACCGCCCTTCGGCATCGGTATTGTCGATCTCGACATGAATACCCGCGCGGCTTTTGACGATGTCGCCCGGGCGCAAGGCCCCACCCGCAACGCAATTTTCGACCGCCGCCACCAGCAGGTGCAGCCGCACCGGTAGATGCGCCTTCATGATCAGTTCGGCGAGCGCCAGCGCATGCGCGGCACCGCCCATATCCTTTTTCATCAGCCGCATACCGACCGCGCTTTTCATCGAAAGCCCGCCCGAATCGAAAACCACGCCTTTGCCGACAATGGCAATGCGCGGATGGCGTTCATCGCCCCATTCAAGTTCGATCAGCCGTGGCGCATAATCGCGCGACGCTGCCTTGCCGACCGCATGGATCAGCGGATAGCCGGTTTCGAGATCATGCCCCTTGGTGACATGCAGCGTGCCCTTATGCGCCTTGGCCAGCCGCTGCGCCTCGGCCTCCAACTGGTCGGGGCCCAGATCGCCTGCGGGCCGGTTGACGAGCGTGCGCACCAGATCGGTCGCCTCTGCCTGCCGCACCGCATTTTCAATACGTCCCGGCTCGCTGGTGAGCAGGACACGCGGCCCTTTCAGCTTGGACTCGCTGCGATATTCGTCGAACCGATATTGGCCGAGCAGCCAGCCGAGAAGCGCGTCGCCGGTTTCGGCGCCCGTCAACCGGTACGTGCCTTCAGGTAACGACTCCGCCGCCTTGGCGAGCGACCAATGTTCGAGCTTCGCCGCATCGGCAACGATCAGTGCCGCCTTCCACTCATCGCCGCCGGGGATATGCAGGATGGCAAAATCGCCTGCATTTCCGTCAAACTTCTGCGCGGTGGCGGCGGCGCGGACAGGGCTGGGCTGACCGGCGAACCAGTCGGCAAATCCCTCTTTTGAAATGATTTCAATGTCGGTTGCGGCTTGCCCGCTATCGGGCTGGATCAAATTGCTATAGTCAGTCATGCAGCCTTGATAGCGACAACGATTCAACAGGGGGAGAAGCAAATGGCCTTACACGCGGATTTTCTGAAGCGATTGCCTTTGCTGTTCCTTTTCCTGCTCGCCGCCTGTTCGTGGAGCGAGCCCGATGTGATCGAATTACCCAGAGACATCGGACCTACGTCTGACGCATTTGTGGCTGCCTTGCAGAAGGGGGATAGGGTGGTGGCGGAACGCCATGTTGCACCGACCGCAAGGGATGAACTCAGCGCTCATTTTTCTAATAAATCAAATTACTTAAAGGCAGAACCTAAACTCACGCCGCGCTTCATCACCTACAAGCCTGAACATATGATGGGCCCGGAAGATTCCGAAGTTACCATCATTTATGCGGCCAAAGATGGCGGGAAATGGACCACGGCCGAAGTGCGCCTGTTCCGCTTGAACGACGAACCCTATGAGGTCGACTTTTGGAAGATCAGCAACGACACACCCGTCGCCAAGACCTATTCCCCCAATCTCAAACCGATGTTCGGCGTTTTTGCCGGGCTGGCTGGCGCGATTGTCGTGCTCGGCTTACTCACCATCGCGCTGGTTTTGTGGATCGTTCGCCGCAAACCGCATGTCGTCGCCCCCGAACCGGTGGCCGAGCGACGGGTTGCGGCAGTTACAAAGCGGGACGAATTGAACCCAGACTGAGCGCTATTCGGCCGCTTCCAGCATAGGCTCTGCCGCAGCTGCCACCGGCTTCACCATCTCGCCAGCTTTCGAGAACAGCATCATGCCATCCTCGATCGGCTCTTCGGTCAGGATCTTCTTCTCCGCCTTATAATCCTGCAGCACGCGCCAGGGGTGGCGGTCGCCATTTTTGGGCAGCTTGTCGAACGAGCGCGCGAAATAGCCCGAGGAGAAGTCGTCGACCCACGGCAGGCGCGGCATATCGGCGTCGGCCAGATGCGGATTGGCAATCTGCACACCTTTTGCATCCATGGTCTTCAAAAGGCGGCAGACATAATCTGCAACGATATCGGTCTTCAGCGTCCAACTGGCATTCACATAGCCAAACACGCTCGCAAAGTTCGGAATATCGTTGAACATCATGCCCTTATAGCTGACATGCTCGTGCGGAGCGGTCGGCTTGCCATCGATGCTTAGATTGGTCTTGCCCATCATCACCAGGTTGAGGCCGGTTGCGGAGACGATGATGTCCGCCTCCAGCTCGCGCCCCGATTTCAACTTAATGCCGGTCGGGGTGAAATGGTCGATATGGTCGGTGACAATCTCTGCCTTGCCGCTGGAGATCGCGTTGAACATATCGGCATCGGGCACCAGACACAGTCTTTGCTCCCAAGGCGTGTAAGGCGGTGTGAAATCCTTTTCGAAATTTGGGTAATCGGCGGGAAGCATCTTGCGCGCCATTTCGATAATGCGCTTACCCATCTTCTGCGGTTTTTTTCGGGCCATATTATAAGTGAAGCGCTGCATCGCGATGTTGCGCCAGCGGGTGATCTTATACGCCATCATCTCGGGCAAGATGGCGCGCATCGTGTTGGCAAGCCAATCCTTTGCCGGGCGCGAAACCATATAGGTCGGCGTGCGCTGCAGCATATAGACCTTCTCGGCGGTCTCGGCCATCACCGGCACGATTGTGACGGCAGTCGCACCCGATCCGATCACGACGACCTTCTTACCCGCATAGTTCAGATTTTCCGGCCAATGCTGTGGGTGGATGATCCGCCCGGCATAGCTCGCTTCTTGCGGGAATTCGGGGCGATAGCCCTGATCATAATCATAATAGCCCGCGCACATGAACAGGAAGTTGGCGGTAAACTGAACCTCGGCGCCATCCTCTTCGCGGCGCGCGGTTATCGTCCAGCAGGCCTTGTCGGTCGACCAGTCTGCACCCAGCACGCGGTGGCGGAAACGGATATTGGGCGCGATGCCATATTCGTCGGCGGTTTCATGGACATATTTGTGAATCGCCGGGCCGTCTGCGATCGCCTTCGCCTCGGTCCACGGTTTGAAACGATAGCCGAGCGTGTGCATGTCCGAATCCGAACGGATGCCGGGATAGCGGAACAGATCCCACGTCCCGCCCATGTCGGCGCGCTGCTCGATCACGGCATAGCTTTTACCCGGACATTGCATAGTCAGATGCGCGGCAGCCGCGATCCCCGAAAGCCCCGCCCCGACGATCAGGACATCAAATTCTCCGCCATGCTGTTTCGCCACCATATTCGTCTCCTCCGCACCATTTAACCGTGCGCTTAAAAGGAAACTTACTGACATGGTTGCAGATTGCAACCCGTTTACATCAGGCTTTGGCTATTACCCCGAACAGGTCGTGCTCATCGGCGTCTTCTATAGTAACTTCAACAATATCGCCGGGTTGCAGCGTTTCGGGCATGTCACGCAGGAATACATTTCCGTCAATTTCCGGCGCATCGGCCTGGCTACGCGCGGTGGCACCGATACTGCCGTCCTCATCCGATTCCCCGACTTCATCGATGATGACGGGCAAAGTGCGCCCGACTTTGGCCGCCAGTTTGGCGGCGCTAATCGCGGCGGTCTTTTCCATTATCCGCTGGTAGCGTTCTTCCTTCACCTCTTCAGGCACCGGATTGGGCAACGCATTGGCGGCGGCCCCTTCGACGGGTTCAAACCGGAAGGCACCCACGCGGTCGAGCTGGGCTTCATCCAGCCAGTCGAGCAGATATTGGAAATCCGCCTCGGTCTCTCCGGGGAAGCCGACGACGAAGCTGGAGCGGATCGCAATATCGGGTGCGATGCTGCGCCAGTTGCGGATGCGTTCGAGCACCTTGGCTTCGTTGGCGGGCCGCTTCATCGCTTTCAGCACCGACGGTGCTGCATGCTGGAACGGGATATCGAGATAGGGCGTCAGCAACCCTTCGGCCATCAACGGGATGACATCGTCGACATGCGGATAGGGATAGACATAGTGCAACCGCACCCACGGCGCCCTGCCCTCTGCCGTGCGCAATTGCCCCAGTTCGCGCGCCAGATCGGTCATATGCGCGCGCACTTGGCGGCCTTTCCACTCGCGCGGTTCGTGGCGGGTATCGACGCCGTAAGCCGATGTATCCTGGCTGATGACAAGCAGTTCTTTCGTGCCCGCCGATACCAGCTTCTCGGCTTCACGCAGCACCGCATCGATCCGGCGGCTGACGAGCTTCCCACGCAAAGACGGAATGATGCAAAATGCGCAGCTGTGATTGCAGCCTTCCGAAATCTTCAGATAGCTGTAGTGGCGCGGCGTCAGTTTCAGCCCACCTTCGGGGACGAGGTCGACAAAGGCCCCGCGCGCCGGCGGGGCGGCGGCGTGCACTGCGGCCACTACATCCTCATATTGATGCGCGCCGGTGACGGCCAGCACCTCAGGGAAGCGCGCGCGGATCAGCTCTGCCTCATTGCCCATGCAGCCGGTGACAATCACCCGGCCATTTTCGGCAATCGCCTCACCGATCGCCTCAAGACTTTCCTCCTTGGCGCTGTCAAGGAAGCCGCAGGTGTTGACGAGCACGACGTCCGCACCCTCATAATCGGGCGACATTGCATAGCCGTCTGCACGCAGCTTGGTGAGGATGCGTTCGCTATCGACCAGCGCCTTGGGGCAGCCAAGCGAGACCATGCCCACCTTGGGCGCTTCTTGAATTTTCGTTGCCATATAGCGCGCGCCCTTAGGGCTTTTGCAACCGCTTGTCACCAAATTCCCCTCCCGCTTGCGGGAGGGGTCAGGGGAGGGTATGGTTTCGAACTAACTTGCGAGACAGGCCCTCCCCGCTCGCCCTTGGACTCTGTCCGGGGGATAGAGTCGGCGAGCCCCTCCCGCAAGCGGGAGGGGAGAACTCATGGCGAATGCAAATCTTCTGGCAATACTGGTTGCGGCGGCTTCCGGCTTCATGGTCGGCGGGCTTTGGTACGGTCCGTTGTTTGGCAAAGCGTGGCAGCGCGAAATCGGGCTATCGGACGATGAAATCAAATCGGGCAATATGGCCAAGATTTTCGGGATCACCTTCCTGTTCAGCCTCTTGTCGGCGGTGTTCCTCGGCCATCTGCTCTCGCATTTCGATACCGACTTTTACCGGACGATGATGATCTCCACCGGAATTGCGATCGGCTTTGTCGCCCCTGCCATCGGCACCAACTATCTGTACGGGCACAAATCGGGCAAGCTGTTCGCCATCGACGCCGGATACTGGATCGCTTTTTACGCAGCGATGGGGCTGGTTTTCGCGCTGCTCGGCGCCTGAGCCCTTATTTATACGCCGAACGCAACGCTTCGAGCGATTCGCGGTGCGTCAGGTCGAGTTGCAACGGTGTGACCGAGATGAAGCCGTCATCGACGACTTCCAGATCGGTATCATGGCCCGATGTATGCTCAACCCCGTGCAGGCCGAACCAGAAATAGTCATAGCCGCGCGGGTCGGTGCCCTTGACGATCGAGCCACGGCTGTAATCGTGGAAGCCCTGCCGCACGACCTGAATGCCCTTGACCGCATCGGGCGCGACCGCTGGAAAGTTCACATTCACCAGCGTGCGCGGAACGAAGGGGGTTGCGAGCAGCGGTGCCAGCACCTTTGGTCCCCACGCCTCGGCAGCCGAGAAGGGCACGGCATCGCCCATCCCTTCCTTGCCGTAAACCTGGCTCATCGCAATTGCGCGAACACCTGCCAGCGCGCCTTCCATCGCGGCGGAAACGGTGCCCGAATAGGTAATGTCGTCGCCCAGATTGGCGCCGCGATTGACGCCCGATAAAACGACGTCGGGTTTTGCATCCTTCATGATCACGCCGAGCGCGATCATCACTGAATCGGTCGGCGTGCCCGTCACCGAGAAATGCTGATGCCCATGTTCGCGGATGCGCACCGGGCGGGTGAGAGTCAGCGAATGGCCAGCGCCCGAATTTTCCTCGGCGGGTGCGACAATCCAGATATCGTCACTGAATTCGCGCGCGATCTTTTCGAGGACCTTGAGCCCGGGGGCATTCACGCCGTCGTCATTGGTAAGGAGGATGCGCATTTTTTTGAACCTTATCTTGTTTCGTCACCCCCGCGAAGGCGGGGGTCCATCACCGGCAGTTGAAATTTCGGCGGCAGGTGATGGATTCCCGCCTTCGCGGGATTGACGAGTGTTTATGTTGCGGGAACCAGCCTATCAGTTCCCCCCATATAGGGCTTCAGCACATCCGGAACCGACACGCTTCCATCTGGATTCTGGTAATTTTCGATCACCGCGACGAGCGTTCGGCCCACCGCCAGACCAGAGCCATTAAGCGTGTGAACGAACGCCGTCCCCTTGCCCTCAACCGGACGATAGCGCGCGTTCATGCGTCGCGCCTGGAAATCTCCGCAGTTCGAACAGCTCGAAATCTCGCGATACAGCCCCTGGCCCGGCAGCCATACCTCCAGATCATAGGTCTTGCGTGCGCCGAAGCCCATGTCGCCGGTGCACAGCAGCAGCTTGCGATAGGGCAGCTTTAGCGCCTGCAGCACGCTTTCCGCCGCAGCGGTCATCCGTTCATGCTCGGCCACGCTGTCTTCGGGGCGGGTGATCGAGACCAGTTCAACCTTTTCGAACTGGTGCTGGCGGATCAGGCCCTTGGTGTCCTTGCCGGCTGCACCTGCTTCGGAGCGGAAGCAAAGAGTGAGTGCGGTCATGCGAATGGGAAGCGCCGCATCGTCTAGGATTTTGCCGGCCTGGCTGCTGGTCAGCGATACCTCTGCGGTTGGGATGAGCCAGCGCCCATCGGTTGTGCGAAAGGAATCCTCGGCAAATTTTGGCAGCTTGTCGGTGCCATACATGGCGGCATCATTGACAAGGACGGGTGTGTTGCACTCGGCATAACCATTGGTCCCGGTCTGGTGGTCGAGCATGTACTGGCCAAGTGCCCGGTTCAGCCGCGCCATCTGCCCGCGCATGAAGGTGAATCGCGCACCTGAAATCGCTACACCGGTTTCAAAATCTAACCCCAGCGGTGGGCCAATTTCGCTGTGATCCTTTGCATCGAAATCGAAAGCGCGTGGGGTGCCCCAGCGGCTGACTTCGACATTGTCATGCTCGTCGGTACCCTGCGGCACCTCGTCGAAGGGCAGGTTCGGGATGGAGGCGAGGAGCGCATCCAGTTCGCCCGAAACTTCACGTTCCTGCTCCTCCAATAGCGGCAGCTTTTCCTTGAGCAGGCCGACCTCGGCCTTCAGCGCATCCGCAGTGGCAGCGTCACCTTTGCCCATCGCCGCGCCAATGGCTTTCGACGCCTCGTTGCGGCGTGACTGGCCCTCCTGCAGTTCGGTCAACACCGAACGGCGGCGTTCGTCTAGGGCAAGGATTTCGGCAGATACAGAAGCTGCCCCACGACGCGCCAGTGCGGCGTCGAATGCGACAGGATTTTCGCGGATGGATTTCAGGTCGTGCATTTCCAAGGCCTATGCCGAGCGGCGCGCGCGGGTGCAAGCATCATAAACGAAAAGGGCGGCCCGAAAGCCGCCCCCCTCAACATTTCGTGATGTCTGAAATTCAGGCTGCCTTGGACAGCTTCTTCTTCGCATTGCGGCGGCGGGCGAACAGCCCTGCTGCTGCTGCGCCAAAGAGCAATACCATCGGTGGGGCCGGAACGTCGGTTCCGCCGGTGCTGCTGGTGCTGCCACCGCTCGATGACGACGAAGAGCTGGAGCTGGACGAAGACGAACTGGAAGAGCTGCTGCTCGTCGAACCGCTCGATCCGGTCGAACCCGTGCTAGTGCTACCGCCAAAGCTCGACGAACCGCCCGAAGAGCTGCTCGATGAACTCGACGAAGATGAACTGCTCGACGACGATGAGGACCCGCTCGAACCGCTGGAGCCGCTCGAACCCGACGAGCCGCTGCTACCCGACGAACCCGAAGATCCGCCCGAACCACCGCTGCTGCCGTGATGTCCACCACTGCTGCCATGATGGCCGCCGCTGCTACCGCCCGGCTTGCCACCCGTGCTGCCGCCGCCCGAGGATGAACCTGAAGACGAGGAGCTGGATGAAGAAGAGCTGCTCGACGATGAAGACGAGGAGGAGCTTGACGAACTGGTGCTGTTGTTACCCGACGAGGTCGAAACGTTACCGCTCGAAGTGCTGACGCCACCCGTCGAAGTCGAAACGCCGCCGGTCGAGGTGCTGACACCGCCGGTCGACGTTGAAACGCCACCCGAGGTGCTGGAGGTGCTGGAACCGCCGGTCGAAGTGCTCGAACCGCCCGAGCCACCCGAAGAAGTGCTGGTCGAACCGGTCGAAGTTGACGAGATCACAACGGTTCCACCGCTGCTGCCACCACCGCCGCCCGAGAAGCCGCCGAAGAAACCACCGCCGAAACCACCGCCAAAACCGCCACCGATGACGACGGGAACGCCGCCACCACTGCTGCCGACGTCACCCATGGGGGGAAGCGGCGCATAGGGGATCGGCATCGGCATGCCCTGCGCGATTGCGACAGGCTGCGGCATGCAGGTTGTCGTCGTGGTGCGAACGACCTTACGGACGCGTTTGACCTTACGGACGGGGGCGTGGCGCGCAATCTTGCGGGCTTTCACGTGCTTCTTGGCCTTATGCACCTTTACCTGTGCAGGCGGCTGGTCTGCAATCTGCACGGCTCCGCCGCCGATAAGGGCACCGCCGCATGTGCAAGCGCACAATTTTGCCAAAGCCATCCGTACTGACATATTCCCTGACCTCTTCAGTCGTTGCGACGGTCAATTTACCGAGTCCGATAGATTCCCGCCCTTTGTCGATCCAATTGGGCAGAAGACTCCTTAAGCCGCAATTACATTAACCCTCTTCACCCGCCGACAACAAAAAAAATCGCACATATTCCGGTGTAAAATGACGAAACGTCCCGTTGTGGAACTGTTTGCTATGGCAGGTGTTAACTCTATCCGAAGTTATAGCTGATTGTTGCGTAAAATTTCCACAGACGATTCTCTCACGTTCGATTTGTCGCTTGTGCGCTCTTTGAGCCGCGTCTATAGCGCCCGCCAAGAGAGGGAATACGGGCTTTTTGGCCCCTGTTCTAGCCGTTCTTCGGTGGAGATTCTGCAATGAATGCAAGCACTCAAGTGCAAGACAAATCCGAAAAAATCAGCGAATTGGAGAGTGACCTAGACCCCGATTACGTGCCGTCCGATGGCGAGCCGTTCATGAGCGAAAAACAACTGCGCTACTTTGAACTGCAATTGCTCAAATGGCGCAAAGAGATTCTCGATGAATCGCGCGGAACGCTGAACCAGCTGCAAGACGGGCCCATTCGCGAACCCGATCTGAACGACCGCGCATCGAGCGAAACCGATTGGGGTATCGAACTGCGCACCCGCGATCGCCAGCGCAAACTGATTGCCAAAATCGATGCAGCGCTGCGTCGTATCAAGGAAGGCGAATATGGCTATTGCCAGGTAACCGGCGAACCGATCTCGCTCGCCCGCCTGCGCGCTCGCCCGATCGCCACCATGACGCTGGAGGCGCAGGAGCGCCACGAGCGCCAGGAACGTATCTCGCGCGACGATTGATAATGAAAGCGGCGTCCTTTTGATAAAAGGACGCCGAACCGACCCTAATAAGTGACGATTTTCACCTTCTGGCCCGACGTCAGTGTCGCGTTGCTGGCAAGGCCGTTTAGCGCCAGAAACCGTTCGGTCTGGAAATTCTTATAGGCCATTCGCCCTGAAAGGGTCGCAACGCTGTCATTCTTTCCAACCGTTACAACGCGCAATTTGCGTGGCTTGATTTCGGCCGCCTGCTTGTCGGTCATCCGCGTCACGCTTTCAAACATCGATGTGAAAGGTGTGCTGTTAGCGGGCGCGATGGTGACGAAGTGGAACGCCTGATTTGACGCCCATTCATAGGCGAATACTGTCAGCGTCACAGTTCCCGATTGCTGGGTCTGCACATTAGCGCTGGCATAAAAAGCGGGAATTCCATTAACTGTAGTCTGCTGAATCGAGCCATAATTGACCTGCTGCTGATCCCCAACCACGGCCTTGAAGGCGGCGTCGATATAGGCCTTGCGGTCGCCATTGAACGCCTGCGTCGTAAACAGCGCCTTACCGCCATTACCGCTGATAGTAACCGCCTGCGTACCATTCGACATTCCGAATCCAGAAGGCACCGCGAAGCGCAGACGCAGATCGGGGTGCAGGAATTCCTGCCCTTCGATCACGCCTTCCTTGGGATCATCATCATACATCATCCCGTCGATTGCCTTGTAATGCATATCGGCATTGCGGACCGTACTGGCCGGATATTTCTTCGCATTGGTCGCCGCGCGCACAACGCGTTTGGCCGGATCAGGGTGGGTGCTCGCCCATTCAGGCACCGAGTGCGCGTTGAGCCCCGCCACCTTGGCATCCACCGCCGTCTGCAGCGCGAGCGAATTGAGCATGGCTGACAAGGCAGACGGATCATAACCGGCCTTGCTGAGATATTTGATCCCCAGATCGTCGGCTTGCTCTTCCTGTCCGCGCGAATATTTCAGGGTAAACAGCTGCGCCAATTGTCCAGAATATTGCTTCGCAGCGCCACCCAAGGCGCCTGCTAGGCCGCCATTGTCACCAATCATCGCGCCACCGATTGTGCCGAGTACGCCGATGATACTGGCAAGCGTCGCTTGTTTCTGGCGTTTCTTGCTGTGGCGGGCCGCTGTGTGCCCGACTTCATGGCCAAGCACGCCCGCCATTTCGGCCTCGCTGTTGCAAAGTGCCGCAAGCTGGCGGGTGATATAAACATAGCCACCCTCGATTGCGAATGCGTTGTTTACTGCGGAATTGAGGAAGGTCACTGTGAACTCGCCCTCGCTGTTCGCGAGGCCCGATTGCAGAGCAATCTTCTTGCCCACCCGCTCGACATAGGCCGTCTGCGGGCTTTGATAGGCTCCGCCAAATTCCTTCAGAATTTCAGGGTGATATTTCGCACCATTGGCCTTTTCTTTCGATGAAAAGGGTAAGGGTTCGCTGCTTTTCGATTTTGCGGCAAATGCGCCTTCGGTCGAAATGGCACCAACGGCCAGCGCCGAGGCTGCGAGGGTCAAGAGCAGTTTGTTACGCACGACAGACTCCTTTTAATGCGCATGCACTTTAGCACGCAATCACAGGAGTCTAGGTAAATTGTTGCAGCTGGCCCTGATATGAACCGGGGCAGGAAAACGCGTTAAAACTGCCCCATCGCCAGAAACTTGGCATGGCGACGCTTTTTCACTTCGCCCCGGCTCAGATTTTCCAGTTCGCCAAGCGATTGTGACAGCGCCTTGCCAAGATTGGCAGCTGCAGCGGCATGATCGCGGTGTGCGCCGCCCATCGGCTCCGGCACAATCGCATCGATGACGCCCAGCGATTTCAGGTCGGCGGCAGTCACTTTCATCGCCTGGGCCGCATCCGCCGCACGATCATTGGTGCGCCACAGGATCGAGGCGCAGCCTTCGGGCGAAATCACGGCATAGACCGCATGTTCGAACATCAGGACCCGATCCGCCGCAGCGAGCGCAACCGCACCACCCGAGCCACCTTCACCGACGATGCACGAAATCATCGGCACCCCGAGTTGCAGGCATTTTTCGGTCGATCGGGCGATCGCCTCGGCCTGTCCGCGCTCTTCGGCCTGGACGCCGGGAAAGGCACCCGAGGTGTCGACCAGCGAAACCACTGGCAGTCCGAAACGGTCGGCAAGTTCCATCAGGCGGATCGCTTTACGATAACCTTCAGGTTTGCCCATGCCGAAATTGTGCCGCAAGCGGCTTTCGGTGTCGTCACCCTTTTCGTGACCGATAAGCACCACGCGGCGATCGCCCAAGCGCGCCAGACCGCCTATTATTGCCTGATCGTCGCCAAAAGCACGATCCCCGGCGAGTGGCAGGAAATCATCAAACAGATTGGCGACAAAATGCTTGAAATGCGGACGCTCTGGATGGCGGGCAACTTGCGTTTTCTGCCAAGGCGTCAGCTTTGAATAGGTATCGGCCAGCAGCTTGTCCGCCTTGGCGCGCAATTTTCCGATTTCGCTGGCGGCATCAATTTCGGTTTCACCCGCCGTGTCTTCCAGTTCCTGGATGCGAGCTTCGAGTGCGGCGACCGGCTTTTCGAAATCGAGATAGACTGTCATGCCTCGCCGTTAGAACCTGCAGGCGGCGGGGTCAACGAGAGAGCTTGCGTTTTGCGAGCGGGTGCCGCTGGTTCACCAGCTCGACCAGCTTCGACGAATCGACATGGGTGTAGATCTGTGTGGTGGCGATATCGGCATGGCCGAGCATCGCCTGCAGCGCGCGCAAATTGGCACCGCCAGCGAGCAAATGGGTGGCGAAGGCGTGACGCAGCACATGCGGGCTGACCTTGGCTGGATCGATACCGGATTCGGCCGCCAGTTCGCGTATGATCTGGAACAGGCGAATGCGGCTGATATGCACATCGCCCTTGCCCGAGGCCCTCGCCGCCCGCGATGGGAAAAGATATTTCGAATCCTTGGGGACAAAGGCGTGCCAAGTACCGACCGCCTGCCTTGCGCGGTCCGAAATCGGTACCAGCCGTTCCTTGGCACCTTTGCCGATCAGGATGATATATGGCCTATCGCGAACAATCGACGTGCGCGGAAGGGCGACAAGTTCGGTTGCGCGCAAGCCCGACCCATAGAGCAGTTCAACTAGCGCCGATAGGCGATAGTCCAGCGGTGATGGTTTGGTTTTGGCCAACCGCACTTCGATTGATGCAAACAAGGCCTCGACCTCGGCTACATCAAGTATCTTGGGAAGCGAACGGCTTTGCACCGGGCGCGGCAGGGCGGCGGAGGGGTTATCGGGCCGGAACCCCTCTTCTTCCAAAAATCCGAAAAAACCGCGCAATGCAGCCGCTTTTCGCGCAATCGAACTATTGGCAAGGTGCGACCAGCCAGCGGTCAAAATCGCCAGCGTTTCCTTGCTCGCTGCGGCCAATTTGCCTGCCAGCATTTCGGAGGCTGCTGCCAGATCGCTGCGATAGGCAAGCAGGGTGTTTCGCGCGACACCGCGTTCTGCGGCCAGCATTTCGAGGAATCGCTCAATCAGATCGGCATCGGCGCCCGGGTTGATCTGGCTGTTCAACTGCGCCTCAACTCCAGCTTACAGCCTCTGCGGCGATCATCCGGGCTTCGCCATCAAGGCCTACCTGATTGAGCGCGCGCACGATGTGAAACAGGTGGTGCGGCGGAATATCCTGCCAGCCGGTGCCCTGCAAAGCCGAGGCAGCGAGCAAAACAACCGTACCGCTTTCCCCGCGTTGCGCCGCCGATGCGATTGCCCGTGACCAGCCGCTTTCCTTGCGGATGTTGACCTCAAGTGTCTCCGAAAAATCGGTAATCGCCGCTGCTTCCACCCGGCCAAGCCCGGCAAGTCCCGCCAACAGAAATTTCGATTTGCGATAATCGGCGCTGTCATCATTGCTGCGGAAATCGTCGAGCTCGCCTTCGTTGATCGCCCCGCGCCATCCGGCGGCCGCACAGGCGAGCAAACCCCAACCGAGTGAGCCGCCATCAACGATCGAGGCCCAGCGAACCGCCTGTTCGTCAAAGCCAGCCGACAGCATCGACGCTATCAGCCTGTCGGCTTCCCCCGCATGATCTTCGCTAGGCGCGATGAGCGCCGCGGCCCGCGCCGTCAAAACCAGTGCTGACCTGCGCTGGTCTGGTGTCGATCCGCCATCCCACAAGTCGGCCATCGCGGCGATCTTGGCAGCATTGCTATTATCGGCATAGGCCGTTTGCAACGATTCGCCGCGTGCCTTAATGTCTGCGGGCACATCGGGATCTTCAAAGGCGACACTGTAAATATCGACCAGCGCGCGATTGGACAGCACGCCCATAGCCGCTGCTGCGGGGGCCGAGCGCATACGCGCTGGCAGCGAAGCCGTGGGCAGTTGCGCGACCCAGCCATTAACCTGCCTGCCTGCCTTTGCATAAAGCGCCTCTGGCGGCTCGACACCGGTTGCCTGCCCGATGCCGTGGCGCCATGTTGTAAAGCCCTTGGCATTTTCCCATTCGATCTTGACCGAACGACGCCCCTGGACCCCGGCCCCGACCGCCTTTTCGCCGAGTAGATAATCAATGCCTTTGAGCCAGCCACGCGCGCGCGCCTGATTGAGCAGTGCGGTTGCACGGCCTTGCTCCCCAGCGAGCGAGGCGCAGATCGGTTGCGCCATCCGCCAGGTGCCTTCACCGGTCTGCTGCGCACCAGCGTCAGCCACAGGGCACATGCCGGACAAATCGGCATTGGCCAGGAAAACCGGCATCGCGACCTGATAGAGCCGCTTGGTATATCGATCCGAATCGACCTGTTGCACCAACTGGCGCGCCGCAACCGCATCGCCCATGCGCAACAGCAGCCAGCTGCGTTCGGCGGCCCAATCGGCGCCATTGATGTTGCGCGGGGTCGCCGTGCGGCTGGCGAGCAAGCGGCGGGTCATGATCGTGCCCCAGCGCGAGGCAAGCGGGCCGTTGGTCCGCTGCACAACCTGCGTTAAAAATTTGCCGTCTAGCGCGCCGAAAGCGTCCGCCGGGAAGCCGCCCGATGCATCGGTGAACAACCCGACCGCTTTCAGCGAGCGCCGCGCGGTGGGTGGCACATCGTAACGGACTTCGGTTTCTTCTTCGTCTTCCTCATCTTTTTCGGGATCTTTGGAAGTCGCGGCAGGCGCAGCGGTATCGTTGGACGGAGTCGCTGAAGGCGATGTCGGCGCGCCATCAGTGGGCCGCGTTGTATTGGAACTTGGCGGCGGCGCGGGCCGTGCTGCGGGCGGCGGTGCAGGATCGTTAAAGCCTGGAGGCAACAGCGACTCTGGCCCCTGCTGACCCAAAACGGGGATCGTATAGACCAACGCTGCAACGCCTGCCGTTGCACACAGAAGCATCGAAGTGCGCTGCTTTGCCATATCAGTCTTTACCACTCGCTCCGTCAGTTTCGGGCCGGATTCCCGGCAGAACCTCTATTTCGACCACCCTTTGCGGCTGTTCGCTGCCCAGCCATTCGAAGAAAAACAGCGCCGCGACAAGCACAATCGCCACTGCCAACCACGGCCAGATGCGCTTGGCCTTCGGCTTACCTCGCACTTTTCCTCCTGAATCCGCCAATTGGCAAAGGGCTTTCCGGCAAGGGTTAGCCGATATATAGCGCCCATCGCAATGGCTTCGCGACCCGACACCGCATCTGTTACATTTGACGGCACAGACCGATCGATCGTGCTTGTCGGCATGATGGGGGTGGGCAAATCGACAATCGGCAAATTACTCGCCGGAAAGCTGGGACTTTCCTTTGTCGATTCCGACGAGGAAATCGAAAAAGCCGCCGGCATGCCGATTTCAGAGATATTCGACCGCTTCGGCGAACCCGGTTTTCGCGACGGTGAACGGCGGGTGATCGCGCGGCTGATCGCCGAAGGGCCAAAAGTGATCGCGACCGGTGGTGGCGCTTTTATCAACGATGAAACCCGCAGGCTCATTAAAGAAAAGTGCCGGTCGGTCTGGATCGATGCCGATCTGGATGTGCTAATCGAGCGCGTGTCGCGCCGCAGCAACCGGCCGCTGCTGGTTGGGAAAGACCCGCGCGACGTGCTGACCGACCTTGCGGCCAAGCGCACGCCTTTTTATGCGGAAGCCGACATTCATGTCCGCAGCGATTCCGGGCCGCATACCCGCACCGTAAACCAGATATTGGAGGCATTGGCCTAATGGACAGAATAGCAGTCAGCCTCGAAGGCAGGCCTTATGACGTCCTGATCGAGCAGGGCCTGATTGGCAAGGCGGGCGAATTGCTCGCCCCTTATGCGCGCAGCGGGCGCTTGCTGATCGTCACCGATACCCATGTCGGCCAGCATGTCCTGCCAATATTCGCCGCGTCGTTGCAGGAAGCCGGGCTAAGCTATGCCGCCCACCTGCTGCCCGCAGGCGAAGGCGCCAAAAGCTGGGCCGAACTGGAACGGCTGGTCGATTGGTTGCTTGCCGAGCATGTCGAGCGCAGCGACCATATTGTCGCATTGGGCGGCGGCGTTGTCGGCGACATCACGGGCTTTGCCGCGCATATCGTCAAACGCGGCTGCCATTTCGTTCAGGTGCCGACGACCTTGCTGGCGCAGGTCGACAGCAGTGTTGGCGGAAAGACGGCAATCAACAGCAGCGCTGGCAAGAATCTGGTCGGCGCGTTCCACCAACCCGCGCTGGTGCTGATCGATCCGGACGTGCTCGATACGCTGCCCCGCCGCGAACTGGGCGCGGGCTATGCCGAGGTCGTCAAATATGGCCTGATCGACGCGCCCGAATTTTTCGACTGGTGCGAAGCCAATATCGACGCCTTTCTGGCGGGGGATGCAGAAGCGCGCCGCTACGCGATTGCCCGTTCGGTCGACGCAAAGGCGCGGATTGTGGCGGCGGACGAAAAGGAACTGACCGGCGTCCGCGCGCTCCTCAATCTGGGGCACACTTTCGGCCATGCACTGGAGGCGGAGACGGGCTATTCGGACAAGCTACTCCACGGCGAAGGTGTGGCGGCGGGCATGGCGCTGGCTTTCCGCTATTCGGTGCGCCGCGGACATTGTCCCGCTGGCGATGCAGAACGCGTTGCTGCGCATCTGGAAAAGGCCGGACTGCCGACAACGCTGCGTTCTGCCCAAGTTGACACCAACGGCGAAAATCTGGTCGATCATATGCTGCACGACAAAAAGAAGAGTGGTGGCACCCTGCCCTTCCTGCTGGCCAATGGCATCGGCCAGACATTTCTGGCGAAGGATGTCGATCTGGAAGATGTGGCTGCCTTCCTCAATGAAGAGCGTGATCGCTAACCTTCATCCATCGCAAAATCGTCCGATTCCTTGCCGCCAAAGCTGTGGCGCGATCCGGCGCGCATATTGCCGGTCTTGAACTGCGCCTTCAGCCGAACAAGATCACGGCGGCGAAATTCGGTGACGGCCTGTTCGGCAACCGACGGATCGACATTGATAGAGCGCAGTGCGTCCTCAGCCATTTGTACTGATGATTCAAAAACTTCCCGCGTAATCTTCAGATCGTCTGCAGGCATGAGTTCGAGCATCTGCCGCCGGTCATAGGCGCGGACAAACAGTTTCGCATTGGGAAAGGTTTCGCGCACCGCGATCAGCCCGTCGGCATCCAGATCGCGGTCGTCCATACAAAACAGGATAGCGCAGGACTCATCTGCGCCCGCACGCCGCAGCAGGTCTATACGCGTCCCGTCGCCATAAAATACCTTGCGGCCGAACTCGCCGCTGACGTCGATCTGCTCGGGCTTGATGTCGATCAGGGTGATGGACAGGCCCGCCGCCTGCATGATTTGCCCGACCGTTTGGCCAAAGCGGCCGTGGCCGACGATGATGATGCTGGCCTGCGCCGCCAATTCCGGATCGTCGAGCGTGACGTCGCTGGTCCGCCGCCGCGCGGCCAGACGGCCTGCAAGGATCATCAGGAACGGCGTCGTCGCCATCGACAGCGTGACCACTGCGCCAAACAGGCTTGCGGCCTCGGGCTCGATCAGCAACGCATTTTGCGACGCGGTGAACAGCACGAAACCGAATTCGCCACCCTGACTCAGTAGCAGCGCCATGATGATCGACGCACTGTTGTTCAGCCCGAAGAGGCGACCCAGAGCGAAAACCACCGCAGTTTTGACGAGAACCAGACCCGCCGCCAATCCGACAATCAGCAAGGGCTGCGCCGCGATAACATCAAGGTCGAGCATCATTCCGACAGCGAGGAAGAACAGCCCGAGCAGGATCGAGCGGAACGGATCGATATCCGCCTCCAGCTCGTGCCGGTAAGGCGATTCAGCGAGCATCACGCCTGCCACAAATGCCCCGAGCGCCGCTGAAACGCCAATCGACTGCATCAGGGCAGCGCTGGCGCACACAGCAAACAGCCCGGTGACGATGAACAGTTCGCGCTCCGAAACCCGCCCAACCAGCCGCAGCAGAGGCGACAGCACATAGCGCCCGGCCAGTATCAACCCGCCAATCGCGAGCACGGCGTAGATGGCCAGCACAAGCCCGCTGGGCGCGCCTTCTTGCGCCGGTGCGCGTGACAATGCGGCAACGATAGTCAGCAAGGGGACAATCGAGATGTCCTGAAACAGCAGGATGGCGAAGCTTTTCTCACCATAATCGGTCTTCAACCGACCGCGCGATTGCAGCAGCGGCAAGACCTGTGCAGTCGAACTGAGGCCTAGCGGAAGCCCCAGCACCAGCGCCGCCTCCCAACTGAACGGCAACACGGCGTAAATGATCACAAACATGGCAAGGCCGCACAAAGCGACCTGCAGCGGCCCGAACAGCAAGATATCGCGCCGCATCACCCACAACCGCGAGGGTGATAGCTCGAGCCCGACAAGGAACAGCAGCAGAATGATGCCTATTTCGGCAAAGCTGAGGATGGTTTCGGGATCGCCGGTCAGCCCCAAAACATCAGGCCCGATAATGATCCCCGCGACCAGATAGCCCAGCACCGCACCCAGCCCCAATTTGCGGAAGACCAGCACGGCAACCAGCGCCGCCCCAAGCAGGATCGCGCCGGTGGTCAAAATGTCAGTCAGGAAATGATGACCCTCTTCCATCATTCCTTCTCTGCAACGGCGGCGAGAACCGCATCATAAGGCAGCAGGATCGCCGCGTGGCGGGCTGGATAGGCGCGCGCGGTTTCAAGCACAGCCAATTCCTGCCTGCATTGTTCGAAATTGCCGTCGCCGGACAAGGCCTTGGCCAAGGCGGTTCGCATTCCCTCAATCTCACCGACTGAAGCGCCCGGTCCTATTTGGCGCAGCAACGCCGCAGAAGCCTGGCCGATCGCGCAGGCATGGGCGCGAAACGCAAGTGCCGCGACCTGGCCGCTATCATCGAGTTGAACATCAGCGCTGATCTCACTGCCGCAAACCGGCGAACGGCGTGTGGCGCTGGCATGTGCACCCTCCAACCGGTCTCCAAAAGGCAGGCTGGCTGCAAGCCGCAATATGTCTTTGGTGTAAAGCTGGGGCTTCGGCGGTATCGGGCGTGCGGCAAGATCAGCCGACATCGCTGCCCTCTTCGCCATCCCCCGCCTGCCGCTCTCGAATGAATTCGGACAAGGCTTCGCCCGATGCATTGAGCAAAGGATAGGTGCGCGATTTGGTCATCCATTCGGGACGTTCAACCTTGCTGCCATAAGCGACATCGAAGACCAAAACGAGCAGCAGGAACAGCAATGTTGCCCCGATCAACCCTTTGACTGCGCCAAAGCCAAATCCGAGCACGCGATCAAATGGCCCCAAAACCGACTTGCGGCTTTTTTCGCCAATTTTCGCGGCGCCCCAGCGACCGAGCGAGTAAGTGAGCACAGCGACTATAAGAAATCCGAGCACGGCGGCGCCCGCTTCGGTGCCAACCGGGCCATAGAGAAATTCGGTCACCGGCGTGTGGACGAATTTGATCGCGGCAACGACCAGCACCCAGACGAGCAACAGCAGCACTTCCTGCGTGAAGCCGCGCATGAAGCCGAAAATCGCACCCGAGCCGATCAGGAACAAGACAATGATATCGAATGCGGACATGCCGCTTGGTTAGTCGCGCCCGAGAATATGGTCAACGAGATACGCGAGCGTGCGGAATTGCTTCAGCTGCATCCCGCCCGCTTCCTGCACGGATGGCGGCACCATCGCGCGCTGGAAGCCCAGCTTGGCCGACTCCTTCAATCGCAGCCCCGCATGTGCCACCGGGCGAACCTCACCCGACAGCGACACTTCGCCAAACAGCACCGCATCGGACGGCAAGGGTTTTTCCGCCAGCGCCGAAACCAGTGCGGCCGCAACTGCCAGATCGGCGGCAGGATCCGAAATCCGGTAACCGCCCGAAATATTCAGATAAACCTCTGCGGTCGAAAAGCTGAGGCCGCAGCGCGCTTCAAGCACGGCCAATATCATCGCAAGCCGCCCACTGTCCCAACCGACCACCGCGCGGCGTGGGGTAGCCCCGCTCGACAGGCGCACGGTGAGTGCCTGAATCTCGACCAGCACCGGCCTTGTGCCCTCAAGTGCCGGAAACACTGTCGCGCCGGTCACCTGCTCTGCCCGGTCGGTCAGGAACAGCGCGCTGGGGTTGCCGACCTCGGCCAGCCCCTCCTCCGCCATCGCGAACACGCCGATCTCGTCGGTGCCGCCAAAGCGGTTCTTGTTGGCGCGCAGGATGCGATATTGGTGGCTACGCTCGCCCTCAAACGCCAGCACGGTATCGACCATATGTTCGAGCACGCGCGGCCCCGCAATGCTGCCATCCTTGGTGACATGGCCGACGAGCATCAGCGCGGTGCCGCGTTCCTTGGCAAAGCGGATCAGTTCCTGCGCCGAGGCACGCACCTGACTGACCGTGCCCGGCGCGCCTTCGATCAGGTCGCTGTGCATCGTCTGGATCGAATCGATAACCAGCAAGGCAGGCGGTTTCGTGCCCCCCAGCGTCGTCAAAATGTCGCGTACCGAGGTCGCCGCCGCCAGCTGCACCGGCGCATCGCCAAGCCCCAGCCGCCGCGCGCGCAACCGCACCTGATCGACCGCTTCCTCCCCCGAAATATAGGCGACATCGAGCCCGCGCAGCGCAAGATTGGCCGCCGTCTGCAACAGCAAGGTCGATTTCCCGATCCCCGGATCCC
>NZ_JBEBKL010000013.1:0-61159 GCF_040079335.1 Sphingorhabdus sp.
CCCCTATCCCCTCCCGTAAACGGGAGGGGGAATTCCTAAACCTCCCGGCTTTCGCACCGTTAAATGGTGGGAAGGAAGACGACCATGATCGGGAATATCGCCAACAGCCTTGGCTTCGGCTCGGGCATCAATGTCAGCCAGCTGGTGAGCGACCTTGCCACCGCGTCGCGCGCACCGAAAGCGGAGCGCTTCGACGCGCTGGCAAAGGCCTCGCAGGCGAAGATTAGCGCGGTGGCGCAGGCCCGGGCCGATCTGGATAGTTTTGCCGATACGCTCGCCAATCTGGTCTCGACCGGTAGTCTGGGCAGCCAGCCGACTGTGTCCGGTGACAATGCGCTGGTAGCCTCTGCGCTACCCAATGCACAATTGGGGAAGCTGGCGGCGGAGGTTGAAATTCGTCAGCTCGCACGCGCGCAAACGATGCACAGCGGCCTTCTTGCCTCGGCAAGTGATCCGGTCGGCACAGGAAATGTGACACTGACTGTCGGCGGGGTCGCGCATGCAATCACCATCGGTGCCAGCAACAACAGCCTCACCGGCCTCGCCGACGCGATCAATGCGAGCGGCAGCGGCGTTCGAGCCAGCATCGTAGCGGACCAAGGCCAGGTCCGACTGGTGCTGAAGGGCGAGACCGGTGCCGCCAAGGCCTTTACACTCAGCGCCGACGCTGGCGCTGATCCTGCACTCGCTGCTTTGATCACATCCGGATTTGCGCAGTCGCAGGCGGCAACCGATGCCGTCATCCGGGTAGATGGCGTCGAATATAACCGGCCGACCAACAGCATCGCCGATATCATCCCCGGCGTTTCACTGACCTTGAAAAAAGCCGAAGTCGGCAGCTTTATCGCGCTTGGCAGCACACGTCCGGCGGATGCGCTAAAGCTGACCATCTCGGATTTCGTGACCGTCTTCAATCAGCTGCAAACCAGCCTGAAAGAGGCCCGCCAGACCATCGGTGGCGCGGGCAATTTGCGCGCGCTCGACCGGCAGTTGACGGCTTTGGTGAGCAAAGCGTTGACCGGCAATGCCGGGATTAACAGCCTGTCCGATATCGGTATCAAAACCGACCGCAGCGGTGCGCTCATACTCGATCCCGCCAAACTCGACGCCGTGCTCGCTAGCGATCCCGATGCGGTCGAAGCCCTGTTCAATCCACCGCGCGACGGCGTGCGCACCAGCCTCACCGACCCCGGCCTAGCGGTTGCGCTCGATGAAATTCGCGACGCGGCGATCGCGCCGGGCGGGTTGATCGAGAGCCTCGGCAAATCGCTGCAGGTCGAAGCCGCCACCATCGCCAAAAACCGCGAACGCATGGAGACGCGCGAGGATGCCTATGAGGCGCGGCTGCAGAAACAATATGCGACGCTCGATGCGAAGTTGAGTGCCTTCAAGGCGACGCAAACATACCTCGAACAGCAGATCAAACTCTGGTCGAACGAGAAATAGGCGATGCGTGATCCGCATTACAGCAAGGCGAGCGCGCATTACCGGTCGCTCGCTGTATCAAGCCAGACCGAAAGCGCCGATCCGCATGCATTGGTGGCGATGCTCTATGACGAACTGCTTATGTGCATCGACGTCCTCACTTTACGGGCAAGGCGCGAGCGAACCCTTACGGACGACGAACAGGCGCATCGTGCACGCGGCATCATCCTTTCCTTGCGTGCCGGACTCGATTTTGAGTCGGGCGCCGATCTGGCATTCACGCTTGACGGCCTGTACGATGCGCTGGCTACAGAATTTGAAGAGCGGCTCTCATCGCCCGATCCGCAACGCTTTGCCGAACTGCGCGCCGGTGTGGAGTCGCTTGCGTCAGCCTGGCGAGCGATTGCCGACCCCTAAGTCAACAGCAACGCCGCGCCATTGTTGACCATATGGGCAACGATATTGACCCGAAGCGATCCAGTTTTGTGATACAGAATGCCGAAAACCGCCCCCATCACCATCAGCGCCGGGAAGGCGTGATAATCCATGTGCACAGCGCCAAATATCGCCGAAGCGCCCAATATCGCGCCCCATGCAGGCAGTTTTTTGGCCAGCGCATTCTGCACGAGACCGCGGAACAGGATTTCCTCCAGCAATGGGGCAATGCCGGCAATCGCCACGAACAGAATGACCGTGTTGAGCGGGGTATCGGGCAGCGCTTCAAACATCTTGCGTAACGCCTCCTGCACCTTGATGTCAGGAATGACATAATTGGCGTAGAGGTGGTTAAAGGCGAGGCCGAGCGCGATCAGGCCAATAGCCAATCCCACAGTCTGGATGAGGCTTAACTGACTCCAGCGCATCAGGCCGATCCGAACGGCGCGATCCTCTTTGCGCAAATGCAGCCAGAACAAGCCGAGCAGGACGAGGCTCGATGCCACCAGCGACAGGATCGTCGGTGCAGCGATGAAGCTGGGATCGCGGGCCAGTGCCATAGGATCGCGACCGCTTTTGTCCATCCCGATGGCGATACCCAGCGCCATCACGCCGGCGACTATCTGTAGAACAAGGAAAATGACGACCCAGCCCAACGCCCCCAATATCGTTGGAAACCGGTTATCCGGATGGCTGGCGTCGTGCAAATCTTCGGTCATGTTCCCCCCTGTCATTTCAAACTCTACCCACGGGCTAAGCGAGGCGCTGGGCAAAAGCAATCACACCAACCCCATTTTCATCAATTCGCCCAGCATCTTGGGTGGCATTTCATCGCGAGCATCAGCGCCAGCCGAACCCAGATCGGGCGGAGCATCCTTGCCCTCCAGATAACGCCAGCCCTGATGCGCGCGTTTGGGGATTGAACGGACAGGGATCAGTTCGGGACGCAGCCTTATCCATGTCCTGCCCTGCCCATTGTCCATGAAACCGAGTATCGGGCTGCGCCCGATCAGAGTGTGGTTCAATATCCAGTAGAGCGAACCGCCCGCCATCTCTTCATGTCGCTTGGGCAGATAGCGCGTGGTCAGCCGGATTTCGCCCGCCTCGGCATAGCTTTCGAGCCGCTGGCGTAGATGCGCCGGGCTTTCGGTACCGAAGGCTATCTTGGTCATGTTGAGCGGCATAGCTGCTATTTGGGATGCAAGAACTCAGCCCGCAAGACCGGCAAACACCGCAAGTCCAAGGAAGATCAGGAAGCCCATCGAGTCGGTAATCATCGTCACGAAAATCGAGCTCGACACCGCTGGATCTTGGTCGAGCCGATCAAGGAACACCGGAATGGCAACGCCGGACAAACCAGCCAACAGGATGTTGAACAGGATGGCCGCGGCAATCACTGCGCCCAATGTCCAATTGGAAAAGATCAGCCCGGCCCCAATCCCGGCGATCACCGCCACTGTCGCTCCAATCAGCAGGGCAACGCGGACTTCGCGCCAGATTGATCGCACAGTATTCGATTGCGTCAGCTGATTGGTAGCAAGTGCGCGCACCGTCACCGCCAGCGTCTGCGTGCCCGCATTGCCACCGATCGAGGCGACAATCGGCATCAATATTGCGAGCGCAACCATCGCCTCAATCGCCGCGCCGAATTGCGCGATGATGAAGCTCGCGACCATCGCGGTACCCAGATTGGCGATCAGCCAGCGCACGCGTGCCTTATAGCTGTCGGCGATCGGCTCGTTGATGTCACCTTCGCCCGCACCAGAGAGGCGCAAAATGTCTTCGCCCGCCTCTTCCTGAACGATGTGGACGACATCGTCGGCGGTGATCACACCGACGAGCCGCCCGGCATCGTCGACGACAGCTGCGGAAATCAGTGCATATTTCTGGAAACGCAGCGCCACTTCTTCCTGGTCCATATCGACCGGGATTAGCGTCTGCTCGCGTTTCATCACATCAGATATCGAGATGTTGCGCGGCGTCCGCAGCACCCAGCTCAGTTGGCAGGTGCCAATCGGGCGGTGCGCTGGGTCGACTACAAAGATTTCCCAGAATTCGGTCGTCAGATCAGGATTGTCGCGCAAATAATCGATCAGCTGGCCAACGGTAATATGCTCGGGCACCGCGACCAGTTCGCGCTGCATGATGCGGCCAGCGGATTCTTCCGGGTAGGAAAGCGCGTCTTCGATAACCGCCCGGTCTTCGGGGTCGAGTTCGGCGAGGACGGCCAGTTGCTCGTCCTCCTCCATATCCTCGATCATTGCGACCGCGTCGTCGGTCTCCATCTGCTCGGCGAGGTCGGCGATCTGCGCGGCAGGCAGCGCATCGACAATGTCGTCGCGCACCCAGTCGTTGATTTCGGCGAGCACATCGGCGCTCAGAAGGTCGCCCAGCGCAATCGCAAGATCGGCGCGATCCTCGCGTTTGGTCAACTCGAACAGGTCGGCAATATCGGCGGCGTGCAGCGGTTGTGCGAGCCGATAGGCTTCTTCGGTATCGCCACGTTCGACCGCATCAAGCACCAGCCGGACAAAGTCAGCCTTCAGTCGGTTGTCCTCGTCCAGCGTTTCATCTGCAGTTTCGACGGGGGGGAAATCAGGATCGGATTCGGCAGTCATCGTTCCCCCTTTGCTGCTATGATGTTGCGACCGCGCCCCTCCTACGCCGCGCCCGCGAAATTGCAATTTACTTTTGGCCTTTGGGGCCTATTGCGACGGCCAAGTTCAACGAAAAGGATTCCCTGAAATGGCCGAAACACTCACCCTGCACCTGTCGACCGGCGACGTCGTGATCAAGCTGCGCTCTGATCTGGCCCCCAAGCATGTCGATCGCATCACCGAGCTGGCGAGCGAAGGCTTTTATGACGGCGTCAAATTCCACCGTGTGATCGATGGCTTCATGGCACAAGGCGGATGCCCCAATGGCACCGGCACCGGCGGCTCTTCCAAGCCGAACCTGCCGCAAGAGTTCAACGACGAGCCACATGTCCGCGGTGCGTGCTCGATGGCACGTACGATGGATCCGAACAGCGCGAACAGCCAATTCTTCATCGTCTTTGACGACGCCACTTTCCTCGACCGCCAATATACTGTCTGGGGCAATGTCATCGAAGGCATGGAAAATGTTGACACTCTGCCCAAGGGCGAGCCGCCGCGCGAGCCCGGCGTGATCCAGTCGGTTACGCTGGCGTAAGGCTTTAGATCCGGAAGGTGCCGTCCACCACGGTGACGCAGTCGCCACCGACATGGACGGCATCGCCCTCTATCCGCACGCGAACAAGGCCGTCGCGGCCAACCTGTCGGCCCTGACTGGAGGTGTAGTGGCTGCCTGCCGAGATTTGCCCCGCTTTCAGGCGATAGGCGGCGACGGCACCATTGCCGCTGCCGCAGACCGGATCTTCGGCGATCCCGTCTGCAGGGGCGAAACTGCGCACGATGATGCTGCCATCAGGCTTTTCGGCATAGACGGTCATGCCAGTCGTTGATTGCGTTCGATCATAGTCGGCGAGCATCGGCAGGTCAGGCTGCAGTTGCTCGACGACTTCTGCTGATATCAGCTCGGCAATTACCCAGTGCGGGCCGACATTGACTATCTGAGGCACGCCCTTGATTGTGCCTTCCCCCAGCGCCGCTGCCAGTTTTTCAGCTTCGGGCGCGTCCTCAAAGGCATAGCGGGGCAGCCGGAACGACAGGCCGCTGCCAGACTGGCTGACTTCGACCAGCCCGACCGCACATTGCTGCACCACTTTGCCGTCCTTTGGCGTCGCCAGCCCAGACTCGATCACCGCATGCGCCGTCCCCAGCGTCGGGTGACCGGCAAAAGGCAGTTCACTTTTGGGGGTGAATATGCGCACCGCATAATCTGCCGCTGTGTCACTCGGCGGAGTCACGAAAGTGGTTTCGGACAGGTTGGTCCAGTTGGCGATTGCCTGCATTTGCTCCGCCGTCAGCCCTTCGGCATCAAGGATCACCGCCACCGGATTGCCCTTGAGCGCAACTGCCGTGAATACGTCGACCTGCTTGAAGGGCCTAGGGGTGGTGATGCTCATGGTCGTGGTCCTGATGCTCGACAGTTTCGCTCGGGATATAGCCCAGCTCATCCTTATGACCTTCGGGATCGGGGTGGATTAACACCTCTACACCCGGAAATTCGCGCATCAGCTCGGCCTCGATCTGGTCCATCACTTCATGCGCCTGCAGCACGGTCATGTCTGGATCGACCCAGACATGGAACTGGCAGAAATCATGTGCGCCCGCCGAGCGCGTGCGCATATCGTGGATGCCCTTGGCTTCGGGATGGCGGGTTGCAACTTCGATGAAGCGCTGACGCTTCTCCAACGGCCATTCGCGGTCGAGCAACTGGTCAAGCGCGAGGCTCGCGGCACGCCAGGCACCCCAGAGCAACCAAAGCGCAATCGCTATCCCAAAAAGCGGGTCAGCACCGCGCACACTCAGAAAAGCATCGAGGGCCAGCGCGATGATGACCGCGATATTAAGCAGCAAGTCGCCCTGATAATGTAAATGATCTCCATGGATCGCGACCGAGCCGGTCTTTTTGATCACATGCCGCTGATAGGCCAACAGCCCAAGCGTCGCCGCAATCGCGACGAGGGACACGCCGATGCCCATTTCGGGATGCTCGGTGGGTGCACCATCGCCGAAACGCACAACAGCGCGCCAGCCGATGAACAGGGCCGACACCGTCACCAGCATCACCTGCACCAGCGCCGACAAGGCCTCCGCCTTGCCATGGCCGAAGCGGTGGTCATCATCTGCCGGAAGCGCGGCATAGCGCACACTGAACAGGGTCAGCAGCGATGCCAGAAGGTCAAAGCCGGTATCGGCAAGCGAGCCCAGCAATGCAACCGAACCGGTCTCAATCGCCGCCCAGCTTTTGAGTACGGTCAGGAACAGTGCCATGACAACGCTGGCGATGGCGGCCTTCGCCGTCATCGAACCATGCTGGTGGTGATGGTGGTTGTGAGTCAGCGACATATTGCGTCAGGGATAGAGCATCTGCTTGCGCCAGCCATCGCCTTCGCGCTCGAAAACCCAGCGTTCGTGCAGGCGGAACTCGCGGTCCTGCCAGAATTCGATGCGCGCGGGGTTGACGATATTGCCTGACCAATGCGGTGGGCGGGGCACATCCTGCCCTTCGAACCGCGCCTTCGCCGCTTCGAAGCGAGCCTCAAAGGTTTCGCGGCTGTCGAGCGGGCGCGACTGGTCCGACGCCCAAGCACCGAGCTGCGAAAAGCGCGAGCGGGTGGCGAAAGAGGCGTCGGCGGTAGCGTCAGTGACGCGCGTCACCGGCCCTTCAATCCGAACCTGCCGGCGCAGCGATTTCCAGTGAAAAAGCAACGCGACATTCGGGTTTTCCGCCAGCTCACCCCCTTTACGGCTTTCAAGGTTGGTGTAGAAAATGAAGCCGCCTTTTCCGTCGGCATCGGGGCCATGGCCTTTGAGCAGCACCATCCGCAGCGAAGGGTGGCCGTCTGCGTCCGCCGTGGCCAACGCCATGGCGTTGCCGTCATTGAGTTCGCTGTCGCGTGCCTCTTTGAACCAGGCGTCGAAAATCGAATAGGGATCTTGGCTTTCCATATTGCCTCGATAGGCTAGACTGGGCTTTCAAGGAAGGGGGGACTGCCATGCAAATGCCGTGGGAGACGATTTTCGAATATGCGAACATCTATGCGATGGTCTGCTGGCTGGTGCTGCTTTTAGCACCGCGGCGCGAACAGGTGCTGCCGCTGCTGTTCATGGGCGGTTGCGGGTTGCTGGCTGCGACCTACACGGTGCTCATCGTTGGGCTGATGAGCGGGACGCTGAATGCAGCTGGGCCGCGTTCGCAGGATTTCTCTTCGCTTGCGGGCGTGATGGGGCTGTTCGACAGCAAGGGTGGCGCGACGATCGGCTGGATACACTATCTCGCCTTTGATCTATTCGTCGGCATTTGGGCTGCGCGCAACGCTGACCGGCGCGGGATTGCCCGCTGGATGCAGATCCCTGTTCTGCCCTTCATCTTCCTGTTGGGTCCGCTGGGGCTGGTTCTTTATCTGACGCTTCGCACATTTGCCGGGAAAAGCGTGGAAAATGGTGTTGCCCCGAGTTGACTCGCGGCGCTGTAATGCCAATCTAATACAGAGAGTTTGAACACAGGGACCAGAATGGCCGATCCATATTCCATATTGGGCGTTTCCAAGGGCGCAGACGAGAAGGCGATCAAAAGCGCCTATCGCAAGCTCGCCAAGGAACTGCATCCTGACAAGAACAAGGATAACCCCAAGGCGTCCGAACGGTTCAGCGATGTCACGCGCGCCTATGACCTGCTGTCCGATCCGCAGAAGCGGGGCCAATATGATCGCGGAGAAATCGACGAAAATGGCCAGCCGCGTTCGCCCTTTGGCGGCGGTTTTGGCGGGGGCAGCCCGTTCAGCGGTGGCGGACCGCGCCCCGGCCAAGGCGGAAATTTCGAATTTGGCGCAGGCGGCATCGATTTGGGAGACATTTTCGACGGCCTGTTCGGCGGCGGTGCAGGCGCACGGCCTGGTGGACCCGGTTCCGCTGGCAGGGGGCCACAACCCGGTCCACCACCCAAAGGCGCGAACATCGCCTATGACCATCTGGTTTCATTCACCGATGCAGCCAAGCTCGAACCCCAGCGGATCACCATGCGCGACGGCAAGACGGTTGAGTTCAAACTTCCAGCAGGTGCCGTCAGCGGTCAGCAGATCCGGATCCCCGGCAAAGGCGCTGCTGGCCCCGGCGGTAATGGCGATGCCATGGTCACGCTCAAAATCGGCAAGCACCCCTTTTACGAGCGCGACGGCGACAATATCCGGCTCGAACTGCCGATCAGCCTGAAAGAGGCAATCAACGGCGCAAAGGTGAAAGTGCCGACCATAGACGGCGCGGTGATGCTCAGCGTGCCTGCAGGCGCGCAGTCAGGCACCACGATGCGGATCAAAGGGCGGGGTTTTGCCAAAAAGGGCGGTGAACGCGGTGACCAGTTGGTAACGCTGCACATCCGACTGCCCGCCGACACGGCAGCGCTCGCAGCCTTGGCCGAAGCTCTGCCCGACGATCCGAACATCCGTTCCGCCCTTGGTCTCTGAACACTCCCCTCTCTCGCCCGAGGCGCGCGCGCACGATCCGCGCCCACATCCGGAGAGCGAAGTTGAGTGGTTTCACCATCTCGACCCTTGGCATCAGGCCAAAGAGGTCGTCCGCCGTGTTGTCGTTGGCGTGTATAGCGACGGCTTTGTCCATGCCGGGAATTTCGCCTATCTGTCGATAGTCGCCCTGTTTGCCTTCTGCATTGTGGCCGCAGCAATTGCAGGCAGCCTCGGACAGACCGAATCCGGTCTCGCCCTCATCGACGCTTTTTTCAAAACCGTGCCGAATAGCGTCGAAGCTGCGCTGGAAGGGCCGGTGCATGCCGCCATGTCGGCACGTTCCGGGCCACTATTGTGGCTGAGCGCGATTGTCAGCCTGTGGACCACCACCAGCCTGATCGAGACGATCCGCGACGTCCTCCACCGCGCCTATGGCACCCAGCCCGAACGCTGGTTCTGGCAGTATCGGCTGGGTAGTTTTGTGGTGATAGTCGCTGCCGTAATTCTCGCCATGATGGCTTTTTCGGCGCAGGTTTTGGTCGTGACGATCGAGGATCTGGTGTATCGTTTCATTCCAGCGGCCGAACGCGCGGCAGACTATTTCGCCTGGGGCCGGATCATCCCCTTCGCCATCCTCTTCCTTGCCATCTATACCATCTATCGTGGGTTAGCTCCGCGCCAATATCGCGGACGGATTTTCCCCAAATGGCCCGGCGCGGTTCTAGTCAGCGTCTGGTGGGTCGGCTGCACGATGGTGTTGCCCTGGTTCGTTTCGAGCATCACCAATTATGACCTGACCTATGGTAGCCTTGCCGGGGTGATGATCGCGCTGATTTTCTTCTACCTTGTGGGCCTTGGCATGGTCACCGGTGCGCAACTCAACGCCGCACTGGCCAACGCGAGAGAAAATGGCTTAAAGGGCAGTTCGGATACAGGAAAAGACAATCAGGAGTTCATCCAGACATGACCGGTTTGATGGCAGGAAAACGTGGCCTCATCATGGGCCTCGCCAACGACAAGTCGCTTGCATGGGGCATTGCGCAGCGGCTGAAGGCCGAAGGGGCTGAGCTGGCGATCAGCTATCAGGGCGAGGTGATGGAAAAGCGCGTCCGTCCGCTCGCCGAGCAATTGGGCTGCGATTTCCTGATCGATTGCGATGTTTCGGACATGGCCAATCTGGACGCCGCCTTTGCGCAACTCGGCGCACGCTGGCCGACCATAGATTTCGTCGTTCACGCCATCGGCTTCACCAACAAGGAGGCGCTGCGTGGCAAATATTTCGACGTGACGCTCGACGACTTCCTGATGACGATGAACATCAGCGTTTACAGCTTCACCGCAGTCGCCAAACGCGCCGCCGCGATGATGGTCCCCTTCGATCCCGAAACCGGCAAGGGCGGCGGATCGATGCTGACTTTGAGCTATTATGGCGCCGAAAAGGTCGTGCCGCATTACAATGTCATGGGCGTCGCCAAGGCCGCGCTGGAGGCGAGCGTCAAATATCTGGCGAACGACGTCGGCCCCGATGGCATTCGGGTCAACGCGATCTCGGCTGGACCGATCAAGACGCTGGCAGCTTCGGGGATTGGCGATTTCCGCTATATCCTGAAGTGGAATGAGCTGAATTCGCCACTGCGCCGCAATGTGACGATCGACGATGTTGGCGCGTCGGCGCTCTATTTTCTTTCGGATCTTGCGGCAGGCGTCACGGGTGAAACCCATCATGTCGATGCGGGCTATCATACGGTGGGCATGAAGCAGGAGGATGCTCCTGATATCGGGCTTGCCTGATATGTTTGAGGGGCACAGCAACGAACTGGTCCTCCTCCTCGCCGGGACGACGGCGATTGTCGGGCTTTTCGGTTATCTGCATGCCCGCAAATTCTGGGAAGGCCTGCCGCCGCTGCTCGACGGCTTTGTATCGGCAGCCGGGTTTCTGTTCGTGATAGCTGCATTTGTGTTCGGCGGGCGTTTTGGCGGAGCGTGCAACCACCCGCATGCCGGACGCGTGCTGGCAGTTGCTGCAGCAATTATCATCTATCGAACGCTGCGGACATGGATTGGCAAAGAGCAGGTCAAATATCGCAAGGTCCGGATCAACCCGCCTGGGGACGCATGATCATCCGCCCGATTGAACTCGCCGATTTTGATGTAGTCGATGCCGTCCACCGTGCCGCCTTTGCCAGCACCGCATTCGGTCATCAGGGCGAAGCTGATCTGGTCCGCACGGTCCATGCCGATGGCGATGCGTTGGTGTCGCTGGTTGCCGAAGCCGACGGCCAGATTGTCGGCCATGCGCTGTTCAGCCGGATGGAGGTTGAGGCCGATGGCGTGGCTCTGAAAGGTGCGGGGCTGGCACCTGTAGGTGTGCTGCCCGATCTGCACAGTGCAGGTGTTGGATCGGCTTTGATCTGGCGCGGTATCGCGATGTTGCAGGCGCTCGACATCCAGATCAGTTTCGTCCTCGGCCATCCCGATTATTATCCGCGCTTCGGCTATAGCGCCGAAACCGCCCGCCCCTTTGCCTCGCCCTTTGCCGGCCCGCATTTTATGGCGCTTTTGCTGGACAAAGGCGTGCCACTTCCCGAAAGCGGCCGCGCACGCTATGCACCGGCTTTCGGGCCCGAGAGGTAAGATGAGTTTCAACACATTCGGCCATGTTTTCCGTTTCACGACCTGGGGCGAAAGCCACGGGCCGGCGCTGGGTGCGATAGTTGACGGCTGCCCCCCGGGAATCGCGCTGTCCGAAGCCGATATCCAGCCTTTCCTCGACAAACGGCGTCCGGGCACCAGCAAGTTCACGACGCAGCGGCAGGAGCCCGATCAGGTCCGTATCCTGTCAGGGATTTTCGAGGGCCGCACGACGGGAACGCCGATCAGCCTGATGATCGAAAATGTCGATCAGCGGTCAAAGGATTATTCCGAAGTCGCCAAGGCCTATCGCCCCGGCCATGCCGATTACAGCTATGATGCCAAATATGGCTTTCGCGACTATCGCGGCGGCGGGCGGAGTTCGGCGCGCGAGACGGCGGCACGTGTTGCGGCAGGCGCAGTTGCGCGTGCGGTGATCCCCGAGGTCGAAATCCTGGCCTATGTCGTCGAAATCGGCGGCGATGCCATCGACCGCGGCAATTTCGAAAAAAGCCAGATCGGCAAAAACCCCTTCTGGTGCCCCGACGAGGCCGCCGCCGGGCGGTGGGAAAAGCTGGTCGACGAAGCACGCAAGGCAGGATCCTCGCTAGGCGCTGTCGTCGAATGTGTCGCAACCGGTGTTCCGCCGGGTTGGGGCGCACCGCTTTATGCCAAGCTCGACAGCGAGCTCGCCTCAGCGATGATGGGCATCAACGCGGTCAAGGCAGTTGAAATCGGCGCAGGTTTTGAAGCGGCGCGCTTTCGCGGCGAGCAAAATGCCGATCCGATGCGCCCCGGCACCAACCAGCCCGTGTTCCTCGCCAACAATGCGGGCGGGATCGCTGGCGGCATATCGACCGGTCAGCCTGTAGTCTGCCGTGTCGGCTTCAAGCCCACCAGTTCAATCCTGACCCCGGTCGACACCGTCACCCGCGAAGGCGAAGCAACCGAGATCGTCACCAAGGGCCGCCACGACCCGTGCGTCGGCATTCGCGGCACTCCGGTGGTCGAGGCAATGATGGCACTGGTGCTGGCAGACCAGAAACTGCTGCACCGCGCGCAGTGCGGCTAGGCCCTCGCGCTCAATAGTGCGCTTCGAGCGTGAGTCCCAATATATGGTCGTGGCGCACTGGCGCGCCTGAGCGGTTGACCAGCTGCCAAGTATAGCCCGGCATGATGCCAAAATGCTGCCCCACATCGAAATGGACCGCCGCCCCGGCCCGATTGGCGGCAAAGCCGCTGGTCTGGCCAAAATCGGTATCGTTGAGTGCAAAAATGATCTCATCGCTCAACTGCAGCTCGACCTTGCCTTCCTGATCCAAGCCGTGCCGCAAGCGCACCCGCGGGCGAAAGCGGAGCCCCACATCATTGCTGCCGGAGACTCCGAACACTTCCTCCAATTGCACCCGGGCGTCGACGTCTTGCACCAACGGGAAGGCAATGGCTTGCGCCAGCCGGTGTTGCACTGCGTCGCTACCGCCCGAAATTTCGGTCGTGACATGGGCATAGGATAGCGACAGGCTGACATCATCGGTCAGGTCGTGCCGATAACCCAGCCGGATGAACCGCTGGCCGAGATCGAACGAGTCCGGCTGCGAACGCAAGATCAGATGGGCAGAGACGCTGTCATTCGCATCCAGTTGGGCATCGCCGGTCAAAGTCAGCCATTGCTGCCGTGTCGAATCGGCAAAAGCTGCTTGCGAAGGGATCATCAGGGAGATTGTGCCAAGCAATTGGCAGAAGCGGCGAACGAACATGCGACCGCACCTAGCGAAGGTGGGCAGGCTTGCCAATCGGGAACCGAATGTCGCAAGACCGGAGCGGCACAACGATGCAAGCTGGACAGCGAAATGCCTCTCAACCAGGAACTAATCGCTTGGGGAGTCCGGATGCGATGCAGAAACGGTCATATCTTTTGCTAGCCTTGATCATGGCGACGCCCTTTGCGGCACAGGCCACCGCTGATGCCGATCTGGGCAGCGGGCATGCCAGCTATTACAGCAAAGAATTCGCCGGTCGGCGTACCGCCAGCGGAGAATTGTTCGATCCAGCGGCCTTCACCGCCGCACACCGGACCGTATCCTTCGGCACCCGCGTGAAGGTGACACATTTGGGCAATGGCCGGGAAGTTGTCGTTCGCGTCAATGATCGGGGCCCTTGGGGTCGCGGCCGGATTATCGATCTGTCTTATGCAGCCGCCAAGGAACTGGGCATGCACCGCAGCGGTACCGCGCAGGTCAAACTCACGCTGGTCCGGGATTAACCCGACCGGTCAGACAATAGTCTTGGTAAGCACCTTATCGGTCAAACCGGCATCTTCGACCGAGCCGACAATCGCGACATTGCCATCGGCATCACGCCGCGCGACGAGAACGACAAATTCCTCGGCACCTTGCGCAAATTCTGAGAGATCGCGGGCGCGCGCCGCACGCAAACGCGGGCGCGGATCGAGCGCAACAGGTTTGACATGCTCGCCCTTTTCAACCTTGCGGGCACGGCGTTCCGCCTGAACAACGCCTTTCAAGCCGCCATCATGCTTCGACAGCAGATCGGCCAGCTGGCCTGCGGGAACGGCATTACGGTGCGCATAGTCAAGTGCGGCTGCAAATTCGGTGAGGCGGGTCTTGTCATAACCGGCACCAAAGATCAGCTTGACGACCGGCGTCATCGGCGCACGATCCTGAACGGTAATGCCGTTGTCGGCCAGCATTTCTGCATAGTCCGCCGGATAGCGTTCTGCCGCCAGCGAGAAATCATAAGCCCGTCCAATTGCACGGTAGAGCGTATCGCGGCTGCGCGCGTCAGCATCGCGAGCAACATCGGCGCTGTCGCGGGCTACTTGCAGCCAGTCGGCAAGGCTGGAACCTTCATCTGGTTCAACCTCCTCGATCGCGACCGGAGTTGCCGCTGCGTCAGCAAAGCTGGCATCGAGAACGAGTTCGTCTTCTTCCTGATCTAATTCGAGAGCGGCACCGATATCGGCTTCGGTCGCGGCGGGACCGTCCGCCCAGACGGGCACATGGTCCTTGCGTACCGGCACAGCGGCGAGCGCAGCTTCGACTTCGGCTGCCAGCGGTGCGGCGATCTCAGACGGCGCGCCTTCTTTCCAGTTGATCACGCCATAGATGAAATCGATCGTGTCATCGTCGGACGAGTAAGGCAGCAATATGCCACGATACATGATGTTGACGCCGCGGTCGTTGACGAACTCGGCTTCGAATCCGATCGGCGCGCGGTTGGCGATGATCTGCAGATAATGGTCGGTAATGCGGGAAAGCAATGAGCGCGGCGGCACCTCGTCGAGATAGGTGATGTCGTCGGTCAGCCCGCATTCGTTGCGCAGCGCTTCGCCCAGATATTGGATCGATGGATTTTCAACACCCGAGGTGAAATCGAGCAGCACTGAATAATCGCGAAAATCCTCAACGGATTCGGGCTCAAGTTCTTCGATATTCGGATAATTACCCGCGCCCAGATGCGACGTCCAGAAGTTGTACGCGCGCACCTGCATACGGCGCTCGTCGCCCGAAATTACCGGCGGCGGCTCGATTGCGGCGTCTTCATGCTCTTCAAAACTGGCATAAGAAGGCGCTTCGGAATCATAATGGCCAAAGCCGTCCTGGCTTTCCCCAAATGGCCCAAATCCGCGCAAATTATCCATATAAAGGTCCTAATATCAGGTTTTCACCTGTTGCTTCCCGCCTCTCTATGCGCCGAGATGGTTAATATGCCGTTATCGGCGTTACGCGGCGAAACAGCGTTTCATACCAGATCGGAAAGCGCGATCCGAAGCTTTGCGAGCGCTGCTTTTTTGATCTGGCAGGCCCGTGGTGCACCGATGCCCAAAATCGCCCCGATTTCGTGCAGGTTCATCTCCTCTACAAAGAAGAGCTGCAGCACCAACGCTTCGCGTTCGGGCAGTTCGGCGAGTTGTTGAGCGAGCAATTCGCCCAACTGCTCCCGCTCGATCTGCAGATCGGTTGTTTCGGAAGGGTCAGCAAACCAAGGATCCAAATCGCTATATTGGTCGTCGATGCTGGCTTGCTCGACCGGCTGGCTTCCCGCTTCAAGATCGAGATAAGCCGACAAGGTCATCCCCAAGGCTTCGGCCATTTCGATGCCATCGGGGCTGCGCAGGAGGGTCTGCTCGAGCCGCGCACGGGTATCGGCGATCTTGCGGCGACCAACCATCGCCGAGCGGCTCATCTTGGCTTCGCGCCGCAGCTGGTCGATCATCGCCCCGCGCACCCGCATCGACGCGTAGGTCGCAAAGGCATGGCCGCGGTCCTCATAGCTGCGCGCCGCTTCGATCAGCGCGGCGAGCCCTATCTGCACCAGATCCTCCAACTCGACTGACGCCGCAACGCGCGAATGGACATGCCAGGCAATGCGACGAACCATGTCGTAATGGCTCACGATCAGGGCATCGGCCGCATCATCGCGATAAGCAACTTGCGCCCCGGTTCTGCGTCCGAATTTTTCGGGCGGGATATGTAACATGGTTCATTGGTCCTTTTCGATAGAATCGGGTTCCGGAAGCGCTGCTTCGTCGGTTCGACCGCCAACTGTGGCGATGATTTCAACTGATTTGCCTTCGGGAATTTCGAGGAATGAGAGCACTGCGACATCGGCAAATTGCGCGCGCAGCAACCGCGCCATTGCCGGGCGGCAAAGCGGCGAAACAATCACGGCAACGCTGCGCGCGGCGAGCAGCAATGGTTCTACCGCCTCGCGTATCGCGGTCACGATCCTGCGCGCGAGTTCGGGTTCGATCGGCCAAACGGCGTCGGGCGCCGCGCGCACCGATTGGTTGAGCAGCGCTTCCAGATCAGGATCAAGCGTTACCGCGAGCAGCGGCATTTGCGCGGGCACGATGGTCTGGACGATCAGCCCCGCCAAGCGCCCGCGGACGGCTTCGGTCAATTCGGTAGCAGCCATGTCTGGCTTGCCAACGGCTACCATCGCAGAGGCGAGCGCACGGAAATCACGCAGCGGCACCCGTTCGGCCAAAAGCGCGCGGCATAGCGCGGCAATCGTCGCCAGCGAATAGGGTTGCGGCGTCAGCCCCTGCGCCAGTTGCGGATAGCCCGCCTTGAGCGCCTCGATCAGCGCCTGCGCTTCATCGAGGCCGAACAGGTCCGCCGCCGAACGAGCGAACAACTGATTGAGATGCGTGGCGATGACCGTCGCTGGATCGACCACGGTATAGCCGTTGGCGATGGCATCAACCTGCCTGTCGGCAGCAATCCACAGGGCATCGAGCCCGAAGCTAGGATCCTTGCACGCACGTCCCGCAACCGGCTCCAGCGTGTCGCCTGCCGCCAAAGCGAGCAGTTCATTGGGCCAGGCTTCATCCTCGCCCACAACAACCCCGGCAATACGGATGCGATAGCTGTTGCCCGGCAATGCCAGATCGTCGGTCACTTTCACCGGCGGCAGGACAAAGCCCAGTTCGCGCGACAATTGACGGCGCACGGCGGTGATACGTGCCATCAACGGGGCGCCCTTGCGCTCGTCAACCAGACCGACAAGCGCATAGCCCAGCTCGAGCGCGACAGGCGCGGTTTCGCAAACATCCTCCCATGCGATCTGGTGCGGTTCGGCGACGATAGTGATTGGCGCAGGCGCTTTGCGTTCAGCCTGCTCGCGTTGGCGCAGCAACCAGCAGATACCGCCAGCGAACGCCGCTGCGGGCAAAACCACCATTTGCGGCATTGCCGGGATCAAGCCGAGCAGCGTCAATATTGCCGCCACCGGTGCCCAGGCCCGCCATTGGCCGAACTGGCTGCCAATCTGGCCGCTCAAATCAAACGGCGAGGAGACGCGGGTGACGATGGCAGCAGCGGCAATCGAGAGCAGCAAGGCCGGGATTTGCGCGACCAGCGCATCGCCGATTGCGAGCGTGATATAGGTCCGCGCCGCTTCGCCCAGCGACAGGTCATGGCTGATAACGCCAAGGATGAGGCCGCCGATGATGTTGACGAACAGGATCAGCAGGCCTGCAACCGCATCGCCCTTCACAAATTTCGACGCACCATCCATCGATCCGTAAAAATCGGCTTCGGTCGCCACCTCCTGTCGCCGTGCCTTGGCTTCATCGGGCGAGAGCAAACCGGCGTTAAGATCGGCATCGATTGCCATCTGCTTTCCGGGCAGCGCATCCAGCGTGAAACGCGCCGACACTTCGGAAACCCGGCTCGCGCCCTTGGTGATCACGACCAGATTGATGATCATCAGCACCGCAAAGACGAACAGCCCGACGACATAATCGCCGCCGATCAGGAAGGCGCCGAACGCCTCAATCACATGCCCGGCCGCCGCCGCACCCTGATGCCCATCAACCAGCACGACGCGGGTCGAAGCGACGTTGAGCGAAAGACGGAACAGGGTGGCGAGAAGAAGGACGGTAGGGAAGGCGGAAAAGTCGAGTGGTTTGGCTGCAGACAGTGCAACCATCAGCACCGCAAGGCTGATCATGATATTGACGACAAAGCCGATATCGAGCAGCAGCGCCGGCACCGGCACCACCATCAGTAGCACCAGCGCAAGAATCGCTGCGGGCAGGGCCGCGCCGGTCGCGAGCGATTTCCAGATTGGCGGGTTCATGCGGCAGCTCCGCGCGCGCCGGAGAGCTTGCGATACGCATCACGCGCGAAATCGAGCGACAGCCTTTTGGGCATGGGTTCGATCGCGCCCATTTCAAGCGACGTCCAGTTCGGCATGGTCGAAGCAATGGCGCTACGGTGGGTGGCCATCTCCGGACGCGGATTCAGCCCGACGTCGGCACTGAGTTTTGCAGCAAAGGAGCGCCGGATGGCGTCAAGCGAGCGCGGTGACCCACTTGCGTCAAAGAAGACAGGCCGGTTGGCCGCTGCGGCCTTGGCGAACAGGGTTGCCGCGGGCTGGTCGGGATTGGCGGCCCAGGCTTTCAGAAAATCGCTGGCACCCGCGGAGCCAAGGAAATGGGCGAGGTAAAGGTCAACCGGCTCCGGCGCACGGCCAAGCGCGTCCGCCAGATGCGCACGATTGTCGCTTGCGAGTTCCCCCGCCATCACCGCTGCAGCTTCCGGATCATTGCGCAGATCAAGGATGGCATTGCGCAGACTGGGGTCTGCTATGCGGTAACTGCCCTTGCCTACCGGAGCGATCGCCTCCGTCGCCCAGCCAAAGCCATGCTCAGCACCGTGGCGTTTCAGCGTGGTGAGCCAGGTCTGGGTGGTGAACTGGAAGAGGCCTGATGCGCTAGAGGTTGCTGCACGCGCATCCGGGCGAAAGCCGCTTTCGATCCGCGCCTGATCGAGCAGATATTCGAAATCGACGCCTGTCCGACGCGAAGCGCTTTCGATTGCGCGCCAGACGGGCGTGGAAATTGATGAAATGGGGCTGGCTTGATCCATGCCCATCTTACAGCAACGGCTGTGCCAGTTTGCGGAAACTTGAATTATATATTATATATTACAGTTATTTATAGAGATTCTGACGCGCCTTTACCGCCCGCAACTCTGCCACGCGGTCAATATTCTGACGCGTCCAATGCGCCATCAGATTGATCCGGATTGCCGCCGCCTGGTTCTGGCGCAATGCGCCGCGCAGCCGCTCTGCCGCCAGCGGGTCGGAGGGCCATGTTTCGACATTGCGCAATTGAGTGATCGCCGCCGCCAGTGCCTCGCTCGCGCGCACGATCGCACCGGCATCCTGTGCGTCGATTGCAGCGATAAGGTCGGTCTGGCAATCGAGAACGGCTTCGATGCTTTCGGCGCTCACGTACCCGCCCAGCCGAAATGGTCGAGCATTGCATCGGCAATCGCCAGTGCATCGGGGCGATAGTCGCCAGAGGCAATGGCCTGTCGAAGCTGCGCTATGCGTGCATGGTCGACCGGCGGCGCCTGCATCGCCAGTTCGTTCGCCAATCGGGAGAGCCTGGCAACCGGCACCGGCGGTGCGTTTTCGGCTGCGTTCACCGGTGTGTCGCGGGCAGCTGGTGCCTGTGCAACCGAATGGCTAGTACGAAGCGGGGTGAATGATACCGGCTGTGTCATCTTTATTATCCCATAAAGCGCCGTCGGTTTTCCGACAGCCTCACATGGGGAGTAACGGCAATCCGCCGTATGGATTTAGTGCATCGACAGCTCAGTCAACGATCCGCACCTTGCCATGACCCGAGACCGTCGACGCCATCAGGCCATTCGCCCCGGTGAATTTGACGCGGATCGTATCCCCCAAGCGCCCGGCCTCGGTCGCAATCGCTTGATAATGCAGGGTGAATTCATTACCGACGATTGCAACCTGAACGCTTTCGCCCCGTTTCACGAGGATCGGCTGCTGATCGATCAAGGCAGTATTTGGTGATGCAATCGGCACGCGAAAACGCCAACCACGCGACGGACAGGCGAGTTCCAGACCGCCCTGCATCGACGATTCAATTTCAGGAGGCTCTGCACAGCGCGCAAGACGGAGGCGGCGATCGAGACGCGCTGCGGAGCCATTGCTCGCTGCGCTTATCCGGGCGTCGAGCGCATCAAGGTCTTCGAGAGGCTGCTGGCTCGCCAGCAGGAGCGGCAGCAGCGGGGCAAGATTGATCATGTTTGTGGTCCTTTCCGATATGCTCCGCCCGCAGCAATGTGCGTGCCATATCGCGATAGAAGCGGGTTTATCGGCGCTGCACGAACCGAAGAGACGCCATATGTCGGGATTTTGGCAACCGCCCTTTGGGAGCTGCGCAGACCGATACTTAGCTATTGAATTTAATACATATTCCTAAATCTGGCACGGGCATTGCTTTTCTCCCGCCGAAGCTCGCAACGGGCAGGTGATCGAAAGGAACGCAATATGGCATCCGGTGACGTCTTCGGTATTCATGCGACCGCGCTGCAATTGCGCAGCCAGCGTATGGCGATGCTCGCCTCGAACATCGCCAATGCAGCGACGCCCAATTACAAGGCGCGTGACATCGATTTTTCAATGGCCTTGTCGCTTGCAGAGCGTGGCCAATCGACCGACAGCGCAATCGCCTTCCGTATCCCGCTCCAGCCTTCGCTCGACGGCAACACCGTAGAAATGGCAACCGAGCAGACGGCCTTTGCCGAAAACGCCCTCGCCTATCGGTCGAGTCTTGCCTTCCTCAACGGGCGCATCGGCACATTGAGCCGCGCGCTGAAAGGTGAATGAGCATGGGCAACACGCTCTCCCTTTTCGACATCAGCGGTCGGGCGATGGCGGCTCAACTGGTGCGGTTGAATACCACCGCATCCAACCTCGCCAATGCCGGATCGGTATCGGGAAGTGAAGCCGGCGCCTATCGCGCGATGAAACCGGTATTCCGAACCATCATGGGCGAAAATGGCACCGCGACCGTCGCCGTCGATCAGGTGACGCAAGCCACATCCACGCCGACCAAAAGGCATGACCCCAGCCATCCACTTGCGGACTCAGACGGCAATGTCTGGGAAGCAGCGGTCGATAGCGCGGCGGAACTGGTCGAGATGGTCGAAACCGCGCGCCACTATCAGAACAACGTCCAGGTGCTTTCGACCGCAAAGGGCCTGATTTCCGAAACCCTCAGACTGGGACAATAATCATGACAGCCATCCAGAATGTGAATGCCCGCAACTTGCCCGTGGTCCCCAAGGGCAGCGGCGAAAAGCAACTCGGCCAGACTGATTTCCTGCGGCTGATGTCGACCCAGTTGAAGCAGCAGGATCCGTTCGATCCGGTCGATAACCAGGCAATGGTCGCGCAAATGGCGCAATTTTCGAGTGTCGCGGGGATTTCGGAAATGAACGTCTCGCTCAAGTCGATCGCCGACCAGATCAAGGCGCAGACCGCATTGCTCACCGACATTCGTGCGGCAACGCGGCCCGCCACCTGAAAGGGAGAAATACCATGTCCTTCTACACATCGCTATCCGGCCTGAAGGCCGCGCAGACCGACCTTTCGGTCACGTCGAACAACCTCGCCAATGTCGGTTCGACCGGTTTCAAGAAAAGCCGCGCCCAATTTGGCGACCTGTTTGCCAGCGCGCCAACGCAGACCACGAAGATGATCGCAGGCCAAGGCGCGCGATTGAACGCTGTGGTCCAGCAGTTCACGCAAGGTACGCTGGAGGCGAGCGACAAGACGCTCGATCTGGCGATTGCGGGTGAGGGCTTTTTCGTGACCCAAGGCGATCCGCCTCGTGCTGCCGTCACCTACACTCGCAACGGTGCGTTTCAGGTCAACGCCAACCGGCAGGTGGTCGATACTATCGGCTCGACGCTGCAGCTGTTGCCGGTTGATGCGAGCGGAAATGTCACCGGCAATACCCTCGGCGATGCCTTCGACTTTGTCCTGCCTGCAAATGCCCCGGGCAACCCGACGGTCGCGCTGGTCAATGTTTCGGTCGGGATCGATGGTCTGGTGTCGGCAACCTATGCCGACGGCTCGGACGAGGTGCTCGGCAAGGTCGCAATGGCCAGCTTTACCTCGCAGGAAGGTCTGCGCCCGGTCGGCGACGGCCATTGGCAATCGACCGGTGACAGCGGACCTCCCGCAATTGATGCCGCCACCAATGGACCGCTCGGCACGATCCGTTCGGGCGCGCTCGAACGGGCCAATGTCGATGTGACCGAGGAACTGGTCGCGCTGATTTCGGCGCAACGTAATTTTCAGGCGAATGCCAAAGCGATCGAAACTGCGTCGAACATGACGCAGGCGATTGTCAGCATCCGGTAAACCTGACCCATGGACCGCCTTATTTACACCAGCCTGACCGCCCTTCGCGGAGCACAGGCGCGGCAGACCGCGACGGCGAACAATCTCGCCAATGCCTCGACGCCCGGCTTCCGCGCCGAAATGGCCGAAGCGCAGGCAATCTGGCTGCGCGGGCCGCAAGTCGATGGCCGAGCGGTCGCGAGCGAAGAGGTGATCGGGGCTGACATGCGCGCCGGAACGGTTACCGCAACCGGACGCGATCTCGACACCGCGCTTGATGGAAGCGCATTATTGGCCGTGCAGGCCGAAGATGGCGCTGAAGCCTATACACGGCGCGGCGATCTGCAATTGTCCGAAAGCGGACTGCTCACGACCGCGGATGGCCATCCTGTCCTCGGCAACGGGGGCCCGCTGATAGTCCCCCCTGCCGATAGCCTTCGGATCGACCGCGAGGGCCGCATCTGGATTGTTCCCGCAGGCGGCGACCCGCAGGCCCCGCAGGAAGTCGGCAAGCTGAAGCTCGCCAGCCCTTTGGGTTCGCCGGTTCTCAAGGGCCTCGACGGGCTGTTCCGCGTTCCCGATGGCGGCATACTGCCCGAAGATGTCGAGGCACGCGTGAAAAGCGGCGCGCTCGAAGGATCCAATGTCAACGCCAGCTACGCGCTGACCGAGATGATCGAGGCGAGTCGCAGTTGGGACGTGCAACTCAAGATGATCGGCGATGCCCGCGACCTCGATGCCGCGACCGCAGAGCTGATGCAGCTTCCGCAATAAGGAGACTATTATGGGAATGGGTGCACTCCATGTTGCCCGCACCGGGCTCGACGCACAGAATTTCCGGATGCAGGTGATCGCCAACAATCTGGCCAATGTGAACACCACCGGGTTCAAGCGTGACCGGGCGAATTTCGAAACGCTCGCCTATCAGGCGATGCTGGCACCCGGCGCGCCTTCATCGGCGCAGAACCTCTATGCCGTGGGTTTCAACCTCGGCACCGGGGTGCAGATGACTGGCACCGCACGAATCGATATACAAGGGACGCTCTCAACCACCGGCATTGGCCTTGATGTTGCCATCGAGGGCGCAGGATACTTTCAGGTCGAAATGCCCGACGGGCGGATCGGCTATTCCCGCGCGGGCAATTTCAGCCTGTCTGCGGAAGGCAATATTGTGACGCCCGACGGGATGCCGCTGGTGCCGCAAATCCAGATTCCCGATGGGGCGAGCGCGATTTCGATCGCCGCCGATGGCACGGTTTCGGCCGCGGCCCCGGGGCAGGTCGCGGCGGTCGAGCTGGGGCAGATTGAGACTGCCCGCTTCGTAAATCCTTCCGGACTGCAGGCGATTGGCAACAACCTCTTGGTCGAGACAGCCGCATCGGGGGCGCCGCAGGTCGGCGCTGCCGGGGCCGAAGGCCGGGGCACGCTGCGCAGCGGTGCACTCGAAAGCTCCAACGTCAATGTCGTCGAGGAACTGGTCGACATGATCGAAACCCAACGCGCCTATGAGGTCAATTCGAAGATGATCCAGGCCGCAGACGAAATGATGCGCAATGCGGCACAGAATCTTTAAGCTGCTGCTGTGCGCAGCCTTGGCGACGCCTGTTGCGGCCAAAGCCAATCCTGAACGCGATGCCTTCGCACCAACAGCCGCTGTTGCCCCTGCGACACCGGTCGCCAATGGCGCTATCTTTCAGGATGTTGGCTATGCACCGCTGACTTCAGGCAACCGCGCGGCGGCGGTGGGCGATATTGTCACCGTCCAGCTGGTCGAGCGGATAACAGCCTCGAAAAGCAACAGCGCGAGTACCGGACGCAACGGTTCGGTCGGCATTACTCCGCCTGTCACCGGCCCTTTGGGCAGCCTGTTTTCCGCGTCGGATGTAAATATGGGCGGCGATCAGTCGTTCAAGGGAAAGGGCGAAGCCGCCCAGTCGAGCAATTTGAACGGAGAAATCAGCGTGACGATCGCCGCCGTATATCCAAATGGCACGATGAAGGTACGCGGCGAGAAGCTGCTCACCTTGAATCGCGGTGACGACAAGGTGCAGTTTTCTGGCCTGATCCGCAGCGCCGACATTTCCGCCGACAACCGCGTCCCATCCAGCCGGGTCGCCGAAGCGCGCATCATCTATACCGGCAAGGGCGAGATCGCGCGCGCCAGCAAACAAGGCTGGCTGCAGCGCTTCTTCTCGAAAATCAGCCCGTTCTGATGATGCGCCTGTTCGCTCTCTTCCTAGCAACTCTGGTTGCCATTGCCGCCCCGGCCCATGCCGAACGCGTGAAGGACCTTGGCCAGTTCCAAGGGCTGCGCGCCAACCAATTGACCGGTTATGGCGTGGTGGTCGGGCTGGCAGGAACGGGCGACGACAGCCTCGTCTATGCAACGCAGGGTGTGCAGGGCGCAGTATCGCGCTTCGGCTTGACCATCCCACCAGGTGTCAACCCGAGCCTCAAAAATGCGGCTGCCGTGATGGTGACCGCCGAACTACCGCCTTTCGCAAAACCGGGGCAGCGACTGGACATCACCGTTTCCGCATTAGGCAAGGCAAAGTCGCTGCGCGGCGGCACCTTGGTGATGGCCCCTCTTTATGGTGCCGACGGCCGCATTTACGCAATGGCGCAGGGCAATCTCGTCGTCGGCGGGCTGGGTGTCGATGCCGCCGATGGATCGAAACTGTCGATCAACATCCCCTCCGCCGGTCGCATCGAAGGCGGAGCGACGGTGGAGCGTGCGGTCGACACTGGCTTCACCGCAGGCGAACATCTTAACTTCAACTTGCACCAGTTCGACGCCACCAATGCCGGGCGGATAGCCGATGCGATTGATCGGACATTTGGCACGGGCACAGCATTTGTGCTCGATGGAGCCACGGTACAGATCCGGGCTGCCCAAGGCGGAGATGCACGCACGCGGATGATCGCCTTGATCGAGGCGCTCGATATCGAGGCTGCACAGCCCCGCGCCCGCATCATCGTCAACGCCCGCACAGGAACAGTGGTGATCAATGGCGCGGTCCGCGTCGGTCCCGCTGCCGTCACGCATGGCAAGCTGACGGTGCGTGTCGACGAAACCCCCGCCGTGGTCCAGCCCGCTCCCTTCAGCCGCGGTGAGACCACGGTCGAACAGGCGAGCGACATCAAGGTTGAAGAGGCCGGAACGCCGGCGTTCCTGATTGGCGGAGGCGCTAAGCTTTCCGACATTGTCGATGCAATTAACCGCATCGGCGTGCCGCCAGGTGATCTTGTCGCCATCCTCGAAGCGCTCGACCAGGCGGGCGCGCTAACCGCCGAACTGGTGATCATATGATCGCGCCTGTCTCCGCATCGGCTCCAGCAAGTGCAACTGCGCCGGTTGATCCCGAACTGCGCAAAGCTGCGGTGGCTTTTGAATCCCTGCTGCTCCGCCAGTTGATTGGCACGATGCGCAAGGGGTCGCTTGGCGAAGATGTTTTCGGGTCGTCGGCCGGCGCTACCTATCGCGAAATGGCAGATGCACGCACTGCCGATGCTCTGGCCGAGCGCGGGGCGTTTGGCATATCGGCGCTCATCGAGCGGCAATTGCAGGGAATGGCGAAATGAGCGACCTTCTCAATATCGGTGCCTCTGGCCTACGGGCCTATTCGCGCGCCTTGGCGACCGTTTCTGACAACATCGCCAACGCACAGACCCCGGGCTATGCGCGCCGCACCATCGAATTACGCGAAGCCCCGGCAGCCGGCGATATCGTCCTTTCGCGTAACAGCATTCGCCCCGGCGGCGTCGAGACAGCAGGCGTCCGTCGCTCGGTCGACCAATGGCTGACCGAGGATGCCCGCACGGCATCGGGCGAAGCCGAACGCTCAGCTGCACGGCTGGGAGCTATTGACGCAACCGAGCGCGCGTTCGACGATGGTCCGGGTGGAATCGGGCAAAGCCTGACGCGCATCTTTACCACGGCCGACCAGCTTGGCGCCGATCCAGCGAATGCCACCTTGCGTGCCCAATTCCTGCAAGCCGTCGACGATAGCGCGGCTGCTTTTCGCAGAACATCTGCGGCGCTAGATTCGGCGGCGAACGGAATGGCCCAATCCGCGACAATCGCCGTCTATGACCTCAATACCGATCTCACCGCGCTCGAAGCCGTCAATCAGGGGCTCAGGCGGGCGCGCCCGGGCTCTACCAATGAGGCAACCCTGCTCGACGAACGCGACCGCCTGCTCGACCGGATTTCGTCCGCCTTGCCAGTCTCCGCCACCTATGACGCGCGCGGCGCCGTGACGCTTTCGGCCATCGATGGTGGCCTGCCGCTTGTTGCCAATGGTTCGGTTTCGACGCTCACAGTGTCGGCGCTAGCTAGCGGACAGCTCTCCTATTCGGTCGCACCCGGCGGCGCGCTTTCACCAGCTAGCGGAACGCTGGCCGGACTTGCTCAAGGTGCCGACCACATAGCCACACAACATACCGCGCTCGATGCGCTGGCCGCCCAGTTTGCGAGCGACCTCAATGGCTGGCACCAGTCCGGCCTCGACGCCGATGGCAACCCGGGCGCAGCGCTGTTGTCGGGATTCAGCGCCGCGACTTTGATGGCCGTAGCGCTAACCGCCGATGCAGTAGCTGTTGCCGATGCGTCCGCATCGAATGGCAATGCCTTGCAACTGGCCAATCTGCGTGGGAGCACTGGTGTGGAAGCTGGATGGGCGTCTTTGGTCGGGCAACAGGCGCAACAGGCCGCGAGCGCCCGCGCACAGGACGCCGCTGCATCGTCGCGCCGCGACGGTGCCTTTGCCGCGCGCGACAGCGTCAGCCAAGTCGATCTTGACCGCGAAGCTGCCGAACTGCTCCGTTTCCAGCAAGCCTATGAGGCTGCCGCCCGCACCGTGCAGATCGCGCGCGAGACGATGCAGTCGATACTCAACATATTCTGACGGACCACAGCCATGATCAACGCCACCGGCAACCGCATGACCCGCGAAATCGCCCGCCAGTCGCTACTGACGCAAAATATCGCCCAGACGCAGATCCAGGTTTCGACCGGAAAGCGCATCCAGCGGTCGTCGGATGATCCTGTTGCCGCCATCCGCATAACCACGCTGCGCACGGCGCAAGCGAATGATGTCGCGTGGAAGGCCAATGTGGATTTGGGCGTAACGCTTACTGCGCAAGCCGATAGCGTTCTCAAGTCGGCAGCAGACCTGCTCGTCCGCGCACGTGAATTGACCGTTGCTGGGGCCAGCCAGACGCTGGCTCCCCCAGATCGTAACGCGATTGCCACCGAACTCTCGGCGCTTGCGGACGAACTCGACAATCTGGCGGCGACCCGCTCCACATTGGGCGCGCCGTTGTTCGCTGCTGGCGCGCCGAGCGTCATGCGCTTTGATGGTGATACCCTATTCGCGCCCGTCCCGTCACGGACTGCGCTGTTCGAAAGCGGCGGACAATCGGCGGCGCAGCATGTGCGCAATGCGGCCACCACGGTTTCCAGCGGCAATTCGGTTACCATCGGCAGCTCGTTGACTGCACTGGACGGCGCCATCGACCAATTCGCGACCGCACAGGCGCAGATCGGCATCAATGCCTCCCGGCTCGACCGCTTGACCGAACTGCAGTCCGAACGCGGAATTGCAAACAAGGCCGAGCGCTCCGCGCTTGAAGATACTGACCTGACCAGCGCCATCGCCAAGCTCAACGCCCAGACGATCACGCTTGAGGCCGCACAGGCCGCCTTTGCGCGTATCAACCGGCGGACCCTGTTCGATATTTTGGGCTGACGCGCCTCAATCTTTGAGACGATCTGCCGTTAACCAAGAAGACGAAGCTTCACCACTCAGTCCCGAACTTCGTCATTCCCGCGAAAGCGGGAATCCATCACCTGCCGTCGAAATTTATTCCGCCGGTGATGGACCCCCGCTTTCGCGGGGGTGACGATTCAAATATGAAAAGGACCAGACCAAACCATGTTCGCGATAATCGGTATCCTCGTCCTGATCGCGATGGTCTTTGGTGGCTTTGCGCTGACCGGCGGCAATCTTGCGCCTGTGATGCACGCGTTACCGCACGAAATGCTGATCATCGGCGGGGCCGCCATCGGCTCGCTGATCATCGGCAATTCGAGCAAGGAATTGAAGGCGCTGGGCGGTGGCCTGACCAAGGTGTTCAAGGGACCACGTTTCGGCAAACAGGATTATCTTGATTGCATCTTGCTGGTCGGCAAGCTGATGAAGCTGTTGCGTAGCGAGGGACCAGTTGCGCTCGAACCGCATATCGAAAATCCCAAGGAGTCAGCGCTGTTCGCTGAGTATCCCAAATTGCTCGCAGACCAGACGCTTATCCACCTGATCTGCGATACGCTGCGTCTGGTGGTCGTCTCGTCAGGCACGCTTGATCCGCACGCGGTCGAAGAAGTGATGGATAATGCGATCAAGAACCACCACCATCATGCGATTAAACCGGCGGACGGGCTGCAAAATCTGGCCGATGCGCTGCCTGCACTGGGCATCGTCGCGGCGGTGCTCGGCGTGGTCAAAACCATGGGTTCGATCGACAAGCCACCCGAGATATTGGGCGGGATGATTGGCTCGGCGCTGGTCGGCACCTTTCTCGGCGTGCTGCTCGCTTATGGTTTAGTCGGCCCCTTTGCCAACCGCGCCAAGCAGGTTATCGAGGGCGATGCCGCGATCTACCACACGGTCAAGCAGATCATCATCGCCTCGCTGCACGGCCATCCGCAACCGCTGGTGATCGAGGCTGCGCGGTCGGGGATCGAGCATTCTAACCAGCCGAGTTTTGCCGAAGTGTTTGATGGGATGCGGGCGCGATAATGGCTGCCAATGCCAACCAGGTCATCCGTCCGGTGATCGTCAAGAAAGTGTATGAAGCGCCGCATGCCGCGCATCATGGCGGGGCGTGGAAAGTCGCCTATGCCGACTTTGTGACGGCGATGATGGCGTTCTTCCTGCTGATGTGGCTGCTGGGCGCGACAACCGAGAAACAGCGCAAAGCACTCGCCGATTATTTCGCACCGACATTGGTCAAGACCAAACAGGAAAGCGCAGGGTCGAACGGGATGTTCGGCGGGGATTCGATCGTCTCGGCAGACGATTATCCGCACCGCGCAGCGCAGACGGGGACCAAAGCGATCACCATCCCGCGCGATGCCAAGGGCGGGCCAAAGGAAGCCTCGGGCAAGGAGCGCGACAAGGCGCGGTTCGAGAAACTGAAACAGGCGCTGGCCCAGAAGATGCAGTCGAGCAAGGAACTGCGCCGCCTCGCCAAAAATGTCCGCTTCACCGAAACGCGCGAAGGGCTGCGCATCGATCTGGTCGATGAGGCCGATTTCAGCATGTTCGTCTCTGGCACCAACCAGATGACGCCCGATGCGATGCGGCTGCTCGATGAGGTATCGATGCTGGTGCGTGAACTGCCGAATGGCCTGATCATCCGCGGCCATACCGATGCCGCGCCTTATGCCCGGGGGCAGGGTATGAACAACTGGAGGCTGTCGGCCGAACGCGCCGAAATCACGCGAGCGATCTTCGCGCAAAAAGGGGTCGGGCCGGATCGTTTCCTGCGAATCGAGGGGGTTGCCGATCGCGAACCTTATGTTCCCAAGAACCGTTTCGATCCGCGCAACCGGCGGATGTCGATTACTTTGGGATGGGCGCGCGAATGAGGGTTGGTCCGATATGGATCATCCAGAGAAACCTGACCTATGTATTTCTGCCCCATCTTTGCTCCGTTTCGGATATAAGTCATATATTACAAATGTTTATATTCGCCGCCGAAACCATTCATTAACCCTTTTCGCCGCACTTCAACGCCATCGGAAAAGCGGGACGTTCCGCAGGTTTTTCGGGGGCAGATATGGCAGTTTCCACGGCAGACATCGAACGCGACATCGCATCTTTGGTGATTGGCACCAGCCCTGCCGTGCAGCGGTTGCGGGCGATGATCGCCCGTGTGGCGGCGTCGGATGTGTCGGTGCTCCTTGCCGGGCCTTCCGGGTCGGGAAAGGAATTGGTCGCACAGGCCATCCACGCCGCCAGTCACCGCAGCCCGAACCCTTTTATCGCGATCAACACCGGCGCGATCCCCGCCGAGCTGATCGAGTCCGAACTGTTCGGGCATGAGAAAGGCAGCTTCACCGGTGCGCATAGCAGGCGGACCGGCCATTTTGAGAACGCACATAAGGGCACGCTCTTCCTCGACGAGATTGGCGACATGCGCTTCGATATGCAGGTCAAATTGCTGCGCGTGCTCGAAGAACGTTTCGTGACCCGCGTGGGTAGCAGCAGCGGAACCCCGGTCGATGTGCGGATCGTTTCGGCAACGCATCAGGATATGGATAGCGCGATGGCCGAGGGCCGGTTCCGGCAGGACCTGTTTTTCCGACTCGGCGTAGTCCTTGTGCATGTTCCTTCATTGGCCGAGCGCTGCGAGGATATTCCGCTCCTCATCCGCCATTTCCAGAAAGGCAAGCCATCGGGCGCAATTGCCCATTTTGACGAAAGCGCGCTAGACCGTCTGATGGCGCATGACTGGCCGGGCAATGTCCGCGAATTGCGCAACGTCGTCGAGCGTGCAGGCGTGCTTTATGGTGGCGAGATATTGGACGCAGCGGATGTCGACCTGCTGCTCACCAACGCCGCCCCGCCGCTCGAAAGCCGCCGGGAACGATTGGCCGCTGCGCCGCTATCCTTCGCCCCGGTCGGCCCCGCGCCGAGCAAGGAGCAACCGATCGACCTGCGGCAGGAAATCGAAACTATCGAACTCGAACGCATCAATATGGCGCTCGAGCTGGCGGACGGGATCGTTTCGGAGGCCGCGCGTCTGCTGACATTGAAGCGGACTACGCTGATCGAAAAAATGCGGAAATATGGGGTTCAGGCGCTGGCCTGACTCCCCTCCCGCTTGCGGGGAGCCGCAGGCGTGGCGTAGACACAGCGGCCGGGGGAGGGCCTGAAACGATGCAAGGCTCGCTATGCTCGCCCCCTCCCCTAACCCCTCCCGTAAACGGGAGGGGAATGAGTCAACCTCGCTACACACGTTTCGCCAAAACCTTCCCAATCACCTGCGCGAAGGTCTCCGCACTCTGCGCACCGGGAACCATATATTTGCCGTCGAAGATGATCGCTGGAACGCCGCTGACATTTTCGTTGATCCAATAGCTTTCTTCACCGCGCACTTCGCGCGCCAGCGTTTCGTCCGCCAGCCAAGCTTCGCAGGCTGCGCGATCAAGCCCGATGCTCTCTGCCACATCGAGCAGCACCGCCCGGTCGCTGACATCCTTGCCCTGCTGGAAATAGGCCGCAAAGAAAGCAAGCTTCAGCTCGGTCTGCTTTTCCCAACCATATTCCGAGCCAGTGCGCGTCAGCAATTTGTGCGCGTCGAACGTATTGTACAGCCGCAGCGCGCCCATATCGCCAAAGACAAAACCCAGTTCGGCCGCTGTGCCCTTGATCCGCTCGCGCACTGCCTTGCCCTCATCAGGTGAGCGGCCATATTTGCGTGCGATATGCTGCCCCGCATCCTCGCCGTCGGGTGGCATGTCGGGGTTGAGTTCGAACGGATGCCAGTGGATTTCAGCCTCGACCGGGTCGGGCAATAGCGTCAGCGCCTTTTCGACCTGCTTATAGCCGATGATGCACCAGGGGCAGACGACGTCCGAGACGATATCGATGCGCAATTTTTCCATGCCTACATCTCCGCCCAGCGCCGCAACAAGGTGTGCGCAATCGCAAAGGGTGGCGGCGCGCCGAAACGTTTGTCTGCGGCATCGGCAAGCGCGGCGCGTGCCTCGTCCTTCGTCACCCACATCGCATCTTCAAGTTCATTATAATCGATGGTCAGCTGGTCGCCATCGGCATCGGCGACACAGGCGATCATCAGTTGCGATCCGCCAAAGGGCCAGGGCTGGCTGGTGACATAGCGCACCGCGCCACAGCTGATGCCAGCCTCTTCCATAATCTCGCGCCGCACCGCTTCTTCGATGCTTTCACCGGGTTCGAGGAAGCCGGCGAGCGCCGAATAATTGCCTGTCGGCCATGCCGATTGCCGCCCGAGCAAAGCCTTGCCCTCATATTCGGCGATCATGATCACGACAGGGTCGGTACGCGGGAAATGTTCGGCGTCGCAAGCTGTGCATTGCCGCCCCCAACCGGCGCGGAAGACCTTCGTCGAACCGCCGCAACGCCCGCAATATTTGTGGGCATTGTGCCAGTCGATCAGGCTGCGCGCGGTGCCGTAAATCGCGGCGTCCTCGGCAGGCAACAAGGATAGTGCGCGCCATACGGCGGGCGACCTTGCCATGCCGCCTGCACCTTCAACCAAAGGCACAAAATGCGGTTTGCCATTGGCAAGGCCGAGCAGGATCAGTTCGACCGAAACATCAATCTCGGCCATCGAATGCCATTTGAGGCCGCCTTCACTGGCGATCACCGGATCAAGCCCGTCGAGCCCGAGCACACGCGCGCGCCAATCATTGAGCGCGGCGTTGAAGCCTTCAATGTCGTTACGCAGCCGGTCTGCGCGGTCGAGCGGGGAGCCTGTGAAGCCTGGGTTCATGCTCTATCCTAACCCTGTAAATCCGCGACGACCCATTTGCCGAAATCGTCGTGGAAGCCTTGCGCGTTGGACGGCATATATTGGATCATGCCGGTGGCGCGCACCTTGCGGCGCGGATCGACGAAGGCGATCGTGCCTGCTGCACCGCCCCAGCCGAATATGCCTTCGGTGGCACCGCGACCAACACGTCCGCCTGCACCAAAGCCAGCGCCATGCGCATAGGTGCCATCGGTATTGACCCCGGCCGGAAGCAGGTCTGACATGCCAAGTGCTGCCATTTCAGGTGCCATCACCCGTGCGCCGTCGAGCTCACCGCCGTTCAGCAACATCGCGAGGAAACGGTCATAATCGCGCGTCGAGCAGACCAGCCCTGCCCCGCCAAAGGCAAAAGCCGGCTTATCGAGATAGACGCTGGTTGCCGCCGGATCGATCGGGATCAGCGCGCCGCCGAACACCGCATAGTTGGTGGCAAAACGCTTCACCTCGGATTGGGGCACCTGAAAATAGCTGCTGCCCATCTTTAGCGGATCAAAGAGGCGTGCTTTCAAGAACGCTTCAAACTCCATCCCGCTCGCCACCTCGATCACCCGGCCAAGCAGGTCGAGCGAAATCGAATAACTCCATTTGGTGCCGGGTTCGGCAATCAAGGGCAGTGTGGCTACCCGTTCGGCAAAGGTCTTCAGGTCGGGGGTCGGCGCGCCGGGTTCGAAGCCGGGGATCGGCATCCGGCTGATCGCGCCCGGGGTGATGCCATTATCCATATAGGCCTTGAGCAACGGCCCCTTGGTGATGATCGAATAACCAAACCCTGCGGTATGCGTCAGCAGGTGGCGCAGCGTGATCTGCGTTTTGGCAGGCACCGATTCCAGGCTGGTTTCGGGGCTGGTGAGTACCCGCATCTGTGCGAATTCGGGCAGGAAGTCGGCAATCGGCTGGTCAAGTTTGATCTTGCCATCACCGACCAAAATCATCGCCGCCATGCCAGTGACCGGCTTGGTCATCGAATAGACGCGGAACAAGGTGTCGATATCGACAGGCGTGGAATTACCAATTGCCAATGTGCCCGCAGCAATGATTTCAGGCGCGGCTAAACCTCGCCCGATCGCCGCGACCACACCCGCCGCTTTCTTGCCAGCGACATAGCCTTCAACCTGCGACCGCAGCGTCGGATATTGCTGTGCGAGGAAGCTCCATGCGGGAGTCGGCAGCATTGTTGCCATTGCGCCCAATCCGGCCATCGACAGGAAACCACGGCGGCTGGGATTCATCATTGCAGTCTCGGTTGCGGACATGCTCACTCCTCTAGATTTTCTGTCTTGCTCTGATGGCAAGCTTGGCTGCCTTGCTGAATAAGGTCGGCAAACCGGCGCTGTCCAATGATTTCAGCGGCCACCATTCGCCCGGCGGCAAGCGGCTTTCGTCGACCGGCGCTGCCGTAGCGGCAAGCCGCAGCGTGAGGCGGAAATGGGTGAAGACATGGACGACTTCGCCTGCAACCGGACTCCAGTCGGTGGCAAAGGGTGGCTGCGAGTCGCCATCGGCACGCGCATTCCAGCCATCATCGGGCAGGCTGCGCATGCCGCCGAGCATACCGCGATCGGGGCGGCGGACGAGCCACACATGGGCGTCACGCTCGATCCAATAGCTAGTTCCAATCCGGTCAGGTTTCGCCTTTTTGGCAGCTTTGCGGGGGAGCGTTTCGGCCAACCCCGCTTTCTGCGCGGCGCAGTTCGACCGCAACGGGCAGATCAGGCATTGCGGGTTGCGGACCGAACAAAGGCTCGACCCCAGATCCATCATCGCCTGCGCAAAGTCGCCGGGCCGGTCGGCGGGCGTGATTGCATCCACCGCCACCCTTATTTCAGGCTTGGCGGCGGGCAGCGGGGTTTCAATGGCGAACAGTCGTGCCGTCACCCGCTCGACATTGGCATCCACCACCGCGACGCGCTCGCCAAAAGCAATGGCGGCTATGGCAGCGGCGGTATAGGGTCCGATGCCCGGCAGTTTGGCGAGCGCAGCCGATGTTTGCGGCAGTTTTCCGCCATATTCAGCAACAACCGCACGCGCGCATTTGATCAGGTTGCGCGCGCGGCTGTAATAGCCGAGCCCAGCCCAGGCCGCCATGACGTCGGCATCTTGGGCAGACGCCAATGCGGCGAAATCCGGCCACCTCGCTATGAACTTTTCGAAATAGGCAATGACGGCAGCGACCGTGGTCTGCTGCAGCATGATTTCGGACAGCCAGACGCGGTACGGATCGGGTGGCGGCATTCCCGGCGGCGCACGCCAGGGCAGGTCGCGCGCATGCCGGTCATAATAGGCAAGCAAGGCGTTGGCGATATCCCCAGAATATTGTGTGCGTTGTTGGACGGCGGCCATTGAAAATGCGATAGCTGGGTGATGGAGGAAGGCAAGCCATCACCCGCGCCCAAAAAGGCAAAGGCCGCCACCAAGCCCGTTTTTGAACGGCGGCGGGGCGGTGAAGCGCGTGCGGTTTCCGACCTTGTTCCCGATATTGGCCGCGCCGCCTTCCGCAGATTCGGCTTTGTGCAAAGCTCGATCGTCAGCCGCTGGGACGAGATTGTCGGCCCGCGCTATGCCGATGTTTCAGCGCCTGAAATGATCCGCTTCCCCGCTGGTCAGAAGGCAGGTGGCACGTTGGAGCTAGTGGTCGAAGGCGCGCATGCGGTGATGATCCAGCATGTGCTTCCCGAAATTGTCGAGCGGGTGAACCGCTTCTTCGGCTATGAAGCGGTCGCCAAGGTCAAGATGCGGCAAGGGCGGGTGCAACGCGCCGAACCACGGCCAAAAGTTACCGCCGCACCGGTGCTGCGCGCGCCTTCGATCGAACTGGGCGATTCCCTGCGCGAAATTGCTGACTCGGAATTGCAGGCGGTGCTCGAAAATCTGGCGAAAAGCCTTGCCAAAAGCGACGAGTGATTGCAGATGCAGCGGTCCATTTCAGAGGCAAATATGGCCACCCGATTCCCGACTATATTCAAAAAATCGCTGACCCTTTTGGCTGTCGCTGCGGCACTTGGCGGTGGCGCGCTGGTTGCGGCTCCTGCCAAGAGCAACTGGCTGCAGACCTTTAGCCTGACGCCCAAGGGCAGCCACATCATCGGCAACCCGGCGGCGGCGACCAAGTTGGTCGAATATGCAAGCTACACCTGCGGCCATTGCGCGCATTTCGAGATCGACGATGTGCCGCAGATCAAGAACCAGTTTGTTGCAACCGGCAAGGTCAGCCTCGAGATGCGCAATCTGGTGCGCGATCCGATGGACCTTACCGCAGCGATGCTCGCGCGTTGCGGCGGCAAGGGCCGTTTCTTTGGCAACCACCGGCAGCTGATGGCGACCCAAGCGCAATGGGCCAATGGCAGCAAACTCAGCAAGGCAACGATTGACCTGCTGGAGGCGCAGAATCTCGTCGGCTTTATGCAGGGCGCCTACACCGAACTTGGGCTGGACAAGATCATGGCGCAGCGCGGTGTGACGGCGGCGCAGGCCAGGACCTGCCTTGCGGACAAGGCGGCGTTCAATACCGTCATAAAGATGACCGACGAAGCCACGGATGTGCTGAAAATCAATTCGACACCGACGTTGCTGATCAATGGCAAGATCGTAGAAGGCCATGATTTCGCAACGCTTAAACCACTTCTCTCGAAATAAGCTACAGACCCGCAAAGGACCAATGACATGCGCAGTTTGAAAATTCTCACCGCCTCGATCGCAGCACTGGCTCTCGCCTCTTGCGGCGGCAGCGGAACCAGTGAAGCGCCCAAGGGCGAACCCGTCGCTGCTGTGGCTCCGCCCGCTGGCAAGCAATGGATAGACGTGGTCAGCAAGACCGCCGAGGGCGGCTATCTGATCGGCAACCCCGATGCGAAGATAAATCTGGTCGAATATGCTTCGCTCACCTGCCATGTTTGCGCGCAGTTCGCGAAGGATTCGGGCGCCGACCTGCACGACAATTTCATCAACAATGGCAAGATTTCCTACGAATTCCGCAACTTCGTCCGCGATGAATTCGACCTGATGGCAGCCCGCATCTCGCGCTGTGGCGCCAATGAGGCAATGCTGCCGCTGACCGAACAATTCATGACTTTCCAGGAAACCCTGTTCGAAAACGCCAACAAGATCGGCGACGACAAGGCGCTGGAGGCCAAGATCACCACGCTGAAAGGCGGCGAACGCTTCTTCGCGCTGGCCGATGCGGTGGGTATCGTCGAATTCTTCGCCCAGCGCGGCGTTTCGCGCGACCAGAGCAAGGCCTGCCTTTCGGACACCGCCGAAATGCAGAAGCTGGCTGACCTGACCGCCGAATATGGCAAGAAATATACCATTCAGGGCACACCGACCTTCTATCTCAACGGCGCCCGCCTCGACGTGACGGCATGGCCGCAGGTCAAGGGCAAGCTGCAGGAAGCGGGCGCGCGCTGACCCGATAGGAGCAGCGTAGCGGGGGCGATATGCGGATCAAGCGGCTCAAACTCACAGGCTTCAAAAGCTTCGTCGAGCCAACCGAGCTGCATATCGAGGCCGGGTTGACCGGCGTTGTCGGCCCCAATGGCTGCGGAAAATCCAATCTGCTCGAAGCGTTGCGCTGGGTGATGGGTGAAAATTCGCCCAAATCGATGCGCGGTGGCGGGATGGAGGATGTGATCTTCGCCGGTACTGCGCAACGCCCGTCGCGCGATTTTGCCGAGGTCACGCTGCTCGCCGAACATGGGCCCGACGAGAATATCCCCGGGGTCATCGCGAACGACGATGATTTCGAACTGGAGGTTGTCCGCCGGATCGAACGGGGTGCGGGCAGCGCCTATCGCGCCAATGGTCGCGACGTCCGCGCCAAGGATATTGCGCTGATCTTTGCCGATGCGGCCACGGGTGCGCACAGCCCCGCCTTGGTCAGCCAGGGGCGTATCGGGTCGATCATCTCGGCCAAGCCGCAGGAACGGCGGATGATGCTCGAAGAAGCAGCCGGTATTTCCGGCCTGCACGTCCGCCGCAAGGATGCCGAGCAGAAATTGCGCGCGGCGGAAACCAACCTCAACCGTCTGTCGACGATTTTGGGTGATATGGATGCGCGCGCGCAGAGCCTGAAAAAACAGGCGCGGCAGGCCGAACGCTATCGCAAGCTTTCGGGCGAAATTGCCCAGGCCGAAGCGCGGTTGATTTTCGTGCGCTGGCAGGAAGCCAAGGCAGCGGCAGAAGCAGCACGTGTCGAGGCAGACGCCGCAGGCAAAGCAGTCGAAGAAGCCTCGGTCCGCCAGCGCGCCTTTGCCGAACAGCAGCAGGAGGCAGTGCGCAAGCTGGCCGAAGACCGGGCGGCGGCGATGGCGGCGCGCGATGCGGCAAGCGATTTGTCAAACCGGTTGGTGCAACTGACCGGCGAGCGCGACCGGCTGATCCAGCGGCAGGCTGATCTGGCGGCACAAGCGCGGCGGATCGAAGAAGATGGTGCGCGCGAAGGCAAGCTGACCCATGATGCGGCAGAAGCGCTGGCGCGGCTGCAGGCCGAAGCAGCGACGCTCGGCGAAACGATTAAGGCGAGCGAGGAGGAGCGCCCGCGCCTTACCCGCACGCTCGACGATGCCGAACGCGCAACGCGCGAAGGTGAAGTCAAACTCGCCAAGGCGGTCGCCGAGCAGGCGCGCGCCGAGGCCGAACTGCGCGTGGCCGAAGCCGCGCTGAACAATGCCCGTGCCCGCGTCGAGCGTGCCGAACGCGACAAGGCAAGGCTTGAGGCCGAGCGGGCAGCGCTGGGCGACGAGGCAGAACTGGCAACTGCCCGCGATGCGGCACGCGACGAAGCGGCGCGCCTGCAGGTGGAGCTTGAACAACAGGCGACGGCGATTGATGCCGCTGAAAGTGCACGCGCAACTATGGTCGCAGAACGCGATAGCGCGCAAAGCGCGCTTGCCAGTGCCAAGGCCGATCTCGCCGCTTTGGTCAGCGAGAAAAACGCCCTTGAACGCGCAACCTCCAAGAGCAGCGACAACCGCGCGCTCGACCGGATCAAGGTCAAGCCCGGCTATGAACGTGCGCTCGCGGCCGCGCTCGGCGACGATTTGAATGCCGCAGTCGGCGGGGTCATCGGACGGCGCTGGCAGGGCTTTACGACGGCGGCACCCAAACTATCGGGTGAGCGCCTGTCCGATGTCGTCGAGGCGCCGAGCGAATTGGCGCTGCGTCTGGCGATGGTGCGGGTGGTCGAGGCTGACGATGGCGCGATGCTCGAAATTGGCGAACGGCTGGTCACGCACGACGGCAAGCTGCGCCGCTGGGATGGCTTCGCCGCGGACGACGATGGTGCGGCAGCGGCCGAACAACTCGAACGGGCCAACCGGCTGGAGGCGCTGCTCGAAGCGATTCCGGCGGCGGAGGCAAAAGCCAGCGAGCAGGGTGCGGCGCTCAATGCGCTGGGCGAGCGCATCATAGCGGCGCAGGATGAGGCGCGACGCGTGGCTTCGGAACAGGCGGCGACCGAGGGCGCATTACGGCAGGCACTGCGCGATGCCGACCGGGCGGAGGATGCACTGACGCGCGCACAACAGGCGGCAATGGCGCTAGCAGAGCGTGGCGAACTGGCCGAGCAAGAAGCGGCACAAGCGCGACTCGAATTTGAGTCAGCTGAAATAGCCCGCGCCGAACTGCCCGATGGCGAGCAGCAACGCAGACTGGTGTTGGCACTGACCAACGAAGGCGAATCCCTGCGCCAGCTATTCGTGCGCGCACAGGCCGACCTATCAGGCCTCGACCAGAAAATTGCCCAACAGCGCGAACGGCGCGCGGTGGCGCAGGCCGAAATTCGCGGCTGGCAGGAGCGCGCAGGCGAAGCCGAGCGGCGCATCGCCGAAATGAACAAGCGGAGTGCCGAAATTGCCGGAGAGCTTGAAGCTATCGCAGGCAAGCCGGACATCATCACGCACGAATTGACCACGTTAGAGGCAGACAAGGCGGCTATTGGCGAAAAACTCGCCGCGCTTCAGGCCGCAGAGCAGACGAGCGAAGCGGCACTCAAGGCGCTCGAAACCCAGTTGGCCGCTTCTGCAGAGGCAGTTTCCTCCGCGCGCGAGCAACGCGCCGGGGCCGAGGCGCGCGCCGAGAATCAGGACGCCCGTCGCCGCGAAATGGCCGGGATTTCGGGTGAACGCTTCGAATGCCCGCCGCCCCTGCTTCCCGAAAAGCATGGCTTTGAGGAAGGCGAACTGGGCGACGCTTCGGCGGAATCGAGCCGCCTCGAAAAGCTGCAATTTGATCGCGAGCGGATCGGCCCGGTCAATCTGATCGCGGCCGATGAACTCGCCGAACTCGAAACCGAAATCGAAAAAGGGCAGAGCGAGAGCGAGGAATTGTCGCTCGCGATCAACCGGCTGCGCGGCTCGATCGGCAGCCTCAACCGCGAAGGCCGCACCCGTCTGCTCGCCGCGTTCGAAACCGTCGACCAGCATTTCCAGCGGCTGTTCAGCACTCTGTTCAACGGCGGGCAGGCACACCTAGCGTTGATCGACAGCGACGATCCACTCGAGGCCGGACTTGAAATCTTTGCCCAACCACCGGGCAAGAAATTGCAGTCGCTGACCCTGCTTTCAGGTGGCGAACAGGCGCTGACCGCGGTTGCCTTGATCTTCGCATTGTTCCTCACCAACCCCGCACCGATCTGCGTCCTCGACGAAGTCGACGCGCCATTGGACGACGCCAATATCGAACGTTTCTGCGACCTGCTCGACACGATGACGCGCGAAACCGACACCCGTTACCTGATCGTCACCCACAATGCTGTGACCATGAGCCGCATGCACCGTCTGTTTGGCGTGACGATGGTTGAACAGGGCGTCTCGCGCCTCGTCAGCGTCGATTTGGGCGGTGCCGAGCAGTTGCTCGCGGCCGAATAGGGTTGACTTTCCAGTTTTTGTAGTTACATAAATCCTTGGGTGGTATTCAATCGGCAGCAACATGCCCGCTTGATGCAGGGGTTTGTTGCCGAGCGGTACGAAAGCCCCTCGATGAAGATCGAGTATGATGAAGCCAAACGTCTCAAAATCTTGGAAGAACGCGGCCTCGACATTGCTGAATCAGCTCTCGTTTTCGAGGGCGACTATGTCGAGATCGAGGATGACAGGAGAGATTATGGCGAACGCCGTTATCGCGTTTGGGGCTATCTAAACGGCCAGCGCGTCAGTCTGGTTTGGACTCCTCGCGACGGAAATCGACGGATTATTACATTAAGGCAAGCCCATGAACCCGAACACAAAGCCCGCCTCAGAACCCTGGATTGATCCGGACGATGACGATATTGAGTGGACTGATGATATGTTCCGTCGTGCGGCCGTCTATAAGGGTAACAAACTTATCCGTCCTGCCGACGGCACGCTTACCAAACCGGGGCGGCCAAAATCTGCCGACCCCAAACAGCAGGTAACGCTGCGCCTCGACAGCGCGGTGCTGGAAAAATTCCGCGCGACCGGCCCCGGCTGGCAGAGCCGCATCAACGCGGAATTGCGGAAAGTGCTTGGCCTCTAACCCCTACCCCATCGGATAGAGGATTTCCTTGGTCACCTTGTGGATCGCCTTCATCACATCCGCTGGCAGCACCAGATCATTGGCCGCGAAGATTTCGGCGCATTGTTCAACCGTGCTGACGCCAACAATGGTCGAGGCGACGAAATCATGCTGTTTCGACCAGGCGGTTGCCAGCGTCACCGGCGACATCCCGGCTTCCTTGGCGATTTCCAAAATCTTTGCCGTCGATTCGAGGGCGCGTGGCCCGGCAAAGCGCATGGCCATCGCCGCCTGACGGGCATCTGCCATATCCATATAGCGGGTGAAGCGCGCACCTTCGGGGCGGGCGCCATCCTGATATTTGCCCGACAATACCCCGCCAGCCAGCGGCGAGTAGGGGATCAGGCTGACGCCTTCCTCACGGCAGACCTGCGCCAGTTCATCCTCGAACCGGCGGTTGTTGATCGAGAAATTATTCTGGATCGTCTGGTAACGCGCCACGCCCAGCCGCTCGGACGCCTGGATGGATTTCATCAGCCCCCAGCTGGTCTCATTTGAACAGCCAAGGATGCGCACCTTGCCCGCACGGACCAGCTCGTCGAGCACCTCCATCGTTTCTTCATAAGCCGTGCCATGGTCGGGCCAATGCGTCTGGTAAAGATCAATATAGTCGGTCTGCAAGCGGCGCAGACTGTCTTCGACGGCGACGGTGATATTGCGCCGGTCGAGCGAGGTCATCCCGCCGCGCTTGGGCGATTTGAACCAGACATGGCTGGGGCCAGAAACCTTGGTGGCAAGGATGATCGCATCCCGATTCTTGCCCTTCAGCCAGCGGCCGACAATTTCTTCGGTGCGGCCAACCCATTTGACATCGGGCGGCACCGGATAGCCTTCGGCGGTGTCGAAAAAGTTGATCCCGGCATCGAGGCTCATATCGAGCACGCGGTGCGCGACCGCCTCATCCGCTTGCGACCCGAAGGTCATCGTTCCCATGCAGATGTCGGAAACGACAATCGCACTCTTCCCCAGCCGCCGGTTGCCCATAAACTCTCCCTCTGTTTTAGCCTGAAGCGCCAACAACAAGGCAGGCGAGGGCTACCAAAAGCCCCGCAAGCTTGTTCGACCGGAAATGGCCGAGCGCATTGCTCCCATCCTTTTTGAGCGAAGCAATTTGATATGCCAAGTGGAAAGCGGCGGGGGCGAGTGCGACCAGCGCCTGCCCTTGCGGCCGCGCGCTCCAAATTGCCATGCCCCAACCCGTGAGCGCGAGCAGATAGCAGAGCGCCACGCCGCTGCGGATATGTTCACCCATGCGCAACGCGGTCGAACGGATGCCGACCAGCGCGTCATCCTCCCGATCCTGCATTGCGTAGATGGTGTCGTAACCCACGACCCAGAAGATCGTCCCGCCATAGAGCCAAAGCATTGCGGCATCGGCGCGTCCCGTCACCGCCACCCAGCTGACCGGCACACCCCAACTGAACACCAGCCCCAGCCAGAGCTGCGGCCACCAGATGATACGTTTCATAAAGGGATAGGCGGCAACAAGCGCAAGGCTGCACAGCGCGACGAAAATTGCCTCGATCCGAAGCTGCACGAGCACGAGCAGGCCGATGGCGCACAGCAGCAATAGCCATGCCCATGCCGCTTTCAGACTAACGGCGCCGCTGGCCAGCGGTCGGCTGGCGGTGCGCGCGACTTTGGCATCGAGATCGCGGTCGACAATGTCGTTATAAACGCAGCCAGCCCCACGCATCGCAATCGCGCCGAGCAGCATCCAGAGCACCAACTGCCAATGGCTGAACGCGCCACCCGCTAGCGCCAACCCATAGACGCACGGCCAGAAGAGCAGCCACCAGCCGATTGGCCTGTCAAAGCGGGCGAGCAAGGCGAAGGGCCGCAAGTTGGCTGGCAGCAGGCGGACAAGGCCTTGAATTTCTGTGTCGGGAGGGGCGGTTGCGGACATCGGGACCGACATAACGCCTTGCCCGCCGCTTGTCGAAGGCTATGCTGGGGCGATGGTTCAAACCCCTGCCTGGCCGCCGCATTCGACCCCACGCCTCTTCGTTGATGAGCCGCTTTCTGAAGGCAGCGAAATCCGCATCGCGGGCGGGCAAGCGCATTATCTGTTGCACGTCATGCGGCTGAAAGAGGGCGCGCCGGTCAAGCTGTTCGACGACCGGACGGGCGAATATCTCGCGACCGTGACCGCCACGGGCAAACGCGATCTCATGCTTAACATAGAAGGCAAATTGCGTGAACGCGAGGCGGCACCAGATCTGTGGCTCTGCCAAGCACTTATCAAGAAGGACCGGCTCGACTGGATCGCCGAGAAAAGTTGCGAGCTTGGCATTGCGCGTTTTGTCCCTGTGCTCACCCAGCGCTGCGTCGCCGACAAGCTGAAGGAAGACCGGTTGCGCTGCCAGATGATCGAGGCGGCAGAGCAATGCGAACGCACCGCGCTGCCCGAAATTGCAGAGCTGTCCAAATTGGATGCGCTTTTGCGCGATTGGCCATCGGACCGGACCTTGCTGTTTTGTGATGAACGCGGCGGCAGTCCGCTGGCGGACGTGTTAAAATCCGGCGAACACGCGAAATCCGCCATTTTGATCGGCCCCGAAGGCGGCTTCAGCGATGGGGAGAATGCCGCCATCCGCGCGCATCCGCAGGCGATGCCGGTGTCGCTTGGGCCGAATATCCTGCGCGCCGATACCGCCGCAATTGCCGCGATTGCAGTGTGGATGGCCTTGATCCCCACCAATAAAGGTTAACGCACAGCGGCAATCTGGTCCGAATGGGCGAGATTTTACATCTCGAAAGCCGCAGAATCGCGGCATTGTTTATCATTAATAAAGCAATTCAGGGCATCAAAGACGCTGTGAATCGTACGAAACGCCTTTCTTGCGCCAAAGTCAGCTTCGACGGCATGACAGCCTCCCGTTTTTGGGCGTGGCTGTCCGTCGTGTTGGCTATGTGCATCTTGGCCACAATTGCGAGCGCCAACCAGACGCCCTCGAGCAGCAGCGGGACCAATCCTGTCACCAAAACCTTTCCAGGCACGACAACGATGGTTGTTGCCGTTGCGGGTTCCAATGCATCAGTGTTTGATCCATCCAACCCGTTAAATGCTACGGGCGGCATTACCACAACCATGCTGTCGCCCGCTATTGCAGAGACTACCGATGCGGTCGACATCGATGTGCGGCCAACGGGCTGTTCAACTGCGACCTCACGCTGCGCCAATCGCGGCACAATGACATTGACGTTCAGCACCCCCGTTCGCGATCCCGTCATCCATATTTCGGGCCTCGGCGCCAATCGTGCCGGGACAACATTGTTCAACACCGCGCTTGTCATGACAGCCTGGACTGCTCCAGCCAAGCCGACGCTTTCGGTCACAAACGGTAACAGCAATTTCATTGTCAGCGGTGATGAAATCCGGGTGTCCACCGTTAACGGCCAGCCTTCGTGTACGACCACAAACAGAGCAGGGTGCGGCAGTGTCCGGATGACCGGAACCGTAACCTCGGTAACGTTTCAACTCGACCTGCTAATGGCGGGCAGCGGTACCGCAACCAACGCCGATGGCTGGACTATCACGGCCTCGCTTGACGAAGATTTTGGTGATGCCCCCGCGAGTTTTGATCCGACCGCTGCCGCCAGCCATATCGTCGGCGGCTATTATCTGGGTGCTGGCGTCACGGTAGAAAATGCCGGCGTTACAAATGTATTGGGCACCCCGATCACGCCCAGCCCGATCGCCAACGCGACGGCATCGTCCGATGCCAATGACGACGGTGCAACATTCGGCACGCTGGTGCGTGGATTAGCCTCAACCATTGATGTAGCCGTAACCGGCAGTGGCGGGCGTCTGCAGGGCTGGATCGATTGGGCTGGCGATGGAAGTTTTGCGACCGCAGGCGACCAGATCGCAACGAATGTGACCGATGGTGGTGCCGGCGATGCTGATGGTCTGGTCAATGGCGTGATCCGGCTCTCGGTAACCCCGCCTTCTGGAACAACGCAGAATACGCGCTTCGCTCGCTTCAGATGGTCACCAACCTCGAGCGTCGGCCCGACCGGCCGGGCGACGGTGGGCGAAGTCGAGGACTATCAGGTCATCATCTATCCGCAACGCGCCGATCTTTCGCTGTCTAAAATAGTCAGCAACAGCAGCCCGACCAATGGGGGAACAATCACCTACACGCTGACGACCACGAGCGCCGCCAGCCCGGCGTCCACCGCGACGGCAACGGGAATCACCGTACAGGACACGCTGCCCGCAGGTTTCAGCTTTGTGAGCGCCAGCGGCACCGGGACCTACAATAGCGGAACCGGCGTCTGGTCCGTCGGCAGCCTTGCACCCGGGGGCACTGCGTCGATCGACATAACCGGTACTGTGACGGCCACTTCGGGCACTGTCACCAATATCGCGCAGGTTTCCGCCAGCTCGCTTGCCGATCCGGATTCGACGCCCAATAACGGGGCGACGGCCGAAGATGATTATGCATCGGTTGCATTTACCGTAGCGACCGCAATGGCTGCTCCGTCTTGTCCTGTCGGCACGACGCAGCAGATCATTTCGAACGGAACTTTCGCATCCGGAACCGGCCCGAGCTGGCCCAACTGGACAGCAACAGCGGTTTGGACTGGTACGGGCGTGGCGGCGGTGAGCAACGACACGACTTCAGGAACACTGACCCAGTCAGGGCTGTCGGGACTCAAATTCGGACCCGGCGCAGGCGGCAGCGCGGTGATCCAACTGAGCCAGTGGTGGCGCAATGGCGCGCCCGCAGCCAGCTCGACAAGTGCGCAATTGACGGTGTCGGTTGCTGGCACTGACTATGCGCGGATAACCACTCCGGCCGGCGGCGGCACTTCTGCCACGGTGACCTATCTGAACGGGGCATCGGGGAATCTGAGCACGATCACAGAATTCACTAATACCGGCTGGCGGATCAACCTGCCGACAACCGTCAGCGCTACGGGCGCTCTCACCTTCACCCATTCCCCCGGCGGCAGCACTTCGGACGACTTTGAAATCGACAATGTCACCCTATACACCTGTCAGCCCGGCGAATTGACGGTTACAAAGGTGAGCAGCGTGCTGAGCGACGGCGTCAGCACCAGCAATCCCAAGGCGATCCCCGGCGCAGTAATCCGATATTGCATTTTTGTAGTGAATACTGGGCCGGTAACCGCCAGCAACGTGTCAGCAACGGACAATCTGCCCGCGGATGTTAGCTTTGTTCCGGGCAGCTTGGCTTCAGGTGCCAATTGCGCGGGCCTTTTGACAGCCGAGGATGATGACAATAGCGGGCCGGATGAAAGCGACCCCATCGGGATGAGCATCAGCGGAACTACGGTGACCGCGACCACTGCGACACTGGCAGTGGGTGCCAGCTTTGCGATGGTGCTCCATGCAATCGTGGACTGAAACCGGAACCCACAGTCAGAATCTAAGTCTTTGGATATATTTGTAAATGGAACTTAGCGCGACGTTAACTTAAGCATTCTATGCTTCAGCCATGTTCTGCTATCGGCCTTGGTATTCTATATGCCTATGGTTGGCTGCGCTGTGCGCGTTCCCGCAGGCCGCCTTCGCCCAGCTGCAATATACCAATTCGACCGATGGCACGGTGAACGAGACGGTAACACCGTGCACAAATCCGCTGGTCAGAAACTTTACTGTCAGCGACATTTATACCGTTGCCGACGTCAATATCGGCATACTCATGTCGCACACCTATCGCGGTGACCTTCAATTCTATCTGCAATCCCCGGCAGGAACGCAGGTTCAGCTGATCAACAATATCGGCGGCACGCGCAACAATGTGAATGTGCTGTTCGATGATGCCGCCGCCAATCCGATTTCGAACCACACGGCGAGCAATGATACGGCGACAGCGACCACTGTGGTTCCGCCCTATCAGCGAACATTCCGACCCTTTCAGGTCTTGTCGGCATTCAATGGGCAAGAGGCAAATGGCATATGGCGGCTGGAGATTTGCGACAGCCTGACCACGGATTCGGGCACATTCTACCAATCCGATCTTTTCATCACGGCGATGCCTGCGACGGTCAACGTCGCCAAGACCAGTTCTGTCGTTTCGGACCCCATCAGCCTGGCCAACGCGAAAGCGATACCAGCGGCGACGGTTCGCTATTGCATCACCGTTTCCAACGCGGGTCCGGGGACGGCGGCCGCGATCTCGGCAACGGATTCGGTTCCGGCCAATATGAGCTATGTTGGGGGATCGATGTTGTCTGGCAGCACCTGCGGAACAGCCGCCACAGCCGAAGATGATGACACAAGCGACGGAAGCGAGCTGGATGCCGTTACCGCCAGCCATTCTGCGGGAACGATAACGATCAACAGGGCTTCGCTGACCAACGGCGCAAGCTTTGCTATCACCTTCGCAGCCATCATCAATTAGTCGCTAATTCCAGCGCACAGTAGCAACGAAAAATGCTGGCAAAGCGTTGTTGCCGCTCTTAAAGCCGCGTCATGAGCACAAAAACAGTTTCGAAACGCAACGATCCTGTGATCGAAAATCGCGAGCAACTGATTGCCGCAATGGCGAAGGGCGAAAAGCCGAAGGACCGTTGGCGGATCGGGACCGAGCACGAGAAATTCGTCTATTGCACCGGCGATCATCATGCGCCGTCCTATGACGAACCCGGCGGCATCCGCGATCTGTTGATGGCCATGACCGAATTTGGCTGGGAACTGGTTTATGAGGGCGACAATGTCATCGCGCTCAAAGGTTCTGACGGCGCGGTCAGCCTTGAACCTGCGGGTCAGCTCGAACTCTCAGGCGCACCGCTCGAAAACCTGCACCAGACCTGCGCCGAAACTGGTCGCCACCTGCAGCAGGTGAAGGCCATCGGCGCAAAGACCGGCAAAGCGTTTCTGGGACTTGGCCTCTGGCCCGACAAGAAGCGTAGCGACCTGCCGGTCATGCCCAAAGGCCGCTATGAAATCATGCTGCGCCACATGCCGCGCGTCGGCAGCATGGGGCTCGACATGATGCTGCGCACCTGCACGATCCAGGTCAATCTCGATTATTCGAGCGAAGCCGACATGGCGCACAAATTCCGCACCTCGCTGGCGCTCCAACCATTGGCGACGGCGCTGTTTGCTAACTCGCCCTTCCTTGAGGGTAAGCCCAATGGCTTCCTTTCCTATCGCAGCCACATCTGGTCAGATACCGACCCGGCGCGCACCGGCATGCTGCCATTCGTCTTCGAAGACGGCTTCGGTTATGAACGCTATGCCGACTATATGCTCGATGTGCCTATGTACTTTGTGTACCGCGACGGCAAATATATCGACGCCTCAGGCCTCAATTTCCGCGATTTCCTGAAAGGCGAGCTTTCGGTGCTGCCCGGCGAAAAACCGACAGCGTCCGACTGGGAAGACCATATGTCGACCGCCTTCCCCGAAGTGCGCCTCAAAAGCTTCCTCGAAATGCGCGGCGCCGATGGCGGGCCGTGGAGCAAGATCTGCGCGCTGCCGGCCTTCTGGGTCGGCCTGCTCTACGACCAGTCGGCGCTTGATGCCGCTTGGGATGAGGTCAAGCACTGGTCGATGGAAGAACGCGAATTGCTCCGCTCCTCGGTCCCGAAGATGGGGCTCGATGCACCCATCGGCGGTGGTGGCAAACTACGCGACATTGCCGGACGCATCGTCGATATCGCCTCGGCAGGCCTGACCGCACGCAACCGCCTGAACAGCGGCGGCGACAATGAAAGCGGCTTCCTCGATCCGCTGCGCGAAGTTGTCGCCAGCGGCAAGACACCCGCTGAGGTGCTGCTCGACAAATATCATGGCGAGTGGGCGGGCGATATTGCACGCGTCTATGACGAGATGAGCTTCTAGGCCTGCGCCGCCAACTGTAACATCGTTGCAACAGTATCGGGGGAAAGCGCCGCGAAAGTGGCGGCTTTCCTTGACTTTTCAACGCTATTTTCTAAGCGCGACGCAGGTTCAGCAAGGGGCAAAAGCCCCGTCATTTCCATCTCTCAAACAACCGATCAGGGAGCACAACCGCCATGCGCACCTTTGCAACTTCGTTTATGGCCATTGCCATCGCCACCACCAGTTATGCCGCACCCGCCTTTGCACAGAGCGAAGCCGCAGCCGATGAAGGCCTGGGCGAAATCGTCGTCACAGCGCAGCGCCGCGAAGAAAATCTGCAGGACGTGCCTTTGTCGGTAACCGCCGTCAGCGGCGACCAGCTTGCCAGCATCCAGGCGGGCGGCGTCGACATTCGCGGCATTTCTGGCCGTGTGCCCAGCTTGCTTGTTGAATCCTCTTATGGCCGCACCTTCCCGCGCTTTTACATTCGCGGGCTTGGCAACACCGACTTCGACTTCAACGCATCACAACCGGTCAGCCTGGTCTATGACGATGTCGTACTCGAAAACCCGATCCTCAAAGGCTTCCCGATATTTGATCTGGAACGTGTAGAGGTGTTGCGCGGACCGCAGGGAACGCTTTTTGGGCGGAATACGCCTGCCGGTATCGTCAAATTTGACAGCGTGAAACCGAAGGATGAATTTGGTGGCTATGGCCGCCTTTCCTATGGCCGTTTCAATGCGATCAACGCGCAGGGTGCCGTCGGTGGGCCGCTGGGCGAACAAGTCAGCGTACGTTTGTCGGCAATGTACCAGACGCAGGACGATTATGTCGACAATGTGCTGCCCGGCGGAACAGCCAAAAATGCCTTTGAAGGCTATGACGAATTCGCCGCGCGCTTGCAGGTTCTCGTCAAACCCACTGAAAATCTCGACATCTTGCTGACCGGCCAGGTCCGTTCGCTCGACGGCACTGCCCGGCTTTTCCGCGGCAATATCTTCACCCGCGGACAGGCAGGGCTGAACAGCAATTTTGACCGTTACAGCGTTTCGATTGACGCCAAGAACGAGCAAAGCGTCGACACCCAAAACGCTTCGGCGCGGATCACCTGGGATGCTGGCCCGGTTTCGCTGATCTCGGTAACCAGCCTTTGGCGCGGCGACGCGACCTCGGTGGGGGATGTCGATGGCGGCTTTGGCGCCAACTTCCTTCCACCCAATCTATACGGTCCGGGCGAAATCCCTTTCACCGCAGAAACCCGCGACAGTTTGCCGAGCCTTAACCAGTTCACACAGGAACTGCGCATTGCCAGCAACGGCGACGGTCCGCTCAGCTATCAGGCAGGCTTCTTCTATTTTGACGAAGACCTGGAAATCGTCTCGCACAATTATTCGACGCTGGGCGATCCCAACAATGCGACCGGCGGGGTAAATATCGTCGTTTCGCAGGAACAGAACAGCAAAGCCTATGGCGTCTTCGGGTCGCTGACCTACAAATTGAGCGACCAGTTCAGCGTCACCGGCGGGCTACGCTATAATGACGACAAGCGCAGCTTTGTTGCCGTGCGCAGCAAGGATACCCAATTCCCCAACTTCCTGCAAAATCCGCTGGGAACTGTCACCCGCCAGGTCAGCGACAACAATCTGACATGGGATTTGAGCGCAACCTATGCGGCAAGCGACGATATCAACCTCTATGCGCGTGTCGCCCGTGGCTATCGCGCGCCGAGCATTCAGGGTCGCATCCTTTTCCCGCCCGCGACTGCGACGCCGCTGGAAGATGGCGTGACCGTTGGCGATTCGGAAACGATCACTTCTTATGAAAGCGGCATCAAATCGACACTTCTCGATGGCAAGGCACGGTTCAATCTGAACGGCTTTTACTATGAACTGAAAGATGCACAGTTGACCGCTGTGGGCGGCGGCATCAACGCCAACCGCTTGATTAACGCCGATATGGTACGCGGTTTCGGGTTCGAGGCCGATCTGGAATTCAAGCCAACGCCCGAATTGCTGCTCACCGCCGGACTCAGCTACAACAATACCAAGATCCGCGATGCCGGTCTGACCACGGCGGCGTGCGGCGCGGTACGCGTAGATACATTCCCCAATGTGTCGTTGTGCACCCCACTCGATCCGATAGTGGTGGCAGCAGCACCCTTCTCGGCGGCCATCGTCAACATCAACGGAAACAGCCTGCCGCAAAGCCCGCGCTGGATCGCCAACTGGACTGCACGTTATGGCGTCCCCGTCGGCAATGGCGAAGTCTATGCCTATACCGACTGGGCCTATCGGTCGAAGATCAATTTCTTCCTCTATGAATCGGTCGAGTTTCAGGACAAGCATATGCTCGAAGGCGGGGTGCGGTTGGGTTATAAAACCGACAGTTATGATTTCTCCGCCTTTGTCCGCAATATCACCAAGGACACTTCAGCTGTCGGCGGAATCGACTTCAACAACCTGACCGGTTTCGTCAACGAACCGCGCATCTGGGGTATCGAAGCCGGCTTTAAGTTCTAGTTCAGCCAAGGACGTATAAGGACGGGGCGGGTTTGCGAGAGCAGACTTGCCCCGTTCGCTTATCGGCGTTCTAGCTGACGCGATTTCCTGGCCATCAGATGATTGCATCTGACTTGAAATCGCTCTAAGGGCACCATTCTTCGCGGCAACGTGGAGCGCAGGAGTTTAGCTCAGTTGGTAGAGCATCGGTCTCCAAAACCGAGGGTCGTGGGTTCGAGTCCCCCAACTCCTGCCATTTTCCCGATCGCGCCATTTTTCGCTTGAACAGGCGACCGAGCCTATTCACACAGCTGTAAACAACGCGGTGTGAGGAGAATGGCGTGCAAGATGGCATCGGCACATCTGCCGAAGACGGTAACGCGGACATAACCCGCAGAACCACCGCTTATTATTCCGCCAGTGTCGGCCCGATCGCGATCATGGGCTTACCGCTCTCCATCTATCTGCCGCCCTATATCAGCGAAGGCGGGGTGGTGGCTGTGGCACTGGTCGGGCTGATGTTTTCGATCAGCACCTTGTGGGACGGCGTTGTCGATCCGCTGATTGGGACAATGATCGACCGGAAATCAAAGGGCGATGCGCCGCATCGGCGCTGGATGGCGGGTGCAGCCTTGCCGCTCGTCCTGCTGCTTGCGCTCCTCGTCACCATCGGCGACCGGCTGGATTTCTGGGCGCTGCTGCCGCTGCTGCTGCTCTATTATTCCTGCTACAGCCTGTTTGACGTAGCCCACCTCGCATGGGGATCGGCGCTCTCCAATGGCCGGTCAGAGGTGAGTGCACGGCTGTTCGGCGCGCGCGAATATGCCGCCAAATTCGTCCTCGTTGTGGCCTTTGCGGCGCCGGCGCTCGCCCAGTTTCTGATCCCCGACATCAGCCTGCAGGGCCGGATCATTGCCTATGTCAGTCTGGTCGCTTTCGCTATGCCGCTGGCGCTGTTTGCCAATCAAAAGGTGCCTGCCCGGCCGGTCATCGTCGAACCCGGTTTCGGCTGGCGGCGCGAATTGAAACTGTCGCTGCAGTCGCCGTCGCTGCTCCTCATCATGGCGGTCCATTTTCTCAACGCCTTCGCTTTCGGGGCGATGGCATCGACCTATATCTTCTTTGCCGAGGCCTATCTCAAGCTTGACCAGCATGGCTCGCTTTTACTGTTCCTGACCTTTGTCGGCGGCGCGATCACCACGCCGCTGTGGACGCTCGCGGCCCGAAAGCTGGGCAAACCCAAGGGCATGATCTTGATGTGCACGACACTCGTCCTGCTGCTGATTGGCGGGATGCAATTGCCGCTTGCCGGTCAATTGCTGCCCTCTGCCGTCTATACGATGATCCTCGGTGGCGCCTTTATGGGGCTGATCTTCATCTTCGGGATGATCGCCGACTATGCCCCGGTCGACGCGCAGATTTGCGGGCGCGACCGGACGGCGTTCATCTTTGCAACCGGTAATCTGATGCAGAAACTGGGCAACGCCTCCGCACTGGCGATTTCATACTGGCTGTTGGGGCAGTTCGGCTATGATCCCGAACACGCGCAAGAACATGGCGAACTGGTGCGCAATATCTGGGCGGGATTGCCGGTTGCGGCATGGGGGTTGGCGGCGATAGTCGCGCTGTTCCTTGTCCGCCAGCCCTGGGCGCGGGTTCGTCAGTTACCCCTTCCCCATGCGACTGGTGCGCGTTAGGCTGCAGCCATGGAGAGAGGGAATTGGCAAGAGTCGATAGCCGATCCCGCACGCTTTGCGGCGCTGCGGGCCGCATATGGCCGCGACGGCTATCTGATTTTCCCTTCGATATTGTCTGCCGAAAAGATTGCGGAATTGCGCGCCGCGCTGATACCGCATCTTGAGCAGAATATCGCCGGTCGCAACGATTTCGAAGGGCTGAAGACCAACCGCGTCTATGCGATGCTGGCGAAATCGCCGCTCTTTGCCGAACTGGCTATCCACCCCTTGGTGCTCGCCTTCGCCGAAGCCGATTTGGGCCGCGAATGCCTGCTCTCTGCCTGTCTGGCGATCAACATCCATCCGGGCGAGACGGTGCAACCCTGGCATTTTGACGACAGCCATTTCCGCCTGCCGCGCCCGCGTGCATCGCTGGGCCTCAGCGCGTTCTGGACGATCGACGCAACAACCGAAGAAAATGGTGCAACCGAAATCCTGCCCGGCAGCCATGTCTGGCCGGAGCAACAGATAGAGGGCGGCAACACCTTCTCGACCTTTTCCGATCGCAGCGAAAAGAGCCAGGATGAAGATCCCGGTGCGCGGCCCGATGCCATCAAGGCAGTCATGCCCGCAGGATCGCTGATGATTGCCAAGGGGACGCTATGGCACCGCGGCGGGGCCAACCGGTCGACCGAACCGCGGCTGATCATCACCCCGCAATATTGCCCTGGCTGGACGCGCACGCTCGAAAATATGAGCCTCGCGGTTCCGCCAGAAATCGCCGCCACCCTGCCCGAACGCGCGCGCGAACTGATCGGCTATTCGATCCACCCGCCCTTCATGGGCTATGTCGACGGCATGCATCCGCGGCGTTTGATCGCTTAGTTTTGGTTTCAGCGTTGCTGAAACATAGCGGCACCGGCCCACGCCCCCACCCGGCCTCCCATAGCAGATTCTGTTGGGGAGGCCGGGTGGGGGCGTGGGCCGGTGCCGTATCTTACCACACAAGCAAACCCGCTTGCGACTCCGCGAAATCGCCGCTAAAGGGCTGGTCTTTCCGAAATCGGAACCTATATCGCTCCCGACCAGAAACCGGGAGCGATGGCGGCTATCCGGTGGGCGCGATTACAGGAAACAGGAACATGGCAAAAACCAGCCCCGGTGAATTCATTCGTCAGGTGCGTGCCGAAATCGGCAAGGTCGTATGGCCGACCCGTCAGGAAACCACGCAGACCGCGATCATGGTGCTGATCATGACGATCATCCTTGCCGTTTTCTTCCTGGGCGTTGACGCCTTTTTCAACATGGTCGTGCAAGGCCTGTTGAGCCTCGCCAAATAATTCCACGAACGTTCAGGCCGAAAGACAGATCACATGGCACGCTGGTACATCATCCACGCATATTCGGGTTTCGAAAACAAGGTTCGCGACCAGATCCTCTCCGAAGCCGAGCGCAAGGGCCTGTCCGCACTCGTCGAATCGGTCGAAGTGCCGACCGAGCAAGTCACCGAAGTCCGCCGTGGCAAAAAGGTGAAGGCCGAACGCAAATTCTTCCCCGGCTATGTGTTGGCAAAGCTCAACATGAATGACGATGTCTATCACCTCGTCAAGAACACCCCCAAGGTCACGGGCTTCCTCGGCGCGAACAACAAGCCGCAGCCGATCACCGAAGCCGAAGCCGCGCGCATCCTGAACACCAAGGAAGAACTGGCAGCAGCGCCGAAGAAGCGCGTCGCGGTCGATTACGAAATCGGCGATCAGGTGAAGGTGATGAGCGGCCCGTTCGCCAGCTTCAACGGCGTGGTCGAGGAACTGGATTTCGACAAGAACCGCGTCAAGGTTTCGGTCTCGATCTTCGGTCGCGCAACCCCGGTCGAACTCGATTTCGAAGAAGTCGAATTGATGAAATAATGGCCGCTGTCGGCCTATTTTCTTCAAACGGCTTGGCGGCACAGCGCAGATGACCGGCGCTGGCCGCACTCCAGAGGTCTTGGCGCGTATCGAACAGGCGCGCGCGCTTTTCGATTCGGTTCCGGCTGAAGAGATGGTGCAAAGCATCAGCCGCCTGTTCGATCTGGTGCCCGACGAAGCACCAGACGAGTTCATCTTTCCGGCACTGCCCAACACCAGCCGGGCGCGCATCTTTGGTGGGCAGGTGGTTGCGCAATCATTGATGGCGGCCGCCCGCACGGTCGAACCCGACAAGCAGATCCACTCTCTGCACGCCTATTTCCTGCGCGGCGGGCAGGAAACCGCTCCGCTGCATTTCCGCGTGCATCGCGACTTTGATGGCCGCAGCTTTTCCAACCGCCGCGTTGTCGTGCGGCAAGAGGGCAAGGTGATCTTCAACCTCACCGCCTCGTTCCAGCAACCCGATCCCGGCCTTGCACATCAGGTGCCAATGCCCGATTTGCTGCCGCCCGAAGAATGCTGGGATTTTACCGACTTCATCGCCGTCAGCCCGAATATGGATGACCGGTTGCTGCACCAGATGGCGCGGCCGCGCCCCTTTGAGATGCGCAGCTTCCGTCCGCCAGCCAAAGCGAAAGCGACACAGCATTACCAGTGGTTCCGCCTGCGCGGGTCGATCAGCGACAATCCTTTGTTGAACCGGGCGTTCCTCGCATATGCCTCGGACATGGGGCTGCTGTCTTCATCGATGCTGCCGCACGGGCTCAACTGGACGACGCCGGGTCTGTTTTCGACCAGCCTTGATCATGCAATGTGGTTCCACAACGATGTGCGCGTCGACGACTGGTTCGTCTTTGTGATGGACAGCGGCTGGACCGGCAACAGCCGCGGCATCAACCATGGCTATATTTACACCCGCGACGGCACCTTGATCGCCTCGGTCGTGCAGGAAGGCCTACTGCGCTACAAACCGCCTGCCTGACAGATGCACCGGATAACATCGGTATCCCTGTTCATGGCCTAGTTGGCTGATATCTGGTTTCGTTTTAGCGCGTGTAGTTCTTCGATGCGTCTTTTCGTCCAGTTGAGACGCAGTTGCTGCAACTCGATGGCAAGCTTGGCCTGAACTGCCTCATATTGGTCCTGATTGTTCAGATAGTTTTCCAGCCAGCTTATCGCCTGCTCAATCGAAACCGCCAGCCTTTCGGCATGCTTCATTTGATCCGAAACATCCATTGCCTGCCATAGACCTGCGCGCAGCCTGAACGGATCCGCACCCATCGCAATGCAAGCCGGAATATCCATCGCCCAATCGGTCAGAGCCGCATGACCATCATCGGTAAGTTGAAGCGACTGCGTACCTCTGGCGTCGTTCGATGCGCTTGCCAGAATGAGGTTTTTCTCAATCAATCGCTTGATAGCGGGGTAAACCGATCCAGCACTTCCCTGCCAATAGGATGATGGCGAGTTTTTGAAAGCCTGACGCACTTTGAAAGCCGTCCTTTTCTGGCGATAGCCGATTTCGGTCAGAATTGCGCCTTCGAGCTCTGTGATCATCTGCCCCTCATAGCCATTGCGCATGCAGCCTTGCAACGCTCACACAAATTTAGTACGAATCGGACTATTCTGCAATTGCAAGGAAATCAGCATGTCGTTGTTGTCACGAAGAACGTTCATTTCCGCAAGCGCGGCGATTGGCTTTGCCGGCACACAAACTTCAGTGTTCGCCAAGTCTGTCGAAGCGGATTCGAACGCTGGGACCCTTGCTCCCGAGGGTGTTTTCGATGTCTATCAGAGCAAAGGCCGGGCAATGATAATCGTCCGCTCCGCCGAAAACGCGCCATTCCCTGTCGTTTTCGATACAGGTACCAATGGTAATGCAGTTGACTTGAATATCATTAAAGCGCTTCAACTCAAACCTGTTCCGAACCACATTAACAAAGTCGTTGATGGCGCTACTGGTGCCAGTTTTGACGCACATGAATATGCCATGCCGGAAATCAGCATTGGCAGTTTGAAAATCGGCAACCGTCAGATTGCCGGCTATCCCTACAACGTTCCCGATGAAGCCGGGATATTTGGACCCAATTTGTTCATCGGCCAACTGGTCTATGTTGATTTGGGTGCGTCAAGAGTGTGCGTCATCAACAAGACGAGTTTTGCAAAGCCCGAACGCCCCCCCATTCCATATCTGGGAGCCAAAGGTAATGGCCTGCCTGCGCTGGAACTGCTATTACCTTGGAAGGACGGATCGACGCCCGATGGCGCGGTAATGGCCAAGCTCGATTCCGGAAACAATCATGCGCTGCTTCTGCCCGAATCTTACATGGATCAACTGCAATTCCTACGTCCGGTCTCGACTGTAGGCCGCGCAACATCTGTGTCTGGAAGCCGCGACGTCAAGGGAGGGCAAATTCAAGGTGAGGTAAAAATCGGACCTGTGAGCCTGATCAACCCCGATGTTATCTTCACCGGGCAGACGCCCAATGCCGGGCTTCCGATAATCCGGCAATTGCGCTTCATTCTGGACCCTGAAGCCGAGCAAAGCTGGCTGCTTACACCTTTGGACATGACGCCTGAAAAGCTGTCTGAATATGTCGGACAATATGGTGTCCGGCGGATCAGCTTGAAGGAGGGCCAACTGATCTATCAACGCGAGGGTGGGCCAGAGCGCAGCATGACTCCGTTGGACGGCGATCTATTTGAACTCGGCGAAAGCCAGGATCAGCTTCTATTCGAACGCGTAAATGGAAAAGTAGCGAAGCTGAAACTTATTACCGGCTCCGCCCAGATGCTTTCATTCGTAAAAACCGGACCGGCGTAACGGTCCGTGTTCCCAAGATTGGCTTGATTTAGCCGAGGCTCTCAACTAGGGGCGGCGCTTCGCATTTCCTCTGGATTCGCGATTCCCGCGCGGGAGGAAGTCTTCGGACAACCGTTTGACCGCTTAATTTGACCCGCCGTCGCTTTGGCTTTGGTGGGGAAAGAATGAAAGGAGGCCTCTTATGGCCAAGAAGATTGACGGCTATATCAGCCTGCAGGTGCCCGCGGGCGCCGCAACCCCGTCCCCGCCGATCGGCCCTGCGCTCGGTCAGCGTGGTGTGAACATCATGGAATTCTGCAAGGCGTTCAACGCCGCGACCAGCGAGCTTGAAAAAGGCACGCCGATTCCGACCAAGATCACCGTGTTTTCGGACAAGAGCTTTACCTTCATCACCAAGTCGCCCCCGGCGAGCTTCCTGATCAAGAAAGTGCTCGGCCTGAAGAGCGGTTCGAAAGAGCCGGGTAAGGTCAGCGCAGGAAAGATCACGCGCAAGCAGCTTGAAGAAGTTGCGACGATCAAGATGAAGGATCTGAACGCGAACGACATGGACGCTGCGGTCAAGATCATTGCAGGCTCGGCTACGGCCATGGGCCTCGAAGTGGTGGAGGGCTAAGCACATGGCTAAACTGAGCAAAAAGGCAAAGACCCTGGCAGCGCTCGACGCTGAAAAGCTGTACGGCGTTGACGAAGCGCTGAAGACCATCAAGGAACTGGCCACCGCCAAGTTTGACGAAACCATCGAAGTCGCGCTGAACCTTGGCGTTGATCCGCGTCACGCCGACCAGATGGTCCGTGGCATGGTTTCGCTGCCCGCCGGTACCGGCAAGGACATGAAGGTCGCTGTGTTCGCACGCGGCGACAAAGCCGAAGCCGCAACCGCAGCCGGTGCCGACAAGGTCGGCGCCGAAGACCTGATGGAAGACATGCTGGCCGGCAACCTCGATTATGACCGCGTGATCGCAACGCCCGACATGATGGGCATTGTTGGCCGCCTCGGTAAGACGCTGGGCCCCAAGGGCCTGATGCCGAACCCGAAGCTGGGCACGGTGACGATGGACGTGGCTGCTGCCGTGACCGCCGCCAAGGCCGGTCAGGTTGAATTCCGCGTTGAAAAGCAGGGCATCATCCACAGCGGCATCGGCAAGAAGAGCTTCTCCGACGCCGATCTGCGCAAGAATTTCGACGCGCTGGTCGATGCGATCATCAAGGCGAAGCCGTCGGGATCGAAGGGCAAATATGTCCGCAAGATCGCGGTCAGCTCGACCATGGGCCCCGGCCTGAAGGTCGACATTGCCGACGTCGCCGGCGCCTAAGCCAAGCGAAATGCGAATTACGAAAGGGCCGGGGGCAACCCTGGCCCTTTTGCTTTGCCCGACAGGCAGGTGAGGAACGCGACCCCCGCCCCGATACACAGCTGCCAGGGGAAGGCGAGGCCCTTCATCGCGGGGGGCAGACCTAGATGATCGACGACATAATGCTGTTGCAGCAGGATCGCGATGAAGCCGACTGCCAATGCTGCAATCACCGATGCGGTTGAGCCCCGCTTCGTGAACAGCACTGTCGCATAGACGCCCAGTAGCCCCGAATAGGCAAAAGCCATCACGCCGAGCACGAATTCGAGCAAAGGCATGTCGGTATAACGCTGCCAATAGAAGCAGAGGATCGACATCGCGAACAAGGCGATCGCGAGTAGCAGCATCGCCCCGCGCCCGGCGTTGACATAATGATGCTCGGCTACTTGGGCGCCGTGGCGTTCCCTCCAGGGCCGGTAGAAATCGCTCACCAGCACCGCGGACATCGAGATGAGCCCCGAATTGATCGCCGCCGCCGCAATCACCCCGACAGTGATCAGGCCGCGCACCCCCGGCGGGATTTCGGAGAGGATGAACGACATGAAAATGGTGATCTTCTCCCCCGAAAAACCCTGCATCGCGCTTGCGCTCGCGCCCATCAGCTCAGGCCGTTCGTAGAAGATGTGGAGCAACGAACCGATGGCCATGAACAAAGCCACCACCGGAATCGTCATCCACATAGAAAGGTAAAGCGCGCGGTTGCCCGCCTTGGCATCCTCGCACGCAAGGAAACGCTGGCTGGTATCCTGATCGAGCCCGGCATTGCCGATATTGAGCAGCACCAGTCCGGTCAGGATCGCCCACACCGTAAAGGGCTTTGACCAGTCGAGCGACCAGTCGAACAGCCGCAATTTGTCCACGCCCCCCGGCGCATGGCGCAGCCCCTCCCAGATCTCTGCCGCCGGTGCGGGGATGCGGTTCCAAAGCAGCCAGAAAACAATCAGCGCGCCGCCGACATAGAGCACCACCTGCACCAGATCGCTCCAGATCACCGCGTTCAACCCGCCGAACAGGGTGAAGACAATGCCAAACACCACCAGCACCGCAGAGGCGATCAATATGTGCTGCGGCTCGACATCGAGGAAGATGATCATCGAAACCGCAATCGCCGCGAGATAGAGCCGCGCCCCGCTCGCCAATATCCGCCCGACCAGATACATCCCCGCCGCCGCGCGCCGCGCGGTCCGATCGAACCGCACCTCGAGCAGCTCGTACACCGTGGTCACGCCGAGCGCATAATAGCGCGGGATCAGCAACCGCGCGACAAACACCGCCGCGATGATCGCCGCAAAATTGCTGGTCAGGTAACTCCAGTCGCCGCGATAGCTGTTATCGGGTGCACCCAAAAAGGTGGCGGCAGACTGCATCGTCGACAGCGCCGAAATCGCGACCAGCCAGGCAGGCGCATGATGGCCGGCCAGGAAATAGTCCTCCGCTCTGTCCGGATTCCGCCGCGAAGACCACCAGGCCGCCAGCGCGAGCAGCGCGACGTAGAGCCCCATCACTGCCCAGTCATAACCCGTATATGCAAGCGGCATCCGACCCCCTTCCCCTTGGAGAGGAGTGAAAGCCTATTGTGGCCCGGATATCAAGCCCGTGAATCTCCCCTCCTCTTCAGGGGAGGGGCAGCGAGACTTGGCAGCTATGCTGCCTAGTCGCAGCGGGGTGGGGGCTTTAGGCCTTGCGCAACGCTGACA